>DASZZZ010000052.1:0-3983 GCA_036260375.1 Actinomycetota bacterium
GCGTGCGGCGCGCACCGAGGCCGCCCGACCGCCCACGTCCGACGACGCGCCGGAGGCCGCCGCGCGCGCACACGCGGCCGCGCTGTCGGACGACGACGGCGAGCGCGCTCCGGAGAAGCCGCGCGCGGATGGAGCCGCGTCGCGCGCGACGGAGTCCGAAGGCGTCGATTCGGACGGAACGCGGGTCGCTCGCGAGGCGACGCGTCCGGACCGCGCCGACCTGCCCGAGCCGCGACCGCGCGTCGGTCCCGAGGCGCCCGCGGCGCGCCTCCTGCCGCGCGCGGCCCCCGCCGGCGATCCCGACACGGCACGCGCGCGCGCCGACGACCCGAGTCCCGGTCTCGTCGAGCCCGTTCCGGCGACCGCCGAGACGACGCCAGCCGCGTCGTCCGCCGAGACGACGCCAGCCGCGTCGTCCGCGTTCGGGGGCCCGGCGGGCGGCGTGCGCGTGACGATCGGGCGCGTCGAGATCCGCGTCGCGGCCCCCGAAGAGCCGGCCCCGGCCCCCGCGCCGCGCGGCCCCGCGCTGTCGCTCGACGACGTGCTCGCGCGCAGGCGGCGGGCGCGATGAGCAACTTCCTCGCCGTCGCGGCGGTGACCGCGAGCCTCAAGCGCGTCCTCGACGAGGCGCTCGCCGCGGGCGTTCCCGGCGCCGTGCCGAACGCGACCGTCACGACGACGCGCCCCGAGAGCGCCGACAACGGCGCCGGCGAGCGCAAGGGCATCAACGTCTACCTGTACCAGGTGACGCCGAACGCGGCGTGGCGCAACGAGGACCTGCCGACGCGACGTCCCGACGGCACGCTCGTGCAACGTCCGACCGCGGCGATAGACCTCCACTATCTGCTCACGTTCTACGGGGACGAGGGCGACCTCGAGCCGCAGCGCCTGCTCGGGATGGCGGTGCGCACGCTGAGCGCGCGCCCCGTGCTCACGAGCGCCGCCGTGACCGCGGCGATCGACGCCGCCGTGGACGACGACCCGGCGACGTTCCTGCAGTTTGCCGACCTCGCCGACGCCATCGAGTCGGTGAAGCTCTCGCCGCTTCCGCTCAACCTCGAGGAGCTCTCCAAGCTGTGGTCGGTGTTCTTCCAGACGCCCTACGTGCTCTCGGCCGCGTACCAGGGCACCGTCGTGCTGATCGAGGGCGACGACACGCCGCGCCGTGCGCTCCCGGTGCGCGACCGGCGCCTCTACGTGACGCCGTTTCGCAATCCGGTCGTCGTCGAGGTCGTCTCGGCGGCCGGGGCGACGGAGCCGGTCGTGGCCGGCTCCACGCTGCGCGTGCGCGGCTCCCGGTTGCTCGGCGACGTCACGCGCGTGCGCATCGGCGCGCTCGAGGTCGCGCCCGAGGCGGCGACGGCGCGCGACGACGAGCTGCGCGTCGAGCTTCCCGCCGACCTGCCCGCCGGCGTGCACGGCGTGCAGGTCGTCCAGCTAGTGTCGATGGGCGACCCGCCGCTGCCGCATCCCGGCTTCGAGTCCAACGTCGCCGCGCTCGTGCTGCGCCCGCGCGTCGTCGCGCCGGTCGAGACCGCACCGGGCGACGCCGGCGCGGTCGACGTCACGGTCGAGCTCGAGCCCGCCGTCGGCGTGCGCCAGCGCGTCGCCCTGTTGCTCGACGAGGCCGACCCGCCCGGCGACCGCGCCCCGCGCGCGTACCGGTTCGACGCGCCCGGGCGAGCCGCGGAAGGGGCGCCCGAGACGTCCGCGACCGTCACGTTCGCGGTCGCCGGCGTCGAGGCCGGTGACTACCTCGTCCGAGTGCAGGTCGACGGGGCCGAGAGCCCGCTCGAGACCGACGCGGACGGGCGCTTCGTCGGCCCCACCGTGACGATGCCGTGACCGCCCCGCCGCCCGGCTGGTTCGAGGCGAACCAGCGGCACGTGACCGCCGCGCTCGGGGTCGTGCGCGCGCTGCTGCGCGCGCATGCAAGACACGGACGCGGCGACGACGGCCGCGGCGGCGACGTCGACTCGGCGCGGCGCGCGCTCGACGACGCGGCGGCGCGCATGCCGTCGCCGAGCGCGCTCGACGCCGTGTGCGCGTCGTTCGAGCTGTCGGACTTCGAACGCGACGTCCTCGTCGCGTGCGCCGGGGTGGAGCTCGACGGCGCGTTCGCGGCGGAATGCGCGGCGGCGCACGGCGACGGCGGACGCCCGTACCCGACGTTCGGCCTCGCGCTCGCGGCGTTCCCGTCGGCGCACTGGAGCGCGATCACGTCGAGCGCGCCCCTGCGCCGGTGGAGGATGGTCGACGTCGCACCCGGCGACGCGCTGACGACCAGCGCGCTGCGGATCGACGAGCGCATCCTTCACTACCTCGCCGGCGTCGCCCATCTCGACGCGCGCCTCGACGGGGTCGTGGCTCCGGTGGGGGCCGCGGCCCGGCCGACGGAGTCGCAGCGTGCGCTCGCGCAGCGCGTCGTCGGGGTGTGGTCGGCCGCCGGTGGCGACGACCCGCTGCCGCTCGTCCAGCTGTGGGGCCGGCATCGGTCCGCGGCCGTCGAGGTCGCCGCATGCGCGGCGGCCGAGGCCGGGCTGGCGCTCCATGCCGTGCGCGCGCTCGACGTGCCGTCCGCGCCCGCCGAGCGCGAGGCGATGACGCGTCTGTGGGCGCGCGAGGCGGTCCTGAGCCGGAGCGCGCTGCTCGTCGACCTGCACGACGGCGACGCGCCCGAGACCGTGCGCGCGGTCGCGGCCCTCGCCGACGACCTGCGCGCTCCCGTGCTCGTGTCGTCGCGCGAGCCCGCCGCGACCGGGGTGCGGCCGGCCGTGCGGCTGCGGATCGGCGACGCGACGACGGCCGAGCAGCGCGCCCTGTGGAGCGGCGCGCTCGGCGACCTGGCGCGCGTGCTCGACGGGCGCGTCGACGCGGTCGTCGGTCAGTTCAGGCTCGACGAGCGTGCGATTCGCGCCGCCAGCGCCGACGTCCTCGGACGCGCCGCGGCGCGCGACGGCGCCGACGCCGACGAGCTCGGACGCGCGCTGTGGGACGCGTGCCGGTCGCAGGCGCGGCCCCGCCTCGACGACCTCGCCGACCGCATCCGACCGACCGCCGGGTGGGACGACCTCGTGCTGCCGGAGCAGCAGCGGCGCGTGCTGCGCGAGATCTCCGCCCACGTGCGCCACCGCCTGCGCGTCTACGAGACGTGGGGCTTCGCCGCCAAGTCGTCGCGCGGCCTCGGCATCAGCGCGCTGTTCAGCGGCCCGAGCGGGACCGGCAAGACGATGGCCGCGGAGGTCCTCGCCAACGACCTTCGCCTCGACCTGTACCGCATCGACCTCAGCCAGGTCGTGAGCAAGTACATCGGGGAGACCGAGAAGAACCTCAAGCGCGTGTTCGACGCGGCCGAGGGCGGCGGGTCGATCCTGCTGTTCGACGAGGCCGACGCGCTGTTCGGCAAGCGCAGCGAGGTCAAGGACAGCCACGATCGCTACGCCAACATCGAGGTGAGCTACCTCCTGCAGCGCATGGAGGCCTACACCGGGCTGGCGATCCTCACCACGAACATGAAGACCGCGCTCGACAAGGCGTTCCTGCGCCGCATCCGCTTCGTCGTCCAGTTCGCGTTCCCCGACGCGGCGCAGCGCGCCGAGATATGGCGGCGCGTGTTCCCCGACGCGACGCCGGTGCGCGAGGTCGACCACGCCAAGCTCGCGCGCCTCAACGTCGCGGGCGGCAACATCCGCAACATCGCGCTCAACGCGGCGTTCCTCGCCGCGGACGGCGGCGGGCCCGTGACCATGGAGCACCTGCTGCGCGCCGCGCGCGGCGAGTGCGCCAAGCTCGAGAAGCCGTTGACCGACGCGGAGACCGCGGGATGGGTGTAGGGCACGCGCCGCCGACGGGTCCCGCCGAGCGCGCGCGCGCGGACGCGCCCGCGGTCGCGCATGCGCCGGTCGAGGTGCGGATCGACGAGGTCGTCGTCGACGCCGTCGAGCCCGGCGTCGCGCACGCGCTCGCCGGAGCGCTCGAGCCCG
>DASZZZ010000053.1:0-10789 GCA_036260375.1 Actinomycetota bacterium
GCAGCGACATCTTCTTCCGCGTCATCTCTCAGGCGCGAGAACCGGACAAGATCCCGACTCGGTTCTTGACATGGAGCGACGGCGAGCTTCTTCTGCAACTCGTGGAAGAGCGGTATCGCGCAGGTCGTGATCCGAATACGCCCGGGAGCGACCTCTGGCGAAAGTACTTCGAGCGCACGACCCGTGGAATGCCGACGCGCGAGTACATGGCTTCTCGGGTGCTGCCCAGGCCGCGAGACATCCTCTATCTCGCGAATGCGGCGATTGACTCTGCCGTACGGCATCGACGAGAGAAGGTGACGTCTGCCGATGTTCTCGAGGCAGAACGGCAGTACTCGCAGTTCGCGTTCGAGGCTCTGCTCGTAGAGGGGTCCGGAGACGTTCGGGAGCTTGAGGATCTGCTGTTCGAATTCGCCGGCGCGGACGAGATCTTGACGATGTCCGACTTGGTCGAGACGATTTCGAAGTCGTCATCACACCGGGATGTGACAACCGTCCTAGATCAGCTAGTTGCGCTCTCCTTCCTAGGCCGAGAAGTGCACGAAGGCGCGTTCGAGTTCGCTGAGAACCCGCGAGATCGCAAAAGGCTCGACGCGGTTGCGCGCGGTTTCGCAACTAGCAGAGGAGCGGATGCTCGGTACCGGATCCACCCGGCGTATCAGGCGTACCTGAACGTCGCGGCTAGCGATTCGGTCCGGCAGCAGGCGATGCAAATGCCGTCGAGCTAGCACGAGTACGGAACATCATCGGCGAAAATCAGACCGTTGGTGAGGGTGAAAGCGTCTGCTATCCGACCGCGACCCCAGCGCCTCGTCGAGGATCGCGAGGCCCTCCTCGAACTCCTTTCGCCGACGACGTGCGGGACGAGGATGTGGATGACGTTGCCGTCGTAGTCGCACGACGGGAGGATCTAGCCCGCGCTCGCGCGCCGCCTGCGTCGCGGCGAACGCCTGCTCGCGATCCCCAGCTCCGTCGCGAGCATCGGCCCGACCCCCTCGCACCTCGGCGACGATCGGAGGCCTGCCGGCCAGCTCGTCGAGGCGAGCGCGCAGGGTCGCGTCGAGCCGCTCGATCCGAGAGCGGGACTCGGGCCAGGCGACGATGTCCAGCACGGCGAGCGCCGCGGCGCATCAGAGCGGGTTGCCGCCGAACGTCCCGCCGAGCCCGCCCTTCTCCGGCGCGTCCATGATCTCCGCGCGCGCGGTGATCGCCGCGAGCGGCAGTCCGCCGCCGAGCGATTTGCCGCTGACGAGGACGTCCGGCTCGACGCCGTCGTAGTGCTCGATCGCCCACACCGGCCCCGTGCGGCCCATCCCGGCCTGGACCTCGTCGTCGACGTAGAGGATCCCGTGCTCGTCGCACAGCTCGCGCAGCGCGCGGAGACGGCGCAGCCACGCCGCCGGCGGGACCACGTAGCCGCCCTCCCCGAGCACCGGCTCGACGACGACCGCGGCGACCTCGTCGGGCGGCGCGAGGCGCGTGAACACGACGTCCTCGAGATAGCTCGTGCGCGCGTCGTCGTCGGTCAGCCCGACCCACGACGTCGTGCGCTCCGCGTACGGCGCGTGCACGACGCCCGGCAGCATGGGCCCGAAGCCCGCGTGGTACTTGGCGCTCGACGCGGTGAGGCTCACGCTCCCGTAGCTGCGGCCGTGGAACGAGCCGAGGAAGCCGACGACGTACTGGCGGCGGGTGTGGTGGCGCGCCAGCTTGATGGCGGCCTCCACGCCCTCGGTCCCCGAGTTGCACAGGAACGAGCGCGTCGGCGCGCTCATCGGCGCGAGCTCGTCGAGACGCTCGCACACCGCCGTGTAGACGGGCAGGTAGAAGTCCGACGCCGAGTAGTGCAGCAGTCGCTGCGCCTGGGCCGTCATCGCCTCGACGACCGCGGGGTGGGCGTGTCCGGTCGAGCACACCGCGATGCCCGCGTTGAAGTCGAGGAACACGTTGCCGTCGACGTCCTCGAGCACGGCCCCCGCCCCGCGCGCGGGGACGAACGCGTACGCGCGCGGCAACGACGGGCTCGTGACGCGCTCGTCGGCCTCGACCGCGGCGCGCGCCCGGGGGCCGGGCAGCTCGGTGACGACGCGTGGCTGCGTGACGGCCGCGAGCTCGTCGTACGACGCCGCGCCGGCGGTCGCGGTCACGTCAGTCCTCGACGATCGTGTGGCTCTGCTCGCGCATGTAGAGCTGCACGTAATAGAGCCCGCCGCCGGCCTTGCCGCTGCTACCGGAGCCCTTCCAGCCGCCGAACGGCTGCACGCCGGGCCACGCGCCGGTCGTCGCGCCGGCGCGTCGGTTGACGTAGACGACGCCGGCCTCGATGGCGTTGAGGAAGCGGTCGATCTCGGAGCGGTCCTCCGAGTAGAAGCCCGCGGTGAGCCCGAAGACGGTGTCGTTGGCGAGCTCGAACCCCTCGTCGAGCGAGTCGACCGCGTGCACCGCGACGAGCGGCACGAACAGCTCGTTGCGCCACACGTCGGACGTCGGCGGGACTTCGACGACGGTCGGCTGCACGAAGTTGCCGCGCGCGAGATCGCCTTCGGTGACGCGCTCGCCGCCGAACAGCACGCGTCCGTGGCTGCGGGCCGCAGCGACGGCGTTCTCGAAGCGCTCGACCGCGCGCCGGTCGATGAGCGGGCCCATGTAGACGTCGCGCTCGAGCGGGTTGCCGACCTTGAGCCGCGCCGTCTTCTCGAGCAGCAGCGCGACGAAGTCGTCGTACACGGGGCGCTCGACGAGCACGCGCGAGCATGCGGAGCACTTCTGTCCGGTGAACCCGAACGCCGAGCGCATGACGCCGTCGGTCGCCTTGTCGAGGTCGGCCCGACGGCTGACGACGGTCGGGTTCTTGCCGCCCATCTCGCAGATCGCCGGCTTCGGGTACTCCTTGGAGATCGTCTTGAACAGCTGCATGCCGACGTCGTAGGAGCCCGTGAACGTGAGCCCGTCGACGTCGCGGCTGTCGACGATCGCGCGGCCCACGGACTCGCCGTCGCCCGGCAGGAGGTGGAACGCCTCGGGCGGGACGCCGGCGTCCATGAACACCTCGTAGAGCTTGAGCGCGGTGAGGTACGCGCCCTCGGACGGCTTGAGCACGACGGTGTTGCCCGCGACGAGAGCGCCGCCCGCGGGGCCGCCCGTGAGCGCGATCGGATAGTTGAACGGCGAGATCACGGCCCACACGCCGTACGGGCGCAGGACGCTGTAGGTCTTCTCCGCCTCCGACAGGCGCTGCATGGGCAGCGCGAAGCCGTCGTTGACCTCCATCTGGTGGCAGTAGTAGCGGATGAGATCCGCGGCCTCCTCGACCTCGCCGAGGGCTTCGAGCTGGTTCTTGCCGACCTCGAGCGCGACGAGCGCGCTGAGCTCGTAGACGCGCTCCGAGATGAGGTCGGCCGCCTTGTTGAGGATGTCGATGCGCTCCTTCCACGACGTCGCCGCCCACGCGGGGAACGCGCGCTTGGCGGCCGCGACCGCGTCGACGACGTCGGCCGGCGTCGCGGTGCAGAAGCGCCCGATCGCGATGCTGTCGTCTATCGGCGAGCGCTGGTCCACGCAGTTGCCGTGGCGCGCCTCACCGGATACGTAGAAGGGGTTCTCCTTGCCGAGCCACGACCGGGCGACCTCGGCGCCCTGCGCGTAGCGCTGCGCCAGCTCCTCGTCGTCGGCCGACATCGTGGCGTACGTGACCTTGAACCCTGCCTGGACCATCGCTACCTCCCTCGCCGGCGCCGTCCGGCGCCGTCACCCGTCGTCGCTCCTCGATTCTTACCCCCCGGCGCCCGTCACGCGCTCGCGACGGCACCCGCCCGCGCACGCCAGTAGGCGCGGCCCTCCTCGGGCAGCGTGTCGATGGGGTCGTAGTACTCGTAGCGCCGCTCGAGCGCCTGCGGATCGTCGTGCTCGATGCCCGTGCGGTAGTTCTTCGTCCAGTACGAGATCCCGCGCACGCGGTCGTAGTCCTCGACCTGGTGCACCCAGCGCTTGCCGACGAACGGCACGTCGCACACGATGCGCGGCGTCGCGAAGCCGGGCAGGTAGCCCATGACGGCGTGCTGGAGCCGCTGGGCGTCGTGCACCGACACCCGCCAGTGCTCCGCGTTCGGGATCATGTCGCACATGTAGAAGTAGTAGGGCATGACCTTGGCGCGGTCGAGCAGCGCGAAGCAGAGGTCGAGCAGGTCCTTCTGCGTGTCGTTGACGCCGCGCATCAGGACGCCCTGGTTGCGCACGTCGCGAAAGCCCATGTCGTGGAACTTGGCGACCGCCTCCGCGACCATCGGCGTGACCGACTGCGCGTGGTTGACGTGGACGTGCAGCGCGAGGTCGACGCCGCGGGCGCGCGCCTTGGCCGCGAGGCGCTCGAGCCCCGCGAGGACGTCGTCCTGCAGGAAGTGCTGCGGAAGCCCCATGAGGCCCTTGCTCGCGAGCCTGACGTCGCGCACGTGCTCGATGTCGAGCAGCCGGCCGACGAACGACTCGAGGTGCGCGATCGGGAGGTTGGCGACGTCGCCGCCCGACACGACCACGTCGCGCACCGTCGGGGTCGCGCGCAGGTACTCGAGGATCGCGTCGTAGCGATCCTTCTGCTTCATCTCGAAGCGGTGCTTGAGGACCTGCGGGACGTTGTTGCCGACCAGGTCCATGCGCGTGCAGTGGCCGCAGTACTGGGGGCAGGTCGCGAGCAGCTCCGCCAGGACCTTGGTCGGATAGCGGTGCGTGAGCCCCTCGACCGCCCACATGTCGGCCTCGTGGAGGCTGTCGCGCTGCGCCAGCGGGTGGCTCGGCCACTGGGGATGGCGGTCGTCGAACGCGGGGAGCATGTAGCGGCGGATCGGGTCGCGCCACAGGTCGCGCTCGCCCATCGTGTTGAGCATCTGCGGCGGCACGAGCATCGACATCGTGGCTCGCTGCGCGACGTCGCGCTCGATCGACGCGGCGAGGTCGTCGGGCAGGAGGTCTCCGAACACCTTGCGGAGCCCGTCGACGCTCTTGACCGTGTGCTGGCGCTGCCATTTGGCGCTGCGCCACTCGGCGTCGGTGACGTCGCGGTAGCCCGGGAGCCGCCGCCAGTCGGGCTCCTCGAAGGAGCGCTCGGGCCGGTACTCGTACGGCTGGGGCGCGGCGTGGGCCCGCGCCGGGCGCGCGTCGCCGGCCGGTGCGGCAGGCGCTGCGATGCTCGTCATGCGGGCCTCCCTCCGGCCGTCGGCGTTCGACTGGTTCCTGTGGTGCGAAGGCCGTGCTTGCGTCCGCGGTCCCGCTAGTGTACCTAATGACGTTAGGCGTTTCACGCCCACAGCGGAAGGAGATTCGGCTTGGACGCCACGGATCGGAAGATACTCGGGGTCCTGCAGGGCGACGCCCGCCTCACCTATGCCCAGATCGGTGCCCGCGTGGGGCTCGCGGCGTCGTCGGTGCACGACCGCGTGCGCAAGCTCGAGCGCGCCGGGGTCGTGCGGGCGTACCGGGCCGACGTCGACCTCGAGCGCGCCGGCCTCCCCATCACCGCGTTCGTGACGCTGTCGCTCCAGCCGGGCTCCCCCGGCGACGTGCCGCGCCGCGTCGCCGAGTTCCCGCTCGTGGAGTCGTGCTACGCGGTCGCGGGCGACAACTCGTATGCCCTGATCGTGCGAGCGCCGAGCACGCGCGCGCTCGAGGAGGTCCTCGACGCGCTGCGCGAGAAGCTCGAGGTCGTGACGCGCTCGACGATCGTCCTGTCGACGCCCTTCGAGCACCGCCCGGTCCTCGCGGCGACCGACGGGGTCTGAGCGGCACTCGGAGCGCACGACGCCGCACGGCCCACGGGAGGAGTGGCTGCCCGTTTCGCGCAACGGCCGCGACCCGTCGCTCGCCCTCGGTCAGGGCTCGCAGTTGTAGACGTCCTCGCCCGCGGCGCACGCGTCGGCTCCGTCGCCGCCGTCGAGCTCGTCGAAGTCGGGTCCGCCGTCGAGGACGTCGTCGAGCGGACCGCCTGCGAGCCGGTCGTCTCCCGCGCCGCCGGAGAGCTCGTCGACGCCTTCGCCCTCGAACGGCCAGCGCGGGTCGCCGATCACGACGTCGTCGCCCTCGGCGCCCGCGAGGACGTCGTCGCCGGCGTCGCCCTCGACGCGGTCGTCGCCGGCGCCCGCGTGGACCTCGTCGGCGCCGTACCCGACGTGGATCGCGTTGTCCGCGTCGTCGCCGATCACGACGTCGTCGCCGTAGCCGGTCCGGACGTCCTCGACGTCGACGAGCGTGTCGACGCCTGCACCCGTCGCCGTGCCGGCGCCGAGATCGACGAGGACAGACTGCGAGGTGGACATCCACACGGAGTCGGCGCCCTCGCCGCCGTCGAGCACGGTGTCGTCCGGGCCGTCGGCGAGGGTGTCGTCGCCGGGACCTGCGAGGAGCTCGTCGGCGCCGCGGTCCGCCCACAGGCCGTCGTCGCCACCGCGTCCCTCGAGCCGGTCGTCGCCCTCGTCGCCGCCCGCGAGCAGGTCGTCGGGCGCGGGACCGCCGATGAGACGGTCACTGCCTGCGCCACCGTCGAGCCGCGCGCCCGCGGCCCCCGCCACGAGCTCGTCGTCGCCACCGGCGCCGAAGAACTGGGACGCGCGGTCGTGGGCCGCGGTCATGGCGTCGCCGTGACGCGAGCCGAAGACCGTCTCGATGTCGAACAGGCGGTCCTCGCCGTGCCCCGTGACGGTGCCCGTCGTCATGTCGACGACGACCGCCGCGGGCGCCCCGCGGTAGGTGGCGCGATCGACGCCGCGGCCGTAGCGGCCGAGCGGCCCCCCGTGGAGCTCGTCGTCGCCGGCGCCGCCGAAGAGCCGGTCGGACTCGGGGCCCCCGAAGAGCTCGTCCGCGCCGCCGCCTCCGAGGAGTCGATCCGAGACCGCGCCACCGCACACGAGGTCGTCGCCGCCGCGTGCGCGCACGACGTCGGCGCCGCCGAGGGCGACGATGACGTCGTCGCCGGACGTCCCGCGGATGCGGTCGATCCCGTCCGTGCCGACGATCGTCGCGCTCTCGCCCTGGCAGCGCGGCGGCGCCCCGGCCGCCGGGACCGTCACGGCCGCGACCAGCGCGAGCACGGCCCCAGCCGTGACCGCGGCGCGTCTCATAGCCCGCCCTCGCAACCCACGTTGTCCTCCCCGTTGCGGCATACGTCCTCCCCGAAGCCCCCGTTGAGCGCGTCGATGCCGTCGGCGCCGTCGAGGTCGTCGTCGCCGCCGACGCCGCGCAGCGTGTCGTCGCCGGTACCGCCGTCGATCATGTCGCGCCCGTCCTGCCCCGGCTCGTCGCCGACTACGACGTCGTCGCCGCCCTCGCCGCGGAGCCAGTCCACGCCTCCGGTCCCCGCGCCGCCGTAGATCTCGTCGTCGCCGTGCCCGCCCAGGAGAGAGTCGCCGCCGCCCCACGCGCGCAGGACGTCGGCGCCGATGCCGCCGCGGGCGGCGTCCGCGTCGACGTCGTAAGGGTTCCCGAGCCCGGTGTCCACGGCGTCGTCGCCCGGCCCGCCGTGGAGGTAGTCGGCGCCCGTGCCGCCCACCACGTCGTCGAAACCGCGCCCGCCGGTCACAGTGTCGTCGCCGCTGCCGCCGTCGCCGAGGTCGGCGCCCGGGCCGCCGTGGACGACGTCGTCGTCGCCCGCGCCGAAGAGCGCATCGCGTCCCGGCCCGCCCCACAGCTGGTTCTCGCCGGCTCCGTCGCCCTCCAGGTCGTCGCCGTAGACGACGTCGCCACCGGCGCCGGCGCGCACGCGATCGTCCCCGCCATCGCCGAGGATTCGGTCGTCGCCGGCGCGGCCCGACACGACGTCGTGGCCCTCGCCGCCCGCGATCTCGTTGCGGCCGTCGTCGCCCGCCAGCTCGTCGGCTAGCGGCGAGCCCTGGAGATGCTCGACGCCGGAGACGGCGTCGTGCCCCGCGCCGGTGGCACGGCCGCGCGCGAGCGACGCGCGGACCGGCCCCCCGACGTCGGCGTACGACAGCGTGTCGTCGCCGCGGCCCCCTCGCACACGGTCGTCTCCGACGCCCGGGCATAGGACGTCGTCGCCGCCGGCGCCCAGCAGCACGTCGTCGCCCCCGAGGCCGGCCACGACATCGGCATCCGGCGTCCCTCGCAGGACGTCGTCACCGCGCGTGCCGACGATCGTCGCCCGCCGCCAGCCGCACGTCGGCGCCGGGGCGGCGAGGGCCGGGACCGTCGCCGCCGCGCACAGCGCGACGAGCGACGCGGCGAACCCGCGTCTCGCGGTCATGGGGTCCTCTCCTAGCGCGGCAAGTGCCCCAACTTGTACCACGGTGCGTCGCCACGGGATAGGTACATCAGAGTCGTTACCGGCCCTGGCCGAAGCGCTCGAGGGCGGCGACCTGCGCCGGGTCGAGGCTCGGACGGACCGTCGCGCGCGCCGCGGCGAAGTGCGCCGCGGTGACGCACGGCGCGTCGAGGTCCGCGCGCATCGCCGCGAGCGCCGCGGCGCGCGCGAGCGCGTCGAGGTCGGCGGCCGAGTAGCCCTCGCACGCGGCCCCCAGCGCGCCGAGGTCGACGTCGTCGTCGAGGGGCATGCGGCGCGTCGCGGCGGCGAGGATCGCGGCGCGCGCCGCGGCGTCCGGCGGCGGGACGTACACGGCGCGCTCGATGCGTCCCGGTCGCAGCAGCGCCGGGTCGACGAGGTCGGGACGGTTCGTCGCCGCGACGACGAACACGCCGCGCAGCTCCTCGATGCCGTCGAGCTCGGTCAGCAGCTGCGCGACGACGCGGTCGGTCGTCCCGGAGTCGTGACCCTCGCCGCGGCGCGGCGCGAGCGCGTCGACCTCGTCGAGGAACACGAGCGCGGGGGCCGCCGCGCGGGCGCGACGGAACAGCTCTCGCACGGCGCGCTCGGACTCGCCCACCCACTTCGACAGCAGCTCGGCGCCCTTGACCGACAGGAACGTCGCGCCGGCCTCGTTTGCGAGCGCCTTGACGACGAACGTCTTGCCGCATCCGGGCGGCCCGTACAGCAGGACGCCTCCGACGGGCTCGACGCCCATGCGCTCGAACGAGTCCGGGTAGCGCAGCGGCCACACGACCGCCTCCGTCAGCTCCGCCTTGGTCGCGTCCATGTCCCCGACGTCGTCGAAGCGGACGTCGGCGACCTCGACCGCGACGCCGTCGAGCGCGCTCGCCTTGACGACCTCGAGCGCGGCGTCGAAGTCCGCGCCGACGACCTGCGGCACGCCGGTCGCGTCGGCGGGCGTGCGTTGCGCGGCCCGCAGGCACGCCTCGTGGCACAGCGCGAGCAGGTCGGCGGCGACGAACCCGGGCGTGCGCGCGGCGACGTCCGCGAGCCGCACGTCGGGCGCGAGCGGCAGCGACGCGGTGCGGACCTCGAGGATGCGCCGGCGCTGCTCGGCGTGCGGCAGCGGGACCTCGATCTCGACGTCGAGCGCGCCGGGCAGCAGGAGCTCGCGCGCCACGCGCTCGGGATGCGCGCTCGTGCACACGACCGCGACGCGGCCGCGCGCGACCACGGCGCGCACCTCCTCGACCAGCACGCTGCGCAGCGCGCCGGGCTCGTCGGCCGCGGCGAGCGCCTCGACGTCCTCGAGCAACACGACCGCCGGCGCGCCGCCCTCCGCGTCCGCGAGCAGCGCGCGCAGGGCCGCCGCCGCGGCGTCGGGAGCGAGCCGCGCGAGCGCAGGCGCCCACGTCCTCACGACGCGCGCTCCGACCTCCGCCGCGACCGCCTCGGTCAGCGCCGCCTTGCCGGATCCCGGCGGCCCGCTCACGAGCACGCCCATCTGCGGAGCCGTCCCGAGGCGCGCGAGGAGCTCGGCGCGGTGGAACCCGAGCTCGACGAGCTCCCGCAGGCGCCGCATCGGTGCCTCGAGCCCGGGCAGCTCGTCGCGCGCCGCGGGCCGCAGCGGCGTCGCGCTGGTGTGCGTCGCGGCACCGCCGGCCCACGCCACGACGGACTCCATGGTCACGCGCGCGGGCCCCGTCCCGGGGCCGCCGGCGTCGGCCGCGGCGACCTCGAGCACGACCTGCTGCCAGTCGCGCCCGAGCGCCCGCGCGAGGACGTCGACGAGCTCCTCGAGGCCGCGGCCGTCGTCGGCGCCGGGACGCACGAAGTCCTGCGGCAGGAGGCTGACACGGTCCCCCGTCGTGACGACCTTGCCGAGCAACGCGAAGCGCACCGCGGCGGGGTCGAGCGCGTCGAGCGCGCGCTCCGACGCGAGCGTGACGCGCCGAGCGGGACGGACGTCGGCGACGCCGACCGACACGGATTCGCCCGGCACGACGCCGGCGTTGGCGCACGTCAGCTCGTCGAGGGCGATCATCGAGCGCCCGACGTCGGGCGGCGCGGGGGCCGCGAGGGCCGCGGTCGCGCGCGTCCCGCGTAGCGCGAGCGCGTCCCACGGTCGCAAACCGAGTAGCTCGAGGACGCCGGGATGCACGCGCACGACGCCGCGACGCGCGTCGAGCGGCGACCGGTTCGTGACGACGGTCATGCGCACGCCCGCGCCGCCGGGGGCCGCGCTCGAGGCGTCGTGGCGCGCGCTCCCGCTCATCGCACGCGCTCAGTCCGACGTGAGCTTGCGTCCCACGACGTAGCGCTGGATCTGGTTGGTGCCCTCGACGATCTGCAGTCCCTTGGCCTCCCGCATCAAGCGCTCGACGGGGTACTCGCGCACGTAGCCGTAGCCGCCGTGCAGCTGTACGGCGTCCGTCGTCACGCGCATTGCGACGTCGGTGCAGAAAAGCTTCGCCTCCGCCGCCTGGAGCGCGTAGTCGTGGCCGGCGTCGCGCAGCGCCGCGG
>DASZZZ010000054.1:0-51653 GCA_036260375.1 Actinomycetota bacterium
GCGCGACGCCGGGAAGCGCGCCGAGGGCGGCCGCGCCGGCGATCGCGCCCGGCGGCGGGGGCGGATCCGGCGGCACGCCCCAGTCGGGCGCGGCGCGCGCATCGTCGGCGGCGCGCGCGCCCGTCACGGCGCCGGCACCGCGCGCGCGCATCCGTCGAGGCCGTACGCGGTCGCCGCGGCCTCGAACTCGGCGAGCGCGCCCTCGACCTCGCGCGTGAGGCGCTCGGCGGTGCCGAAGTCGCCGGCGCGCGCCAGCTCCACGTACTCGGCCTGGACGCGCTCGAGGCGCCGCAGCCCGGCGAGGACGCGCTCGACCGCGCCGGCTTCGCCCGACGGGACCTCGAGGGAGCCCAGCGCGCGCAGCACGTCGTGGTTGATCGCGGCGACCTGCTCGACGTAGCGCACGGTCTCCCGCTCGCCGCGCGGCTGCTCGAGCTCCTCGAAGCGGGTCGCGTGGCGCCGGCACGCGCTCTCGGCGCGCGCGACGAACTCGGCGCGCGTCGGCGGCTGCGGCTGGTCGGCGCCGCACGACGCCGTCGCCGCCGTCGCCAGCACGGCCGCGACGACCGCTCGCATCGGTGTCACGAGGGGCATTCCACCACGCGCTCTCAGCGCGGCCGAGCCGCGGCCGCCACGGCGCGCTCGTACGCCGCCTCCACTCCCCCCGCGAGGCGGTCCCAGTCGTACGCCGCGGCGCGCTCGGAGCCGCGCGCCGCCATGCGGGCCGCGACCGCGCCGTCGGACAGCACCGCGGCGAGGGCCGCGGCGAGCGCGTCGGCGTCCTCCGGCGGCACGAGCCGCGCCGCGCCCTGCGCGACGGCGCGGAAGCCGGGCAGGTCCGAGCACACGAGCGGCGCGCCGGCGGCCATCGCCTCGACCAGCACGATGCCGAACGACTCGCCGCCGAGGTTGGGGGCGCAGTAGACGTCCGCGGCCCGGTACGCGCGCGCGACGTCGTCGTCGTCGAGGCGCCCGAGCCAGCGCGCGCACACGCCGAGCGACGCTGCGAGCCGGCGGCACGACGCCTCCTCCGGACCGCTGCCCGCGACGACGAGCTCGGCGTCGAGCCCGGCGCGCGCGAACGAGCGCACGAGCACGTCGAGGCCCTTGCGGCGCTCGATGCGCCCGAGGAACAGCACCTTGCGCCCGGGCCCGAGGTCGAGCGGCTCGGCGGCCGCGAAGCGCGCCGTGTCGACGCCGTTGGGCGTCGGCAGGTAGTCGCCGGGGAAGTAGCGCGCGACGAGGTCGCGCGCCGCGTCCGAGACCGCGGTGCGCACGCTCAGGCGTCGTAGCGCGCGTTCCAGGACCGGACGCGCGAGGCGGTAGCCGGCGCTGTCGTCGGCGGCCGCATGGAACGTCCCGACGGCGGGTGCGTCGCACCCGAGCAGCGCCAGCAGCGACAGGCTCGGCACCAGCGGCTCGTGCGCGTGGACGACGTCCGGGTCGAGCGCGCGCAGCACGCGCCGGACGCCGGCCCCCGCCGCGGGCCCGAACGCGAGCGTCGCGACCGATCCGTTCGCCGGGACCGCGACCGCGCGCCCGACGAACGTCACGCCGGGCTCGTCGGGCTCCGGCCCCCACCCCGCGCGCGGCGCCACGACGTGCACGTCGTGGCCGCGCCGGCGCAGGACGTGCGCCAGCGCGCGCACGTGCGTCTGGACGCCGCCGTCGCGGTCCCACGCGTACGGGCACACGAGCGCGACCCTCACGCGCCGTCTCCCGCGGCGTCGGCGTCGTCGGGCCAGACCGGCGCGAGGACGTGCCACTCCTGCGGTCGCCGCGCCACGAGACGCTCGAGTTCGTGCGCGACGCGCTGCGTGAGCTCGGCGACCGCGCCGTCGCGGTTCTCGGGGAGCTCGATCGGCGGGCCGATGTGGGCCTCCCAGCCGCGCGTGCCGTCGGGGCGCACGACCCCGTAGACGCCCGCTACGAGGAGCGGGACGCCGGTGCGCAGCGCGATCGAGGCGGGGCCCGCGGGCAGCGTCGCCCGGCGTCCGAAGAACGTCACCTCGGGCCCGCGGCCCTTGAGGTCGCGGTCGCCCAGGATCGCCACGACGGAGCCGGCCTCGACCTCCTCGACGAGGCGCCTCGACGCGCCGCGCTCCGCGGGCACGATCACCATGCCGAGACGTGCGCGATGGGCGGCGAAGAACTCGAACATGCGGCGCGGGCGCAGCACCTCGGCGACCGAGACGAGCCGCCGTCCGCTGGCCGCGACCCATGCGCCGGCGGCGTCCCAGTTGCCGAGGTGGCCGACCACTACGACGGCCCCCTTGCCGCGCGCGAGGACGGCGTCGAGGTTGTCCTCGCCGAGGCACTCGAAGCGCTCGAGGAAGAAGTCGCGGCCCTCGCGCACGAGCCGGAACGTCTCGAGCCAGTAGCGCGCGTACGAGCGGTACGTCTCGACGACCAGGGCGCGGACGCGCGGCGACGTCGGTGACTCGCCGGTGATCGTGGCGAGGTTGCGCGCCACGGCTCCGGCCTTGCGCGACCGGCGCGCCGCGATCGTCCCCAGCACGTGCGCGAGGCGGTACGCCCACCGCTCCGGCACCGCGCGCGCCGCGGCCGACCCGGCGACGTAGCCGTAGTACACGAGCTGTAGGAGGCGCCCCTCGCCGGGCGGCCGGCGGGACCTAGGCCGCACGGTCCGCCGGCGCTCGGACCGCCTGACGGCGCGCGTACAGCAGGCGCTGGACGAACGTTCCGATCGACAGTGCGCCCAGCACCGCGAGCATCACCGGGATCTGGTCGAAGACGAGGCCGGCGATCACCAGGATGAGGCGCTCGGCGCGCTCGGCGATGCCGACGTTGCACTCGAAGCCGAGCGCCTCGGCGCGCGCCTTGACGTACGACACCAGGAACGACGCCACGAGCGTCACGAGCGCGACGAGCGCGACCCACGGCTCGTCGCGGGCCGGCGTGTCGGGGGATATCCCGTAGAGCCACGCGATCGAGCCGAACACGAGCGCGTCGGCGAGCCGGTCGGTCGTCGAGTCGAGCAGGGCGCCGAAGCGGCTCTGGGTGCCCTGCGCGCGCGCCAGCGCGCCGTCGAGCGCGTCGGCGATCGCCGCGACGATCGCCGCCAGCCCGGCGACGAGGATCCGGCCCTCGACCACGAGCCACGCCACGAGCGCCTGCACGAGGATGCCGAACGCCGTGACCACGTTCGGGCTCAGTCCGCTGCGCGCCAGTGCGCGGCCCACCGGGCCCATGAGCCTGTCCCAGCCGCGCCGCAGCCTCGCGTTGATCACGTCGCGATCATTCTCGCTCTCCTCGCGTCATGTTGCCTCATGTCGGCCCGGCGCGCTGCGGCGCTCGCCGGAATACGATGAGCGGCGCACCGGCTCGCGGGGGCGCCAGAGCAACGCGCTCCGCCGCGCCGGCATCCCGGGAAAGACGCGACGTAAGGGGGACGAGTGAAGAGCTACCCGACCGAGAGCATCCGCAACGTCGTTCTCGTCGGCCACGGCGGGGCGGGCAAGACGTCGGTCGCCGAGGCACTGCTCTTCCTGTCCGGCGCGCTAACGCGCATGGGCAAGGTCACCGACGGCAACACGACGACGGACTTCGACGAGGAGGAGATCCGTCGCGGGATCTCGATCTCCACCGCGCTCGCGCCGCTCGAGTGGGACGGCTACAAGATCAACCTCCTCGACGCCCCCGGCTACGCCGACTTCGTCGGCGAGATGAGGGCCGCGATGCGCGTCGCCGACCTCGCCGTGTTCGTCGTGTCCGCGGTCGAGGGCGTCGAGGTGCAGACGCAGGTCGCGTGGAACTACGCCGACGAGCTCGGGCTCCCGCGCATGGTGTTCGTCAACAAACTCGACCGCGAGAACTCGTCGTTCCGGCGCACGCTCGACGAGCTGCGCGAGCTGTTCGGCATGGGCATCGCGCCGCTCGCCCTGCCGCTCGGGCGCGAGCACGACTTCCGCGGCGTCATCTCGGTCGTCGACGCGGCCGCGTTCGCGTACGACGGCACCGGAAAGGCGACGGAGGAGCCGGTGCCCGACGACCGGGCCGCGCGCCTCGAGGAGGTCCGCACCGCGCTGCTCGACTCCGTCGCCGAGACGAACGACGAGCTGCTCGAGCGCTACCTGGAGGGCGGCGACATCACGCGCGAGGAGATCGTCAAGGCGCTTCACGACGGCATCGACGACGCGACGCTCTTTCCCGTCGTCGTCGGCGCGGCGACGAAGCTGATCGGGCTGGACCGGCTCGTCGACGTGATCCTGCGAGCGGGCCCGTCGCCGCTCGACCGGCCCGCGGCCGAGGGCGTCGACGGCGGAACGCGCGACGCCAAGCCCGACGCGCCGCTGTCCGCGCTGGTGTTCAAGACCATGACCGATCCGTACGTCGGCCGTGTCAGCTTCTTTCGCGTCTATTCCGGCACGCTGCGCGGCGACGGATCGCTGCACAACGCGACCAGGGGCGTCGACGAGCGCGTCGGCCACGTCTTCACGATGCGCGGCAAGAACCAGGAGCAGATCTCCGAGGTCGTCGCCGGCGACATCGGCGCGATCGCGAAGCTGTCGGCGACGACGACCGGCGACACCATCGCCGACAAGTCGCAGCCGATCGTGTACCCGACGATCGAGCCGCCCGAGCCCCTGCTCCCCAAGGCGATCGCGCCGAAGACCAAGGGCGACGAGGACAAGCTGATGATCGGGCTCCAGAAGCTCATCGAGGAGGACCCCGCCCTCAAGCTGGAGCGCAACGACGAGACGCGCCAGATGATCCTGTGGGGCATGGGCGACGCGCACCTCGACGTCCTGCTCGGGCGCCTCAAGCGGAAGTTCTCGGTCGAGGTCGAGGAGGTCCCGTTCCGCGTCCCGTACCGCACGACGCTGCGGTCGAAGGTCGAGGCGCTCGGGCGTCACGTCAAGCAGTCCGGCGGGCACGGTCAGTACGGCATCTGCAACATCCGCGTCGAGCCGCTGCCCCGCGGCGAGGGGTTCGTGTTCGAGGACAAGATCTTCGGCGGCGCGATCCCCAACCAGTTCATCCCGTCGGTCGAGAAGGGCGTGCGCGCCGCGATGGAGTCGGGGGCCGGCACCGGCTACCCGATGATCGACGTCAAGGTCGAGCTCTACGACGGCAAGTACCACAGCGTCGACTCGTCCGACATGGCGTTCCAGCTCGCCGCGTCGATGGGCATGAAGGACGCGGTCGACAAGGCGGGCGTGTCGGTGCTCGAGCCGGTGTGGACGCTCGAGGTGTTGATCCCGGAGGAGTTCACCGGCGACATCATGGGCGACCTCCAGAAGCGCCGCGGCATCCCCGAGGGCATCGACACCGTCGGCGGCGGACGCCAGCTCGTGCGCGCGAAGGTGCCGTTCGCCGAGGTCACGCACTACGCGACCGACCTGCGCTCGATGACGGGCGGGAAGGGCACGTTCTCGTGGAGCTTCTCGCACTACCAGGAGGTCCCGCACGACCTCGCGCAGAAGATCGTCGAGCGCGCCAAGGAGGAGGCGAACGCGTAGCGGTCCCCCGTGACCGGACTGGAGCGACCATGGACTGTCCCATAGACGGAGCGACGCTCGTCATGACCGAGCGCCAGGGCGTGGAGATCGACTACTGCCCGCGCTGCCGCGGCGTGTGGCTCGACCGCGGCGAGCTCGACAAGATCCTCGAGCGCAGCGCGAGCTACGACGACGACCGCGACGACGACCGCCCGCGCCACGACGAGCGGACGCGGCACGAGCCGCGTCGCGAGGAGGACCATTCGTCCTCGTACGCGCGCGGCCCGAGCCACCAGGCGCCGTACCACAAGAAGAAGAAGAAGAATCTCTTCAGCGAGCTGTTCGAAGGCCTCGGCGACTAGCCATCGGCTGGCGGCGCCTCGACCTTCCGTCGCTCGAGCTGCGCGCCGGACGCGTCGCTGGCGACGACCGTCATCTCGGCCGCCACGTCGGACGGCATGACGACGAGGAAGCCGCGGTCGACGTCCTCCTCCACAATGCGGTCGCTGATGTCCTCCGTGCGCTCGACGCCGTCGGGGGTCGACACGCGCACCTGCGTCACCGAGTCGTGGACCTTTCCGTAGACGAGGACGAGGCCCTCAGGCGCCCGCATGGTCGCGACGGACAAGTAAGCGCCGGCGTCGCGGTCCGGGATCGATATGGGGAAGCACTCGCCCTCGGAGCAGGCGGCGTCCTCGTCGAGCTCGCGCGGCAACGAGCGCTCCCGGACTTCGCCGTCGTCGCGGAGGGCCCGCGGTGTCGTCGACACCGCGCCGCTCGCGGCCTGGAGCGCGCGCGTCGTCGACGTCGCCGTCGCGACGTCGCGTCCCGGCCCGCCGACCTCGCCCGCGCCGATCGCGGCGCCGGCGAACATCCCCGCTCCTCCGAGGGCGACGACGGCGACCGACGACGCGGCCGCGCGGACGACGCGCCGGCGCCGGACCCGACGCACGACCGACGCGGGCAACCCGGATGCGCCGTCCATCGTCGGGACGCGCCGGTGCAGCGCGTCGGCCACCTCTGTCTCGAAGTCCCGTTCGCTCATGTCTCCTCCTCTGCCGCTCATGTCTCCTCCTCCTCCAACCTGCGCCTCAGGTGCGCGAGCCCGTGCCTCAGCAACGACTTGACCGCCTCCGGAGAGCAGTCGAGCGCGGTTGCGATCTCCGCGTGCGAGAGCCCCTCGTAGTAGCGGAGGAACACCGCGGCGCGCCGGCGGGGCCGTAGCTCCGACAGCGCCGTCCACACGCGGTCGTCGCGCCCCGCGGGATCGGCGACGGTGTCGTCCGCCCGCGCGCGGCCGCCCTCGATCTCGAGGGCGCGGCGCTCGCGCCCGCGCCGGCGCGCGCGGCTGCGTGCGAGGTTGACGACCGTCGTGCGCAGGTACGCGGC
Source organism: Actinomycetota bacterium (assembly GCA_036260375.1). Taxonomy (GTDB): domain Bacteria; phylum Actinomycetota; class CADDZG01; order CADDZG01; family WHSQ01; genus DASZZZ01. The sequence continues at coordinate 6,852 of DASZZZ010000054.1, forward strand.
GAAGGACTCCGGGCTGCGGTCGCCGCGGAAACGGCCGAGGACGCGCACGAACGCGTCCTGCACGAGATCGTCGGCGACGCTCTCGTCGCGCGTCAGCACGAACGCGAGCCGCCGCGCGGCCGGGGCGTGCGCCCGGTAGAGGGCGTCCCACCGGGCGCGTGTCGTGTCGCCCAGCGGCATGGTTCGGGACAGTGCTCGCTCTTCCATCACCCTTCGAGACTCCGCCGGCCGCGAAAGGTGGCACGCCGGTCGTCCCCGGCCGCCGGGAGGCGGCCGCGCCGGATCAGTCGCGCGCGAAGCGCGGACGCAGCTTCGAGGCGGTCTCGTCGAGCATCTCGGGCAGCACCTTGGTGTGCGCCACGACCGGCATGAAGTTCGTGTCGCCGCCCCAGCGCGGCACGACGTGGACGTGCAGGTGTCCCGGCACTCCGGCCCCCGCGGCGCGCCCGAGGTTCATGCCGACGTTGAAGCCGTGCGCGTCCATCGCGGCGCGCACGACCGCGACCGCGCGCGTGGTCAGCTCCATGATCTCGGCGCGCTCGGCGGGCTCGAGCGCGTCGAGGTCGCCGACGTGGCGTACCGGCGCGACCATCACGTGACCGGTGTTGTACGGGAACGCGTTGAGCATCACGAACGCGGCGTCGCCGCGGTGGAGCACGCCGGCGTCGTCCTCGACCGGCTGCGACGCGGCGCACAGGAAGCAGCCGTCGTCGTCGCCCGACGCGGCGAGGTACTGCATCCGCCACGGGCTCCACAGACGCTCCACGACGCTCCCTCCCGTAGCGACCGGCTCGGACCGCGTCACCCTAGCGCGCGCCGCGCGCGCGGCCCTGTGGTCTCATGGCGCCATGAGGAGCGCATCGTGAGCGACGACCAGCCGAGCTCCGTGGAGCTCGTCCGGCGCTACCTGCGCGCGCAGAACCTCGAGCAGGTCGGGCGCGTCGACGACGCCGTCGAGCTCTACGAGAGCGCCGTGTCGTCGGGCTTCGACTCGACCGGTCCGTACGACCGGCTCATCGCCGTCTACGCGCACCGCGCGCAGCACCGCGACGTCGTGCGCGTCGCGACCGCCGCGCTCGCGCAGGTCCACACCCACGAGGGCAAGCGCGAGTGGTACGACCGCATGCGCCGCGACGCCGAGCGTGCGCTCGAGCGGACGCCGCCCGCGGCCCCCAAGCGGCGTCCCGACCCGCGCGGGCGGTGAACGCGCTCGCCGCGAGCATCGCCGAGGACGTCGCGCGCGCGGGCCCGATCACGTTCGCCGAGTTCATGGCGCGCGCCCTCTACGACCCCGAGCGCGGGTACTACGCGTCGGGGCGCGTGCGCACCGGTCGCGCCGGCGACTACCTGACGTCGCCGGAGCTCGACCCCGCGTACGGCGAGCTCTGGGCGCGCGCGTTCGAGCAGGTGTGGGACGGATGCGGGCGGCCGGAGCGCTTCGACGTCGTCGAGCTCGGCCCGGGCGAGGGGTCGTTCGCCGCCGCGGTCGCGGCCGCGGCCCGGCCCCCGTTCCGCGACGCGCTCGCGCTGCGCCTCGTCGAGCCCGTGCCGGCGCTGCGGGCGCGCCAGGAGGCTCGCCTCGCCGGCGTCGCGCGCGCGTCGTGGCACGACTCGCTCGCGGACGTCGGACGCGTCGCCGACGGCTGCGTGTTCGTCAACGAAGTGCTCGACAACCTCCCCGTGCACGTCGTCGAGGCGCGCGGCGGACGGATCGAGGAGCTGTGGGTCGCGACGCGCGCCGGCGCGCTGACGTTCGAGCCCGGCCCCCCGTCGAGCGACGACGTCGTCGCGTACCTCGCGCGCCTCGGCGTCGAGCTGCCCGACGGTCACCGCTACGAGGTCGGTCTCGAGGCCGAGCGAGCCGCGCGCGCGGCCGCGGACGTCGTCGCGCGCGGCGCGGTGATCGTCGTCGACTACGGCGACTCGGCGCGCGCGCTCGCGGAGCGTCCCGCAGGGACGCTGCTCGCCTACGACGGCCGCGGCGTCGACGACGATGTGCTGCGCGATCCGGGCGAGCGCGACGTCACCGCGCACGTCAACTGGACCGCGGTCGGCGGCGCGCTCGAGGGGGCCGGCTGCCACGTGCGCGGCCCCGCGACGCAGCGAGCCGCGCTCGCGGAGCTCGGCGTCGCCGACGTGCTCGACCGCCTGCGCGCGGCCGGCCGCGCGCCGGGCGCGTCGGGACGCGACGTCGTGCGTGCGCTGTCGCGCCGACAGGCCGTCGCGGCCCTCGTGGACCCGGGCGGGCTCGGGGGGCTCGGGGTCGTCGTCGGCCTCGCCGGCGTCCCCTCGCCCCCCTTCGCGCGCGCGTGGTAGCGGCTAGAGAGCCCCGTCCTCGAACGGGCCCCAGATGGCGAACGTCAGGCCCGAGCTCGCCTGGATGTTCACGAACAGCGTCTCGCCGTTCGGGCTGAACGTCGCGCCGGCGAACTCGTCGCCGCCGCGGCGCGGGATCGCGTTGAGCGCGAAGTCGAAGATCTCGCCCTGCGGCGTGATGCCGCGCAGGTAGTTCTCGACCGGGCCGTCCTCGCACAGCAGCGCCGAGTTCTGCGGGCTGATGCACAGGTTGTCGGGGAGCTCGAGCACGGTGCGGCTCGGCGACTCGAACAGCAGCGTCAGCGTCGCCTGCTCGAGGTCGTAGACCCACAGCTGGCCGAAGCCGTCGCCGTAGCCGGCCGGGGGCGCCTCGCCCGCGGGCGTGTCGCCGCCCTGCGTCGAGACGAGGTACATCTTGCCGGCGTCGTAGAAGATGCCCTCGAGCCGGCTGAAGATCGCGGCGCCCTTGGCCCGGCCCTGGTCGCCGACGAAGTTGATCGCCTCGTTGTTCGTCGTGCCCTCGGGGAACGTCGTGTCGGGGTCGTCGATCGTGACCCACTCGACGTCGTAGGTCACGCCCGGCGTCTGGCCCTTGTCGAGCACCGCGTTCCACACGCCCTCGACCTTGAGCATCTCGAGCGTCCCGCCGTCGCGCACGAACTTGAGCTGGCGCGGGTCGCCGGGCGGGATGTAGCGGTAGAAGCCGGACGGGAAGTCGAAGTTGTCCTCGGTCTGGTACATGATCCCCGTGGCGGGGTCGATGTCGACCGCCTCGTGGGCGAAGCGACCCGCCTTGCGGATCGGCTCCGGACGCCTCAGCTCGCCCGGCCCCCACTCCACGGGCACCTCGAAGACGTAGCCGTGGCGTCGCTGCAGCAGCGAGTTGTCCGCGCCGGTGAAGTCGGGGCCGACGTCGGGGCCGTTGACGGTCTCCTCGCACGTGAGCCACGTCCGCCACGGCGTCGCGCCGCCGGCGCAGTTCATCTGCGTGCCGTTGCAGCTGACCCACGACTCGACGGCCTCTCCGTGCGGGCCGACCTCGACCGTCATCGTGCCGCCCTGCGCCATCTTGTCGTAGGCGCGGTTGCGGGGGCCGAACGCCTGGCCCGGCCCGTTGACCTCGTGGTTGCGCACGAGGCGGACGCGGTCGCCGCGCCAGTTGAACGCGGCCATGCCGTCGTGGCGGCCCGGCGTCACGATGCCGTCGGTCGACAGCGTGCCGGTCGCCGTGAAGCTGCGGTACTGGAAGCCCTCCGGCAGGTGCAGTCGCACGACGCCGTCGGCGAGGTCGGGCACGGGGCCGATGGGGCCGTAGCCGCCGTTGTTGGGCGCGACGCCGGTCGACCCCACGGCGAGCGCGGAGCGGGCGAAGACCGACTGGAGCGGGCCGGACAGCGCGGCGAGACCCGCCGCGGACATCCCGGCTCGGCGAAGGAAGCCGCGGCGGTCGATGACGGACATGGGCGCAATCCCCCTGATTCTGGCGCTTGGACCGGCCGAGCATAGTCCCGGGGGCCGCCTACATCTAGGGGGAACGGCGTCGTGCCGGGGCCCGGGACGCGACGAGGCCGGCCCCGCGGGACCGGCCTCGTGGACGCCTCGGCGCGTCGGCTCAGGCCTCGAGCGCCCGGTCGGACGACCCGACCTCGATCGAGATCTTGCGCGGCTGGACCTCCTGCGCGTACGGGATCGTCAGCTCGAGCACGCCGCCGTCGTAGCGGGCGCTGATCTCGTCGACGTCGAGGCCCTTTCCCAGCGCGACGCGCTGCGTGAAGTCGCCGTAGAACGTGCCGCGGCGCACGAAGCGGACCTTGTCGGCGTCGTACGGGAACCGGCGCGAGCCGTTGATCAGGAGCACGTTCTCCTGCACCGTGACGTCGACCTCGCCGGGGTCGACCTCGGGCAGGTCCATGCGGATCACGAGCCCGCGGTCGGTGTGGAAGACGTCCGTCGGGACGTCGTAGCCGACGGTGCGGTTCCACGCCGCGGGCGCGTCCGACCCGAGCATCCGGGCGAACAGCTCGTCGAAGTCGGTTCGACCGTTCGTGAAGGCACCCAGTCGCATGCAGCACCTCCTCCATCGGGAGCGTCACCTTCCGTCCGGCAGGCTATCACGACCTGTTGTCGCTGTCAATAGATAACATGAGCGTTAATGACTCAAGTCAATAGCCGGCGGCCGGGTCGACGAGCCCCTCGAGCGGCTCGCCCCGCGCGAAGCGGGCGACGTTGCGCCGGACGAGCGCCGCGAGGGCGGGCAGCGCCATCGGCCACGTGTTGGCGACGTGCGGCGTGACGAGCGCGGCCGGGAGCGTCCACAACGGGTGGTCGTCGGGCAGCGGCTCGGGCTCCGTGACGTCGAGGGCCGCCCCCGCGATCGCGCCCGCCCGCAACGCGTCGACGAGGGCGTCGGTGTCGACGAGCCCGCCGCGGGCGACGTTGACGAGGCCCGCGCCCGCGTCCATGCGCGCCAGGAGCGCAGCGTCGACGAGGTGACGCGTGGCCGGCGTCAGCGCCGCCGCGACCACGACGAAGGCGGCGTCGGCGACCGCGTCCGGCAGCGCGCCTGTCGTCACGGTGCGCTCCGCCCCGGCGAGCGGACGGCCCGAGCGGTTCACGCCGACGACACGGGCGCGCAGCGGCGCCAGCATGCCCGCGAGGGCCGTCCCGATGCCGCCCGTGCCGACGACGACGACCGTCGCGCCGTCCAGCGTGCGTTCCCGATCCTCGCCGGTCCGTGGCGCCCACGAGCGCGCCCGGGCGTGGACGTGGATGCGGCGCGCGAGCGCCAGGGTGAGCCCGAGGGCGTGCTCGGCGGTCGCCGGGCCGTAGACGCCCTTGGCGCACGTCCACGTGCGCGCGGGGTCGACGACGCCGGCGGCGACGAAGCGCTCGACGCCGGCGAACGGCAGCTGCACCCACCGCGCCGGCGACGACGCGAGCGTGCGCGCGAGGCCGTCGAGGTCGAGGGGGTCGGTCCACACGAGCGCGTCCGCCGCGGACGCGTCGACGAGAACGCCGCCGCCGTCGCGCACCGCCGTGACGACCTCGGGCGCCGCGTCCGGGGCGACCGCGACCCGCACCGGCTCGGGCATCGCTCGCTACAGTAGCGGCTCGGTCGCGACGTGGACGTCGGCGGCGCCGCACGACGGGCACGCCCGCGTCGCGTCCTCCGCCGCGGCGGGGAACGTGTCGCCGCAGCGGCGGCAACGCAGCACGACGACTGGCGAGTCGGCGTCGGCCATCGCGCGACGCTACCGCCCCCACGGAGGAGGCCGTGCATGCAGGTGCAGGTGATCGCAATGCCGTACGACCTCGGCCGCCGTGCGACGGGAGTGGGCGCCGGCCCCCTGCGCCTGCTCGACGCCGGCCTGGTGGGCGCGCTCGAGGACGCCGGGCACTCCACGGACGTCACGATCGTCGAGCGCGACGGCACGTGGACGGGGGCCGCGGACGCGGTCGCCGAGCTCGGCCGCGCCCTCGCCGCAGCCGTGCGCGACTCGTGCGCGCGCGGCGCGTGGCCGCTCGTGCTCGCCGGCAACTGCAACAGCGCGATCGGAACGCTGGCCGGCATCGGCCCGCGCGACGCGGGCGCGCTGTGGTTCGACGCGCACGGCGACATCAACACCCCGGAGACGAGCCCGACCGGCTACCTCGACGGCATGGGTCTCGCGGTCGCGACCGGCCGGTGCCTGCCGGAGCTGTGGCGCGCGGCGACGCCGGAGCCGGTGCTGACCGACGACCGCGTCGTGCTCGCCGGCGTGCGCGCCCTCGACGACGGCGAGAGCGACCTCCTCGATCGCTCGGGCGTCGAGGTCGTCGACGCCGCGCGCGCACGCGCCGGATACGACGCCCTCCGGGCCCCCGTCGAGCGGCTCGCGGCGGCCGCTCCGGGCGGCGTCTACGTGCACCTCGACGTCGACGTGCTCGACCCCGGCGTCGCCCCGGGCGTTGGCTTCCCCACGCCCGACGGCGTCGCGCCGGACGTCGTCGCCGGGGCGCTGCGCGATCTCGGGCGTCGCGGCGCGCTGCGCGCGCTCGGCGTGACCGCGTTCGACCCGGCGGCGGACCGCGACGATCGCAGCGTCGCGACGATCACGGAGCTCGTCGTCGTCGCGGCGGCCGCGGCCGGCTGAAGGCGCCGCCTACGCCGCCGGGGCGCGCCCCCGGCGCTCGAACGTCAGCTCGCCGTCGCGCGCGTCGACCTCGATCGCGTCGCCGTCGCGGAACGTCCCGTCCAGCAGCCGCAGCGCGAGCTCGTTCTCGATGGCGCGCTGGATCAGTCGCTTGAGCGGGCGCGCGCCGTAGGCCGGCTCGTAGCCCGCGCGCGCGAGGTGCTCGAGCGCGGCGTCGGTCACGCGCAGCTCGACGTCGCGCGCCGCGAGCCGTGCGCGCACGCGGTCGAGCTGGATCGACACGATGCGGGCGATGTCGTCGCGCGACAGGCGGTGGAACACGATGACCTCGTCGACGCGGTTGAGGAACTCGGGTTTGAACGCGTCGCGCACGGTCGCCAGCACCTTGTCGCGCATCGACTCGTCGGTCTCGCCCTCGGCGAGGATCCACTGCGAGCCGAGGTTCGAGGTCATGATGACGACCGCGTTCTTGAAGTCGACGACGCGGCCGTGGCCGTCGGTGAGGCGCCCGTCGTCGAGTATCTGCAGCAGGACGTTGAAGACGTCGGGGTGCGCCTTCTCGATCTCGTCGAGCAGCACGACCGAGTACGGACGCCGGCGCACGGCCTCGGTGAGCTGGCCGCCCTCCTCGAACCCGACGTAGCCGGGCGGCGCGCCGACGAGACGCGACACCGTGTGCTTCTCCATGTACTCGCTCATGTCGAGACGCACCATGGCGCGCTCGTCGTCGAACAGGAACTCGGCCAGCGCGCGCGCCAGCTCCGTCTTGCCGACACCGGTGGGGCCGAGGAAGATGAACGACCCGATCGGACGGTCGGGGTCTCCGAGCCCCGAGCGCGCGCGCCGGATCGCGTTCGACACCGCCTCGACCGCCTCGTGCTGGCCGACGACGCGCCGGTGGAGCCCGTCCTCCATGTGGACGAGCTTCGCGACCTCGCCCTCCATGAGGCGCGCCACGGGCACGCCCGTCCAGCGCGACACGACCTCCGCGACGTCCTCCTCGTCGACCTCCTCCTTGAGGAAGCGACGCTCGGCCTGGAGCTCGTCGAGACGCGCCTTGGCCGCCGTCAGGTCGCGCTCGAGCTGGACGAGCGTCCCGTAGCGCAGCTCCGCGGCCCGCGCCAAGTCGCCGTCGCGCTCGGCGCGCTCGGCCTCGCCGCGCACGCGCTCGATGTCCGCCTTCAGCGCCCGGAGGCCGTCGATCGCCTCCTTCTCCCGCTCCCAGTGCGCCTTCATGCCGTCCATGTCCTCGTGCAGGCCCGCGAGCTCCTCCTCGATGCGCGCGCGGCGCTCGCGCGACGGCGCGTCCGTCTCCTTGGCGAGCGCGGCCTTCTCGATCTCGAGCTGCTTCGCGCGGCGGTCGAGGACGTCGATCTCCGTCGGCATGGAATCGATCTCGATGCGAAGGCGCGACGCGGCCTCGTCGACGAGGTCGATGGCCTTGTCGGGTAAGAACCTGCCGGTGACGTAGCGGTGCGACAGCATCGCCGCGGCCACGAGCGCGGCGTCCTGGATGCGGACGCCGTGGTGGACCTCGTAGCGCTCCTTGAGCCCGCGCAGGATCGCGATCGTGTCGGCGACCGACGGCTCTCCCACGACGACCGGCTGGAAGCGCCGCTCGAGCGCGGCGTCCTTCTCGACGTGCTTGCGGTACTCGTCCAGCGTCGTGGCGCCGATCATGCGGAGCTCTCCGCGCGCGAGCATCGGCTTGATCATGTTGCCGGCGTCGACGGCACCCTCGGCCGCCCCCGCGCCGACGATCGTGTGCAGCTCGTCGATGAACGTCACGACCTCGCCGCCGGAGTCGGCGATCTCCTTGAGCACCGCCTTGAGCCGTTCCTCGAACTCGCCGCGGTACTTCGAGCCGGCGACCATCGCGCCGACGTCGAGCGCCACGACGCGCTTGCCGCGCAGCGACTCCGGCACGTCGCCGGCGACGATGCGGTTCGCGAGGCCCTCGACGATCGCGGTCTTGCCGACGCCCGGCTCTCCGATCAGCACGGGGTTGTTCTTCGTGCGGCGCGACAGGACCTGGACGACGCGGCGGATCTCCTCGTCGCGTCCGATGACGGGGTCGAGCTTGCCGCGCCGGGCGGCCTCGGTGAGGTCGCGCCCGAAGCGCTCGAGCGCCTGGTACTTGTCCTCCGGGGTCTGGTCCGTGACGCGCTGGGAGCCGCGCACGTCCTTGAGGGCCGCGAGCACCCGGTCGCGGTCGACGCCGAGCCCGGAGAGCAGCGTGCCGACCTCGTCGCGCCCCCCGACGAGCGCTAGCAGCAGGTGCTCGGTCGACACGTACGCGTCGCCGAGCGAGTCGGCCTCCGACTGCGCCGCGTCGAGCAGCGTCCGGACGCCTGCCGACAGGTACGTCTCCGACGCGCCGTAGACCTTCGGGAGACGGTCGAGCGCCTCGTCGAGGCGGGCGCGCACGGTCGCCGGGGCGGCGCCGAGGCGCGCCAGCAACGGCAGCACGACGCCGTCGGCCTGGCCGAGCAGCGCGGCGAGCACGTGGACGCGCTCGACCTGCTGGTGGGCCCGTTCGGCGGCGAGCCGCTGCGCCGCCGCGAGCGCCTCCTGCGACTTCAGCGTGAGCTTGTTCGGGTCCATGTCCCCTCGCGGTCCGAGATCGAGTTCTTGAGTCGATGATGATGATAATAGTTGAGTGCATCATAGGCAAGTAGCAGCGTACGCCCGGCAAGATCGAGCGCGACCTTCGACGCCGCCCGGCGGTGTATAGGGTGTGACGACGAGAGGACTGACGAGAGGATTGCGGACTCCACCCCCCGGGGGCGTCGGCGCGACGGCGGCGCGCGTCGCCGGCGGCGACCGGCTCGCGGCGCTCTACGAGGTGCACGCGCCTGCGGCGCGGCGCCTCGCGATCGTCCTGACCGGCGACGAGCACGCCGCCGACGACCTCGTACAGGACCCGTTCGTGCGCGTGTGGCGGCGGCTGCTCGGCCTGCGCCGACCCGACCAGTTCCGCGCCTACCTGTACCGGACACTCGTCAACCTCGCACGGGACCACGCCCGCGCTCGCCGGCGCGAGACGCCGAGCGAGGTCGCGTCCGAGCGCGCCGCGCGCCCGGACGACCTCGACACGCGCGCCGCGCTGTGGCACGCGCTCCTGCAGCTTCCGCCGCGGCAGCCAGCGGTGCTCTTCCTCCGCTACTACGAGGACCTCTCCGAGGCGCAGGCCGCGACGGTGCTCGACTGCTCCCCCGCGGCAATCAAGTCGCTCACCTTTCGCGGCGTCGCGACGCTGCGCTCGGCACTGGAAGGAGACCGGCCATGACGCACGTGGAAGAGGACCTCCGTCGCGTTCTATCGGACCGCCTCGGCGCAGCGCGGCCGCCGGGACCGATCCCGCGCGCCACGCTGAGGAGGGCCACGGCGGCTCGTCTCGCGGCGCTGGGAGCGGCGACGGTCGGCGCGCTAGCGACCGCGTCGCTCGCGTGGTGGGGCGCGGCCGCGCTCGGGGGCACGGCGCCGCCGCGCGACTCGGCCCCGGCGGCGATCGGCACGCCGGACGCACGCGGCTGGCAGCCCCGTGGCCGCCCCGTGCTCCAGACGGTCGCCGAGGGCGACGACGGGCGCGTCGTCGTCGAGACGCTCGTGACGTGGCGTGACGAGGCGCGCGGCGGCGCCAGCGAGTGCGAGGTCACGGTGCGCGACGCTCACGGCAACGTGCTGGCAACCGTCGCCGAGAGGATCTCGGGGCCGACTGCCGCCGACGCCGCGGCTCATCCTCCGCCGTACGACCGTGAGCTGCGCGTCGGCGTGCCGGTGGCCGAGCCGTCGGAGGTGGTCGCCGCGGACGTCTCCTGCGCGCTGGAAGCGGGCCGGACCGACTGACGCGATCCGCCGCGCACGGCGCTCACGGGGCCGCGACCGCGTGGGCGTCTGCGCGTCGAGCAGGTCCGCGTCCCGCGGCGTCGAACCGTGACGGTCTTGGCGGGCGCGACGACCTCGTCGCGGAACTTCTCCGCGGCGCTCCACGCGGCCCTGGGCGTTCCCACTCGCACGCTGCCGCCCGACCTGCGGCCCGACGCGCTGACGCAGGACCTGCTCGACTCCGCCGGAGGAAGCTCGACCGTCGTCGGCATCGAGTACTGGAACAAGAACTACAACGCGAACCCCAACCGCGCCGTCGTCTACACGACGACCGACGAGAACCGATGTAACGGCGGCGACTCGTTCCAGGTGAGCAACGTGGGCGCGTACGACAACGACAAGTACTCGTCGGCGCGCAACTACGGCGGCTGCGACATCGTCCGTCACTTCGAGCACGCCGGCTTCGACGGCGCGATGCTCGACTGCAGCCCGTGTGGCGATCTCGGGGCGCTGAACAACCGCACGACGTCGCTCAAGTGGAAGCCTTGAGCGCCTGAGGCGCGCGGCGGCGCGCGCGTCGTCGCGCCGTCAGCCCTCGGCGGGGGCGGGGTCGAGCTCCGCCGTCGTCCGCTGCGCGCCGTCGAAGTAGGCGTCGAGGTCGCGCCGGTCGAGGCTCTCCTTGTCGAGCAGGATCTCGGCGAGCGCGTCGAGGTCGCCGCGGTGCTCGCGCAGCACCGCGCGCGCCCGCTCCTGCGCGCCGAGCAGGATCGCCTTCACCTCGCGGTCGATCGCGACCTCGGTCTCCTCGGAGACGTCCTCGCCGCGCCGGAACACCGGCGTTAGAAAACGCGGCCCCTGCTCGGCGATGTTGATCGGCCCGACCTTGGGTGACATGCCGAACTCCATCACCATGCGTCGCGCGATCTCGGTCGCCTTCTTGAGGTCGTCCTGCGCGCCGGTCGTCGCGAACCCGAACACGGTCTCCTCCGCCGAGCGCCCGCCGAGCAACACCGCGATGCGGTCGCGGAGCTCGGGCTCGGACATCAGGTAGCGCTCTTCGTCGGGGAGCTGCTGCGTGTACCCGAGCGCGCCGATCCCGCGCGGGATGATCGAGACGCGGTGGACCGGGTCGGTGTGCTCGACGAAGCGCGCCACGAGGGCGTGCCCGAGCTCGTGGTACGCGACCAGACGCCGCTCGTTGTCCGACAGCACCTGCGAACGCCGCTCGAGGCCCGCGACGACGCGGTCGATCGCCTCCTCGAGGTCGCGCATGTCGACGCTGCGCTTGCCGCGCCGGGCCGCGAGCAGCGCGCCCTCGTTGATGACGTTGGCGAGCTGCGCGCCCGAGAAGCCGGGCGTGCGGCGCGCGAGCACCGCGAGGTCGACGCCCGTCTCGAGCTTCACCTGGCGCGCGTGGATCTCGAGGATCTCGCGGCGTCCGCGCACGTCGGGCAGGTTGACCTGGATCTGCCGGTCGAACCGGCCGGGCCGCAGCAGCGCCTGGTCGAGGACCTCGGGGCGGTTCGAGGCCGCCATGATGATGACGCCGCTGTTGGGCTCGAAGCCGTCCATCTCGGTGAGCAGCTGCTGCAGCGTCTGCTCCTGCTCCTGGTGAGCGCCGAGCTGGTTGCCGGCCGCGCCGGAGCGGGCCTGCCCGATCGAGTCGATCTCGTCGATGAACACGATCGCAGGCGCGCGCTCGCGCGCCTGGCGGAACAGGTCGCGCACGCGCGCCGCGCCGAGGCCGACGAACAGCTCGATGAATTCCGACGCGGCGATGTAGAAGAACGGCACGTTCGCCTCGCCCGCGACGGCGCGCGCGAGCAGGGTCTTGCCGGTCCCGGGAGGGCCGACGAGCAGCACGCCTTTGGGGATGCGCGCCCCGACCTGGCGGAACTTGTCGGCGTTCTTGAGGTAGTCGACCAGCTCGACGAGCTCGGCCTCGACCTCGTCGACGCCGGCGACGTCGGCGAACGTCGTCTTCATGTCGGTGCGGTCGAACAACTTCGCCTTGTTGCGTCCGAACGACAGCGCGCCGCCCCCGCCCATCTGGTTGCGCAACCGCCGGAACACGAGGAAGTAATAGAGCGCGCCGATCAACGCGAACGGCAGCACCCACCCGAAGAGGAACTGCGTCAGCGCGCTCGGCTGCGTGCCGGAGAAGTCGGTACCCTGCTCCCGCAGCAGACGCACGAGCGAGTTCGTCTCGAAGTTGGGCGGAAGCTCGGTCGTGAACGGCTGCTCCTCGCCGCCGCTGGAGTACGTTCCTTCGACCGACGTCTGCGAGATGTCGGCCTCGCTCACGCGCCCGCGCTCGGCGAGCGCGAGGAAGCGTGAGAAGTCGATCGACTCGCGCGGGGACAACAGCGATCCCTGTGTCGTCACCAGCAACAACAGACCGACGCCGACGAGCGCCAGCACGATCGTCCGCTGGCGATCGGGCATGCCGCCGCCTGTGCCCGCGCGCGCCCCCTTGGGCGTGCCGCGCGGATCGTTGCTGCGCGCGCCGTCCGACATGGAGGGCAGCCTACCTCTCTGTCGTCGTTACGACCCTGCCGCGACGCGCGCGACGGGGGCCGGAGCGTGCGCCCCGGCCCCCGCGTGTCGTTCTGCTCGTCGCGCGCGCGTCACGGCAGCGGGCGGTCGACCTCCCCGCGCCACGCGCCGGTCTCTCGGCCGCGCGACTCGATGAACTCCTTGAAGCGCTTCATGTCGCCCTCGGTGCGACGCTGGACGATGCCGAGGACGTCGCCCGCCTTCTCGGCGAACCCGCTCGGCTCGTACTCGAGCTGGAGCATCACCCGCGTCGTGTTCGCGTCGATGCGGTGGAACGTGACGACGCCGGCGTGCCTGGTGTCGCCCTCCGCGGCCCACGCGATGCGCTCGTCCGGCTTCTGCTCCGTGATGCGAGCGTCCCACTCGCGATGCTGGCCCGCGATCTCCGCGACCCAGTGGAGGTGCGTGTCGTCGAGCTGGTTGACCTTCTCGACGCCCTCCATGAAGTGCGGGAACTCTTCGAACTGCGTCCACTGGTTGTACGCGACGTGGACCGGTACTTCGACGTCGATGGACTTCTCGATCGTGCCCATTCGGCGACCTCCAATCGACTCTAGGGGTCCCGTTTCCGTACGAACCCGTACGTACCCAACGGCTCGCTCGGATACACGCCCGTGGTCGCCCGTCCGCCGCTCAGTGACCGAGCGCCCCCTCGAGCGCGCCCGAGGGACCGTCCAGCACAACGCGCTCGACGTCGTGGACGGGGACCGGGAGCGTCGCGCCCCACACGCCGCGGCTCGCGTCGAAGCTGCCGAGCGACAGCCGCCCGCCGTCCTCGGTCACGACGACGCATTCGAACGGCCCCGCACGAGCGCGGTCGAGCGTCATGAAGATCCACGACGGCTCGCCCTCGTAGGCGAACACCGTCCCCGCGCGCTCACCGTCGGGCGCGAGCAGCCCGGCGGCGGCGAAGTAGTCACCGCGCGCGGTCGCGAGGGTGTCGCGGTAGCGCGCCGCGAGGTCGCGCTCGTCGCTCGTCGCCGCGAGCGTCGCGCCCACGCCGGCGAGCGCGACGACGAGCGCGGCCGCGGCCGCGGCGAGCGGGACGCGCAGGCGGCGGGCGCGGCGCTCGCCCAGTCGTCCCACGACCGCCGACTCGAAGCCGAGCGGCGGCTCGCGCGCCGGCGCGAGCGTCACGAGCTCGTCGGCGACCTGCGCGAGTCCGTCGAGGTGGCGGCGGCAGTCGGCGCACACGGCGAGGTGCTCGAGTGCCGCGGCGCGCTCGTCGCCGGTCGCGATGCCCAGCGCGATCTCGGGCGCGACACGACGGAGCTCGTCGCAGTCGCGCCGCTCACTCATCGCTGCTCACCTCGAACGCGGCGCGCAGTTTCAGCATCGACGCGCGGATACGCGTCTTCGCGGTTCCGATCGGTATCCGCTCGAGCTCCGCGATCTCGCGCGCGGTGCGGCCGTAGAAGGCCGCGAGCACGAGTGCGCGCCGTTGCTCCTCCGGGAGCGTCGCGACCGCGGCGCGCAGGCGCTCGGTCTCGTCGACGGGGAACTCACGTTCCGACGGGTCCGAGTCGGGGGCCGCGATGCGGAGCTCCGCCAGCATCCCGGGGTCGATCGGGTCCTGGCGCCGCATGCGCGTGACGTCGATAGCGAGGTTGCGGGCGATCGACAGCAGCCACGTCGCGACGCGGCCGCGGCGCGCGTCGTAGGCCGCGGCGTGGCGCCAGGCGCGCACGAACGTCTCCTGGGCGACGTCCTGTGCGAGCGCCGGGTCGCGCACGATCGTGAGCGCGAGCCCGTAGACCCGCGCCTGGAAGCGGCGGACGAACGCGGTCGCGGCGCCCGCGTCCCCGGACGCGAGGCCGGCCAGCAGCGACTCGTCGGACAGCGACCACACATCCCGGTACGGGCCGGCGACCGGACGGGATTGCACGTCAGGCCCCCGCGCCCTCCGTCGGGCGCGGCTCGTCGGCTCGGCGACGTCTGCTGGACGGCACGGACGTCAGCGTAGTCGACCCGGACGGGCGACCATAGGGTGCGCGCCGTCCGACACCATCCACGGACCGAGGAGCGAGCCACATGCCCGACGTCGAGCCCGGCACCATCGTCGTCTTCTCCGACATCGCGTGCCCGTGGAGCCATCTCGCGGTCCATCGCCTCCGGTCTGCGCGCCGGCGGCTCGGGCTCGACGACGCGGTCGCGCTGGACCACCGTCCCTTCCCGCTCGAGCTCGTAAACGAGCGCCCGACCCCCAAGCTGGTGCTCGACGCGGAGACTCCGGTCGTCGGCGGGCTCGCGCCCGACGCGGGGTGGCAGCTGTGGCAGCGCGCGCCGCACGAGTACCCCGGCACGGTCCTGCTCGCGCTGGAGGCGGTCCAGGCGGCCAAGGACCAGGGTCTGCGCGCCAGCGAGGAGCTCGACGCCGCGCTGCGACGCGCGCTGTTCGCGCGCAGCCGCAACGTCGGCATGTACCACGAAATCGTCGCCGCGGCAGCTGCGTGCGAGGGCGTCGACGCCGCCGCGCTCGAGACCGCGCTGCACGACGGACGCGCCCGGAGCGCGGTGATGACGTCGCTCGACGCGGCGCGCGCGTGGGGTGCGCGCGGCAGCCCGCACGTGTTCCTGCCCGACGGCACGAGCGCGCACAACCCCGGCGTCGAGATGCACTGGGAGGGCGCGCACGGACGCGGGTTCCCGGTGATCGACTCCGACGACGCCTCCGTCTACGACGACCTCGTGACGCGCGCGGCGCGCGCGGACGGGGGCGACGCCGGCTAGCGCGCGCCGGATCGGCGCCGGCTCGCCCGGCGCAGCGAGCGAAGCGGCGGCCGTTCCTCGACCGGCACGCGGCGGAGCTCGAGGCCGTCGGGCATCGGCAGCGCGATGGTGCCCGCGCCGAACGTCTTCAGCGCGCTCGTGTCGTGCACGCGCCGCGCCGCCGCGGTCAACACGCCGTAGGCCATCGCGCTGAGGTTCGGGAGCGGCTGATGCCGGTTCTGGCGCGTCTCGAGGTCGACTTGCGCGAGCGCGTCGAGACCGAGGAGGTCGAGGGCGTCGATCAGCATCGCGATCTCGATCCCGTAGCCGACCGGGAAGCTGATGCTCTCGAGGAAGTCGCGGCGCGCCGCGATCTCGCCCGCCAGCGGCTGCCGGAAGCCCGCGAGCTCGGGCACGTAGAGGTTCAGGAATGGCCGCGCCAGCAGCTCGGTGACGCGCCCTCCGCCGTCCGGGATCAACGCGTCCCCGACGCGCAGCGGCCGCCGGAACGACCCCTTTACGAGCTGGACCTCGAGCTCCGACAGCACCGGCCCGAGGAGCCCGAGCAGGAGGCGGTCGGCGAAGTCCTCGGTGTCGGTGTCGAGGTACACGACGACGTCGCCGGTGGTCGCGTGCAGGCCGCGCCACATCGCGTCGCCCTTGCCGCGCGCGGGCCCGAACTCCGGGAGCAGCTCCGACTCCTGGTGCACCGTCGCCCCGTGGCGCGCTGCGATGTGCGCGGTCCCGTCGGCGGAGGCGGCGTCGATCACGACGAGCTCGTCGACGAGGCCGCGCTCGCGCAGCGGCACGAGCGTGTCGACGATGCTCGCGATCGTCCCGGCGACGTTGCGCGCCGGCAGGACGACGCTGACCGTCGAGCGCTTGCACGCGACGAGCCGTTCGAGCGGGAAGTCGTCGGCGCGATAGCTGCGTCGCCCGAGCCACGACGACAGCTCCAGATCGAGCGCGGCCTCGGGCAGGTCGTCGAGGCGCACGCGTGGTCGCATGGCGGGACAGGATACGCACTCGCACATCGAACGCCGGCGCGCGCACCGCTCGATTCGGTGGCGGCATTGCCGCCCTTGCCCAGCGCGGTGATCGATACTTCGGTGCATGGCGACGCCGTTCGAGATGGTCGAGGCCGCGGGCCGCGCGGTCAAGGTGTCCAACCCCGGCAAGACGTTCTTTCCGCGCGCCGGCGTGTCGAAGCTCGACCTGGTGCACTACTACCTCGCCGTCGCCGACGGCGTGCTCAACGGCTGCTGCGGGCGGCCGACGTCCCTGTACAGGTGGCCGAACGGCGTCGACAGCCCGGACGACGCGTTCTTCCAGAAGCGTGTGCCGAGCGCGCGTCCGGAGTGGCTGCGCACGCACGTCGTCTCGTTCCCAAGCGGGCGGACCGCCGACATGCTCGTCGTCGCCGACGCCGCGCACCTCGTGTGGATGCTCAACCTCGGATGCATCGACGTCAATCCGTGGCCCGTGCGCGCGCCGCTGTCGCCGCCCCCGCCGTGCGCGTCGCGCGCGTCGTCCCCGTCCGCCGACGGCGACCATCCCGACGAGCTGCGCGTCGACCTCGATCCCACGCCCGGCATCCCGTTCGAGGACGTGCGGCGCGTCGCGCCCGTGGTGCGTGACGTGCTGCGCGAGCACGGGCTCGAGGGGTGGCCGAAGACGTCCGGCAAGCGCGGCATGCACGTGTACGTGCGCATCGAGCCGCGCTGGGACTTCACCGAGGTTCGGCGCGCCGCGCTCGCGCTCGCGCGCGAGGTCGAACGTCGCATGCCCGGAGTCGCGACGACGAAGTGGTGGAAGGAAGAGCGTCGCGGCGTGTTTGTCGACTACAACCAGAACGCGCGCGATCGGACGATCGCGTCGGCGTACTCCGTGCGTCCGGTCGCCGACGCGCGCGTGTCCTGTCCCCTCGCGTGGGACGAGGTGCCGGACGTCGAGCCCGCCGAGCTCACCGTGGCGACGGTGCCTGCGCGCGTCGCGCGCGACGGCGACCCGTGGCGCGGCATGGACGACGCTTCGGCGGGAATCGAGTCGCTGCTGGAGCTCGCCCGGCGTGACGAGCGCGAGGGGCTCGGCGACGCGCCGTGGCCGCCGCACTTCCCGAAGGCGCGCGGCGAACCGCCGCGCGCGGCGCCGTCGCGCCGGCGCGACCTACGCTGACGGCGCGCGCAGCTGGTCGAAGCGGCACTCCGACGGCGCCTTGTCGCGCCGCCACCGCACGAATCCGACCGCGTGGCGAAAACGCTCCCCGATCACGCGGTCGAACGACACCTCGCACACGAGCTCCGGGCGCAGCGAGACCCACGACGTGTCGCGGCCGCCGGTCCAGCGGCTCGGTCCGCCCGGCGCGCGACCGCCGCCGAAGCCGCCGTCGCCCTCCAGGGCGCGCAGCTCGCCGAGCAGCGCCCGCCGCTCCGCGGCGCGGAACCCCGACGTGTGCCCGACGTAGTGCAGCACCCCGGCGTCGTCGTAGAGCCCGAGCAAGAGCGAGCCGACGCCGTCACCGGTCTTCGACAGGCGGTAGCCACCCACGACGCAGTCCGCGGTGCGCTGCAGCTTGACCTTGACCATGTCGCGCTTGCCGGGCCGGTACGGCGCGTCGAGCCGCTTGGCGACGACGCCGTCGAGCCCGAGCCCCTCGAAGCGCGACATCCACCCGCGCCCGCGCTCGTGGTCGTCGGTGCGCGGCGTTACGACGACGCGGCGCGCCGCGCCGGTGAGCGCGTCCCGGATCGCGTCGTCGCCGTCCGACGACGACGCGCCGAGCAGCGACTCGAGGCGGGCCAGGCGCTCGGACAGGGGCCGCGCGCACAGGTCCTCGCCGCCCGCTGCGAGGACGTCGAACGCGACGAACGTCGCGGGTGTGTCGCGCGCCAGCAGCGCGACGCGCGACGCGGCCGGGTGGATGCGCTGCAGCAGCGCGTCGAAGTCGACGCCCCGCGGGGTCGGGACGAGGACCTCGCCGTCGACGACGCAGCCGCGCGGGAGCGCGCCCGCCAGCACCGGCGGCAGCTCCGGGAAGTACCGCTCGAGGTCGCGCCCGTCGCGGCTCACGACGCGCACGCCGTCGTCGTGCGCGACGAGCGCGCGGAAGCCGTCGTACTTCGGCTCGTAGACCCACCCGGCCCCGCGCGGCAGCTCCGACGCGAGACGGGCGAGCATGGGCTGCGGCAGCGACTCGAACGGAACGCTCACCGCCCCATCATCGACGCGCGGGCGGTCGTTCGCGAACGCAACCGCGGAGGGCGCACGTGCGACGGACCGACTCAGAACGGTTTGGAGTCTCCCGGCCACGTGCGCCCGGAGCGGCCACTCGAAGACGGACGAGCGCAGGGCGCACGTGAGTCGGGGCCGACTCAGAACGGTTCGGAGTGCCCCGGCCACGTGCGCCCGGAGCGGTTCGTGACGCTACTGGTGGCGGCGCTGCTCCGCCTCGTGCGACGCCGCCTCGGTGCGCGCCGCGTCCGCCTCGGCCTCGCGCCGCGACGCCTCGCGCTCGGCGTCGGCCTTGTCCTGCTGTGCCTTGCCCTCGGCCCTGAGGCGGTCGTCGTCCGACACCGCGCCCGCAGCTTCCTTGACCTTGCCCTTGATGCCCTCGCCGGCATCCGTCATCGGGTCCTCCCTTCGGTCGTGGCCTGGCCGCGTGCGCGGCCCCGCCGCGGCGCGATCTTTCCTCCGCGCCGGGCGCGCCAAACCAGGCGCCGTTTGCGCGCATCGGGCGCGGGTACGGCTGCCGCCATGCCCCGCGCCGCGATCCTCGACATCGACGGCACGCTCGTCGACACGAACTACCAGCACGCGCTGGCGTGGTACCGCGCGCTGCGTGCGCACGGCGTCAAGGTCGCGCTGTGGCGCATCCACCGCCACGTCGGCATGGGCGGCGACCACATGGTCGCGGCGCTCGCGGGTGACGACGTCGAGCGCCGCCTCGGCGATGACATCCGCGCCGCCGAGAAGGACCTGTACGCGGAGCTGATCGGCGAGGTCGAGACGATGGCCGGCGCGCGCGAGCTGATCGAGGAGCTGCGCGCGCGGGGACACGTCGTCGTGCTGGCAAGCTCCGCGAAGGCCGAGGAGGTCGACCACTATCTCGACCTGCTCGACGTGCGCGACGTCGTCGAGGCATGGACGACCTCGGCCGACGTCGAGGCGACCAAGCCGGACCCGGACCTGGTGAGCGCGGCGATCGACAAGGCGGGCGGCCGCGACGCGGTCATGGTCGGCGACTCCGTGTGGGACTGCGAGGCGGCCCGGCGCGCCGGCGTCGACACGATCGCGGTCCTCACCGGTGGCTTCTCGGAGCAGGAGCTGCGCGACGCGGGCGCGGTCGCGGTTTACGAGTCGATCGACGAGCTGCGCAAGCACCTCGACGACACGTCACTCCGCTAGCCGCGCCGGCGGTTTCGCGCGCTCGCCATCGGGTACGCGCGCCGCCTCCGCCGTCTCGCCGACGGCTCTGCGGAAGGAGCCCCCATGGAAGACTTCAAGAACGGCTTCGGCGACGCGCTCGCGTCCGTCGCCGCGCTGCTGCCCAAGCTCGTCGCGTTCGTGCTGATTCTCGTCGTCGGCTACTTCGTCGCGAAGGCCGTGGCGAAGATCCTCGACGGCATCCTCGAGCGCGTCGGGTTCGACCGCGCCGTCGAACGCGGCGGCGTCGGCAAGGCGCTCGCATCGTCGCGCTACGACGCGTCGTCGCTGCTGTCGAAGGTCGTGTTCTACGCGCTCATGCTGTTCGTGCTCCAGCTCGCGTTCGGGGTGTTCGGTCCCAACCCGATCAGCGAGATGATCCAGGGCACGATCGCCTACCTGCCCAACGTGTTCGCCGCGATCGTGATCGTCGTCGTCGGCGCCGCCATCGCGGCCGCGGTCAAGGACATCGTCTCGGCGTCGCTCGGCGGCCTCGGTTACGGCCGCGCGCTCGCGGTCGCGGCGAGCACCGCGATCCTCGTCGTCGCCGTCTTCGCCGCGCTCGACCAGCTCGACATCGCCGAGAACGTGACGATCGGCCTGTTCTACGCGCTCCTCGCGATCGTCGTCGGCAGCGCCGTCGTCGCGATCGGCGGTGGCGGCATCCGCACGATGCAGGGCTACT
Organism: Actinomycetota bacterium; assembly: GCA_036260375.1. Classification (GTDB taxonomy): domain Bacteria; phylum Actinomycetota; class CADDZG01; order CADDZG01; family WHSQ01; genus DASZZZ01. Next base: position 27,501 of record DASZZZ010000054.1, read on the forward strand.
GGGAGCGGGCCGCGCTGCGCGCCGAGCGCGAGTCCGGCGAGGTGCGCCGCCAGGTGCAGGGCGGCGGCGCCTCGGGGACCGGAGCGGCGACGGTCGACCTGCGCGAGCGCGACGCGGGCCGCACGAGCTGAGCGCCCGCTACGCGAGGCGCTCGCAGCCGGCGTAGTCGAGGACGTAGCCGTAGCCGCGCCGGTTTGCGACCGCCGGCGCGGCCCGGTTGCGGTCGCCGATGAGCGAGCGCAGGCGCCACACGTGCCAGTGGAGGTCGCGCCGCGTCATGCCCGGCTCGTGCGGCCACACCTGGGCGAGGAGCTCCTCTGCGGGAACCGGCCGCCCGGGCGAACGGGCGAGCGCGCGCAGCAGCTCGAACTCCTTGCGAGGCATCTCGACGCGCCGCTCGCCGACGTACGCGACCTGCGCGTCGAGGTCGACTCGAAGCGCCCCGATCTCGACCTCGCCGCCGGGCGGCCGCCCCGACGCCTCGACGGCGCATTCGACCGCCGCGGCGACGGCGTCCGCGTCGACCGGGCCGAGGACGTACGCGTCGACGCCCGGAGCGCGCCTGTCCGGTGCGAGCTGCGTGGCGTCGCCGACGAGCACGGTCGGCACCGCGCGCCCGCGCGCGCACGACGCGACCACCTCCCATCCCGGCGCGTGGGCGTCGAGAACCGCGGCGTGAAGCGTGGCGCGCGCGGCGAGCCGGATCGCCTGCTCCGAGTCGCGCACCACGAACGGGACGAGGCGGTGCCGGGCGAACGCCTCGCCGACGTCCTCGAGACCGATGCCGCACGCCGCCAGCACGAGCACGGACGCGTAGCGGTCGCCGCGGCCGTCCGAGCCGCGTACGCCCGGGGCAGCCGAACGCTGACGCCGGCCGCGCGCGCCCGGGGACGGTCTCGCGTTGGTGTCGGTGGTGCGCGCCGTTCCGCTGGATCCCCCCACGCGGCCCCCAGAGAGTCGCCTCGACGCCGAGCATAACGCTGGGGGCGTGCTTTGCACGCCGCGGCGTGCCGGATGCACACGGGCGCGCGCCGATGCCCTCTCGGCCCCCCCTCACCAGCCGATCCCGCGACTGCTCCGGTCACGCCGAGGCGTGCATGCCCGATAGTCAACCGCACGCGAAGTGGTCGGTACAGTTGCGGCGGCTTTGCGTTTCGTTTGCCGGCGCCGGTGGTGGGTCAGGCCCGCCGCACGAGGCCGCGCAGACGCCCCCGCCGCCGGTCGCGCGCGATCGCCCGCGTCGCGTTGAGCCCGGGTATCCCCGTCACCCCGCCGCCGCCGTGCGTCGCCGAGCCGCACTGGTACAGCCCCGCTATCGGCGTTCGGTAGTCGGCGTAGCCGGGGGCCGGACGCATGTGGAAGAGCTGGTCGGCCGACAGCTCGCCGTGGAAGATGTTGCCCCCGACGAGCCCGTACTCGGTCTGCATCCGGTGCGGTCCGATGACCTGACGGTGCAGGATCGCGCCGGCGACGTTCGGCGCGTGCTCGGCGAGCGCGGCGACGGCGCGGTCCGCGTACGCGTCGAGCTCGTCGTCGTGCGGCTCCGCCGCCCACTCGTGCGGCACCCACTGCGTGAACATCGACACGACGTGCGCGCCGTCGGGCGCGAGCGTGCGGTCGTAGAAGCTCGGGATGCAGACGTCGGCGAACGGCGCGTCCGCGGCCCGGCCGGCGCGCGCCGCCTGGAACGCGTCCTCGACGTAGCCGACCGACGGCGCCAGGACGATCGTCCCCCCGTGCACGCCCGGGCTCGGGTCGGGGGCGGCGCGGAACCGGGGCAGCTCCGCGACGGCGAGGTTGACCTTCACGACGCCGCTGCGCGTGTTCCAGCGCTCGACGTCGCGCACGAAGTCGTCCGGCAGCTCCGAGCGGTCGAGATGCTCGAGGAACGCGATCTTGGGATGGACCGCGGTGACGACGAGCGGTGCGGCGAGCTCCTCGCCGTCGCGCAGCGCGACGCCCGTGGCGCGACCGCCGCGCGTCAGGACGCGGGCGACGGGCGCATCGGTCCGCACACGCGCGCCGAGACGCTCGGCCGCAGCGCGCAGGGCCCCCGAGACCGCGCCCATGCCGCCCTCGGGGAAGCCCCAACGCCCCACGGCGCCGTCGCCGAGGTCGCCGACGTGGTGGTGCAGCATCACGTATGCGGTGCCTGGCTCGGCCGGGCCCGCCCACGTCCCGATGACGCCGCTGACCGCGAGCATCGCCTTGACCTCCGCCGACTCGAACCAGTCGTCGAGAAGGTCGGAGATGCTCATCGTCATCAGGCGCGTGAGGTCGGCGACGCCGCGGCGCCCGAGCCCGCGTAGCCTCCACGCGAGCGCCATCTGGTCCGCGACGTCGGCGGGGGTGGTCGAGCCGAGCGCGGGAGGCGGACGCAGCAGCAGGGGGCCGAGGACGGCGCCGAGCGCGCCGATCCATTCGTCCCACCGCTCCAGCGCGTCGGCGTCGCGCCGCGAGAAGCGCGCGACCTCGGCGCGGACCTCGGCGGGCGACTTGCCGCCGACGGCGAGCGCGCCGCCGTCGGGCAGCGGCACGAAATACGACTCCTGCGGGTGGATGCGGTAGCCGTGCCGTTCGAGGTTGAGGTCGCGCACGATGCGCGGCGGCATGAGGCTGACGACGTACGACAGCGCGCTGACCTTGAAGTCGGACCCCCACGGCCGCTCCGTCGTCGCGGCACCGCCGACGGAGGCGCGCGCCTCGAGCACCACCGTGCGCGCGCCGGCGCGCGCGAGATACGCGGCCGCGACGAGGCCGTTGTGGCCTCCCCCGACCACGATGGCGTCGTACTCGGCGGCCATGCTCCCCCTCCGGTCGTCGGGCGTGACGGCCGGAGCCTACGTCGGCGTCGGTCGCCGCGCGTCTAGCGGCCGACGACGCGCAGGACCCGCCCGGACGCGTGGTCGGTGACGTAGAGCTCACCGTCCTCGTCGGCGCCGAACGAGGAGATGCGCGCGCCGGTCGAGGCGACCTCGACGGGGTCCCGTGGACGGGCGGCGTCGACGACCCACACGCGTCCGCTGCAGTAGTCGCCGAAGAGATAGCCGCCGCGCAGCTCCGGCCAGCGCGCCCCGCGGTAGACGTGCCCGCCCGTGACCGAGCAGCCGAGCTCGTGCGAGTACTGCGCCTCGGGGAGCTCGAGCCCCGAGCGGTCGCAGCGCGCCGCCTCGTAGCAGTCGCGGCCCTCCATGCGATTCCACCCGAAGTTGAGGCCGCCCCCGCCCGCGGGGATGCGGTCGACCTCCTCCCACTCGCCTTGCCCGACGTCGCCGATCCACAGGTCGCCCGTGACCGGGTCGAACGACATGCGCCACGGGTTGCGCAACCCGAAGGCCCAGATCTCCGGACGGGCCCCGCGGCGGTCCGCGAACGGGTTGTCGGCCGGCGCCGCGTACGGGTGGCGCGCGCCCGCGTCGACGTCGACGCGCAGGATCTTGCCGAGCAGCGTGCCGAGGCTCTGGCCGTTGTCGTGGGGATCGCCCGCCGAGCCCCCGTCCCCGAGCGCGACGTAGAGCATCCCGTCGGGCCCGAACGTCAGCGCGCCGCCGTTGTGGTTGGCGTACGGCTGGTCGACGCGCAGCAGGACGCGCTCGGAACGCTCGTCGCCGCCCTCGTACTCCGCGACGACCGTGTCGCCGTCGACGTCGGTGTAGTGGGCGAACAGGCGCCCGTTGCGGGCGTAGCGCGGGTGGAACGCGAGCCCGAGCAGGCCCTGCTCGCCGGACGCCTCGGTCCGGTCGGACAGGTCGAGGAACGGCTCGGGCTCCCCCCGGCCCCCGCGCAGCACGTGGACGACGCCGGCCTGCTCGACGACGAAGAGGTCGCCGCTGCCGTCGCCCGCGTTGGTGACGAGCACGGGCATGTCGAAGCCGTCGGCCACGGGCGCGAGCTTCACGCGCACCGCGGCCGGGTCGAACGCGGGCGCCGGAGGGCGCTGGCGGGGTCGCTGCGACGGAGACGGCGACGGCGCTGCGGGCGTAGATATCGGGGGCCGGGGCGCGGCCGCGGGCGGATCTCCGGCGCGGCACGCCGGCGCGAGCGCGAGCGCCGCGAGCGCGACGGCGACGCGGGCGAGACGGGGGGTCGCCGGCATCGTCGCAGCGTACGGGCTCGGCCGCGCTACGTCGCGGGCGCCGCGCCGCGTTTGTCGGCGCGCGCCTCGGGTAGACGAACGCACGGCCGTCGTCCCCGAGGAGGTGCCATGCAGCCGCACCGGTTGCTCGAGCGGATCGAGGCGTCGGAGGGACTCGAGCGCGCCGCCGCTCCGGTCGCGCAGGCGGCGGGGCGCGCGCTGCCGCCGGGCCCGCTAAAGGACGCGCTGAGCGGCACGTGGCTCGGCCACGCGCTCCATCCCGTCCTGACCGACGTCCCCATCGGGACGTGGGTGAGCGCGGCGATCCTCGACCTCTTCGGCGGCGCCGGCACGCGCGACGCGGCCCGCAAGCTCGTCGGCGCGGGCCTGCTCGCCGCGGTCCCCACCGCCGTCACGGGGCTCGCCGACTGGTCGGACACGCAGGGCCGCGACAACCGCACCGGCGTCGCGCACGCGAGCGCCAACACGCTCGCCCTCGCCGCGTACGGCGCGTCGTACGCGGCGCGCCGCGCCGGGCGCCACCGCCTCGGCGTCGCGCTCGGTTTCGCCGGCGGCGCCATCGCGTCCGCGGGCGCGTACCTCGGCGGGCACCTGTCGCTCGCGCGCGGCGTCGGCGTGGACCAGGCGACGTTCGAGGCGCCGCCCGGCGAGTGGACGCGCGTCGCCGACGAGGCCGACCTCGCCGACGGGCGCCCGCATCACGTCCACGTCTCCGGCACCGGCGTCGTGCTCGTGCGCAGCGGCGACCGCGTCCACGCGCTCGTGAGTCGCTGCAGCCACCTCGGCGGGCCGCTCGACGAGGGCGACGTCGACGGCGGTACGGTCACGTGCCCGTGGCACGGAAGCGTGTTCCGGCTCGACGACGGCGCGGTCGTACGGGGGCCGGCGCGCGCGCCTCAGCCGGTGCTCGACGCGCGCGTGCGCGACGGCGGCGTCGAGGTGCGCGCGCCGGGCTGAGCCGCGATGGAAGCCGCGCATGCGCGCGACGCGCTTCGGGCGCAAGGCCGCTACGGGCACGTGGCCGGGTTCGCCGTTCCCTTCGTCACGCTGGTCGAGATCGTGTTGCACCACGCGCCGCCGTCGCCGATGCGGTGGAAGACCTGGTCGTAGCGCGTCGTGGACAGGTTGTAGGTCGTCGAGTCGTACACCGTCTCGGCTCCTCCGGAGATCGCGAGGTAGCGCACGCTCTCCGAGCCCGTGTTGTTGAGGAAGCCCGAGGCGAACTCCACGACGTAACGACCGCCGGGCGCGATCGAGGTCCCCGCCGGTATCTGCTTCGGCGCGCCGCCCCCCGCCGCGACGTCGTCGACGTAGAGCCCGCCGATCGCGACGGCCGACGACGTCGGGTTGTACAGCTCGATCCACTCGTTCGTGCCCGACGACTGCGGCGCCATCATGTACTCGTTGACGCGCACGTCCTCCGGTCCGGCCGAGCCTCCCCCGCTGCCCTCGCTGTAGGTGGCGTACGAGCGCATCCCGGCGTCGTAGTCGATCTGGTAGCCGGCGCCGCCCGACGTCGTGTGCAGCCACACGTCGCCGTTGGAGTTGAACGTGCCGCTGTAGTCGGTCGGCGTGACGCCGTCGGCCTGGTACGGGTCGCACGGGTTGTTGGCGAGGTACACGTCGGCACCCACGCCGCGCTCGTTGACGACGCTCTGGAGCTCGTCGACGACGCGGTTGCCCGGGTGTCCGTAGCTGTTGCTGCCGCACGACACGAACGCGGACTCCGGCGCGAGCGTGGTGACGTACGCGTGGCTCGACGAGTGCGCGCTCCCGTGGTGGTTGGCACGCATCACCTCGACGTTGCCGACGACGTTCTTGATGTGGGCCTCGACGTCGTTGTAGGTGTAGCCGAACGAGCTCGTGGCGTACTCGCCGTCGGCGTCGCCGGCGGTGACGTACTCGAACGGCCCGTGGACGACCTTGATCGCGACCGAGTAGTCGTTCTCCGACGGCGGCGTGGGGTCGCCGGTGTGGTCACCCGAGACGGGCGTGACGCCGTCGACCATCTTCACGCCCTTCGCGTTGGCGAGGACGATCGACGCCGTCGCGCCGCCGCCGAGGTCGAGCGTCGGCCACGGCGCCGAGTTCGTCAGCGTCGTCACGTGCCCGGCGATGTTGGCGCGGTCCGGCTGCGACGCCGGTCCGTACAGCCAACACATCCACCGGCGCGCCGTCTGCGACGTCGTTCCCGCGTTGTGCCACGCGATCTCGGGGGCCGGGTTCGAGCTCGTGCCGACGTCGCAGTCGCCGTCGCCGTTGGCGTCGGTCCACGTCCCGCCGTCGCGGTCGAGCAGCGTCCCGACCGTGAAGTCCTCGCCCGAGGGCGTCAGCAGCCGGTAGAGCCCGTTGCCCACCGTCTGAGTGTCGTTCGGGTTGCCGGCGTAGCCGATGTGGTCGAGGTGATGGTGAGAGGCGTTGACGTAGTCGAGGTGGACGCCGCCGCTGGCCACGCCGCATATCCGCCGGATCGCGTTCGCGATGCGGCGCGACATCGTCGACGTGCCGGTCGAGTTCCACGCGGTCTCGCCGAGGTCGATCAACAGCGTCTTGCCGGTGGGCCCGACGATCAGCTGCGAGTCGCCCTGCTCGACGTCGAACCAGTAGACGTTGAGCTCGCCCTGGCGCCACGTCCCCGACGTCGAGCATGCGGCACCCGCGGCCCGCGCCGGCGACGAGCCCGACTGTGCGCCGACGAGCGCGACGGCCGCCGCGAGCGCGATCCATGCGACGACGACGGCGCGACCCCTCGTAGCCGTGCCCATGACCCCCTCCTCGCCGGGCCGCGCGTCCGCCACGACGACGGGCGCCCGGTGGTCCCGAAGCCGCGACGCCAGCCTAGTCGAGGCGCATCCCGAAGCCCATACGTATAGTCCTCCCGTGACCCAGCGCGGCCCCGCGCATCCCCACGTCGCGGTCGTCGACGGACCGCTCGGCCGGCTCGTGCTCGTCGCCTCGGAACGAGGGCTCGTGGCAGTCGAGCGCGCCGGGCCGGACGACGACGCCGTGCCGACGCCGTCGCCGCCGCCGTGGCTCGACGACGCCTGCGCGCAGGTGAGCGCGTACCTGCGCGGCGAGGTCGACTCGATCGCCGCGCCCGTCGATCTGTCGTACGTGCCGCGCTTCGACGCCGCGGTCTACCGCGCCGTGCGCCGGATTCCGTACGGATGCGTCGCGAGCTACGGCGACGTCGCGCGCGCCGTCGGCGCGCCGCGCGCCGCGCGCGCGGTCGGCACGGCGCTCGCGCGCTGTCCGTTGGGGATCGTCGTGCCGTGCCATCGCGTCGTCCGCAGCGACGGCAGCGTCGCCGGCGCGCCGGCGGACGTCCGCACGCGCGAGCACCTGTTGGAGCTCGAGGCACGGCACGCGCCGGCGCGCGGCCGTCGGCTATCGTGACTGCGCTCCACGCGGCCCATCTCCGTTCCGGAGGACGACATGCTCGAGGACCTCACGCCCGACTCGTTCCGTCCGCACGTCGGCACGCGCTTCGCGGTCGAGGTCGGGCCCGACGGTCCCGAGGTGACGCTCGAGCTCGTCGACGTGACACCCGTGCCGAAGAGTGGGCTCGGGACGCGTGAGGAGCCGTTCTCTCTGATGTTCCACGGCCCCCACGAGCCGCGCCTCGTGCAGCACGTCTTCACGCTGCGTCACGACGAGCTCGGCGCGCTGGAGATCTTCCTGGTGCCCGTCGCGCCCGATCCGAGCGACCCGACCTCGGCGACAGCCCGCTACGAGGCGATCTTCAACTAGGGCGCCGGCCCCCGACGGGGCGCTCGAGGAGGTTGTAGACGCCCTTCTCCTCCACGACGGAGAAGCCGAGGCGCTCGTAGAGCCGGAGCGCGGGATTGAACACCTCTACGTGGATGCGGACGGGGACGCCGTCGTCGTCGGCGTCGGCGAAGACGCGCTCGAGCAGCTCCGTGCCGATGCCGCGACCGCGCGCCTCGGGGAGCAGCGCGATGTCGACGATCCGCAGCTCGCCGTCCCTCCTGTGGAGGTACAGGCGGCCGACGGGCTCGCCGTCGAGCGTGACGACGAAGAACCGGGCGCCCTCGAAGTAGGCCCGGTAGTGCGCGTCCTGCGCCTCGAACTGCATGCGCACGAACGCGTCCTTCTGCGCGTCGCTCCACGGCACGCGCTCGAGCTCCTGCGCGCGGGTGCTGCCGTAGACGCGGACGAGGAACTCGTGGTCGCCCGGCGTCACCGGACGCAGCGCGAGGGCGCCGCGCGGCGCGGTGGCGTCGCTCACGGAGCGCGTGCTCAGCCGGCGCGCGCCACCGACAGCACGACCGACGCGCGGTCACGCCGGTCGTGGCCCGAGCGCAGCGTCGCGGCGGTGAGCCACGTCGCCGCGCCGAGCCCGACGAAGTACACGCCGGAGCGCAGGTTGAGGCGGTCGGCACGCGACCCGAGCGTGAACCGGGCCGCGTACGCGCGCGCGCCGGATGCCCCGGCGACGCGGAGCGCGAGCTCGAGCGCGTCGTTGCGGTCGAGCGCGAGCGGCAGTGTCACGCCTGCGGCGGTCGACGCGGGCCGGACGCGGTGCGTCCACGCCTGCACCGGGACGCGCACGCCGGTCGTGCGGTCGGCTACGACGACGTCGAGCTCGACGCCATCGCCCGCGTCCGCCGACGGATACAGACCATGGATGGTGACGCGCGCCGACGCGAGCGCGCGGTCGCCCGAGTGCACGGCGCGCGCCGGGAGGACGCGGAGCGCGGCCCCCGGCTCCCCGCGCCGCCACGCGCGGTAGTCGACGCCGCCCGCATAGCCGACCGAGGCCGTGGCAACCCCGTCGTGGCCCGCCGCGCGCGCGGGCGCGTTGAGCCACGGCGTCGCGGCGACCGCCGAGCCGAAGGCGATGAACCCCCGACGGGACACGCCCGAGTCCACCGGACCGCCTACGGTCGTCACGATCGTCCTCCTCGTGGGGTCAGCCGCGGGGCGGGAACACGCCCTGCAGCGCGATGCAGAAGTTGAGCGTCAGGTACGGCATGAGGTTGTTGTGCGGGAGCGAGCCGCCGGCCGGCGTAAGGGACTCGAACGCCATGCTCACGAGCGCGCCGGAGTTCTTGTAGAGGTTCCCGCCACCGAACGGGCGCGCCCACATGTTGTTCGTCGCCATGTTCTGGCTCCCGATCCCGGGGTTCGCCATCACGGTGTGCGCGTGCACGGGGATCTCCGACTCCAGCAGCGTGACGAACTCCGAGCCGGCTTCCTCGCCGAGGTCGCGCAGCGAGAGCCCCTGCCCCTGGCCCGGGTGCATCGGCACGTTGCCCTGGAGGTCGGGCAGCGCGAACGTCGACTTCCCGTCCCCGCCGTAGGTCGTCCCCAGGAGCGAGAACAGCGCCGTGTTCTGCGAGATCGGCATGAGCTGGCCGTCGCAGAAAGCCCACCCGGTGGGGGCGAAGTTGAACGGGAAGATCCTTATCTCCGCAACGAACGGATCTGCCATGTGGGCGTCGTCTCCTAGGTAGGGCTCGGGAAGAGGCCGAAGAGCGAGATGATGAAGCTGATGCAGAGGTACGGCTGCATGTTGTCGTGCGGCTGACTGCCGCCGACCGGCGCCACCGATTGCGGCGACATCGCCGCCGGCGACGCCGGAGGCGGGCTGAAGTACCGCTTGGGGGCCTGAGAGGTCAGGTTCGCGGCCGGGTCGAGCGCAGAGGACAGCGTGAGCGACCCGAGTAGCGGGTGCGAGTGCACCGGGATCTGCTGCGTCGTAAGCGTGACCTCCTCCACCCCGGCCATCTCTGCCAGGACGAAGCCGCTGCCCTGATGGATCGGCGTGCGGCTCTGCAGGTTCGGTAGCGCGAACGTCTCCTCCCCGTCGCCGCCGTAAGTCGTGCCGATCAGCTGGAACAGCGTCTCGTTCTCCGCGATCGCCAGAAGCTGCCCGTCGCAGAACGCCCATCCCGACGGCGCGAAGTTGCCGCCGAACATCCGTATCTCGCCAACGTAGGGTTGCGCCATCTCGTCGCCCTCCTAGTTCCGGCTCGGGAAGATGCCCTGGAGGGCGATGATGAAAGTCAGGACCAGGTACGGGTGCATGTTCGCGTGCGGCTGGCTTCCTCCGACGTTCGTGATCGCCTGCGCTGCCATCGGCGTGAGGTTTGCTGCGGGGGCGTATGCGCTGCCGAACGTGCCGATCGTCTGGGCGAGTAGGTTGTTCGTCGTGAGCACGGCGTCCGCGACGTCCGACGTCGCCTGCAGAGCGTGCGTGTGCATCGGCATCTCGCTCAGCGTCACGGTGTGCGCCTGCTCCCCGCCCGCCTCACCGAGCACGTGCCCGCTGCCCTCGTGCATCGGCGCGCGGCCCTGGAGGTTCGGGAGCGCGAACGTCGTCTGCCCGTTGCCTCCGTAGGTCGTCCCGAGCAGGGCGAACAGCGCCTGGTTCTGGTTGATCGGCAGGAACTGTCCGTTGCAGAACGCCCAGCCCTTCGGTGGGAAGTTGAACGAGACGATCCTTATCTCGCTCAGGAATGGCTCAGCCAAGTCGCTCTCCTCTCTCCAACCTCGTCCGTGCAGCCCTTACGAAGGACGGTCGCAGGCGACGCCGTCGCTCAGCGGGACGCTGCCGATGATCGTGGCGGTCGGCGTCAGCGGGTTCTGCGCGACCACGTAGGCGCTGTTGACGTTGCCCGTCGCCGCCGTGTTCGGGACCTCCTCGAAGCGGAACGTCCCGGCGTCGCGCTGGAGGTAGATGTCCTCGAAGCCGTTGGCGTAGACAGTCCCGTTCACGTCGTTGCCCGTGAGCGCGAGGCACGTGTCGTCCTTGAAGCTGAAGACCCCGATGCCTCCGATGAACGCCTCGCCCGTCGTCGACAGGCTGTGGTTCGTGATCGTGTTGTTGGTGAGCACGGCGTCGAGCTCCGTCGTGTCCCCGGCCAGCACGCCGCCGAAGTTGACGACCTGAATGCCGTCGCCGCCGACGTTGCTGAGGTTGTTGCCGGACATCACGATGCGCGACACGGAGTCGTCGTCGGCGAGCGACACGAGGCCAGCGCCGTCGGCGCCCGAGATCGTGTTGTTCGAGATCGTCCCGCGGATGGTCGAGTCGCCGTTCGAGTCGGTGTTGACGAGCCCGTAGCCGGACACGTTCTGGAACGTGTTGCCGGTGATGGTCACGTTGGTCGTGGCCGCCTCGCCGCCGCCGATCACGACCGAGCCACCCTTGGAGCTCGACGTCACCTCGTGCACGAGGTTGTTGACGAACCGCACGCTGCTGACGCCGTTGCTTCCGGCGGTCTCGGGCAGGATCTGCACCGAGTTGTCCTTGAGGTCGCGGAACGTGCTGTTCTCGACGTCGAGGTTGATGCCCGAGGTTCCGTTGGCGAACGCCAGGATGCCGTCGCCGCCGAACGTCCCGCCGGTGTTCTTGAACATGCTGCCGTTGCGGACGTTGATCGTCGCGTTGGTGTTGAGGTTGCGGATCATGACCAGGTTCTCGGGCGAGTTGTCGAGCGTCGTCGCGTCGATCAGCGACGTCCCGCCGTGGTTGACGAGGTTGACGCCGTTCTCGTCGTTGGCGTTGCCGTTGTTCTGGATCGTGCTGCTGAGCAGGTCGAGTCCGTTCGAGCCCGAGGCGTGAATGCCGTGGTTGCCCGAGCCCTGGACCGTCGTACGGACCACGTCGACGTTGGTGGCCCCCGACATGTCGATGGCGTTGTCGGTCGACGAGCTGATCGACATGTTCGTCAGGACCGCGTCGCGCGTGTTGGTGAGCTTGACGCCGTCGGTCGTGCTCGATGCGATCGTGCCTCCGGTCCCGGCGGTGGTTCCGATCCCGGTCACGTTGAGGCCTGCGGTCGAGCCGGTGTTGCTGACGACGATGCCGCTCGAGGCGCCGTTGCTCGACACGCTGCGGAAGTTGAGCCCGCCCGTGCCGATCGTCGTGTCGGCGACGTTGAGCGCCGGCTGCGTCGTCGAGGCGAGGACGTTGACGCCGCTCGTCTTGACCGTGCCGCCGTTTATCGCGGCGAACGCCGTGTTGGCGCCGCTCGAGACGTTCATCCCGCCGGTGAAGTCGACGACCGAGCCGTCGTTGTTGTCGGCCAGGATGCCGGTGCCGGTGTCGGTGATGGCGCCCGAGAGGGTCGCGGTGCCGCCGGTGTGGTTGACGATCCGGACGGAGCGGCCGGCGCTGTTGCTGATCGCGGCCCCCATGTTGACGTTGGCGTTGCCGCCCGAGACGTCGAGCTCCGGGCCGGCGCCGCTCGTGATCGTGCCGCCGTTGACCGACACTGCTGCGGTGTTGTTCTCGAGGTAGAGCTGCGAGTCCCCCGCGCCGCCGCCGTTGAGCTGCCCGAACGTCGTGGAGGCGGAGCGGTTGCGCACGACGACCGCGTCGCCGGCGACGCTGTTCGGGTTGCTCACGGACGTGTTGCCGAGCGAGCGCGTGCCCGAGCCCCCGTCGAGGTCGATCGCCTGGCCGTCGCGGCTGGAGATCGTCACCGTGCTGGCGCTGCTGAGGTCGACGTTCGCCGTCCCGCCGTCGACGTCGATGCCGACGCCGTCGGCGCCGGAGATCGTCGTCGCGCCGGTCACGGCGAGCGAGCCGCTCACGCCGTTGAGACTGAGGCCCGAGCCCGTGCTGTTAGTCGACGACAGCGACGCCAGGGTGACGCCGAGCGTCGTCGGGTTGGCGTGGATCGCGGCGCCGCCCGTGGCGCTGATCGTACTCGTGTTGTTCGACACGTTGACGGTGCCACTGTTGGTCGCGACCAGACCGCGGCCCGCGGTCGTCGTGACGTTGATCTTGCCGAAGTTGAACGTGCCGGTCGGGTTGCTGGTGAGCGCGATGCCGTCGCCGGCGGCGTTGGTGATCGTGGTCGTGCCGCTGGCGGCCATCGTGCCGGTGACCGCGGTCGCCTTGAGGGCGCCGCCGGTGCTCGACGACGACGACAGCGTCCCGAGGTCGGTGTTGACGAAGTTCACGCCGTTGAGGTCGAGGACCGCGGCGCCGGACGACGAGATCGAGCTCGTGGAGTCGCTCACCGTGACGTCGCCCGCGTTCGTGGCGACGAGGCCGCGGCCGGCGGCCGCGACGTTCAGCTTGGAGAAGACGAAGTCGGCGGTGTTGCTGCCGGTCAGCTCGACGCCGTCGCCCGTCGCGCCCGAGACCGCGGTGGTGCCGGCGACGTCGAGCGTGCCGGTCACGTTGTTGGCCTTGACGCCGTCGCCCGAGCTCGTGCTCGACGACAGGCTGTTGAAGTCGACGTCGAGGGCGGTGCCGTCGAGATCGAGGGCCGGCCCACCCGTGGCGCTGACGTCGCTCGACGCGTTGCCGGCGTTGAGCGTGCCGGCGTTGGTCGCGACGATGCCCTTGCCGGCCGTCGTCGTGACGTCGACCTCGCCGAAGTCGAACGACGCCGTCGGGCTGCCGGTGATCTTGATGCCGTCCCCGGCCGCACCGGTGATGGTGGTCGCGCCGGTGACGGACATCGTGCCCGCGACGTTCGACGCGTCGATCGCCGCGCCGCTGCTCGAGCTCGAGCCGAGCGACGAGAACGTCGCGTCGAGCGTGCCCGAGTCGACGTCGAGGATCGCGCCGGCCCCGGAGGTCGACGTGTTCGTGATGGTCGCGGTGCCGAACGTCGTGCCCTTGATCTTGGCGCCGCTCGTGCCGGCGATCTCGAGACCCTTGATCGTGTTGTTGTTGCCCAGGGTGATCGCGTCGCCCGAGCTGTGCGACAGCGTCGGGTGCGTGGTCGCGCCCGGCAGCGACGGGCTGCCGTCGGGCAGCGGCGTCGGGTACGTGAGCGCGTGGCCCTGGCCGATCAGGTGCTGGCCGTTGGCGAGCGTGATGCCGCCGTCGTAGGCGCCCGATCCGTCGTGGACGAACACGATGTCGCCGGCCTCCGGGTGCAGCGCGCCGCCGCCACCCTGGATCGCGTTGAAGTCGGCGAGGGCGTCGAACGGCTCGTTGTGCGTGCCGTCGCCGCCGGCGCTCGCCTCGTTGTCGATGAACCAGACGTTGGGCTCGGACACCGAGATGGTGACGGTCGCGGTGTCGGATCCGGCCGCGTTCGTCAGCGTGTAGTCGAACGTCGTGCTGCCGTCGAAGCCGGCGTCGGGGTCGAACGTGAACGAGCCGTCGGGGTCGACGCTGACGTCGCCGTCGGTGAGCGAGTCGTCGACCGAGCTGACCGTCGCCGTGTCGGTGAAGTCGTTGGCGAGCAGGCCACTGGCGGCGTCGACGTCGACGTGCAGGTTGCCGGCCGCGTCGAACGAGTCGTCGACCGCATCGGGCGCCTGCAGGGGCTGGATGGCCTCGTAGCCCTCCAGCACCGTCAGGGGTGACTTGGAGTAGAACGTCGGGCCCGCGCCGAGGACGGTCTCGACCGTCTTGCCGGTGCCGACGGTCGCCGTGACGGTGAAGTCCCAGTTGCCGAGGACGACGTCGGACGCGCTGTCCGCCGCGACCTCGGACGACGAGAACGACGACGCGGCGCCGACGAACGACCCGGCGAGCGACGACTTGGCCTGGCTCGGGGTCTTGTTGGCGGTCCCGTGGTTGCGGCCGCAGATCACGAGCGTCGCGGAGGTGCCGGCGTCCGCCGCCTTGGCCGGCGACGGGCACGCGGTGTCGGGGGTCGCCGCGCTCGTCGCCACGATGGCGTCGGTGACCTCCCACACGTACGCGGTCGTGCGCAGCGCGTCGGGGCCGGTCGGCGTCGCCTGGAGGTTGGTCTCGGCGCTGAAGCGGTTGATCCTGCTGACCGTGACGGTCCAGTTGCTCGATCGCTGCGCGGCGCTCGGCTCCGTGGTCGCGTGGATCACGAAGTCCGACAGGCTCGCGCCCGGCGCGATGTCGTCGGCCGCCGTCGCCTGGCTCTTCCACGCGCAGCGGACGTCGCTCTGGATCAAGTCCCAGCCGGTCGGGCCCTGCGGGCAGCCCGTGACCGTCCATCGGTTGGACGGACGCCGGAACGACACCGCCGCGATCGGCTCGGTCGTCCCCGTGTTGTTGACGGTGAAGGTGAAGTCCTCGCCGTCGGAGTCGCCCACGAACTGCACGTGGCGATCCACCTCCGCGGTGGCGGCGTACTCGCCGGTAGCGGCCTCGGCGCGCGAACGCGTCGAGAAGGTCATCGTCACGGCGATCGCGGCGAGCAAGGTCACGAGCAACGCGACGCGAACGCGCCCCGACCTAGTCCGCCCGAACACCCCTACGGCGCTCCATACGGGAGTTCCCACGAGCACGACACCCCTTTCGCGCTACGAGGCGCCGCACTCGGCGACCCCGCACGCACTTTGCACCTCGGACCGTTCGTGGGGACCAATCGGCAGCGAGCAGACCCGGCTGTAGCCGGGATCAGCGAGTCGAGGGCCCCGGCTAAGGCTCGTCCCAGGGAGAGGGGGGGTCAATACGCATGCTTACGTAGAGCTATGTACGGAGTGAGCCCCGGACTGCGTCCGGGGCTCGGGGGGCCGACGGAGCGCCCGCTGGGCGGCAGGGCGCCCCGTCCGGCCACGTTCGGGGCCGCGCGCGCGGGGTCAGCGCGTGACGTCGCCCTCCTCGTCGATGCGCTCCTTGCGTACCTCGTCGGACACCTGGACGTCGTCGGTGACGGTGTCCTTGGACACGCGCACGCGCTCCTTGGGGACCGCCCGCTTCTCGACGACGGGACGCTCCTCGTGGAGCACGACCTCGTGCTCCTCGTCGGAGATCGCGGGGCCGTCCATGGCACGGTCGACGTTCGCGTCGGTGATCGGCTCGCGCTCGACGCGCACCTCCTCGCGCTGCACCGGCACCGTCTGCTGGACCTGCTCGGTCACGACGTGCTTGCGCAGCCGCACGCGCCCGCGCTCCTCGGTCGTCTTGCCGACGCGCAGCTCCTCCTCGGAGCGCGTCATGGCGTCGTCCGTCGTCGGCCCCGACACGTCGTAGCCGGCGGGCGCCGCCTCCTGCGACCCGCCCTCGGGCAGGCCGGAGTCGGAGCTGCGCTCGGAGTACGGGAGGCCGTAGTACGAGTACAGCTCGGCCTCCTCCTGCTGCGTCAGCTCGGCGTCGGGATCCGCCGTCGGCGCGCCCTTGACGTGGTCCTTCGCGTACGGAACGACCAGGTCGGAGCCCTGCATCGTCGCCTCGGCGAGCGGCACGAGCGACGTGCGCGTTCCGAACATGCCGGTCGACACCGCGACCCACTCGGGCTGCTCGGTGTCGCGGTCGACGTAGACGTCCTCCACCGTGCCGATCTTGCCGCCGCCGGCGCCGAGGACGGTTGCCCCCCGGCTCTCGGCGAGCTGCTCGCGCGTGATCATCACGTGCCTCCTTCGTTTGGGGAACGGACGGCGACCCCGTGGTGCGGCCGCGCTTCCCCGGGGGTACCCGGTCGACGCGCGTCGACTCGGGACGAAGTTGTGCACTTTCACGGCGCGACGCGCACGCGTCGTCACACAACCGAGCGCGATGGGTATCTGGGCGCGATGCAACGTGACGACGACGAGCGACGGTCGCTCAAGCTCTCCGAGGTCGCGCGCGAGGTGCACGTCTCGTCGACCACCATCCGGTCGTGGGAGCGCCGCTACGGCTGGCCACGGCCGTTCCGGACGCTCGGCGGTCACCGGCGATACACGGCGGACGACCTCGACCAGCTTCGGATGCTGCGCGCCGAGATCGCCAAGGGTCGTTCCGTGCGGCGCGCCATCGCACTGCTCGAACGGGCCCGCTCGCAGCGGTTCGCGGCCGTGGTCGACGGCCTCGTCGATGCCGCCCTCGGCCTCGACACGCACGCGTTGCGACGCGAGCTCGCACGCGTCGACGACGCTGCGACGCCCGAAGACGCCGTCGAGCGCGCCCTGCTCCCGGCGCTGCGCGCCGTCGGGCTGCGATGGGCGCACGGTTCGTGCGACGTCGCGTCGGAGCACCTGCTCACCACCGAGGTCCGGTCGTGGCTCGAGACGCACGTCGCCCGGGCGCGCGGCGGCGATGCGCGGGAGAGCGTCGTGCTCGCGGCCGCGCCCGGCGAGCTCCATACGGTCGGGCTCGAGGCGTTCGCGCTGCTCGTCGCGCGCGCGGGACGCGACGTCGTCGTCCTCGGCGCGTCGACTCCGCAGGCGTCGCTCGCGCGCGCGGTCGCCGCGCTGCGCCCGTGCGCGGTCGTCGTGACCTCGCAGCAGCCCGCGACGCGCGCCGCGGCATCCGCGGCCGTGGCGGCCATCGACGCGCTGCGCATCGCGCCGGCGTTCTTCGCCGGCGACGGCTTCGCGACGTCGGCGGCGCGCCGCGGCGTACGCGGCGCCTACCTCGGTGACGACCTGGTGGCGGCGCGCGCCCGGCTCGCGCCCTGAGCTCCGTCGTCGCCTCTCGACGGCCCTCGACGTAACCGCCGGCGCGCGTGCGGACGCGGCGACGCCGTGAGGGCGTCGACCCGCGTGCCGCCTTGAGGAGATCCTCGCCCCGATCGCCGTACGCGCTGCGGCGAGCGAGACGCGCGCTGTAGTCGAGAGACCGACGTGCCGATGGTGCGCCGAAGTGCCTGCGCCGTCTCGGCGCAGGCTCACGCGCTGGGCGGAGGTGGAACATGACGGGCCGTCTTCTCGATCCGATGTCGCGACGGCTGCGGCTCGCCGTCGCGGTGATGCTGTCGGCAGGGCTTCTCGCGGGGACGCAACGGGCCGCGGATGCGTCGGGCACTTCCCTCACCGTGGGGACGTGGAAGGTCGACACGTCGACGGGCGTGGTGACGTACGACGTGACGTTGCGCGACGTCTGCGACACGTCGACGTGCGCGTGGAAGATCGAGGCGTACCACGTTCGTGACGGCGTCGCGAAAGCGCAGGCCACCCGCGCAGGCGACTGGGAGACCTTCGGCAGACTGTGGAACAGCTGGGTGAAGGAGCGGATCACGGACGACCCGACGATCGTACGCCGCGAGTACTGGGACTGCTGACGACCATGGACGTTCCATGACCAATCCCGACGCGGTGCTCAAGCGGCATCTCGCGCGTCTCGACGACGCCGGCGAGCGGCGACGTCTCTCGAGCGATCCCTCCGACTACACAGAGGTCCTCGCCCTGCTCCAGGAGATGATCGAAGCGTGCGTCGACACGGCCCTGCAGCGGCTCGGCGACCGCCGCGATCGCGGTGGCTCGATCGTCGACGCGATCCACCGTGTCGCGGACCTCGTGGCGCGCCGACCCGCGGCGTTGTCGGACGACACACCGGTTGGTCTCCTGTCCGACCAGGTGCGAGACCTGGAGCAAGCGCTGCGAGACATCGACTACCTTCGCCGCGGCTTCGGCGTTCGCGGCGGGCGCCCCCGCCCCGACGACATGAGAGCGAAGCACGCCGCGCCCCTCGAGAGCAGCGTGATCGACGTTCTCCACCAGCTCTTGGGCTCGTTCGCCCCCGCCGCGGGAGGGGAGCGCGTCGAGGTACGCGACGTCGACGTCGACCTCGCGACGCTCTACGCGGGCGTGGTCGACAGGCTCGCCCGGCCGCTGGGCCCGCAGGAGTTCATGGACTCGGTCGTCGAACTTTGCCGCTCCCATGCGCCGGTCGAAGGATGGGACGAGTTCCTGACGCTGCCGTACGAGCAAGAGCTTCGCCGAAGATCGTCCTTCCTCCTCGACGTGACGGCGCGGGAGCCGGCATTCGTCCCGCTCGCCGCGTTCTACGTCGAGATCGTCTACCCGGGCCGCGGCGGCGACGTCGTCGCCGACGTGCTCGTCGTCGGTGCCGACCGCTACGAGCCCGACGACGAGCGCTGGCTGGAGTCCGTGACGTACCGGCCGCGCGACGGCATGGCGCGCTCCGAGGTGCTCGCGTCGATCTACCGCACGGCCTACGCGCCGGGCGGGCTCGGCAACGCAGCCGACTACCCCTTGACGCTCGCGTGGGCGACGTACTTCGCGCGCGCGTGCTGCCGGCGCTACGTCGACGAGACGGGGGGCGAGCCCGTCGGGCTGAGCGTGGGGTTCACCGACGGCGACTGGATCGACGTGGGCTGGGTCGAGCCGACCTAGGAACCGACGAGGGAAGCCGGCGCGCCGGTCACACCTACCACCGTCGGGACGCGCGAGCCGTGACATCGCCGCATACCATTGCTGCATGCTCCGCAACCTGAGAACGGCTTGCGGCGGCGGGCGACTGGAACACGTTCTTGGAACTGTGGGAGCGGTGGGTGACGCGATCGATCAGGGACGATCCCACGATCGTGCGCCGCGAATACTGGGACTGCTGAGCATGGAGCGCGCGGCGACCGATCTGGAGAAGGTGTTGAAGCGGTACCGGGCGCGCCTCGACGACGCCGGCCGGCGCCGGCGCCTGTCGTGCGATCCGTCCGACTACACGGAGGTCCTTGGCGTGCTCGAGGAGATGATCGACGCGTGCGTCGACACGGCTCTCGAGCGTCTCGGCGATCGCCGTCGTCGGGACGAGTCGACCGGCGGCGCCATTCGGCGCGTCGCCGACGTCGTCGCGCGCCATCCCGCCGAGTTGTCGGGCGACGCACCGGTCCGGTTCCTGTCCGGGAAGGTGCATGACCTGGACAAGCGCTGCGAGACATCGACTACCTGCGCCGGGGCTTCGGCGGGCGCAGCAGACGCCCTGCCGACATGAGCGCGCGTCAGCCACACGCACTGAAGAGCGACGTGCTCGACGTCCTGTATCAGCTCTTCGGCGCGTTTGTCCCGGGAGAGGAGCGCGTCGAGGTGCGCGACGTCGACGTCGACCTCGCGACGCTCTACGCGGGCGTGGTCGACAGGCTCGCCCGGCCGCTGGGCCGCAGGAGTTCATGGACTCGGTCGTCGACCTCTGCCGCTCGCATGCACGGGTCGACGGATGGGACGAGTTCCTCACGCTGCCGTACGAGCAAGAGCTTCGGCGGCGGTCGTCGTTCCTGCTCGACGTCGTCTCGCGCGAACCGGCGCCGGTCCCGCTCGCCGCGTTCTACGTCGAGATCATCTACCCGAGCCGCGGCGGCGACGTCGTCGCCGACGTCGTGGTCGCGGGAGCGGATCGCTACGAGCCTCACGACGAGCGCTGGCTGGAGTCCGTGACGTACCGGCCGCGCGACGGCACGGCCGCCTCCGAGATGCTCGCGTCGATCTACCGGACCGCGTACGCTCCGGGCGGGCTCGGCAACGCAGCCGACTACCCCTTGACGCTCGCGTGGGCGACGTACTTCGCGCGCGCGTGCTGCCGGCGCTACGTCGACGAGACGGGGGGCGAGCCCGTCGGGCTGAGCGTGGGGTTCACCAAGGGCGACTGGATCGACGTGGGCTGGGTCGAGCCGACCTAGGAACCGACGAGGGAAGACAAGGAGTTCGTCGGCTCGTGGGCGCTCCGAGACCATCGCGCACCCACTGGCGCCGGAATCGGGCCCTCCTCTGGAGTGGGCGGTACTGGGATCGAACCAGTGACCTCTTCGGTGTGAACGAAGCGCTCTCCCGCTGAGCTAACCGCCCGCGTCACGACATCTTAGGGCAAGCCCCCGGGCGGCGAGAAAAGCGCGCGGGACGCTGCCGGCGCCTGTGGTCGCGAGCCGGCCCGGCAGGAGCGCCCATGCGGCGTCGAGAAGGGCGTCCCGTCGCGCGCCGCCGTCATGTGCCGTCGCGGCGGCGGCGCCGCGAGACCGGCGTCCCAGTGAAGTACCACAGCACCGACTTGGCCAGACCCCCCGTGAGGCCGAGCGCGCCCGCCGTCCTGAGCATGTCGTCGACGCCGGTACGCACGAGCTTCTGGTCCTCGAGCCGACAGTTTCGAACGACGACGCCGCGTTCGACGCGCGTCACTCGGGAGCGACCCTGGCATCTGATCGTCGCCGTATCCGTCGCGATGAGGTTGGTGGAGAGCAACACCACCACCGCCGCGCCGAACGCAACGAGCCCCATCACCCACTCGGGCTTGCGGGTCAAGAATGCTTGCCGCAGCTTCTCTCTATCCATCACGTCCTCCTCGTCCGCGTGCGCTCGATCGTAGGAGCGGCCGCCGGTCCGAGCCAGGGGCTTGAGTCGTTTTCGCCGTGGCGCCGAGTGACGAGCCGGTCAGTCGACCTCGAAGCGGCCCCCGGTGCGCCAGTAGCGCCCTCGATCGCGGGTCAGGAAGCCCTCGTCGACGAGGTAGCGGCGCAGCGCGGCGACGTCGTCGTGGAAGCGGGACAGGATCGAGTTGACCGCGCGCTCGTCGTAGCGCCGGCCGGGCTCGAACTCCTGCGCGAGGTGGTCGAGCACGACGAGGCGCTTCGAGTGCGCGACGGGGATCGACTGCAGGCGGCCGCCCCTGACGAACGAGCGCAGAACCTTGACATCGTCGGGCGGCGCGTCGAGCGACTCCTCGGGCTCGCTCTCGGCCGCGGCGCGCGCCACGACCTTGAGGGTCTCGACCGCGAAGCGGAACCCGGCCCCCTCCTCGTGGACGATCAGGCCACCGGCGTTGAGCCGCGCCAGCGCGCGCTCGACGTCGCGCGCCGGCATCCCGGTCGCACGCACGACGTCGCTCAGCGTCGCGTGTCCGAGCGCGACCGCTGCCGCGACCCGCAGCCGCTCCGGCTCGGCGAGCAGGCCGAGGACCTGGCGGGCGTCTTCGACCCACGCCGGACGCTTGTCCATGCCGACAGGATAGTGACGCCGCGCGCGTGCCGTCAGCCCGCGCGCCGAGTGCTCACGGACTCCCTCGTCCGGCGGGCCGCGACGCTCCGCCGCGCCCGCGGCGCCGGCGCGCCGAGCATCGACGACAGGTAGCGGCCGGTGTGCGACTCAGGGACCGCGGCGACGTCCTCCGGCGTGCCGCGCGCGACGACCGTGCCGCCGCCCGCCCCGCCCTCGGGACCGAGGTCGATCACGTGGTCGGCGGTCTTGATGACGTCGAGGTTGTGCTCGATGACGACGACGGTGTTGCCGGCGTCGACGAGCCGGTGCAGGACCCCGAGGAGCTTGGCGACGTCGTCGAAGTGCAGCCCGGTCGTCGGCTCGTCGAGGATGTAGAGCGTGCGCCCGGTCGATCGCTTCGACAGCTCCGATGCGAGCTTGACGCGCTGCGCCTCGCCCCCCGACAGCGTCGGCGCCGGCTGGCCGAGCTTGACGTAGCCGAGGCCGACGTCGCGCAGCGTGTCCATGTGGCGCGCGATCGGCGGGATCGCGGCGAAGAACTCGCACGCCTCGGTGACGCTCATCTCGAGCACCTCGGAGATGTTCTTGCCCTTGTAGCGGACCTCGAGCGTCTCGCGGTTGTAGCGCTTGCCCTTGCAGACCTCGCACGGGACGTAGACGTCGGGCAGGAAGTGCATCTCGATCTTGATCGTTCCGTCGCCGGCGCACGCCTCGCAGCGACCGCCGCGCACGTTGAACGAGAAGCGGCCCGGCTGGTAGCCGCGCCGGCGAGCGTCGGGAGTGCGCGCGAACAGCTTGCGGACGTGGTCGAAGACGCCGGTGTACGTCGCCGGGTTCGAGCGCGGCGTGCGCCCGATCGGGCTTTGGTCGATGTCGATGACCTTGTCGACGTGCTCGATGCCGGCGAGCGACCGGTGCTTGCCGGCCACGTCGCGCGCGTTGCGGTTGAGCTTCTGGTGCACCGCCCGGTAGAGGACGTCGTTGACGAGCGTCGACTTGCCCGACCCCGACACGCCGGTGACCGCCACGAAGCAGCCGAGCGGGAACGCGACGTCGACGTCCTTGAGGTTGTGCTGGCGCGCGCCGCGCACGACGAGCGACTCGCCCGTGCCGGGGCGCCGGTGCGACGGCACCGCGATCGAGCAGCGGCCCGACAGGTAGCGGCCGGTCAGTGACTCCTCGACCTCCGTGAGCCCGTCCCGGGGGCCGGAGTAGACGATGGCGCCGCCGTGCTCCCCCGCGCCCGGCCCGATGTCGACGACGTGGTCGGCGGCGCGGATCGTCTCCTCGTCGTGCTCGACGACGATCAACGTGTTGCCGAGGTCGCGCAGGCGCAGGAGCGTGTCGATGAGCCGTTGGTTGTCGCGCTGGTGAAGGCCGATCGACGGCTCGTCGAGGACGTATAGGACGCCGACGAGACCGGATCCGATCTGGGTCGCGAGCCGGATGCGCTGCGCCTCCCCGCCCGCGAGCGTGGCCGAGCCGCGCGCGAGCGTGAGGTAGTCGAGACCGACGTCGAGCAGGAACCCGAGGCGCGCGTGGATCTCCTTGAGGACGCGCTCGCCGATCGCGGTCTCGCGGTCGTCGAGCTCGAGCTTGCGAAGGAACGAGTCGACCTCGTCGATGCACAGCTCGCACACCTGGTGGATGTTCTTGCCGCCGAGGGTCACCGCGAGCGACTCCGGACGCAGGCGCGCGCCCTTGCACTCCGGGCACGGCACCTCGCGGAAGTACTGCTCGTAGCGCTCGCGCGCCCACTCCGAGTCGGTGTCGGCGCGGCGGCGCTCGAGCCACGTCACGACGCCCTCGAACGTCGTCCAGTACGCGCGCACGCGGTTGAAGCGGTTGCGGTAGCGGACGTGGACCTCCTCGTCGGACGACCCGTAGAGGACGATCCGCTGCGCCTTCTTCGACAGCTTCTTGAACGGGACGTCCGTGCGGAACCCGAACGTCTTGGCCGCCGACGCGATCAGACGGTCGAAGTACTCGAGCGTGCGGCCCGACCACGGCGCGATCGCGCCCTCGTCGATCGAGAGATCGGGGTTGGGCACGACGAGCTCGGGATCGACCTCGAGGTGCGTGCCGAGACCGTCGCAGCGCTCGCACGCGCCGTAGGGCGAGTTGAACGAGAAGTTGCGCGGCGCGAGCTCGTCGAAGCTGATCCCACAGTTGAGGCATGCGAACTTCTGGCTGAAGTAGATGTCTTCCGCATCGCTGTCCACCAGTTCGATCGCGGCGGTTCCTTCCGCGAGCTTCAAGGCGGTCTCGATCGAGTCCGTCAATCGGCTTCCGATGCCCTCTCGGATCACGAGACGATCGACGATGACGTCGATGTCGTGCTGGAAGTAGCGGTCGAGCCGGATCTTCTCTGACAGATCACGGACCTCACCGTCGATGCGTGCGCGCGCGTAGCCACGCCGGGCGAGGTCCTCGAGCAACGCAGTGAACTCGCCTTTCCTCGTTCGGACGATCGGCGCGAGGACCTGGAAACGGGTCCC
>DASZZZ010000055.1:0-5228 GCA_036260375.1 Actinomycetota bacterium
TCTTGTCGGTGTGTTGAACGGCAACCGAGGCGCTGATGAAAGCCGTGTTAGTGGTCTCGGCAGCCCAGCAGGACTCGAACCCGGCGTCCTCGACCATCTTGGCCATCGGACCGACCATGGCGAGGCCTCCGCCGACGCCGATCCCGTAGTCCATGACCGGCGCACTATAGCCGTCGTACCTTCCGTCGCGGCCGTGTATCTTCCGGGCAAGTCAGTTTCCATAGGAGGGTTTTGGTGGCAGATCTGCTGGACGAGGAAGAGATCGAACAACGTCTCGACGAGCTCGGTGATTGGGAGCGCGAGGGCGACGAGATCCAGAAGGTCTTCGAGTTCGACGACTTCGGCGCCGCGATCAGGTTCGTGAACGACGTCGCGCAGCTCGCCGAGCGCTACGACCATCATCCCGACATCGACATCCGCTACAGCCGCGTCCGCCTCGCGCTGACGACGCACTCCGAGGGCGGGCTGACGGCACTCGACTTCGATCTCGCGGGCGAGATCGAGCAGTCGATCGGCTAGCGCGACTCAGTCGCGCACGGCCCCTTCCTCTTCGCGCAGCCACGGCGGCAACGAGAACGTCACGTCCTCGGTCGTCACCTCGTGCGTCTCGATGTCGGTGTAGCCGAGACCCGCGAGACGATCCAGAAGCCGGTCCACGAGCACCTCGGGCGCGCTCGCGCCCGAGCTGACGCCGACGGTCTCGGCGTCTCGCAGCCACGACTCGTCGAGCGCGGTCTCGTCCGGAACGAGGTACGCGGGCGTGCCCGCGGCGCGCGCGACCTCGACCATCCGGTTGGAGTTGCTCGAGTTCAGCGCGCCGACGATGAGCACGACGTCGGACCGCGGTGCGATCGCCTTGACCGCGACCTGACGGTTCTGCGTCGCGTAGCAGATGTCGTCCTTGCGCGGCCCCTGCAGGTCCGAAAAGCGCTCCCTCAGCGCGTCGACGACCTCGAGCGTGTCGTCGACCGACAGCGTCGTCTGCGTCAGGTACGCGACCGGCTCGTCGGGCGCCACGTCGAGCTCGTCGATCTGCGACACGTCCTCGATCACGACGGTGCTCTCCGGCGCCTCGCCCGCCGTGCCCTCGATCTCCTCGTGGCCGACGTGGCCGACGAGAACGATTTTGCGTCCGCCGCGCGCGAACCGCTTCGCCTCGAGGTGGACCTTGGTCACGAGCGGGCACGTCGCGTCGATGACGTGGAGGTTGCGCGCCTCGGCGTTGCGCCGGACGTCGGGCGACACGCCGTGGGCCGAGAACACGCACACGGCGCCCTCGGGCACCTCGCTCTCGGAGTCGACGAAGATCGCCCCGCGCTTCTGGAGCTCGGTGACGACGTGGCGGTTGTGGACGATCTCCTTGCGCACGTACACCGGCGCGCCGAGCGTCTCGAGCGCGCGCTCGACGATCTGCACGGCGCGGTCGACGCCGGCGCAGTAGCCGCGGGGGGCCGCGAGGATCACCTTCTTCGCCATGCCCCCATCGTAGGGGCCCGCGGCCGCTAGCCGGGCGCGGCGCGCCCCGCGCGCTTCGGGATCGCGGCGCGATAGAGGTCGGGGCGGCCGGCGACCTGACTCGACGGGCACAGCGGCTCGACGACGCAGTCGCCGCAGCGCGGCCGCTTCGCGTCGCAGATCTGCCGTCCGTGCTCGATGAACAGGTACGGCAGGCGCGGCCACTTGCTCTTCGGAACGAGCTCCATGAGATCGGGCTCGATCTTCGCGGCGTCCTTCGGGCCGTGGCGCGTCAGGCCGAGGCGCACCGCGACGCGGCCGACGTGCGTGTCGACCGCGATCCCGGCGTCGGGGTCCTTGCGCTGCGCCTCCGGGAAGCAGTTCGACTGCACGATGTTCGCCGTCTTGCGGGCGACGCCCGGCAGCGTGACCAGCTCCTCGATCGTCGCGGGCACCTCCCCGTCGAAGTCGTCGAGCAGCTTCTGCGAGAGCCCGCGCAGCGCCTTGGTCTTCTGGCGGAAGAAGCCCGTCGCGTGGATGTCGCGCTGCAGCTCCTCCTCCGGCACCGCGAGGTAGTCCTCCGGCCCCCGGTACTTGCGGAACAGCTCGGCGGTGACCTCGTTGACCTTCGCGTCGGTCGACTGCGCGCTGAGGACGGTGGCGACGACGCACTCGAGCGGCGTGGTGTAGTTCAGGGCGATCGTCGCGTCGGGGTAGGCCTTGTCGAGACGGCGCAGGAGCGCGGCGACGCGGTCGGGGGCCGGTGCGTCGCGGTCGGGGGTCCCGCGCGACCTCGCCGGCTGCTTGGCGGCGCGGGCGGCCGGCTCCTTGCCGCCGGTCGGCCTGCGGACGGATGGCATGGCACGAGGATATCCGGTAACCTCTCCCAAACGACCGTTTGTTTGGAGGAGTGATGGCGCAGACCGCCGAGCGGACGCGCACCGCCCGCCGGGCCGAGATGGTCCGCGCCGCGGCGCGCCTGTTCTCGGAGCGCGGCTACCACGGCACCTCCATGCAGCACCTCGCCGACGCTCTCGGGCTGCTGCGCGGCTCGCTGTACGCGCACATCGGCTCCAAGGAGGAGCTGCTGTTCGACGTCGTCGACGAGGGGGCCGATCGCTTCCTGGCGCGCGCCGAGGAGGCGCTGGCCGTCGACGGTGGCGCCGCGGCCCGCCTGCGCGCGCTGCTCGCCGGCCACGTCGAGACCGCGATCGAGCACATCGACGCCGCGACGGTGTTCCTCAACGAGTGGCGCTACCTCGCCGACGACCTCCGCGCGGTCGTCCAGGACAAGCGCGATCGCTACGAGGCGATGGTGCGCTCCGTCGTCGAGGACGGCGTCGCACGCGGCGAGTTCCGCGCCGACGCCGACGTCCGCTTCGCGGTCCTGCTCGTGCTGTCGGCGGGCAACTGGGTGTACGAGTGGTACCGGCCGGGCGGGGCGCTGAGCCCCCGCGCCGTCGGCGAGAGATTCGCAGACCTGATCGTGAAGGGCCTCGAGCCCGGGGAGGGACGACGATGACCTACGAGGAGAAGCTGGCGCGCTTCACCGAGCACGTCGAGTCCGGAGGCAAGGTCGAGACCCAGGACTGGATGCCCGACGACTACCGCCGCGGGGTGCTGAAGTTCATCGAGATGCACGCGAACTCCGAGATCATGGGCGCGCTCCCGGAGCGCGAGTGCCTGCCGAAGGCGCCGACGCTGCGGCGCAAGATGTCGCTCGCCGCGAAGATCCAGGACGAGGTCGGCCACGCGCAGCTCCTCTACCGCGTCGCCGAGGACCTCGGCAAGAGCCGCGACGCGATGTACGCGGATCTCGTCAACGGCAAGTCCAAGTTCCACAACGTCTTCCACTATCCGGTCGCGCACTGGGGCGACGTCGCGATCATCGGATGGCTCATCGACGGCGCCGCGCTCGTGACCCAGGCCGCGCTGCTCGACTCGTCGTACGCGCCATACACGCGCGTGCTCAAGCGCATCTGCTCGGAGGAGCAGCTGCACCTGCGTCACGGCGAGGACATCACGCTCGAGCTCGCGTCGGGAACCGACCACCAGCGGTGGATGTTCCAGGACGCGCTGAACCGGTGGTGGCTCGCGATCATCCACTTCTTCGGCCCGCGCACCAACGTCGCCAAGGACCTCCTGCTGCGGTGGAAGGTCAAGACGCGCACGAACGAGGACCTGCGCCAGGAGTTCCTCGACCGCTACGTGCCCAAGGTGCTCGAGCTCGGCTTCACGTTCCCCGAGCCGGTCCCGCACCTCGACGAGGCGAGCGGGCACTGGCTGATCGACGACGACGACATCGATTGGGCGCCGCTCGACGCGATCAAGCGCAACGAGGGCCCCGAGACGGCGCGCCGGCTCGAGTGGCGCCGGCGGATGTACGAGGACCATCGCTGGGTGCGCGAGACGATGGCCGAGCCCGCCGCGCACGCGGCCTGAGCGGCGCACGACGTGGAGACATACGAGGTCTTCCGCCGCTCGGGGCACAAGGACCCGTTCGAGCACTGCGGCGCGGTGATCGCGCCCGACGCCGACATGGCGTTGCTCGTTGCCAAGGAGTGCTTCCTGCGCCGGCGGGAGGGCCAGCATCTGTGGGTCGTGCGGCGTTCGGACATCCACTCGTTCCACGACGAGAGCCTGCTCGAGATCGCGGCCGACAAGTCGTACCGCTTCGCGAGCGCGTACCGCGACGTCGTCAAGAAGCGCGAGAGAGCGCGCGCCCGCGCGCGCGAGGTGGCGAGCACATGAGCGATTCGCTGCTCTCGCTGGTGACCGCGCTCGCCGACGACGAGCTCGTGCTCGGGCACCGTCACTCCGAGTGGACGGGCCACGCGCCGCACATCGAGGAGGACGTCGCGTTCTCGTCGATCGCGCAGGACGAGATCGGTCACGCGGCGGCGTACTACGGGATCGTCGCCGCGCTCGACGACGACGACGCAGACCGCCTCGCGCTCGGCCGCAAGCCGCACGAGTACCGCAACGCGATCCTGTGCGAGCGCCCCAACCGGGACTGGGCGTACACGCTCGCGCGCCACTGGCTCTACGACGCGGCCGACGACGTCCGGCTGGAGGTCCTCGAGCGCAGCGCGCACGGCGAGCTCGCCGCGCTCGCGGTCAAGCTGCGGCGCGAGGAGCGCTACCACCTCCTGCACGCGCGCACGTGGATGGAGCGCGTCGCGCGGGGGCCGGTCGAGGGCCGCGCTCGCGTCGTCGACGCGTTGACCGACGCGTGGGGCGACACCCTGGGGCTCTTCGAGCCGTTCGAGCTGGAGGAGGACGCGGTCGAGCGCGGCTGGCTTCCCGTCCCGTCGAGCGAGCTGCGCGCGCGCTTTCTCGAGCGCGCCTCGCGCGCGCTCGACGACCTCGGGATGCCGCCCGACGTGCGGGCGCGCGGCGCCGACTCGGCGGAGTTCGTCGCGTCGTCGTCGGGCGACCTCATCGCGTCCGACGACGCGCCCGACGAGGGCAGGGCGCGCGCGCCGGGTGTCGGAGGGCGGCGCGGCGAGCACTCCGAGGACTTCGAGCCGCTGTGGGACGAGATGACGGCGACCTATCGCGGCGACCCGGGGGCGACGTGGTGAGCGGCGCGAGCGTCCGGACCGACGACGCGCTCGTGCGCCGCGTGTGGGACGCGCTGGCCGGCGTGCCCGACCCCGAGATCCCCGCCGTCTCGGTCGTCGACATGGGGATGATCGAGGACGTCTCGGTGAGCGGCGGCGCCGCGCGCGTCGTCGTGTTGCCGACGTTCACGGGTTGTCCGGCCATCCCGG
>DASZZZ010000056.1:0-6473 GCA_036260375.1 Actinomycetota bacterium
AGCGCGATCGCGGCGAGCACCGGGCTCAGCGCGACGAGCAGCAGCGTCGAGCCGACGAGAACGAGGAGCGTCGCTGCCGGCGGAACCGAGAAACGCCCGCGTCCCGGCCGCGACCGCCCCTGCAAGCATCAGCGCATCACGAGCGCGACCAGCACGGGGACGAGCTCGGCGACGTCGGCCGGCAAGGACCCGTCCCGGGCATATGCGGCGAGCCGAACGAGCAGGAGCAGCACGACGCCCGCCGCGAACCCGGCCGTAGCCGACCGGCTCCTCGCGCGCCAGGAGCCCTCGACGGCGCGCACCTGCGACCCTCGCGGGCTCCTACGCCGCCGGCGCCTCGGCCAGCTGCCGCATCATCATCTGCAAGAGGCCGCCGGCCCGGTACACCCGCACCTCCGCCGGCGCATCGAACCGGGCGCGTGTGGTGAACCGCCGCTCGCCGCCGGAGACCTCGACCACGACCTCCGACCCCACGTCGAGCTTCCCGAGCCCCCGGATCGTGAACGTCTCGCGACCGGTCAGACCGAGGCTCTCGACCGACTCGTCCGAGCTGAACTGCAGCGGCAGCACGCCGAGCGCGATCAGGTTCGACCGGTGGATACGCTCGAAGCTCTCGGCGATCACGGCGCGGACGCCGAGGAGCGCCGACCCCTTCGCCGCCCAGTCGCGCGAGCTGCCCGACCCGTACTCCTTGCCGGCGAGCACGATCAGCGGCGTGCCGTCCTCGGCGTAGCGCTCGGCCGCGTCGAAGATCGGCACCACTTCGCCGCTGGGCAGGTGCTTGGTGTAGCCGCCCTCCTTGCCGTCGGCGAGCGCGTTGCGGATGCGGATGTTGGCGAACGTCCCACGCACCATGACCTCGTGGTTGCCGCGCCGCGACCCGTAGCTGTTGAAGTCCTCGACCGCGACGTCCTTCGAGCGCAGGTACTTGCCCGCGGGCGAGCTCGGCGCGATCGAGCCCGCGGGCGAGATGTGGTCCGTCGTGACGGAGTCGCCGACGAAGGCGAGCACGCGCGCGCCCTCGAGCGGCGCGACCGGGCCCGGCTCGTCGCCGAGGTCGGTGAAGAACGGCGGCTCGCGCACGTACGTCGACTCCGGGTCCCACTCGTAGAGGTCGCCGGTCGGCGACGGCAGCTCGGCCCAGTGCTCGTCGCCCTCGAAGACCTTGGCGTACTCCTGCGTGAACAGCTCGGCGCGCACGGCGGCCATCGCCTCGGTGATCTCGTCCGTGCTCGGCCACACGTCGCGCAGGTAGACCGGGTTGCCGTCGGCGTCGTCGCCGAGCGGATCGCTCGTGAGGTCGACCTCGACGTGGCCCGCGAGCGCGTACGCGACGACGAGCAGCGGCGACGCGAGGTAGCTCGCGCGCACCTGCGGATGGATGCGGCCCTCGAAGTTGCGGTTGCCCGACAGCACCGAGACGACCGCGAGGTCGTGCTCGTCGATCGCCTCGGCGATCGGCGCGTCGAGCGGGCCGGAGTTGCCGATGCACGTCGTGCAGCCGTAGCCGACGACGCCGAAGCCGAGTTTCTCGAGGTACGGGACGAGCCCCGCCCCCTCGAGGTACTCGGTGACGACGCGCGAGCCCGGAGCGAGCGACGTCTTGACCCACGGCTTGACGTCGAGCCCGCGCTCGACCGCCTTCTTGGCTAGCAGCGCGGCCCCCAGCATCACCGACGGGTTCGACGTGTTCGTGCAACTCGTGATCGCCGCGATGACGACGGAGCCGTCGCGCAGACGCGCCGAGCCGCCGCCGCGCTCGAGCGCGACCTCGACGCCGTCGCCGCGGTCGCGCTCGAAGACGTCCTCGAAGCTCGCGAGCACGCGGCCGAGCGGCACGCGGTCCTGCGGCCGCCGCGGCCCCGCGACGCTGGGCTCGACCGTCGTGAGGTCGAGCTCGAGCGTCTCGTTGAACACGGGGTCGGGCGTGTCGTCGGTGCGCCACGCGCCCTGCTCCTTGGCGTAGCGCTCGACGAGCGCGATGCGGTCGTCGTCGCGCCCTGTCAGGCGCAGGTACTTCAGCGTCTGCTCGTCGACCGGCCACAGCGCCGCGGTCGCGCCGTACTCGGGCGACATGTTCGACAGCGTCGCGCGGTCGGCGACCGCGAGGCTCGACAAGCCATG
Source organism: Actinomycetota bacterium (assembly GCA_036260375.1). Lineage (GTDB taxonomy): Bacteria > Actinomycetota > CADDZG01 > CADDZG01 > WHSQ01 > DASZZZ01. The sequence goes on from DASZZZ010000056.1 coordinate 2,125, forward strand.
GCCGTAGAACTCGACGAACTTGCCGACGACGCCGTGCGCGCGCAGCATCTCGGTGACGGTGAGGACGAGGTCGGTCGCGGTGACGCCGGTCTGGAGCTCGCCGGTGAACTTGAAGCCGACGACCGTGGGCGTGATCATCGGCAGCGGCTGGCCGAGCATCGCGGCCTCGGCCTCGATGCCGCCCACGCCCCACCCCAGCACGCCGAGGCCGTTCACCATCGGCGTGTGCGAGTCGGTCCCCACCAACGTGTCGAAGATCGCCGTGTCGCGGCCCCCGCGCTCGACGACGGCCGTCACGGTCGCGAGGTGCTCGAGGTTGACCTGGTGCACGATCCCCATGCCTGGCGGGACGACGCGGAAGCCGCGGAACGCCTGCTGTGCCCAGCGCAGCAGCGAGTAGCGCTCGTGGTTGCGCTCGTACTCGCGTTCGACGTTGATCGTGTACGCGTTCGCGCTCGCGTACGCGTCGACCTGCACCGAGTGGTCGATGACGAGGTCGACCGGCACGAGCGGGTCGACGCGCGCCGGATCGCCGCCGGCTCGTCGCAGCGCGGAGCGCATCGCGGCGAGGTCGACGACCGCCGGGACGCCGGTGAAGTCCTGGAGGATGACGCGCGCCGGCGAGTACGCGAACTCCCGCACGTCGAGCTCCCCCTGCCCCCAGCGCGCCAGGTTGGCGACGTCGTCCGGCCTCGCGAAGCCGTCCTCGATCATCCGCAGGAGGTTCTCGAGGATGACCTTCACGGTCATCGGGACGAGCTCGAGACGGGCCCCGGCGGCATCCTCCAGCGCAGCCAGGCGGTAGAGCGCCACGGCGCCCGCGGGCGTGTCGAGGGAGCCGCGCGCGCCGAAGGCGTCGTCGTGGGCGTCGGTCGCCGTCATCGGTCCTCCTTGGCGTCGAGCCGCGCCGTCGCGGGGACCCGGCGGGCTCGCGACCGCGGGACGGCGGGGCCAGCGACCATGATATTCACCGTTCCAGCGCGCCACGGCCGTCCCGCCGCGGGACCGCGGCCGTGGGCGTGAAGCGTGCTGGTCAGCCGGAGATCTGGCTCTCGAGGTCCGGGCACTGGTCCCGGAGCTGCTCGATCGCCTGTTGCACCGTCGCCTTCGGCTGGCCCTTCAGCTGGTCGGCGATCTGCCGGCAGATCGCCTCGGTGCCTCCCGCGCCGCCACCGTCGCCCTCGGCGGGCTCGGTGCCGGTGTCGGTCTCGGTGCCCATGCCCCCGAGGAAGCCCTGCATGAGCTGCTGGACGTCGACCGTCACCGCGTCCTCGGGCGCCTCGACCGACACCTCGCCCTCCTCCAGCGCCAAGCGCAGCGCGATGCGCCCGTCGGGAACGTCGACCGGCTCGTCGGCGAAGCGGGCGAACTGCAGCACGTCGAGCTCGATCTGCGTCAGCTGGTCGCCGTCGACCCACAGGTCGACGCTGACGTCCTCGTCGGGCACCTGGCTCGTCGGCGGCATCTGGGCCCCCGCCTGCCCGAGACTCTGCATCGCCTCCGCGAAGCCCTCGTAGGCGTCGCGCAGCGAGATCGTCGCGACGACGTGGTCTCCGACGTCGTCGGAGCCCTCGAACGACATGCGAGAGCTGCGCTCGAGCGCGTCGACGAGCTCGTTCTGCAGCTTGCGCTGCTGGGCGGTCAGCTCCTGCGACACGCCCGCGGCCTGGCTCAGCTGGTCGAGGCCCTCGAGCCCGATCCACTCGCCCTGCAGCGCCGGCTCGACGAAGTCCATGCCCTGCGCCGACGCCTGCTGCGCGACCGCGTCGAGCTGCGACGTGTCGGCGCCGAACGTGTCGGCGAGCGCCTCGACCTCGGCCCGGGCGTACAGCGTCGACCCGACGACGCGCAGCTCGACGGCGTTGTCGACGCCGGCGACGTCGGCCGTGATCTCGGCCTGCGAGTCCTCGACGTTCTCGGCGTTGTTGCCGGCGAACGTTATCGACGACTCGACGATCTGGTTGGCCTGCTCCTCGCTGATCTCTCCCTCCGACAGCTCGACCAGCTGCGACGCGTCGGCCGCGAGGCTCACCGTCACCGTCATGCCCTCGGCCTGCGACAGGTTGTCGAGCGCGTTGGTGACGGCGTCCTTGGGGTTCTCCTCGGCGCTGGGCCCGTCGTCGGCGCACGCCGACAGCACGAGGGCGCACGCGGCCAGCGCGGTCAGCAGCTTGCGCATGGGATGGCTCCAATCGTCGGGGGGCAACGTCCGTCCAGTATCGGTTAGATGGCGTCCAACGGTAAACGGGGTCTGTGCCGTCGGCTACGTTGGCGGTGACGCGGCGGCGCCCGCCCCGCGCCCGAGCCGACAGGAGGAGCGCGTGCCCGCCGTCCCGCGTGGCGACGACCACGTCATCGTGATCTTCGGCGCGAACGGCGATCTGTCGCGGCGCAAGCTCGTGCCGGCGCTGTTCCACCTCTTCGTCGAGGGGCTCATGCCCGAGCGGTTCCGCGTCGTGGGGAACTCGCGCTCCGGCATGACCGACGCCGAGTTCCGCGAGTTCGCGCGCGACGCGGTGCGCGAGTTCTCGCGCTGCGATCCGTCGGGAGACGCGTGGGACGAGTTCGCGGCGCGCCTGTCGTACGTGTCGCACGACTTCGGGCCCGAGTCGAGCGAGCCGGTGCGCGATGCGATCGAGCGCGCCGAGCGCGACGTCGGCGGCTCGCCGCGACGGCTGTTCTACCTGTCGGTGCCTCCGGGTGCGTTCGCGACGATCACGGAGGGCCTTGCCAAGACGGGCCTGACCGACCGCGCTCGCGTCGTGTACGAGAAGCCGTTCGGAACCGATCTCGAGTCGTTCCACGCGCTCGACGCCGCGGTGTCGAGCGCGCTGGACGAGTCGCAGATCTACAGGATCGACCACTACATGGGCAAGGAGACCGTCCAGAACATCCTCGCCCTGCGCTTCGCCAACGGGATGTTCGAGCCGGTGTGGAACCGGCTCCACATCGACCACGTGCAGATCGACGTCCCCGAGACGCTCGGCATCGGGACGCGCGCGGGGTTCTACGAGCGCACGGGCGCGCTGCGCGACATGGTCGTGACGCATCTGTTCCAGGTGCTGAGCTTCATAGCGATGGAGCCGCCCGTGTCGCTGCGGCCGAAGGCGCTCATCGACGAGAAGGCGAAGGTGTTCGAGTCGATGGCGCCGATCCGCTGCGAGGACGTCGTACGGGGGCAGTACGACGGCTACCTGGACGAGGACGGCGTCGATCCGCGCTCGGAGACGGAGACGTTCGTCGCGGTGCGCGCGTTCGTCGACAACTGGCGGTGGGAGGGCGTCCCCTTCTACCTGAGGACGGGCAAGCGCATGCCGGAGCAACGCTCGGTCGTCACGCTCGCGTTCCGCAGGCCGCCGAGCCGGATGTTCCGCGACCTGCCGGAGCACTCGGAGTTCGACCACGACTACCTCGCGCTCGAGCTGGGAGGGCCGAGCGAGGGCGTGTCCGCGACGTTCCTCGCGAAGCTACCCGGTCCCACGATCGAGCTGTGGCCCGCGCGCATGGAGTTCCGTTACGAGGGCTCGTTCGGGTCGCACCTCATCGAGGCGTACGAGCGCCTCATCCACGACGCGATCATCGGCGACCCGTCGCTGTTCACGCGCGCCGACGGCATCGCGCGGACGTGGGAGATCGTCGCCGACGTGCTGCGCGATCCGCCGCCGCTGCACCGGTACCCGCAGGGGGCGTGGGGGCCGCAGGCCGCCCACGAGCTGATCGCGCCGCAGCAGTGGCGCCTGCCAGATCGCGACCCTGTCGCGGCGCGCCGGGCCGCGGCGGCGCCGGACGCCTGACGCGCGCGGCTCCGCCCGGCGCGAGGATCGAGGGAACGAGAGGGTCGTACCGGGAGGTGATCGCGATGGCGGAACGCGTCCGCTTCCACTTCGATCCCGTGTGCCCGTGGGCGTGGCAAACGGCGTTGTGGATGGCCGGGCTCGAGGACCGCGGTGAGGTCGAGGTCGAGTGGCGGCTGTTCAGCCTCCAGCTCGTCAACGCCGACGGCGACAACCCGCTCGCCGACCGGCACGCGGCCGGGACGCGCGCGCTGCGCGCGCTCGCGCTCGTCCGCCGCGAGGTCGGAAACGACGGCGTCGCGCGCGTCTACCGCGCGCTCGGGACGCGCGTCCACGACCGCGACGAGGGCATGACCGACGACGCGGTGCGCGGCGCGCTGTCCGACGCGGGCCTCGATCCCGACCTCGTCGAGCAGCGAGGCGACCCGCTCGGCGGCCTTGCGCTCACCCGTGGCCTCGCCGTTGCCGTAGTTGGACGTGTCGATCCGGATCAGCTCGCTGCAGAGCTCCACGACCTCGGCCGCGGGGTCGTAGGAGGGCTCCGGTCGCGAGTCC
>DASZZZ010000057.1:0-27254 GCA_036260375.1 Actinomycetota bacterium
GTGGCCGAGACGCAGCAGACGTTCGTGATGGTCAAGCCCGACGGGGTCCGGCGCCGCCTCGTCGGCGAGGTCGTGGCACGCCTCGAGCGCAAGGGCTACGAGCTGCGCGAGATGAAGCTGTTCACGATCGACGAGAGCCTCGCGAAGAAGCACTACGCGGAGCACGTCGACAAGCCGTTCTTCGGCGAGCTCGTGTCGTTCATCACGTCGGGTCCCGTCGTCGCGATGGTCGTCGCGGGCCGCGACGCGGTCGCGGGCGTGCGACAGATCATGGGCGCGACGAACCCGCTCGACGCGGCCCCCGGTTCCATACGCGGCGACTTCTGCACCGTCATAACGGAGAACCTCGTGCACGGATCCGACTCTCCCGAGTCCGCGCAACGCGAAATCAATCTCTTCTTTGGCTAGTCTTCTTCGCTTCATCGACTAGTCTTCTTCGGCCAATCACGCGAAGATCGACGCGCGCGTCACGCGCGAGGGTCTCGCACCGGACGCGCACGGCGCGTGCGCCGGGAACGAGAGACGCGTGCGCCGGGAGACCGACGGCCGGCGGCCGTTGCGACACCAAGAGGAGAGAGCGCGATGGACAACTTCTTTCAGTTCATCGGCCGGGACATGGCGGTCGACCTGGGGACCGCGAACACGCTCGTGTACGTGCGCGGCCGCGGGATCGTGCTCAACGAGCCGTCGGTGGTCGCGATCAACACGAAGACCGGAGCGATCCTCGCGGTGGGCCAAGAGGCCAAGAAGATGATCGGCCGCACGCCGGCACACATCGTGGCCATCCGTCCGCTCAAGGACGGCGTCATCGCCGACTTCGACGTCACCGAGAAGATGCTCCGCTACTTCATCCAGAAGGTCCACCGGCGCTCGTTCCTCGCCAAGCCGCGCGTCGTCGTGTGCGTGCCGTCGGGCATCACCGGCGTCGAGCAGCGCGCCGTCGAGGAGGCGACGATCTCCGCCGGCGCCCGCAGCGCGTACATCATCGAGGAGCCGATGGCCGCCGCGATCGGCGCCGGGCTCCCGGTGCACGAGCCGACCGGCAACATGGTCGTCGACATCGGCGGCGGCACGACCGAGGTCGCGGTCGTCTCGCTCGGCGGCATCGTCACGAGCCAGTCGATCCGCATCGGCGGCGACGAGCTCGACGAGTCGATCATCAACTACATCAAGAAGGAGTACTCGCTGATGCTCGGCGAGCGGACCGCCGAGGAGATCAAGATGGCGATCGCGTCGGCGTTCCCGATGCCCGAGGAGCGTCAGGCCGAGATACGCGGCCGCGACCTGGTCACCGGCCTGCCGAAGACGATCGTGATCTCGGCCGAGGAGATCAGGCGGTCGGTCGAGGAGCCCGTGAACGCGATCGTCGACGCGGTCAAGAACACGCTCGACAAGACCCCGCCGGAGCTCGCCGCCGACATCATGGACAAGGGCATCGTGCTCGCCGGCGGCGGGTCGCTCCTCAAGGGGCTCGACGAACGGCTCAAGCACGAGACCGGCATGCCCATCCACATCGCCGAGGACCCGCTGTACGCGGTCGCGCTCGGCTCCGGGAAGTGCCTGGAGGAGTTCGAGTCGCTCAAGCGGGTCCTGATCTCGTCGACGCGCCACTGACCGCCCCGGCGCCCGTGGAGGCCCGTGCGGGAACGAGCGGCTACCATGGCGGCGACAGGCGGCCCCGGCCGGATGCGAGCGCACCAGCCCGCCCCCGGACGCGCGGAGGGCTCGCCGTGCCGACGCGCCCACCGGCGGGCGTGCGTGCGGCTCCGGCCCCCGGCACCCGGGAGCGCCTCCGGTTCTCGACGTCTACAAGAGGTATCGCATAGCGCATGTATCGCCGACCCGGCCGGGGACGAGTAGTGCTGCTCGTCTTCGTCGCCCTCTCGATCGCGCTGATCACCTACGACTTCCGTCAGGGCGGGAGCGGGCCGCTCGAGAAGGCCAAGGACATCTCCGCCACGATCGTGGCGCCGATCCAGCGCGGCTTCACGACCGTGTTCCGTCCCGTCGCCGACTTCTTCTCGTCGCTCGCCGAGCTCGGCGACCTGCGCAGCGAGAACCGGGAGCTGGAGAACGAGCTGCGGGAGCTGCGCCGCGCGGTCCAGGAGGCCCGCTCGGTCACCGACGAGAACGCGGACCTGCGCGCCGAGCTCGAGCTCGACGAGGCGTACCCGAGCATGGACAAGGTGACCGCCGACGTGATCGGCAACAACCCGTCGAACTACCAGTGGTCGGTCTTCATCGACAAGGGGACCGAGGACGGCGTGCGGCCCGACATGGCGGTCATGAACGCCGACGGCCTCGTGGGCAAGGTCATCGCGGCGCGCGCCAACGACGCGACGGTGCTGCTGATCATCGACCCGCAGGGCGCCGCCAAGGCCAAGGTCGGCAAGGACGGCTACACCGGCGTCGTGTCGGGCAACGGCGCCGGCGAGGACCTGTCGCTGAACTACATCGACAACGAGGCCGACGTCGAGGTCGGCGACGAGGTGTCGACGTCGGCGTACAACGAGGGCATCTTCCCGCCCAACATCCCGGTCGGGGTCGTGACGCGCGTCAGCGGCGACACGGCGGCGCCCGACCAGAACATCGACGTCGCCCCGAGCGTCGACTTCACGGGGCTCGAGATCGTGACCGTGTTGCTCGAGTCCGGCCCCCGGCTGACGGACGCGGGCGGCCGCTGAGGTGGCGGCCGCGGGAGCCAAGGAGCTCAAGGCGAGGAGCGTGAAGGGCACGGGCATCCTCGCGGAGATCGGCGCGAGCCGCATCGTGGCCGTCGGCGCGCTCGTGGTCGTCGCGATCGCGCTGCAGTCGACGCTGCTCGCGCGCGCCACGATCCTGCGCGTCATCCCGCAGCTCGTGTTCGTCGTCATCGTCTGTCTCGCGTACGTCGACGGGGAACGCGTCGGCGTCGTCACCGGCTTCGTCGGCGGTCTGCTCCAGGACCTGCTGCTGCCCGGCTCGATCGTCGGGCTCACAGCCCTGGTATACGTGCTCCTCGGCTACGGGGTGGGGGCCGTGCGCCGTCTCGTGCCGGGCGAGTCGGTGTGGATGCCCGTGTTCGTCGTCGCCGGCGCGTCGGCGATCGCGGAGGCGTCGTACGCGCTGCTCGCGATCATGCTCGGACAGCCGTGGATCAGCCTGTCGCAGACGGCGAAGGTCATGGGGCTCGTGGTGCTCTACAACACCCTGCTGACGCCGTTCGTGTTCCCGCTCGTGCGCCGCATCGCGGAGCGCTTCCGCCCCGAGAGGGTGTATCGCTGGTGAGCCTCGGAGCGCTCAACGGCAAGGGGCCGACGACGCTCGGCATCGACCGCACGGCGATCCGGCTCGCGGTCGTCGGGGTCCTCGTGTTCGCGGCGTTCACGGCGCTGTTCTCGCGCCTGTGGTACCTGCAGGTGCTGGCGTCGGAGGACTACCTCGCCGCGGCCAAGGAGAACCGGCGTCGCGTCGTGCTGACGGAGCCCTCGCGCGGCCGCATCCTCGACCGCGACGGCGACGTGCTCGTCGACAACCGCCTCTCGCTCGCGATCACGATCGACCGTGAGGTCGTCGACGAGCCCTCCGAGATCAACCGCACGATCCGCAGGCTCGCGGCTCTGCTCGTCGTCGAGGCGGGGCGCACGCGCCGCCAGACGAAGCGCTTCGACGAGCGCGTGCGGACGATGAAGAAGGAGCTCCGCCGCAGCTTCCAGGACCCGGGGGTGTCGCCGTACAAGCCGGTCGCGGTCGCGTACGACGTCGACGAGGACGACGTCGTACGCATCGAGGAGAACCCCGAGGACTGGCGCGGAGTCGGCGTCGACCAGCTGCCGGTGCGCGAGTATCCGCAGGGCGAGCTCGCCGCGCACGTCCTCGGCTACGTCGGCGAGATCAACGCCGACGAGCTGAAGTCGAAGGACTTCAAGGGCTACCGGGCCGGCGACATCATCGGCAAGGCCGGCGTCGAGCGCACGTGGGACCGTCACCTGCGCGGCACGCCGGGGCGCGAGCTCGTCATCGTGAACTCGGCCGGCGACGTGATCGACTCCGAGCTGCGCCAGGAGAGCGCCTCGGGCAAGGACCTCGTGCTGTCGCTCGACGCGGACATCCAGCGCGTCACCGAGCGCGCGCTCGAGAACGGCGTGCGCGCGGCGCGCGGCGCGTACCTCGCGCCGGGCGGCGCCGTCGTCGTGATGGACCCGGACACGGGCGGCGTCGTCGCGATGGCGAGCTATCCCGACTACGACCCCGCGATCCTCGCCGACGGCCTCACGTTCAAGGAGGAGGACCGCCTCGGCGCCGCGACGCCCGACGACAGCTCCGACGACGCGCTCGTCAACCGCGCGATCCGCGCCGGCGTGCCGCCCGGATCGACCTTCAAGATCGTGACCGCCGGCGCGGCGATGGCGACCGACATCGCCGACGTGTCGACGACGCTCCCGTGCCCGCCGTCGGTCGTCTACCCGCCCGACGACCCGTACGGCACGCAGTTCAACAACTGGACGTCGGCGGACCTCGGCCTCATGGGCTTCCCGCGCTCGCTCGAGGTGTCGTGCGACACGTTCTACTACGAGCTCGGCTGGCGGATGGACCAGGCGTTCGGGCCGCGCGACAACGGAGGCGACGGCAGCGAGCGCTTCCAGGAGTACGTCCGGCGCAGCGGCGTCGGCCGCCCGACCGGTATCGACCTCCCGTACGAGTACCCGGGCGTCGTCCCGGACGAGCGCTGGTGCGAGGTCAACGAGGATCTCGGCTACTGCCCCGACGGGTGGCTCCCGGGCTACACCGTCAACATGTCGATCGGACAGGGCGACCTCAAGACGAACCCGCTGCAGATGGCGATCGCGACCTCCGCGGTCGTCAACGGAGGCAACGTCATGCAGCCGCGCCTCGCGCACGCGCTCAGCCGCCAGAGCCTCGCCACCGGCAAGGCCGAGGTCGTGCGCGAGCTCGAGCCGAAGGTCGTCTCGGAGCTCGGTCTCGACGACGCCGAGCTCGGCGTCATCCGCCAGGGCATGGTCGACGTCGTCACCGGCGCGGCCGGCACCGCGCGCGAGGCGTTCTCCGGCTTCCCGTTCGACGTCGTGACGATCGGCGGCAAGACCGGCACCGCGCAGATCGGCAGCGTCGAGTCGGGCCTCAACTACGCGTGGTTCATCTCGTACGCGCCGGTGGACGACCCCGAGTACGTCATCGCGGTGTACCTCGACCGCGCCGGCCACGGCGGCGAGAGCGCGGCCCCCATCGCGCGCCAGATCTGGGAGGGCATCTACGGCATCGACAAGGACGCCGACGTGCACCTCAGCGAGGACGCGAGCAACTGATGGGCATGGAGAGCGTCTTCGGCGAGGCGGTCGACCGCATCGGCGGCGAGCCGATATCCGCGCGCATGGCGCGCAAGGCGCCGATCAGGCACATCGACCCGACGCTGTTGCTCGCCACCGTCGCGCTCGCGGTCTACGGGGCCGTGATGATCTTCTCCGCGACCGCGAACAAGCAGGGCGCCGAGGGCCTCGACCCGACGACGTTCCTCCAGCGCCAGATCGCTTACATGGTCGCGGGCGTCGTGCTCGTGATCGCGCTGACGCTGTTCGACTACCGGCACCTCGGCGGGTTCGCGGCGTTCGTGTACGGCGCGACGGTGCTCGGGCTCGTCGTCGTGCTGACGCCTCTCGGCGACGTGCAGAAGGGCGCGAGCCGGTGGATCGACTTCGGGGTGTTCCAGGCGCAGCCGTCGGAGTTCGGCAAGCTCGCGCTGATCGTCGCGCTCGCCGCCTACCTCGCCGAGCGCAAGGGCGACCTGCGCGCGCTCGACGTCGCGATCTCCGTCGTGCTCGTGGGCATCCCCGGCGTGCTGATCTTCCTCGAGCCGGACCTCGGCAGCGCCATGGTCTACGTCGCGCTCGCCGGCGCGCTCCTGCTCGTCGGCGGGGCGAAGCTGCGCCACTTCGCGACGCTCTGCGCGCTCGGACTCGTCGGCGTCGTGGTCGTCATCCAGGCCGGCGTCCTGCACGACTACCAGATCGCGCGCCTGACGTCGTTTCTCGACCCCAACCCCGACGTGCAGTCGGACGCCTACAACCTGACGCAGTCGAAGATCGCGATCGGGTCGGGAGGGCTCCACGGCAAGGGCCTGCACGGCGAGAACACGCAGACGTCGCTCGACTTCGTCCCCGAGCAGCACACCGACTTCATCTTCACGGCCGTCGGCGAGCAGCTCGGCTTCGTCGGCGCCGCGACGCTCCTGGCGCTGTTCGCGCTGCTCATCTGGCGCGCGCTCCGCATCGCGGCGATGTCGCGCGACCTGTTCGGGACGCTGCTGGCGACCGGCGTCGCGGCGTTGTGGGCGTTCCAGGTGTTCGTCAACGTCGGGATGACCATGGGCATCATGCCGATCACCGGCATCCCGCTTCCGTTCGTCTCCTACGGCGGCTCGAGCCTCGTGACGAACTTCGTCGCGGTCGGGCTGCTCCTCAACGTGCACATGAGGAGGTTTCTCACTTGAGCGCCAACGAGCCCAGCCCGAGCGGTGACGTCGCCGAACGCGCGCCCGACGACGCCGCGCCCGCGCCGGACGACGCGCCGGCGACCAAGTCGACGCGCACGCGCGGGGGCCGGCGGCGGCGCGGGGGCCGCGGACGCCGGCAGCATCGTGCCGCCCGCGCCGGCGCGGAGCGCGTGATGCTCGTCCACGCCGACCCCGGCGGGACGCAGATCGCGGTGCTCGAGGACGACCGCATCGTCGAGCACTACGTGACGCGCGCCGAAGACCGCTCGCTCGTCGGCAACGTCTACCTCGGACGGGTGCAGAACGTGCTGCCCGGCATGGAGGCGTCGTTCGTCGACATCGGCGAGTCGCGCAACGGCGTGCTGTACGCGGGCGAGGTCGGCATCGCGGGGGACGAGGGCGAGGAGGTCCCGCGTATCGAGACCGTGCTGAAGTCCGGGCAGCCGATCCTCGTGCAGGTCACCAAGGACCCCATGCGCGCCAAGGGCGCGCGCCTCACCGCGCTCGTGTCGATCGCGGGCCGTCACCTCGTCCTCGTGCCGCGCGCCGCGAGCGTCGGCGTGTCGCGCCGGCTGCCCGACGCCGAGAGAGCGCGGCTGCGCGACCTCGCCAAGTCGCTGCGTCCCGACGGGCACGGGCTCATCGTGCGCACCGCGGCGGAGGGCGCGCAGCAGGACGACCTCGAGCGCGACCTCGAGCGGCTCGCGGAGACGTGGGGGCAGATCGAGGCGAAGGCGCAGCGCGCCACCGCCCCCGCGCTCGTCTACCAGGAGCCCGTGCTCGAGCTGCGGGTCGTGCGCGACCTGTTCAACCGCGAGATCGTGCGCTGCGTCGTCGACGACCCCGCGCTCGAGGACAAGCTGCGGTCGTACGTGCGCGCGACGACGCCGGACCTCGACCAGCGTCTCGAGCTCTACACGGGCGCGCTGCCCATCTTCGAGCACCATCGTGTCGTCGAGCAGATCCGCAAGTCGCTCGACCGGCGCGTGTGGCTGCCGTCGGGCGGCCACATCGTCATCGACCGCACCGAGGCCATGACGGTGATCGACGTCAACACCGGCAAGTTCGTCGGCAAGTCCACGCTCGAGGAGACGGTGTTCCGCACCAACAAGGAGGCCGCGATCGAGGTGGCGCGCCAGCTGCGCCTGCGCGACATCGGCGGCATCATCGTCGTCGACTTCATCGACATGGAGGATGCGGACAACCGCGACGAGGTCGTGCGTCTCTTCCGCCGCCAGCTGGAGCACGACCGCACGCGCACGCAGCTGTTCGACATCTCGCCGCTGGGGCTCGTGCAGATGACGCGCAAGAACGTCTCGGCGGGCATCGTCGAGGCGTTCTCGGACCCGTGCCCGACGTGCGAGGGCCGGGGCATCCTCATCCACGACGTCGACTGACGCGTTTGGCGGGCTTCCGTCGCTCTGGTATCGTGTGGCGTCGGTTTCGCGACTTCGACTTCTTCCTGAGAGGCACGTGTGTACGCACTGATCCGCGCGGGCGGCAAGCAGCACAAGGTCGCCGAAGGCGACGTCATCGACATCGAGCGCGTCAAGGACTCGTCCGACGGCGTGGAGTTCGTGCCGCTGCTCGTCGTCGACGACGGCGGGAACACGATCTCCGACCGCTCCGAGCTCGCGCGCGCGGTCGTGAAGGCGTCGGTCGTCGGGGAGTCGAAGGGCCCGAAGGTCGAGGTGTTCAAGTACCGCAACAAGACCGGCTACCGGCGCAGCGCGGGGCACCGCCAGCGCTACACGACGATCCGGATCGAGTCGATCTCGCTGCCGGGGCGCGACGCCCCGGGCGGCGGCAACGAGGAGGGCGGCGATGGCTCATAAGAAGGGGGCGGCGTCGTCGCGCAACGGGCGGGAGTCGCACTCCAAGCGCCTCGGCGTGAAGGTCCACGGGGGCCGGCAGGTCGGTCCCGGCGTCATCATCGTGCGCCAGCGCGGGACCAAGGTGCACCCGGGCCTCAACGTCAAGCGCGGGGCCGACGACACGCTGTTCGCGACCGCGCCCGGCACCGTGACGTTCCACAACATGCGCGGCCGGCGCGTCGTCAGCGTCGTCTCCGAGTAGCGTCCGCCCGAGCGCGGCGCGGCGAACGGGCCGCGCGCGGCCGGCGGGAACCACCGTGGCGTTCGTCGACGAAGCTCGCATCAAGGTGGCCGCAGGCCGCGGGGGCAACGGCGCGGCCGCGTTCCTGCGCGAGCCCTACAAGCCCAAGGGCGGGCCCGACGGCGGCGACGGCGGCGACGGCGGCGACGTCGTGCTGCGTGCCGACTCGTCGGTCGGTACCCTGCTCGACCTGCGCGACCACCCGCACGTGCGCGCCGAACGCGGCGGTCACGGGGCCGGCAAGCGCCGCCACGGCGCGCGTGGGGAGGACCGCGTCGTGCTCGTCCCGCCCGGCACCGTCGTCCTCGACGAGGGCGGCACGTTGATCGCCGACCTCGCGGCCCCCGGCGCCGAGCTGGTCGCGGCGCGCGGCGGGCGCGGGGGCCGGGGCAACGCACGCTTCGCGACCGCGACGCGGCGCGCGCCGTCGTTCGCGGAGCGCGGCGAGCCGGGCGAGGAGCGGTCGCTGCGCCTCGAGCTGCGCCTGCTCGCGGATGTCGGCCTCGTGGGGTTCCCCAACGCGGGCAAGTCGACGCTCGTCGCGCGCGTCTCGGCGGCGCGCCCGAAGGTCGCCGACTACCCGTTCACGACGCTCGAGCCCAACCTCGGCGTCGCGCGCGTCGACGGCGACTCGTTCGTCGTCGCCGACATCCCGGGCCTCGTTCCCGGCGCGCACGAGGGCCGCGGGCTCGGGCACCGCTTCCTGCGCCACGTCCGGCGCGCCGCGGTGCTCGTGTTCCTCGCCGACCTCGCGGCCCCCGAGCGCGACCCGGCGCGCGACGTCGACGTGCTGCGCGCCGAGCTCGCTGCGTTCGATCCCGCGCTCGCGGCGCGCCCCGCGCTCGTCGTCGCGACGAAGATCGACGCGGCGCGCGACCGGCTCGACGCGGTGCTCGCCGCGGCCCCCGACGCACTCGCGGTCTCGGCGGTCACGGGCGAGGGGATCCCCGAGCTCCTGCGCCGGCTGCGCGACGAGGTCGCACGCGCCCGCGCCGCGGCCGACCACACGCCCGGCTACGTGCGCCACGTCGTCCGCGACGACCCCCTCGTCGTCGAGCGCGAGGGACCCGCGTGGCGCGTGCGCGGCCGCCGCGCGGAGCGCGCCGTGGCGACGACGGACATGGCCAACGACGAGGCCGTCGCGCGCCTCGGCCGCCGGCTCGCCGCGATGGGCGTGGAGCGCCTCCTCGACGCCGCCGGCGCGCGCGAGGGCGACGACGTCCGCATCGGCGACGTGGAGTTCGACTACCGGCCGGAGCGCGACGCGGGCGACGCCTAGCGGCGTTACGAGCTCGTGTCGCGCGGGACCGCGCGCGCCGCTCCGTGCTACGACGCGCGCCGGTCGGCCGGCTCGTCGAAGACGAGGGCGCTCTCCATCTCCTTGACCGCGGCGTAGTCCGCCCACACGCGCTCGGGATCGTCGTGCGCGAGCACGATGAACCCCAGCGCGGTGAAGAGGTCGCGCGTCGCGGGCACGTGGTCGCCGTCGGCCGCGCCGACGTGCGACTCGAAGTGGCTCGGGAGACCTGCGGCGGCGTCGAGCAGATGCACGTTGCGCACCACGCCGGACGCCCGCGCGATGAGGAACGCGACCACGACCTTGCGGCGAAGACGGTACGAATCGGCCACCGGAGCGCGGTCGACGTAGAAGCGCATCATGCGGTCGAGCTGGCTGTCGCCCGTCGCGACGCGGCAGTAGCGCGGGTGGCCGCCGCCGTGCATGCGCGCGCCCGTCTCGACGAGCCGCGGCCCCGTCGCCGTCCACATCACCTCCGTGTGCGCGGGCCCGAAATGGATGCCGAGCGCGTCGAGGACGCGCTCGGCGTAGGGAGCGACCGCGGCGGCCACGGGGTCGTCGGGGGACAGGAACTCCATGCTGTCGTAGACGGCGACGTGCTGCGCGTTGGCGACCTTGCGGTACTTGCAGACGTTCGTGACGCCGTGGCGTCCGTGGTGGCTGAACGAGTCGACGACGTACTCGTCGCCGGCGAGGAACTCCTGCACGACGACCTCGCGGTTGACGTGCCCGAGCTTGTTCGTGCGCCCCAGCAGGGCCCTGAACGCCGGCCGCCACGGCGCGCGCGGCTCGACCTTGACGACCGCGTCGGTGCCCGCGCTGTTGGGCGGCTTGAGCACCAGGGCGGCGTCTTCGAGGCCCTCGGCGACGAGCCACCGTTCGACGGAGGCCTCGTCTCCGGTGCACGTCTCGCGCGCGTGCGGCAGCCCGGCGCGCGCCACGGCGCGGCCCATGAGGCCCTTGTGGCGCCGCGCCGCGGCGAGCTCGGGGTC
Organism: Actinomycetota bacterium; assembly: GCA_036260375.1. GTDB lineage: Bacteria > Actinomycetota > CADDZG01 > CADDZG01 > WHSQ01 > DASZZZ01. The sequence goes on from DASZZZ010000057.1 coordinate 10,895, forward strand.
GTTGGCGAGCGCGGGCGTGACGCGCGCCGCGAGCGCGTCGGCGAGCTCGACGCCGCACTCCGTCCCCGGCACCACGCACAGTGGCTCGAGCCGGGCGACCGCGGCGGCGACGTCGTCGACGCGGCCGTGACCGGCGACGACGTCGTCGAAGTCACCCGGCCGGTACGTCGCGGCGTAGACCTCGGGCGGCGCCGGCGTCGACGTCACCGCGATCGGGGCGACGCGGCGAGCGCGCAGCTCCGGCGCGATCAGGGCGCCGGACGAGTACGGGTCGACGACGACGGCTCGCCGCATGCGGTCACCGGCCCGCCGGGGCGCGCGCCGGCGCCGGGCTCGGCGCGCCGAGCAGGCGCGACGTCGCGGCGCAGAGCCGGTCGAACGCCTCGGCCACCGACGGGCTGAGCGCGCGGGCTCGCAGGCACGCGTGCACGAAGCCGGGCTCGAGGACGAGCTCGACGGGAGTCCCGTGCGCGCGCAGCGCGCGGGCGTAGTCGATCGCGTCGGTGCGCAGCGAGTCCCACTCGGCCGCCATCACGTACGCGGGGGGAAGATCGTGGAAGCGCGCCGTGCGCAGCGGCGACACGTACGGGTGCTCGACCGCGTCCATGTCTCCGCCGACGTAGCACCTGGTGAAGAATTCCATCTCGTCGCCCGAGAGCAGCGGCGCGTCCTCGCCGCCGCCGCGCCAGCGCGCGAAGTCGAGGACCGGGCTCACGAGGACCTGGGCGCGCGGTCGCGGCCCATTGCGGTCGCGCGCCGCGAGGCACAGGACGACCGCGAGGTTGCCCCCGGAGCTGTCGCCGGCGACCGCGATGCGGCGCGGGTCGATCTCGAGCCGGCGGGCGTGCTCGACGACGCCGCACAGCGCCGCGAAACACTCCTCGACGGCGCGCGGGAACGGCTGCTCGGGCGCCGGCGAGAAATCGACCGAGACCGTCGTGAGGCCGGTCGTGGCCGCCATCTCGGCGACGATCGAGTCGTGCGTGTCGATCGTTCCCAGCACGAACCCGCCGCCGTGCATGTAGAGCACGGTCGCGTCGTCCACGCGCTCCGCGGGGCGGTGTACGCGCACGCGCGCGGAGCCCTGGGCCGAGTCGACGACGTCGTCGACGAGCTCGACTCCGTCGGGGTACGGGAACCGGAACTCGGCCTCGTGCAGCCGGGCGTACAGACGGCGCTGCTCGTCCACGGGACGGGTGTAGAAGTCCGGCGGCAGGACGCGGTTGAAGCGGTCGACGAACTCGGCGACGCCCGGGGCGAGCGCCTCCGTGGGCGGGGCCAGCGTTTGATCGCTCATACCCGTCGGAACACCGCGACGACGCGCCGGGTTGCAGCGCGCAACCGGTTGCCCCGACTCGGTGTTTAAGAGCATGATGATTTCGGCGGCGCCGAGGGGCACGGCGTCGCCGGGGGGACCTGGAGGGAGGGGCCCTGACGCGCGGACGAACCGATGGGGCCGGTCGTGCCGCGACGGCGGGCACGTCGTCACGGCCGTCGTCCGAGGGCGCCGAGAGGCGCGCCCGCGACGCGCGACCGGACGGAGCGCCGTCCGCCGCGGCGTTCGCGCGCACGACCGTCGCGGCACGCCTTGCGCGGCGGTGTGCGCGTGACGTCGGCGGCTCCCGTCGCGCGCGCCGAGCGCCGTACGCACGCGTCGCCGCGCCTGCCCTCCGACACCGCGCGCCGTGCGCGCGTCGCGATCGTCGACCCACACCCGTGCTTCGCGCTCGGGCTCGAGCGCCTGCTGGCGTCGTGCGACAGCGTCTCGGTCGTCGCGGCGGCCGACGCGCTCGAACGCCGCGGGCCGGTCCCCGACGTCGTGCTCGCCGACGTCCCCGCGCTCGCTCCGGCGAGCGTGCGGGTCGTCGAGCGGCTCGTGTGCGCCGGGCCCACGGTGAGGCTGGCGGTGTTCACGTCGTCGCGCAGCATGACCGCGTTCAGGCGCGCGCTCGATCTCGGGGCGCGCGCCTACATCCCCAAGACCGCGACGCTTCCCGAGCTCGTCGACGCCGTCCGGCGCGTCGCCGCGGGCGAGGTCGTGCTCGGCCCCCTGTTGAGCCTCGACGCGGGCCAGAGCGCTCCGGCGCCGCCCGCGCTCGAGTCGGCCGAGACGATGATCCTGTCGCTGCTCGCGGAGGGTCTCGACAACGACGAGATCGCGCGCCGCCTCCACATGAGCGGGTCGTCGCTGACGCGTCGACTGCGCGCGATCGTGACGAAGCTCGACGCGCGCAACCGCCTGCACGCGGTCGTCCTGGCGGCGCGCCTCGGCTACATCGAGCTCTGAGCGCGACGCGACGATCGGTCGTCATTTCGCGACGACAGTTCGCCATCACGCGCCGCGCGCGTTGACGGCGCGTACGTGCCTGTCTAGCGTCACGACGCCGGTCACGAAGTGACGCGCCATGACGGCGCGCCGGGTTTGGTGACTGCGAGGGGGATTCACGTTGGGCTCGCTACGAGATGGAGTCGACGCGCCGGCCTTCGACGTGCTGACGCCGACGCCGGTCGTGTCGTTGCTCGAAGGGCAGACGCGCAGCACGGTGCGCCGCGGCTACCGCGCGTTGGAGGCGAACCGCGCGCTCGACGCATTGCGTCTGTTTCGCTCCGCTTTGGGCCTTTCGCCCGGCGACCGCGACGCTCGCGTGGGCGAGAACCGCGCGGTGCGCAAGCTCGTGCCTCGCTGGCACTTCGCGATGCTCAACGACGTCGTTCGCAACGAGGCGTACGCGCGCGCGGTCGCCGAGGTCGTGAGGCCGGGCACCACCGTTCTCGACATCGGCACCGGCTCCGGGCTTCTCGCGATGCTCGCGGCGCGCGCGGGGGCCCGGCGCGTGACGTCGTGCGAGATGGTGCGCCCGCTCGCCGACGTCGCCGCGGCGATCGTCGCGTCGAACGGCTTCGCCGAGCGCGTCGAGGTCGTCGACAGGGCGTCGTTCGAGCTCTCGATCCCGCGCGATCTGCCCGAGCGCGTCGACGTCGTCGTCACGGAGCTGGTCGACTGCGGTCTGGTGGGCGAGGGGATCCTGCCCGCGCTCCGCCACGCTCGCGCCCGGCTGCTGCGCCCCGGCGGGACCATCGTGCCGCGCGCGGCCCGCCTCGTCGGCGCGCTCGTCGAGAGCGAGGACGTCCACCAGCTCAACCACGTCGACACCGCGTGCGGGTTCGACGTCCGGGAGCTGAACCGGCTGTCGACGTCCGAGTACTTTCCCGTGCGGCTCGGCGCGTGGCGCCACCGGTTCCTCACGGAGCCGTTCGAGGTGGTGTCCTTCGACTTCGTCGGCGGCGAGCTGGGATCCTGGGGGCGCTCGATCGAGGTCACGGTCGAGCGCAGCGGCCGCTGCCACGGCGTCGCGTGCTGGTTCGAGATGCAACTGAGCCACTCGGAGCGTCTGACGACCGATCCCCGGACGGGCCCGAGCCACTGGCTCCAGGCGATGTTCACGTTCCCTCGCCCGCTCGACGTCGTCGCGGGCGAGTCGCTGGCACTCGGCGCGCACCACGACGACTACGGCATGTCGCTCACACCCCCGGCGATCGACGCGCGGGGCGACTCGAGGGAGGACGCATGACGTTGCAGCAGACCGCACCGCCGGCGGACGCGTGGACGCTTCCGTCGTCGCTGTTCAAGGAGTGCCTCGTCCGCTACGGGACCAACCCGCTGTTCGTGGACAGCGAGGAGTGGACGTTCGAGTCCAATCCGTACCGGCGCCCGGTCCGCCCGCAGGTGCTGCGGTACATGGACTTCGAGACGCCGCTGACGCGCGACCAGATCCTGGACTACTCGTCGCTCGCGGCGAACCGGTTGCTACTGAACGTCTACGAGCACGACCTCGTGTTCCTTCCGGAGGAAGGCTTCGACGGCATTCACGACGACTTCGGGCGCTTCTACGCGCCCGAGACCCGCGCTCTGGCGGAGGTGATCCGGCCGGTGCTCGAGCGCCACGTCTTCTCGTTCCTCGACGACGAGGTCGACGTCTCCGGCCGCTGGACGCGGGCGGAGCTCGAGGCGTACCTGGTCGCGCTGCCGGAGGAGGCGAAGAAGGCCGACAACGTCGCCGTGCGAACCATCCGCGAGTCGTCCAACCCGCACCACGCGGCGGTCACGTACATGATCCAGTTCGCGGGAGACTTCCTCTCCGAAGCGTCCGCGATGGCGCGCAACCTGCTCGGCAACTACGGGCCCGCGCAGTCCGAGCTCTTCAAGATCGTCATCGACGAGTACGGGTACGGCGTTCACGACACCAAGCACAGCACGCTGTTCGAACGGCTGCTGACGTCGATAGGCCTCGCGCCGAAGCCTCACGCCTACTGGCAGTTCTACCTGACCTCGTCGCTGCTGCTGAACAACTACTTCCACTTCGTGTGCAAGAACCACGACCGCTTCTTCCGCTACCTCGGCGCGCTGTACTACACCGAGGCGACGCTGTCCGACATCTGCGACCGCGTCGGCAGGCTGCTGCGCGAGGTGTTCGGGCCCGACGCCGACCTCCGTTACTTCGGCGAGCACGTGCACATCGACGAGCACCACGGCCGCATGGCGCTCGACAAGATCATCCGTCCCGTGCTCGACCTCTACGGCGACGCGGTGATCCCCGAGATCGTGCGCGGTGTCGAGGAGTTCAGGCTCCTGGCCGAGATCGCCGACGACGACTTCGCCGCGCAGGTCGCGTGGTCCGACGGCGGCCCCCGCTACAAGTCGCTCCACGACCCCGTGTACGACGCGATCGCCGGGGGCCGGGTGGAGTGCCCGGTGCAGCGCTTCGTCGAGCCGCGCGGCGAGCTCTCGGTCACGCACGTGCACGACGGCGACGAGCTGTGCCACATCGTCTCGGGGACGATGCGGTTCGTCACCGGCCACGACCGTTACGAGCTGCTGCACGGCGGCGAGGGGACCGTGATCAGGAGCAACCGTTTGCACGGGGCGATCATCGAGAGCGAGGAGTGCGTCTACGACATCCACTCGATCGGGGACTACGAGAAGTGCTTGTCGTCACCTGTGACCTGAGGGTGACGAACTACCTCACGGTCGACGGCCGCGACTACACGATGTTCGCCGCGTCCGGGGGCCGGACGCTCGTCGTGACGAGCACGTGCCCGCACCGGGGGGGCCCGCTCCATCTCGGACGTCTCGACGCGCGCCGCGCCCGGATCGTGTGCCCGTGGCACGAGCTCGGCACGCCGGTGCGCAAGCTCGTCGCCGGAGCGCTCCCGGCGGTCCGGCGCGGGACGACGATGACGGTCGTCGTCGACGCCCCCGAGCACGGCGAGGTCGTGACCCTCCACCGGCTGACGTCGCCGGCCATGACCGCGTGCGGGCACGCCGCGCGCGCGGAGCGCGCGCCGTGAGCACGACCGTATGCGCCGACGACCTGTCGAGCCCGGCCGCGCTCGCCGACCCCTATCCGGTCTACGCGCACCTGCGGCGACGCGATCCCGTCCACCGCGACGAGCGCCTCGACGCGTGGCTGCTCACGCGCTACGACGACGTCGTGCGCGCGCTGGGCGACGCCCGCCTGTTCTCGTCCGACCGCACGGACCCGTTCCTCGACCACCTCGACGCCGACGACCGCCAGTCGTTCGCGCCGTTCGCCCGGATCCGGCGGCGCATCCTCACCTTCACCGACCCTCCGGCCCACGACGTCGGACGCGATCTCGCCACGAACGCGCTGAGCGCGCGGCTCGTCGCGGCGATGGAGCCGTACGTGCACCGAGTCGTGAACGAGGCGCTCGACCGCGTCGTCGGCGAGTGCGTCGTGGACGTCGTCGACGAGCTCGGGAGGCGCCTCCCGGTGACGGTCAACGCGCGCGCGGTGGGAGTGCCCGACGCCGACTGCGAGCGCGTCAAGCGGTGGACGTCCGCGTTCGCGGCGGGCCTCAGCGGCGCCGGCGCCAGCGTGCCGGCCGCCACGCTCGCGCGCGCTCAGGACGCCCTCGGGGCGTTGCGCGACTACGTCGCGTCGCTCGCGGCGCGCCGCAGGGCGCGGCCGCGCGACGATCTCGTCAGCCGTCTCGTCGCGCGCGCCGAGGTGACCGGCGCCGATCCCGAGGACGTCCACGCGACCTGCATCGCGCTGCTGTTCGCCGGCCTCGAGACGTCGGCCAACGTCGTCGGGAACGGCGTGCTGGCGTTGCTGCGACATCCGGGCGAGATCGAGCGCCTGCGGCGCGCCGACGGTGCCGGGGCGAGGGTCGCGGTCGACGAGCTGCTGCGCTACGACAGCCCACTGCAGATGCTGGGCCGCGTCGTGACCGCCGACGTGAGCGTGCGCGGGCGCCAGCTGCGCGCCGGCGACAAGGTGCTCCTCGTGGTCGGCGCCGCCAACCGGGACCCCGCCGAGTTCCGCTCGCCCGACCGGCTCGACCTCGCGCGCCGGCCGAACCGGCACCTCGCGTTCGCGCACGGCATCCACTACTGCCCCGGCGCCGCACTGGCGCGCCGCGAGGCCGAGATCGCGTTCACGACTCTCGTGCGACGCGTCGACCTCGTCGGGCTCGAGACCGACGCGGTGACGTGGCACGCCAACCTGTCGTTCCGGGGGCCGGCGTCGCTGCCTGTGCGCGTTCGCCCGCGCGCCGCGTGACGCGCGCGCGCGACGACGCCGGGTCAGCCGGCCGTGACGTCGGCCGCGGCGGCGTCGTCCGCCGGCGCGCCGCCGGCCGCCGGGACCTCGCGCAGCGCCCGGAACGGGCGCGACGACAGCAGGGGCACGAGGCACGACGTCGCGACGACGCCCATCGCGGCGAGCGCGGCGCGCACGCCCACGACCTCGCCCACGACGCCGGCGCACAGCGCGCCGAGCGACATCGCGCCCCAGACGACGACGCGCGCGGTGGCGTGCTGGCGCGCCTGCAGGCGGTCGGGCGTGAGCGCCTGGCGCAGGCTCACCGACGCGATCCCGAACACCGACGGGCCGATCCACACCGCGAACCACGCCGCCACGAGGACCGGGACCGGCCGCCCCTCGGGGGCGAGCGGCACGACGAGCATCCCCGCGCAGCTGACCGCCGCGGCGGCGATCGCGGCGCGTCCGACGCCGAGGGCTGCGAACGCCCGGCGCGCGGCGAGGGCTCCCGCGGGGAAGCCGAGCGCTCCCGCCGCCAGCACGCCCGCGACCTCGTCCGGCGCGAGCCCGAGGCGGCGCACGGCGTAGAGCGAGAACAACGACACGATCCCGGCCTCGCCGAAGCTGTAGACGCCGGCACACGCGATCGTCGGCCGCAGCAGGGGATGTCCGAAGATCCAGCGCACGCCCTCGCCGACGTCGTGCGCGTACGCCCGTACGCCCCGCTCGCCGTCGAACGGAGCGCGCCGCGGCTCGGCCGCGCGCACGCGCGTGAGGAGGTGCGCGGACGCGAGGAACGCGGCGACGTCGGCCACGACGGCGAGCGGCGCTGCCGTCACCGCGAGCATGGCGCCGGCGAGCGACGGCCCGGCCACCTGGCCCCCGGCGTAGCTCACGTACAGCTTCGTGTTGCCCTCGACGAGCCGCGCCCGGTCGACGAGGCGAGGCAGGTAGCTCGTGTGCGCGACGTCGAACAGCAGGCGACCGACGCCGACCGCGACGACGACCGCGTACATGTGCGGGAGCGTCAGGGCGCCCCACGCCCACGCCGCGGGGATCGACGCAAGCGCCGCCGCGCGCGCGAGCTCGCACGCGACGAGCACCGGGCGGCGCGGGCGCCGCTCGACCCACACGCCGGCCGGCAGGCCGAGCACGAGGAACGGCGCGAGCGCGAGGAACGTCAGCGACGACACCGCGAGCGGCCCGGCGTCGAGCACGGTCACCGCGATCAGCGGCATGACGACCGCGACGGTCTCCGTGCCGAGGATGCTGAGCGTCGCCGCCGCCCACAACAGGCGGAAGTCGGCGTGCGACCACAGGCTTCGGCCCTCGGGGCGGCGCGTCATCGTGTCCTCGTCACGTGGGTTCCCACACCAGAACACCGTCCCGCCGCGATCGGTTGCGCGCCGGCCGGCGGTTCCGCAGTGCACGTGTCGGGCGACGTACGCGCCGGCGCGCCGGGACGCCACGGAGGCGACGCGCAACCGGTGCGGCGGCCGCGGTGGTGGCGGGGGTGATGACGCTGAACCTGAACGAACGGCTCGCAGCCGACCTCGACGCGTCGTTCGCGGCGCTCGTGCGCGAGCACGAGGCCGCGGTGTACACGACCGCACTGCGCGTCACCGGCCGGCGCCACAGGGCCGAGGACATCGCCGCGGAGAGCTTCGAGAAGGCCTACAACGCGCTGCGCGGCTATTCGCGCGAGCGGATCGCGGCGTTGCAGCTGCGGCCCTGGCTCGTGACGATCACGCTGAACGCGTGGCGCAACGAGGTGCGCCGCGAGTCTCGCCGGCCGTCGTTGGCGCCGCTCGACCCGTCGTGGGACGCGCCCGACGACGGAATGTCGCCCGAGGACGCGGTGCTCGCGGCGGAGTCGACCCGCCGGCTCGCGCGCCTCGTCGCCGGGTTGCCGGAGCGCTACCGCGTGCCGCTCGTGCTGCGCCACGTCGTCGGGATGTCATACGCCGAGATAGCGCGCGCGCTGTCGTGCCCCGAGGGAACGGTCAAGGCGCAGGTGTCGCGCGCGCTGCAGCGTCTTCACGAGCACCTGGCGGAGAGGCCCGCGCTGGAGGCGGGCTGATGGGTCGCGGGGAACGCGGCGTCGTGGCGCGCCTCGGCGCGCTTGCGGCCGCGTCGCCCGAGGGCTTCTCCGAGCGCGTCCTCGAACGCGTCGGGCTCGCGCGCGACCGCTACGCCGTCGTCGACCACCTGTCCGAACCCGTCTACGTCGCATACGACGACGCCGGGGTGTCGTTCGTGCGCGCCGTGCGCCACGTCGGCGACGCGCACGCGTTCGAGCGCGCGTTCGCGGACCACTTCGGACGAGAGGTGCGGCGAGCCGACGCGCTGCCCCCCGACGTCGCCGCAGCGCTGCGCGACGGGCGCGCGCGCGGAGTTCGCCTCGATCTCGCCGGGCTGAGCGACTTCGAGCGCAGCGTGTTGCGCAAGACGCTCGACATCCCGCGCGGTGAGGTCCGCACGTACGCGTGGGTCGCGGGCGAGATCGGCCGGCCGCGCGCCGTGCGCGCCGTCGGGTCGGCGCTGGGGCGCAACCCCGTCCCGATACTGCTCCCGTGCCACCGCGTCGTGCGAAGCGACGGCTCGATCGGCGAGTACATCGCGGGGGCCGGGATGAAGCGATCGTTGCTGGCGCGCGAGGGCGCGCCCGTGGACGAGGTCGAGCGCCTCGGGCGCGCCGGCATCCGCTTCCTCGGCAGCGACACGACGCACGTCTTCTGCGTACCGAGCTGCCGCCACGCGCGCCGGGTGTCGCCGGCGCATCTGGTCGCGTTCGCGCGCGCCGACGTCCCCGCGCGCAGAGGCTACCGGCCGTGCAGGCACTGCCGGCCGGCGCCGCTCGCCACAGGGGGCTGAGGCGGCGGCGGCGTCCGGCTGCGCGCGCCGGCGTTTTCGGGTTAGCTATGTCGCGGCGCGCGCGGACGCGCGCGGCGGAGGGGGACGATGGCGCGACCCGAGCTCGGCGCGGGGGACAGGCTCGTCGTGAAGGTCGGCACCGCGTCGCTGGTCGACGCGCGCGGCGCGCCCGACGACGCCCGCTTCGAAGCGCTGTGCGACGGCGTCGCCGCGGTGCGCGCCGCGGGCGTCGAGGTGGTGCTGGTGTCGTCGGGCGCGATCGCGGCGGGCCTCGGCCCCCTCGGGCTGCCGGCGCGCCCGCCCGACATCCCGACGCTGCAGGCCGCCGCGGCGGTCGGGCAGGGGCGCCTCGTCGCGCGCTACCAGCGTCTGCTCGCGGCGCGCGGGATCGTGACCGCACAGATGCTGCTGACGCGCTACGACTTCATGCATCGACAGCAGTACCTCAACGCCCGCAACACGCTCGACCGGCTCCTGGCCCTCGGAGCGGTGCCGGTCGTCAACGAGAACGACACCGTCGCGGTCGACGAGATCCGCTTCGGCGACAACGACCGCCTCGCGGCGCTCGTCGCCAACCTCGCCTCGGCGCGCCTGCTGCTGCTCCTCACCGACACGCGCGGCGTCCACGCGGCCGACCCGCGCGTGCGGCCCGACGCGCCGGTGCTCGACGAGGTCGAGCGCATCACGCCCGAGCTCGAGAGCGCGGCCGGGGGCCGCGGCTCCCCGCTGTCGAGCGGCGGGATGGCGTCGAAGCTGGCGGCGGCGTGGGTCGCGACCTTCTCGGGCGTCGGCGTCGTCGTCGCGGGGGCCGCCGAGGGCGGCGTCGTCGAGCGCGTCGCGCGCGGCGAGCGCACCGGAACGTACTTCCACCCGCAGCCGCGCCGGGCGTCGGCGCGCCGGCTGTGGATCGCGTTCGCGCAGCCGCCGCGCGGAGCGGTCGTCGTCGACGACGGCGCGCGCCGCGCCGTGGTCGAGGGCAAGAAGAGCCTGCTGCCGGCGGGGGTGGTCGAGGTGCGGGGCCGCTTCTCGGCCGGCGACGCGGTCGACGTCGTCGACGGCGACGGGACCGTGTTCGCGCGCGGGTTGGTACGCTATGGGACCGAGGAGCTCGCGGCCGCGCGGGGCCGTCCGACGTCGGAGCTCGCCGGGCGCGAGGTCATACACCGCGACCAGCTCGTCGTCCTCGGGGGGAGGTGACGGCCATGTCCATGGTCCTCGACGTCTGCCGCGCCGCCAAGGCGGCCGCCCCGGCGGTCGCGTCGTCCACCGGCGCGACGCGCGACGCCGCCCTGCGCGCGATGGCCGACGCGCTCGAGGACGAGCGCGTTCGCCTCGTCGATGCGAACGCCGCCGACGTCGAGCGCGCCCGGGCGTCGAGCGCGTCGGCCACGACGGTCGACCGGCTCACGCTGACCGAGCGGCGTATCGCCGCGATGGCGGAGGGGCTGCGCGCGGTCGCGGCGCTGGCCGATCCCGTCGGCGAGGTCGTGCGCGGGTGGCGGCGTCCCAACGGCCTGACGGTCCAGCAGGTGCGCGCCCCGCTCGGCGTCGTCGCGGTCGTCTACGAGGCGCGCCCGAACGTGACCTCGGACGTCGCGGGGCTGTGCCTGAAGTCCGGCAACGCGTGCGTGCTGCGCGGCTCCCGCATCGCGTCGTCGTCGAACGACGCGATCGCCGCGGTGCTGCGCGCCGCGCTCGGCTCGGCCGGGTTGCCCGCCGGCGCGCTCGGGCTCGTGCCCGCCACCGACCGGTCGAGCGCGCTCGAGCTCATGCAGGCGAAGGGCTACGTCGACCTGCTCGTCCCGCGCGGCGGCCGCGACCTCATCGCGGCGATCGAGGCGAACGCCACCGTGCCGTACATCGTCGACGGCGACGGCAACTGCCACGTCTACGTCGACGCGTCGGCCGACCCCGGCGTCGCCACGAGCATCGTCCTCAACGCCAAGACGCAGCGACCGAGCGTGTGCAACGCGGCCGAGACGCTGCTCGTGCACGAGAGGCTCGCCGAGACGTGGCTGCCCGACGCGCTCGACGAGCTCGCGGCCGCGGGCGTCGAGGTGCGCGGCGACGAGCGGACGTGCGAGCTGTGGCCGAAGGCGAGCGCGGCGAGCGACGACGACTGGGCGACGGAGTACCTCGACCTCGTGCTCGCGGTGCGCGTCGTCGACTCGCTCGACGACGCGATCGCGCACGTCAACCGCTGGGGCACGTCGAACGCCGAGGCGATCGTGACGAGCGACGTCGCCGCCGCCCGCCGCTTCGCCGCGGAGGTCGATTCCGGCTCGGTGTTCGTCAACGCGTCGACGCGCTTCTCCGACGGCGCCGAGCTCGGGTTCGGCGCCGAGATCGGCATCTCGACCCAGAAGCTGCACGCGCGCGGCCCGATGGGGCTCGAGGCGCTCACCGCGACGAAGTTCGTCGTGTGGGGCGACGGGCACGTCCGTTCGTAGGCGCGAAATCGGGGGCCGCGGCACCCCCCGCCGGTATACTCGGCGCCGTCGGCACGGCGTCGCGACCGGGCACAGGAGGAGGCAGAGGCGGCACTCCAGGAGGTAAGGGTCGCCCCTCGCGGGCGTGATGTCCGCGGCGAAGAGCTCCTCTCCGAGATCGGCCACGTGCTGGGCCGCGACGGCCTCGAGGCAGTGCGCGCGGTCAAGGTCTACCGGCTCGAGGGCGTGACCGAGGCCGAGGCCGAAGGGTTCGCACGTGACGTGCTGGCCGAGCCGCTCGAGCAGCGGTACGCGCTCAACCGTCCGCTCGTCGACGACGCCCGCCACCGCGTCGAGGTCGCGTACCGCCCGGGCGTGACGAACCCCGAGAGCGCGTCGCTGCTGAAGGCGGCGCGCCACGTCGGCCTCGACGGCATGGTGGCGGCCGACTCCAGCTGGGAGTACCACTTCTACGGCCGCGTCGACGACGCGCGGGCGCGCGCCATCGTCGGCCGCCTCCTCGTCAACGACACCGTGGAGCACGTCGTCACCCGGCCCCCGTCGACGCTGCTGCTCCGGGGCGACGAGCGCGCCGCGGAGACGGTCGCGCTGCGGGGGCTCGACGACGACGCGCTCGACGAGCTCTCGCGCACGCGCATGCTGTATCTGTCGCGCGCCGAGATGCGCGCGCTGCGCGACTTCTTCCGGCGCGCCGGCCGCGATCCCGTCGACGTCGAGCTCGAGACGCTCGCGCAGACGTGGAGCGAGCACTGCAGCCACAAGACGTTCAAGAGCCCGCTCGCCACGGACGGTGGCGAACGGCCGCCGCTGCTGATGCGCCTCAAGGACGCGTCGCGCCGCCACGACGCCAACGTGCTGTCGTCGTTCGAGGACAACTCCGGCGTCATCCGTCTGACCGACGGCTGGGGCGTGTGCGGCAAGGTCGAGACGCACAACAGCCCGAGCGCGATCGAGCCCTACGGAGGGGCCGCGACCGGCAGCGGCGGCGTGTTCCGCGACATCGCCGGAACCGGGCTCGGGGCGCGCTGCATCGCGTCGACCGACGTCTTCTGCCTCGCGCCGCCCGACCTCGCGGAGCGCGACGTGCCGCCCGGCTGCCTGCACCCGCGCTACGTGCTGCGCCGCGTCGTCGCCGGCGTGCGCGACTACGGCAACCGCATGGGCATCCCGACTAACAACGGGTCGCTGCACTTCCACCCCGACTACCGCGCGAAGCCCTCGGTCATCGTCGGCGCGTACGGGATCGTGCCCGACGACGCGTGCCGCAAGGGCGCGCCCGTCCCGGGCGACGTCGTCGTCGTGGCCGGGGGCCGCACGGGACGCGACGGGATCCACGGCGCGACGTTCTCGAGCGGCGAGATGACGGGAACGACGTCCGAGGTCGCGGCGAGCGCGGTCCAGATCGGCAACCCCGTCGAGGAGAAGCGCACGTTCGACGCCCTGCTCGCGTGCCGCGACCGCGGCCTGCTGCGCGCTCTGACCGACTGCGGCGCCGGCGGGTTCTCGTCGGCGATCGGCGAGATGGGCGCGCGCACCGGCGTCGCCGTCGAGCTCGAGCGCGCGCCGCTCAAGTACTCGGGGCTCGCACCGTGGGAGATCTGGGTGTCGGAGTCGCAGGAGCGCATGGTCGCGGCGGTCCCGCCGGAGCACGCCGACGACGTCGTGCGCGTCTGCGCCGAGCACAACGTCGAGGCGACCGTGCTCGGCACCTTCACCGGCGACGGGCGTCTGGTCGTGCGTCACCGCGGGCGCGTCGTGTGCGACCTCCCGATGGAGCTGCTCCACGACGGCATGCCGCGCGCCCCGCTCGCGGCGCGCTGGGCGCCGCCCGCGTACGACGACCACGACGTCCCCGAGCCGGCCGACGCGACCGCGGAGCTGTGCCGCGTCCTCGCCGACCCGAACGTGTGCTCCAAGGAGCCCGTCGTGCGCCTCTACGACCACACCGTCCAGGGCACGAACGTCGTCGCGCCGTACGGGGGGCCGGACGGGCGCGCGCCCAACGACGGCGCGGTCGTCACGCCGCTGTACGGCGACGACGCCGCAGTCGCGATCGCGCACGGGCTGCACCCGGCGCTCGTCCGGCTCGATCCCTACTGGGGGGCCGCGTGGGCGGTGACAGAGGCGCTCGCCAACTTCGTGGCGGCGGGCGGCGACCCCCGGCACGCCGGGCTCGTCGACAACTTCGTGTGGCCGGTCCCCGACGAGCGCCTGCTCGGCGCGCTCGACCGGTGCGTCGACGCCCTCGTCGACGCGATGGACGCGTTCGGCGTCCCGTTCGTGTCGGGCAAGGACAGCCTGTCAAGTACGTACCGCGACCCGCGCGGCGGCGTCGTCGAGGTTCCGCCCACGCTGTGCGTGTCCGCGTTCGGCCCCGCGCGCGTCGACGCGTGCGTCGGAACGGCGTTCGCAGAGCCGGGGTCGTACGTCGTGCTGCTCGGCGCGCTCGACGCGTCGTCGCCGGGCGGCTCGGTGTACGCGCGCATGCGCGACTGCGGCGGCGCGCTCCCGCGTGTCGACATGGACGCCGCCGCGACCCGGTTCGCGTCGCTTCACGACGCGCTCGGGCGCGGTCTCGTGCGCGCGTGCCACGACGTCAGCGAGGGCGGCGTCGCGGTCGCGCTCGCGGAGATGTGCGTCGGCGGAGGGCTCGGCGCGCGCGTCGACGCGCGCGCGTGTGGCGACGGCCGCGCCGACCTCCTGCTGTTCGCCGAGGTCGCGGGGTGCTTCGTCGTCGAGGTCGCCCCCGACGCGCTCGACGACCTCACCGCCGTCCTCGGCGCAGGGCCCGTCGCGGTGCTCGGACGCACTACGCCGGCGCGCCGGCTCGTCGTCGAGTGCGACGGCGAGCTCGTGATCGACGCGTCGCTCGAGCGCCTGCACGACGCGTGGGCGCGCCCGATGACGGAGGTGTTCCACTGACCACGCCGCGCGCGTGCGTGCTGCGAACCGACGGGATCAACTGCGATCTCGAAACCGAGCACGCGCTCGCGCTCGCCGGCGCGCAGCCCGAGCTCGTCCACGTCAACGAGCTGCACTCCGGCGCCCGCAAGCTCAACGAGTTCTCGCTGCTCGCGCTGCCGGGCGGCTTCTCGTACGGTGACGACGTCGCGTCCGGCAAGATCCTCGCGGTCGAGCTTCTCGCCGCGCTGCGCGACCAGATCGAGGACTTCGTCGCCGACGGCCGCGTCGTGGTCGGGGTGTGCAACGGCTTCCAGGTCCTCGTGCGCACCGGCCTGCTGCCGTTCCGCCGGCTCGGCGCGATGGACGTGACGCTGCTGCCCAACGCGTCCGGGCGCTTCGAGTGCCGGTGGATCTCCGTGCGCGTCGAGGACGGCACGTCGGTGTTCACGCGCGGGCTCGAGGGCGCGGTCGTCGACCTCCCGGTCGCGCACGGCGAGGGGCGGCTGTTCGCCCCGCCCGAGACGGTCGCGGCGCTGCGGCGCGACGGCCTCGTCGCGCTGCGCTACGCGCGCGACGGCGAGCCGTCCGGCGAGTACCCGTACAACCCCAACGGGTCGGTCGACGCGATCGCCGGCGTGTGCGACCCGAGCGGGCGCATCCTCGGGCTCATGCCGCATCCGGAGCGCTTCGTGCGGCGCGCCCAGCACCCCGACCGGCGGCGCGCGCGGGCCGGGCCACTCGGCCTCGAGCTGTGGCGCAACGCGGTCCGGGCGGCGGCCGAGGCGTGAGGCGCGGCCCCCACGATCCGCCACTCCGGGCGTCTCTTCGGGTTATCTAGGGACATGACCATCGACGACGCGCGCGTCGCGCGCCTGGGCGTCATGGGCGGCACGTTCGACCCGATCCACATCGGGCACCTCGTGGCGGCGTCCGAGGCGCTGTACGCGTTCGAGCTCGACCGGGTCACGTTCGTGCCGACGGGGCAGCCGTGGCAGAAGCGCTTCTACTCCGACGCCGAGGACCGCTACCTCATGACGGTCCTCGGCGCGGCGTCGAACCCCTGCTTCGCGGTGTCGCGCGTGGAGCTCGACCGCAAGGGCCCGACCTACACGGCCGACACGATGGACGTGCTGCGTTCGTTCCACGGCGACGGCGTCGAGCTGTTCTTCATCGTCGGGGGCGACGCGGTGCTGCGGCTGGGCACGTGGCACAAGGTCGAGCGACTCGCCGCGCTGGCGACCGTGATCGCCGTCACGCGCCCGGGGTTCGCGCTCGGCAACCTCGTGCGCGAGCCGTCGTGGCCGGAGCTGCGGGTGCTCGAGATGCCGGGCATCGACGTGTCGTCGACCGACGTGCGGGCGCGCGTGCGGGCGGGACGTCCGATCGACTACGTCGTCCCCGCGGACGTCGTGCGCTACATACGCGACCGCGGCCTCTACACCGCCGGCGACCCGGATGGCTGACGGCCGCCACCGGGCGCGCGCCCGGCGCCGCGGCCCCCCGGCCCCCCCGCCGCCGCGCGCCGGCCGGCGGCGCAGCGCGCAGGACCGGCGTCGCCGCGACGCG
>DASZZZ010000058.1:0-49083 GCA_036260375.1 Actinomycetota bacterium
CCCGCCCGTTCTCGTGCGCCAACACGCGATGTACGGCACCGGCTTCCTACCGACCGAGGAGCACGAGTTCTATCGCTCCGAGCGCGACGACCTTTATCTCGTGGGGACGTCCGAAGTGTCGCTGGCCGCGATGCATAGCGACGAGATCCTCGAGGAGGACGCGCTGCCGCGGCGCTACGCGGGTTACTCGCCGTGTTTCCGGCGCGAGGCGGGCACCTACGGCAAGGAGACGAAGGGCCTCGTGCGCGTGCACCAGTTCGACAAGGTCGAGCAGTTCTCGTTCACGCTGCCCGACGACTCGTGGGACGAGTTCGCGACGATCCGCGCCAACCAGGAGAAGATCCTGCAGCTTCTCGAGATCCCGTACCGTGTGCTCGTGATGTGCGCGGGCGACCTCGGCGCGTCGGCGGCCAAGAAGGTCGACAACGAGGCGTGGCTGCCGGGGGCCGGGCGCTACATGGAGGTGACGTCGGCGACGAACGCGACCGACTACCAGGCGCGCCGTCTGCGCGTCCGGGCGCGCGCCGACGGGGGCACGCAGCTCGTGCACACGCTCAACGGCACCGCGTGCGCGGTCGGACGGACGATCGTCGCGCTGCTCGAGAACCACCAGCGCGCCGACGGCTCCGTCGCGATCCCCGAGGCGCTGCGCCCGTACACGGGCTTCGCCGAGCTGCGCCCCGCGTAGATGGCCGTCCGCGTCGCTGCATGCCTGCTCGCCGCGGCGCTGCTGCCGTCGTGCTCCGGCGGCGAAGAGGAGATCGACGCGTCGACGTACGCAGCGCGCGTGTGCGGCGCGCTCGACGACTGGGTGTCGACGTTGAGGGACGCGTCCGAGGACGTCGAGAGCGCGGTCGCCGACGCGGCGCAACCGGCCGACGCCAAGGAGCCCGTGGTCGCGTTCCTCGAGCGCTACGCCGGCGCGACGAACGCGGTCGTCGAGGACGTACGCGCCGTCGGTCCGCCGGCGGTCGAGGACGGTGAGCGCGTGCACGACGAGCTCGTCGAGGCCTTGGAGCGCGCGGCGTCGCGCTACGAAGACGAGCTCGCCGACGCGCGCGCTCTGCCGAGCGACTCGAGCGAGGAGTTCCAGGCCGCCTACGGGGAGCTCGTCGCGTCGCACTCGGAGGTCGAGTCGGAGCTGCGGCGGTCGATCGACGTCATCGACGCCGAGGGCGAGCTCGCCGATGCGTTCGACGACGAGCCGTCGTGCGCCGACACCGGCCTCTGACCGCCGCGGCGGGACCGTCTTCGTCGCCACACCGCCGTCTCGGTCGCGTCCACGCCGCCGGGGCGTTGCGGCGGGGACACGGGTACGATCGCGCCCGGTGAGCGACGGGAGGACGTGGGCGGCGGGGACGATCGTGGCGCTCCTGTGCGCGCTGGCGGTCGCGTGCGACGGCGGCGCGGCACCCGACCCCCGCTCGGGCTCGATCCCGGTCGAGGTCGCGACTTCCACGCCGGTCGAGTCGCCGGCGTCCGACGTCTCGCCGAAGGCGCGCGCGCGGATCGACGCGTACACGACCGAGCTGTGCCGCGGCTGGCGCGCGTGGGCCGACACGCTGCGGGCGAGCTTTCGGACGTTGCGGCGAGCGCAGGGCGACGTCGACCGCGTGCCCGAGGCGAAGACCGCGCTCGTGTCGTACGTCCAGGCGACGATGGCCGCGACCCACCAGTTCGGAAACTTCCTTCGCAACACCGCCCCGCCGCGCGCCGCGGACCTTCCGGGAGCGCACCTGGTCCTCGTGAGCGCGATCGACCAGGCGCAGGGCCGCCTCGGGGTGCGCGTCGCGCGCGCGTACGCGCTGCCGACGACCGATCTCGACGCGTTCGCCGAGGGCGCCGCGGACGTCGCCCGCAGCGTCGGCCGGGACCTCCAGCGAGTCACGGCGATGTTCGTCGTCACCTACGCGGAGCCCGTCGTCGTGGACTCGCTGCGCGACGTCGCGGCGTGCGCGCCGCTGCACGGCGATCTCGGCGCCGAGGACGTCGACAAGGCGTAGCGCACCTCCGTACCGCGCCCGACGCGGCGCGCGACCCGCCGGTTCGAAAACGGAAGAACCGGACGGCGACGAGGTCGTCCCAGTAGGATGCGGACGGGTGTGGCCCCCGCTCAGGGCCGAAGCTATCGAGACGAGGTGATCGAGTGCTGAGAACCAAGGTTGCGGCACTGGCGGCCGTCGCGCTGCTCGGCGGCGTGCTGGGGGCGTGCGGCGGCGAGGAGGGCGTCGACCCGCAGACGTACGTCCAGGAGGTCTGCGGCTCGATGCAGGACTGGCTCCAGTCGATCCAGCAGGGCGGCCAGGACCTGCAGGAGCTCGCCGGGGCGCAGCCGGCCGAGGCGAAGGACGCGATCACCGCGTTCCTCGAGGACGCGATCGACTCGACCGAGACGCTCATCGGCGACATCGAGGAGACGGGCCCGCCCGCGGTGGACAACGGCGAGAACGTCCACCAGACGCTGATCGACGGCTTCGAGCAGGCGAAGTCGACGTTCGAGGACGCCGCCGCGCAGGCCGAGGACCTCCCGACGGAGTCGCAGGCGGAGTTCCAGTCGGCGGCCCAGGAGCTCGGGACGTCGATCACGAACGCCCAGTCCGAGATCCAGGACACGTTCGACCAGGCGGAGCCCTCGCAGGAGCTGGACCAGGCCTTCGAGGACGAGGAGAGCTGCAGCCAGCTGGAGATCTAGGCGAGTTCGTGGCGCCGGCCGCTGTCCGGCGCCGTGGCGAGATGACGCTGGAGCGGGGGCCGGCCGAGAGCCGGCCTCCGTTTCGCGTTCCGGCCGTCTTCGCCGTGTCCGCTCGCGATGGCGCCGTGCGCCGCTACCCTTGGGGCCGGAGGGCTACGCTAACTGGCAAGCGGACGGTCTTGAAAACCGTTGCCCGCAAGGGCTTGTGGGTTCGAATCCCACGCCCTCCGCTACACGTGACCTACACGTTCGGTCGCGCTGGCTGATCAGGTGACGAGGCTTCCTCCCGAGTGCCATTCTCTTGCCATTCCCTCGAGACTTCGATCGGCCCGACCTCAGAGGCACCTGGCACGGGGGTAACACGGCACCCTCCGACAGTCGCAAGGCTCCCCTATATTCAGGGGATGGCGAAGAAGGAACCAAGCGAGCCACACGTAAAGCCCGCCGACTTCGTGCAGGGCGGCGAGCACAAGAAAGACATTGTCGTTCGCCTGTCCTACAGCATCATCGAGCGGTTCTCAGAGGGGCTCTACTCCTCGCCGAACAAGGCCTTCGAGGAGCTTGTTTCCAATTCCTACGACGCCGGCGCCGTGCGGGTCTGGCTTGTGATCCCTGACAACCTCTGCTCAGATTCCGTAATCGCCGTTATCGACGATGGGGAGTCGATGGACTTGGAAGGCCTCGATGAGCTGTGGAACATCGGGGTCTCCAACAAGCGTACTGCCAAGTACGAGACAGAGCACGAACGAGCACCGATAGGAAAGTTCGGGATCGGGAAGCTCGCCACCTATGTCCTTTGCTCCCAACTCACCTACATCTGCTGCCGCGAAGGCAAGTACCTCGCCGTAACGATGGATTACGGCAAGGTCGAAGGCCACGGGAAGGGCGTGGGAGACGCGCCTCCCATGCAGTTGGAAGCGGTCGAGCTAGATCGTGCCGAAGCTAGGGCGTCCCTAGAAGCTGCGATTGGGGACAACGACGTGATCGGGATCCTCTTCGGCAAGGATGCTCCGGAGAGCTGGACGGCGGCCCTCATGAGCGCTCTGCGGGAAGAGGGCGCACGCCTTAGCCGCCCGATGCTCAACCGGATCCTCAGCTCCGCCCTCCCCTTGAACCCCTCATTCAAGCTCTGGATGAATGGAACTGAGATCGAGTCATCGAAGGCTAGTGGGGAACTCATCTGGAACTGGGAGGTCGGGATCCACGATGCCTCTGACAAGAAATGGTCCTATGCGGACCGAGTCGGAACAGACGATGAGGGTCGGCCCTGCGTGAAGCTCGGCGAAGCTGGAGTCGTTCGAGGGACAGCGGAGCTCTACAAGTTCACACTCAAGAAGGGAAAGTCCGAGAAGTGGGATCGAAGCCACGGATTCTTCGTACGAGTGAGGAACCGCGTCATCAATCTCGTGGATGCGGACTTCGGTGTTGACGTCGAGCTGAATCACGCCACCTTCACCCGGTTCAGGATGGAGGTCGACGCGGACGATCTCGATCAATACCTCCTCTCACCACGCGAAGGGGTGAAGGATTCTCCGGCGCTCAAAGAGATCAGAGAGTATTTGTTGGCGGTGTTCAATCGCGCGCGCGTCGCTCTCAAAGACAAGGATGACTCAGCCTCCGAGGAAATCCTGACGCCTGAGGAGCGGATAGCTAGCGCGCCTCGCGCGTTGCGAGACGCGCCGATCAAACGGATTCTGCGCAGGGTGCTGGAGGAGGACGAACCCACAATTCGAGAAGCTATGGGGCTGACGAGCGATGAGGCTCGGTCAGCAGCGGAAGCGCTGGTGGCAAGTGAAGATCGCGCGATCGAGGAAATCATGACCGACAACCTTGGTCGTGAAGGTCGAATGGTTCAGTTCGATCCCGAAAGGCACGCTTTGCTCCTGAATCTGGACCATCCGTTTGTTAACAACTACATCGATCGCGCTGATGCGGTCGAACCACTCAAATTGTTCGGCGCGACGGATTTCCTAACCGAGATATTCATGCTCGATGAGGATGTCGCGCCCGCGCTGGTCGAGAAGATCCGCAGCATGCGCGACGAGTTCCTTCGTGCGCTGGCGTTGACACACCCAAGATCCGCCGGAGTTGTAGCCGAAGCTCTTCGGGACGCGATCACTTTGCGCAACGAGCTGGAAGATGCAGCCGCTGACGCGCTGACCTTACTGGGGTTCGAGGTGACGAGGATTGGGGGCAACGCGGATGCAGATGGTCTAGCCGAGGCCCGGCTCGGTGCTCGAGGCGCGGGCGAGGGCTCTACCGATTACGTAGTGGCATACGACACGAAGGCCATCGAAAAGCAGGAAAGCAAGCGGCTATCCGTCACGTCTGCCCGGACGTCTGTTCTACGTGTCCATCGTGAGGAAAAGGGAGCTGACTTCACGCTTCTTGTTGCCCCCGGCTACCAGGGACAGGACATGGACGACTCGCTTCTCTCGAAAGTGTGTGCCAATGATCACGTAACGCCCATAAAGGTGGAGGACCTCGCTCGCCTCGTGGAACTGGCCGCGCTGCGGCCGATAAACCCACACCGCCTTCGCCCGATGTTCACGAAGTACACAGTCGCGGAGGTGGTGAACTTCATCGACGAGATGGCTGCGTTGGAACCCAGCGAGCCGGCGATGATCATGAAGATCTTGAACATCATTAATCAAGAGTCGAAAGCCGAGGATGCGGTCAGTGTCGACGTGATCAAGACGCATCTGAAACTCGATCTGAAACGTGAGGTCCCTGCTCAGGAAGTTCGAGACATAGTCACGGGTCTGCATCGGCTCGTTCCCGACTGGATTTGGCTTCAGGACGATTGGGTGGCGCTGAATGCGTCCGTGCGAGCGGTGATCGCAGAGCTCCGAAAGGCGCTGGCGGATATGAGCGATGAGGCAGCCGGCGACCTGGGAGACGCGCTGGAAGCTGAAGGAAACTGATGACTGCAACACAACTTCCGGTTCACCCGTTCCCAGCGCGGATGGCACCTGAATTGGCATTGCGTCATCTGCCGTCAGAATCGTCCCGTGTCCTCGATCCAATGATGGGATCTGGGACGATCCCCGTCTTGGCATCGCTCAATGGTCATGAGGCATTCGGGTATGATACCGATCCGCTCGCGGTTCTCATAGCCAGGGTTTGGGGTCGTCCTCTGCCTTCGAAAACCTTTCTGCGCGAGGCGCGAGCCGTTGTCGAGAGAGCTAAGGACATGCGAAAGGTGCTCCGCAAGCCTTATGCGCTCGATGACGAGACCCAAACATTCATCGATTTCTGGTTCGACCAGACGGCTCAAGTGCGGCTGGCAGCGCTCGCGGCTGCAATCGTTGAAGATGAATGGCGGACTAAGGGTGCATTGTGGTGCGCGTTCAGCCGGCTCATAATCACTAAGGACACGGGGGCATCCAGAGCTCGGGATGTTTCACACAGCCGGCCGCATCGGGTGCGTGATCGGACGACCTTCAATCCAATCGATGAGTTCGAGAAATCGGCGAACGTCGTGCTTAGGCGGCATCAAGCGACGAGCAAAGTCCGTCCGACAAACTCCCTCTTTCTGGGAAGACACGATGCTCGACGTGTCCCGTTGGAGGCCAACTCAATCGACTTCGTAATGACATCGCCTCCCTATCTCAATGCTGCGATCGACTACATGAGAGGGCACAGGCTTAGCCTGGTTTGGATGGGCTACTCCCTAGCGGACTTGCGCGCGCTGCGAACAGGATCGGTGGGTTCAGCAACCGGGATGGAGCCAAGTGATGGACACATCGAGCTCATTGACGAAGTGGTCGGCAAGGGAAACTTGCCACTGAAGGGTCGCCGCATAGTGGCGAAATACCTCCACGACCTAGAGGAAATTGTGAGGGAGACCGGTCGCGTGCTCGTAAAGGGAGGGCGAGCGGTCTTTGTTGTAGCAGACAGCGTGCTACTCGGCGTGAAGGTACGGGTCGGCGACCTGCTAACTGGCATAGCGGAGGCAATTGGCTTGGAGCTTGAGGGTCGAGAGACGCGTGCTATCGCCGCTGATCGTCGTTACCTACCTCCGCCCAGCAGACAGGATGGAAGCCTTGATAAACGTATGCGTGAAGAGATCTGCCTCAGCTTCTCTGCTGCTGGATGACGAGAGTTTTTGGCTCTAAGTGTGGTGACCACGGTGGAGGACCCTGAGAAGTATTGGGCACCATCCGAGTTCTGTCAGGTCTGCGGTGATGCCTCTGTGGTTGGTTCGTATCTATGCCACCGCTGTCGACACCTGATGAGGAGGGTTGAAACACGAAAGGGCTCATCTAGTCGCGGGCGACGGGTCGACATGCATGCCCGTCTTCGAGCCCTTCAACGACAATGGGACCAAGAGATCAAGGCCTTTCGTTGTCACTACACCGGAATCGCCCTAGCCGACGCTCACGGCAGCCGCCGAAGCGCTACTTGGGAGCACGTTCAGCCAGGGGACGAGTCAAGCGTCGTGCTGGTCGCTGACGTCGTCAACAAGATGAAGGGTGACTTATCTGAGGATGCCTTCAGGCAGCTTGTTTTGGCTCTCGCCAAGCACTTTGAGGAGCCAGGGTTCGATGAGGATGCTTTCCCAAACTAGTGGTGTCTGCGCCCTATCGTCCTTCTAGTGCTCGTTCCAGCCGGCGTGCTTCACTGTCATCGCCGCTCTGCTTAGGGAACAGGATCTTCCGCAGACGGTCGATTTCCCCTGTTATCAGGTCGGCTTCGCCTTGGAAGCCCGCCCACTGCCGGGCCCAGGGCGTACGCGGGCTGATACTCCCGGAGCATGTCATGACGAATACGCATCGAGGGTTGGTATCCGCCGGCCAACGGCTCTTCCTCATGCTGCCGGATGTACAGAAGACAGCGTCAGGCTCTCTTTGCGCTAAGTGCTTTGCAATCGACTCCGCGGCTTCGAAGGGCAGGTGAAGAACCCCCTCGCGATCAACGATGCGGCTGGGTGACTCGACCTAGAGAGACTCAAGACCGAATCGCTCTTCGATGCGGTCGATATCGAAGCTTGGAGCCTCGATGCGATGAGCCCCAGTAGGTGCCGTTGTCGGATCCATGGTCTTTCTCGCCCGTGGAGAAGATGACCGCGGTGATCGCCTCCCATACGACCTCGTTAAGGATCGGAGCGTTCGCTGCCCGCAAGATCTCAAGACATGTCTCATCCCGCAGAACTCGTGTGCCATCTGCCCACTCGAGGATCACTGCTGATTAGCGACGGACCGATCGAGGTAAGCTCGGCGCAGAGTGCCTAAGAAGCCGGCAAAGCACGAGATCCGGAGCTGGAACGCAACTTCAAAACCGTTGTCCTTGTGGCCTCGTGGGCTCGATGCCCCACGTCCTCCGCTGGACGTGACCTGTGGGTTGGCGTAACCGATGGCTCAGGGACGACTAGTTCTTACGCGACGGCGTTTGCCATTCTTGCCATGAAGGCGCGTTCATCGCTCCGTCGGATCTTGCCTACGGGCGTCGCGAGCCGATCCGGATCGTCACGGGGTTGGAGAACCATGCCCGTGTACCGGTCTCGTCGGGATCATCGAGCGCCAGCCACGCCGCGCGGGCGACGTACCGCCCCGGCCGAAGCGGGTCGCTCCCGGAGCAAGTTCGCTGTCGCCACGTGTCCACCACACGCCTCCTGTCGCCGGGCGCAAGCCGTCGCTCGCTGAGCGCAAGCTCGAAGAACCGACCCTTGTCCGCCTCCTGCTCGCTCCAGACCCACAGAGTGCCGTTGGGGCCGGACACCCACAGTTCGTACTGCTGTCCTCCCGTCCAGTACACGACCCCGTCGTCTCCGTCGTTGCGCACCTCGAGCTCGAGCGCCACCGGCGTCCCGTCGACGACCGTTCCGTCGCGGGCGGCAAGCCGGACCGTTACGCCTGTGGGCGGCGGTCGCGCATGGAGGTGCGTACGGCAATCATCCGGGTCTCCTGCGGGCACCGACCGCGCCGTCGAGGCTTGCCCGGCGCACGCAGACGCCAGGGCCAAGGAGAGCAGCATGCCGAAGACGACGACTACGTCAGATGATGCGACCCCGGACCCTCGGCGGCCGCGTGTACGCGTTCGTGCTTTCAACATGAGATGCCACTCGCACACGAGTTCAGCGCTCCTAGCTCCGTCTCGATGCTCCCGATTCCGCTGAAGATCGCCGGGCCGCCCCAGACGATCCCGTAGAGCGCACGGGCCGACGTCGACCCTGCCTGAAGAACAGGTGAGCCACTATCACCGGGCGCGACGTCGAAGTCGGCCGTCGTCTCACATAGAATGGTGTAATCCGTGTCACGGATGCTCGCATCCACGCACGTCCTCGTGACGTTCCCACTCGTGAGCCCCGTGCTCCGGCCGATCTTCACGACGCTTTGGCCGACCAGTGCCGTGCTCTCGGAGTCGATACTCAAAGTAGCGCCCGTCGTCCACGCGGTGCTGCCGTACGGCGGCTTGGCAACCACCCCGCGCTTGTATTCCGACGAGTCGAGCACGGGACCGGCAAAGATGGAGTCGCTGCGGCGGCATTGCCGACCACGCGGGCACGCCGGATCGTCGGAGTGTGTAAACGTCGCAGGATCGATCGCCTCCCAGCCGATCCCATTGTTCTCGAGGAAGTCGCGGTCCGGCTGGAACAACGTGGTGTTGGAACCATCGTCACGTGCGCCGATCGTTGGCGTGCAGTGGGAGTTGGTTATAAAGCCCTTCACCCCCGTCGCCTTGCGCAACGCCACCCACCCGACGGTGCAGAGGGGGCCCGACGACAGGAACCCCTCCTGGTATTGCATCTGCAAGCCGCCGACCACTGGGCGATGGATGTCCCTAAGGTCCGACAACGCTTCGAACGGCTCCGTCTCCTCAATCCTCACCGCAGAGTGCGGGATGTCGAGGGAGTCGACGAGCGCTTCGACCGGCGGGCCGTCGCGCTGCGCGTCTTGCACGCCGATCGTGACTCGATTGTGAAACTCGTCTACGTCGGTGAAAACGACTCCGTCCGAGGCGCGGAAGACATCGGTCGTCAGACGCGTGCGCCAGGTATGCAGGTCCTCGAACGAGTACCGAGCCTCTCGAGCTATTACCGTGCGGGCGTCGGCTGCATCGAAGTGGACCGCAAGCAGGCGCTGCGCTTCCTGCGCCGCGGTGTTCGAGGGCCGCGTGGACGACACGATCAACGTGTTCCCGTCCGCGTCGAGGTAGGCGCCGGCGAAGCCGGGAACGGCATGGGCGACGTCGAGAAAGAGCTCGTCGTCCGACTCCGACGTAGCGTCTAGTGGCAGTGCCTCGGCGTCGAGTCGGCTCGCTGAGCCAGGCGCAGCAATGAGAAGCGTCGCGCTCCAGAGCGCAACGAAGAAGATCCTCGCCGCCGCGCCGGCTTTCCTGCGGGTCATCGCCACTCCCCACATCGCCCGCTTCTACCGCTTGAAGATAACCCGATTTCGACCTTTGGGCGCTCCTTCGCGGCCGATCGACCCCCCCGGGGTCCCGACGCCTCCCGCCTCGCGCAGCGCACGTCGCCCCCGGTGCCGACGCGCTCGCGGCGCTAGACTTCCGTGGCGACCGGTCGGGGCGTCGTAGAGCTCTCGTGTTTCGGAGCGGAGGGGGAGGGACGATGGCGCGCTCCTCGCGAATCAAGGTCCTGGTTGTTGGTCTCGGGATGGCGCTGTGCTTGCCGCTCCAGGCCCCGGCCGCCGGGAAGCCCACGGCGGGCGGGGCCGCCAAGACCGGCTCGATCGTCCAGGTCGGGCACGAGCCGCTCTTCGATCGGGGGATGAACGCGGCGATCGCCGTGCACGGCGACTACGCCTACGTCGGGAGCCGGACCGACGGCGGGCACGAGGACATGCCCCACGGCGGCGTCGTCGTCGTCGACGTCTCGGATCCCGCCAACCCCCAGGCGCTCGGCCCGCCGATCGACGCCCGCGCCGGCGAGTCGTCGCGTGAGCTCCGGGTGTGGCGCTCGCAGGACGTCCTGATCGTCCTCAACACGAACTGTGGCGTCGGCGACAGCCTGCACCACTGCACGCAGCCGTCGATCAGCAACTTCCGCTTCTACGACGTCTCCGGCGCGCACGCGGCCGACCCGCAGCTCCTGCACCAGCTCGACGTCGACACGCACGAGTTCTTCCTGTGGCAGGACCCGAACGATCCCGAGCGCGCGCTGATCTTCGGCGGCAACGCCGGCTCGACGTGCGCGACCAGGGGCGGGTCGCCGAGCTGCCCGCTCGCGGTGTGGGACATCTCAGCAGTCCCCGACGGCGGCGCGCCCGTCACGCTCTACAGCGGCCCCCAGGGCTACACCCGCTTCCCCGCGGCTCCGGCCCCCGCCGAGAAGCCGGCCGGCGGGCTCCACTCACTGTCCGTCAGCAACGACGGCAACACCGCGTACTACGCGTTGCTCAACGGCGGCTTCGCGGTCGTCGACGTCTCCGACTTCGCAACCGGCGTGCCGAACCCGCAGCCGCGCCCGATCACGCTCAACCACGCGCGGCCGACGTGGTCGGGCCCCGGTGCGCACAGCGCGGTCAAGCTCTGGGGACGCGACTGGGTGTGGGTGTCCGACGAGGTCTACGGCACCGCGACCGGCGCGGGGCACGGCTGCCCGTGGGGCTGGGCGCGCATGATCGACATCTCCGACCCGGCCGTGCCGACCGTCGAGGGCGAGTACCGGCTCCCGGAGAACGACCCGGCGACGTGCGACGACTGGAACCCGCCGCGCACGTCCTACTCCGCGCACAACCCCACGCTGACGCCGCACGTCGCGCTGACGACGTGGCACTCCGGCGGCTTCCAGGCCGTAAGCGTCCAGCGGCCGCACGCGCCGACCCAGCTCGCCGAGTTCTTCCCCGAGCCGCTGCCCGAGGTCATGCTCGAGGACCCGCGCCTGTCGTCGGACCCCGACACCGGCCGCAACGAGAAGGTCGTCATGTGGAGCTACCCGATCGTCAAGGACGGTCTGATCTACGTCGTCGATCTTCGTAACGGTCTCTACGTCCTGAAGTACCGCGGCGCGTTCGAGAAGGAGATCGCGCGCATCGGCTTCCTCGAGGGCAACTCGAACCAGGGCGACGCGCTCTGCTTCGAGCCGGTGGGGACGCCGCCCGCCTACTGCGACTGATGTAGCGACGGAGCGCGCGCGACGTCGCGCGCGCTCCGTCCAGCGACGTTCGCCGCAACACGACGCGCGCCATGACCGCGTCCTCGCGTCGCGACCGCTCGAAGAATTCGCGCTGTGTTCACACTGCGG
The DNA here is from genome assembly GCA_036260375.1 of Actinomycetota bacterium. Classification (GTDB taxonomy): domain Bacteria; phylum Actinomycetota; class CADDZG01; order CADDZG01; family WHSQ01; genus DASZZZ01. Next base: position 11,898 of record DASZZZ010000058.1, read on the forward strand.
ACGCGGCCCCTTCATCTCGGCTCTCTAGCGTGGCCCTCGTCATGCAAGAGAGGAGATCGGAGGTCCCCATCCACATGCCAGGTGCGAGCACGCGCACCCTTTCGCTCGCGGCCGCGTCGGTCGCGCTCGTCCTCGCTGCGACGGCGTGCGGTGAGGCCAACAGCTCCGCGGCCGAGAGCGGAGACGGCGATTCGCTCGCGGGCTCGATCGCCGTCGACGGGTCGAGCACCGTCTACCCCATCGCCCAGGCGGTCGCCGAGGAGTTCCAGATCGCCAACCCCGAGGTCGAGGTCTCGGTCGGCTTCGCGGGGACGGGCGGCGGCTTCGAGGCGTTCTGCGCCGGCGACACCGACCTCTCGACGGCGTCCCGCCCCATCGAGGACGACGAGGCCGCCTGCCTCGAGGACGCAGGGATCGACTACACCGAGCTGCAGGTCGCGGTCGACGGGCTCGCCATCGTCACGCACCCGCACACCGGCTGGGTCGACTGCATCACGTTCGACGAGCTCCGGGCGATCTACGAGCCGGGCAGCGAGGTCTCCGCCTGGAGCGACGTGAACCCGCAGTGGCCCGACGAGCCCATCGCGATCTTCGGGCCCGACCCGGACTCCGGCACCTACGACTACCTCGCCGAGGAGGTCGCCGACCCCGACGCCGAGGAGCCCGCGACGCGCGACGACATGACGCAGTCCGCCGACGACAACGTCCTCGTCCAGGGCGTCGCCGGCGAGCAGGGATCGATCGGCTACTTCGGGTTCGCGTACTTCGAGGAGAACGCAGACCAGCTGAAGGCCCTCGAGGTCGACGACGGCGACAGCGGCTGCGTTGCGCCCACCGCCGAGACGGTCAAGGCCAACGAGTATCCGTTGTCGCGCCCGCTGTTCGTCTACGTCGCGAACGACGCGATGGACCGGCCGGAGGTCGCCGCGTTCGTCGAGTTCTGGGTCGACGGCGCGGCCGAGCTCGCCTCGGCGGTCGGCTACGTCGAGGCGCCCGCAGAGGTGACGTCCGCGAACCGAGAGGCGCTGTCCGATCTCACGCGCTAGCTCCGCTCGAACGGTCTCGGCGGCTACTCCCCGGCCCGCCGAGGCCGTCGAGCGCGCATCGGAGAGACGATGACCGCGACGGCACTCGACCTGAGCACCGCGCGCAGGCGGCCGTTCCAGCGCGCCGTGAGGATCGCGCTGTTCGCGTGCGCCGCGAGCGTGCTCGTGACCGCCGGCATCGTGTCGTCGCTGCTCGCCGACACGGTCGCGTTCTTCCGGCGCGTCGGCGTCGTCGACTACCTGACGAGCGCCGACTGGAGCCCGCAGTCGGGCTCGTACGGCGTGCTCGAGCTCGTCTACGGCACGATGATCGTCACGCTCGGGGCGATGGCGATCGCGGCCCCCCTCGGCGTCGCCGCCGCGATCTACCTCAGCGAGTACGCGTCGCCGCGCGTCCGCAACGTCGTCAAGCCGGCGCTGGAGCTACTGGCCGGCATCCCGACCGTCGTGTTCGGGTACTTCGCGCTGAACTTCGTGACCCCGAGCCTCCTGCGCACGCTTTCGGAGGGCTGCGGCATCTTCAATTGGGCCAGCGCCGCGATCGTCGTGGGGCTGTTCATCCTGCCCATCGTCGCGTCGCTGTCCGAGGACGCGCTGCGCGCCGTCCCGCGCTCGCTGCGCGAGGGGGCCTATGGGCTCGGCGCGTCGAGGCTCGACGTCGCGACGCGCGTCGTGCTGCCGGCCGCGCTCTCCGGCGTCGTCGCGTCGTTGATCCTCGCGACGTCGCGCGCGGTCGGCGAGACGATGGCGGTGACGATCGCGGCCGGGGCGACGCCGCAGATCGCGCTCGACCCGTGCACGAGCGTGCAGACGATGACCGCGTACATCGTGCAGGTCGCCGGCGGCGAGGCGTCCGCGGGCTCGCTGGAGTACGGGTCGATCTTCGCCCTCGGCACGACGCTTTTCGTCATGACGCTCGCGCTCAACTACGTGAGCATCCGGTTCGTGCGCCGCTTCCGGGAGGTGTACTAGATGGCCGCGGACGCCGTCACGCTGCGCGGCCCCGGCAGGTCCGCGCTGCGAGAGCGCGCCGCCGCGGCGCTGTTCGCGGCCGCGACGCTCGTGGGTCTCGTCGCGCTCGCGGCGCTGATCTACACCGTCGTCGACGGGGGGGCCGGCTCCATCGACGGAGCCTTCATCCGCAAGTTCCCGTCGCGCATCCCCGCGCGCGCGGGGATATGGCCCCCGTTGATCGGCACGCTGTGCCTGATGGGCCTCGTGACGCTGGCCGCGTTCCCGATAGGGCTCGGGGCGGCGATCTACCTCGAGGAGTTCGCGCCGCGCAACCGGTTCACGTCGCTGGTCGAGATGAACGTCGCCAACCTCGCGGCCGTCCCGTCGATCGTCTACGGGCTGCTCGGGCTCGCGGTCTTCTACCGGGCGCTCGATCTCGGCCGCAGCCTGCTCACCGGCGCGCTCACGCTGTCGCTGCTCGTCCTGCCGGTGATCGTCATCGCCGGACGCGAGGCGTTGCGGGCCGTCCCGCAGTCGATCCGCGCCGGTGCGATGGCGCTCGGCGCGACGAAGCTGGAGGCCGTCTACGGGCTCGTGCTGCCCGCGGCGATCCCGGGGATCATGACCGGGACGATCATCGGACTGTCGCGCGCGATCGGCGAGACCGCCCCGTTGCTGGTCGCCGGCGCGGCTGCGTTCGTCGCGTTCACGCCCGACCATCTCCTCGACGCGTACAGCGCGCTGCCGATCCAGATCTTCGACTGGGTGCGGCGGCCGCAGGCCGAGTTCCAACGGCTGGCGGCGGGCGCGATCCTCGTCTTGCTCGCCGTCCTCTCGACGACGAACGCGGTGGCCATGTACGTCCGCAACCGATACGGGAGAGGCAGATCATGGAGATGACGAGCGTGGTCGGCGTCGAAGCGCGGCCCGAGGCCGCGCGACGGGAGGCGACCGCCGTGTTCGAGGCGCGCAACCTGACGGTCCTCTACGGGGACATCCCCGCGGTGGCCGGCGTGACGCTCGACGTCTACGAGCGCCGGATCACGGCGCTCATCGGGCCGTCCGGGTGCGGCAAGAGCAGCCTCATCCGATGTTTCAACCGGATGAACGACCTCATCCCGACGGCGCGCGTGACTGGCTTCGTCGGGTACCGCGGCGCCGACCTGTACGGCGCGGGCGTCGACCCGGTCGAGGTGCGCCGGCGGATCGGCATGGTGTTCCAGCAGCCGAACCCGTTCCCCAAGTCGGTCTACGACAACGTCGCGTTCGGGTTGCGCGTCAACAGGATGACGGACGACCTCGACGATCGCGTGGAGCGGGCGTTGCAGCGCGCGGCGCTGTGGGACGAGGTCAAGACGAAGCTCTCGAGCTCGGCCCTGTCCCTGTCGGGCGGGCAGCAGCAGCGCCTCTGCATCGCGCGCGCCCTCGCCACCGAGCCCGACGTCCTGCTGATGGACGAGCCGGCCTCGGCGCTCGATCCGATCGCGACCGCCAGGATCGAGGAGCTCATGCACGAGCTGAAGCGCGACTACACGATCGTCGTCGTGACGCACAACATGCAGCAGGCGGCGCGCGTCTCGGACATGACGGCGTTTCTGAGCGTCGAGGGCTCCGAGGACGAGGGTCGCCCGCGCACGGGCGTGCTCGTGGAGTACGACCGCACCGACAGGATCTTCACGGCGCCGTCGGACCCGAGGACCGCGGATTACGTGGGCGGGCGCTTCGGTTAGGACAGGGTGGTGGACGTGGCGGAGCTGTTGACGGGGATCGCGATCGGGGCGGCCGTGGTCGCCGTCGTCGCTCGACTGGCTCGTCGCCGCGCCGGAGACTCGCCGCCCGGGGCGCCGGCGCTCGGGCGACCCGCCGCGACGAGCGACGAGCGGACGCTTGCCCGCATGGAGCGCATGCTCGCCGAGATCGCGGAGGGGGTCGTCTTCTTCAACGACGCCGGCGGGGTCGTGTACGCGAACGCCGCCGCGCGTCGCATGTTCGCCGACGCGAGCCTGGCCCTCGGCCCCGTCCTGACCGACAACGAGCTGATGTCGCTGGTGCGACGGGCGCAGCGGTTCGACGCGGTGCAGGAGGCCGTCGTGGCGTCGTGGCCGGGGAGCGGCGCGTTGCACGTGCGCGCGGCCCCCGTCGGCGACGACGAGGTCGTCGCCGTGCTGCGAGACGCCGCGGAGGAGCAGCGCCTCGACCTCGTGCGCCGCCAGTTCGTCGTGAGCGCGTCGCACGAGATGAAGACGCCGGTGACCGCGATTCAGGCGCTCGCCGAGGCCGGCCGCGAGGCGCTCGGCGCGCAGGATCCCGACGCCGCGGACAGGTTCGTCGCGAGCCTCGGGGACGAGGCGACGCGGCTCGGACGCCTCGTCCAGAACCTCCTCGACCTCGCGCGCGTCGAGGACCCGACGAACATCGCGCGCGCGCCCGTCGATCTCGCGAGCATCGCCGCCGACGTCGCGGCGGAGTTCAGCGCCGACGCCGGGGCGAAGTCGCTGGACCTGAAGGTGAGCGCGCAGCCCGACGTCTGGGCGAGGGGCGAGCCGTCACAGGTGCGTCTCGCGCTCAAGAACCTCGTCGACAACGCCGTCCGTCACACGGCCGAGGGCGAGGTGCTGATCGAGGTCTATCGCGACGGCGACGACGCGGTGCTGCGGGTCGCGGACACGGGCTCCGGCATCCCGCTGAGCGCGCAGTCACGCGTGTTCGAGCGGTTCTTCCGTGTCGACGAGGGCCGCGATCGGGCGAGCGGGGGAACCGGCCTCGGGCTGTCGATCGTCAAGCACGTCGTCGACCTCCACGGCGCGCGCGTGTCGGTCGACAGCGAGCTCGGCGAGGGCTCGACGTTCACCGTGCGTTTCCCCGCTGCGGAGCCCCCGAGTGGCTAGGCGCACGATCTTGGTGGTCGAGGACGAGCGCAACATCGCGGACGCGCTCGAGTACCAGCTCGTGCGCGACGGGTTCGCGGTCAAGCGCGCCGCGGACGGCCGGCGCGCGCTCGAGGTCTTCGACGAGGGAGGCGTCGACCTCGTCGTGCTCGACCTCATGCTGCCGGAGACGAGCGGAGAGGACGTGTGCCGCGCGATCCGCAGGGATTCCGACGTGCCGATCGTGATGCTGACCGCCAAGGACGCCGAGGTCGACAAGGTGCTCGGGCTCGAGCTCGGCGCCGACGACTACGTCACCAAGCCCTTCAGCACGCGTGAGCTCATCGCGCGCATCCGTGCGATCCTCCGGCGGCCGCGCGCGGCCGGGCACGGCGGCGAGGTCTTGCACGGAGGCGGCATCACGCTCGATCCCGACACGCGCGAGGTGACGGTCCGCGGCGAGCCCGTTCCGATGCCGCGCAAGGAGTTCGAGCTGCTCGAGTACATGATGGCGCGGCCCAGCCGGGTCCTCCGGCGCGAGGTGCTGCTCGAGGACGTCTGGGGCTTCGACTTCGGCGGCGACTCCCGGACGCTCGACGTGCACGTCAAGCGGCTGCGCGCCAAGTGCGAGGAGAATCCCGCGAGCCCGGAGCGCCTCGTCACGGTGCGCGGCGTGGGCTACAAGTTCGTGCCGTAGCGCCGCGGCGGGCGGACAGCGCCCGGTATCGCGGCCCGGCGACCGCTCTCCAAGGGTTGACACGCCGAGAGCTCGCCCCCGTTTCGCGCCCGGAGGTCTCCGCCGTGTCCGCCCGCGATGGCGCTGTGCGCCGCTACCCTTGGGGACCGGCGGGCTACGCTAACTGGCAAGCGGACCGTCTTCAAAACCCTCCAGAAGTCGTTCAGGTGTTGGCGGAATACATAGTGAAAGGTTCTAGGCGTGTTCCGCCGGGCTTGACAACGTGATCCGCAGTTCCTCCGATACGCGTGCGCCCCCGATGGCCGAGCTCTAGTCCGGGCGTCTCGCTGGATGCTTTGCGACGTCCGGGCGCGCGGTCGGGCGGTGCGCCGGCGCGTGGCTCACGACGCTGGGCGCGGGGATGCGCGGGTTCCACGTCGACTCGTGGCGAATCGCCCGGCGGACGCGGTCGAGCAGCGCCGGATCGAGCGCCGGGGGGTAGCGACGTCAGCCATGGCACCAAGCCGGCCGCGCTCACGACGGTCACGTCGCGCGGCGGCTCCTTGATCGTCAGCTTCGGCGCCAGCACGACGATGACCGCTCGCACGTACGGGCGACGGCCGACGGCCCGCCGGAGCGCGACCGCGACGTCGCACGCCTCGGCCCTCGACTTCCGCAAGTAGTCCTTTCGGCAACCGTTGACCATGAAGACGTTCGACGCGACCCACACCTTGCCCGACAGGTTCTTCGTGTTCAGCGAGAAGACGCCCGGCGGGCCGACGACGACGTGGTCGACGTTGAACTCCGTGCCGTCGAGCGGCACGTCGTGGACGACCTGCCACGGGTCGGGGAGTCCGTCGAGCGCGCGCCCGACCGCGACCTCGCCCTCGGCCCCCTTCGCCCAGCGCGCGTGGTCGCCGAGCCCGCGGCGGCGCGCCAGCCACCCGGCGAAGCCCCTCGGCCGCAGCGCGGCCGCCTTGTCCCGTGCGGAGGCGCCCGGGCGGCGCAGCGCGGCGTCCCCGCTCAGCCTTACGCGCGCCCACGGCGCGTTCGCGTCGTACTCGTCGATCCCCACGCCGATCCATCGGCGCGACGTCGCCCGCGACTTGAGCGCGATCTTTCGCGCTTGACGACGACCAGACACCGCAATATTTTACCGAGAGGTTAGATAACCGGGGGGTTTAGTGACACAGGCGACGGAGCGGTTGGACAGGGTCTTCGGGGCGCTCGCCGACCCCACACGGCGGGCGATCCTCGAGCGGCTCGCCGCCGGCGAGGCGTCGGTCACGGAGCTCGCGGCCCCCTTCGACATGTCGATGCCGGCGATCTCGAAGCACCTGAAGGTCCTCGAGCGCGCCGGGCTCGTGGTCCGCGGGCGGGAGCGGCAGTGGCGCCCGGCCCGCCTCGACGCATCGCCGCTGAAGGACGTCGCCGAGTGGGCCGAGGGCTACCGGCGCTTCTGGGAGCAGAGCTACGACCGGTTGGACGAGTACCTGGAGGAGCTCCAGGGACGAGGGAAGGAGAACGACGATGGGTAACCGGCTGCACGTCACGACGCCGTCGGACCGCGAGATCGCGATGGAGCGCGTCTTCGACGCCCCGCGCGAGCTCGTGTTCGAGGCGCATACGTCGTGCGAGCACATGGCGAACTGGTGGGGGCCGCACGGGTACACGTTCGGCGCGTGCGAGCTCGACTTCCGGCCCGGCGGCAAGTGGCGCATCGTGCACCGCTCGCCCGAGGGCGAGGAGTTCACGTTCTACGGGGAGTTCCGCGAGATCGTCCCGCCCGAGCGCATCGTGTGGACGTTCGGGTTCGAGGGCATGCCGGGCGAGCCGGCCGTCGAGACGCTGACGCTCGAGGAGCACGACGGCAAGACGACGCTGCGGGCGCTCTCGGTCTACGACTCGCGCGCGACGCGCGACGCGATGCTCGAGTCGGGCATGGAGTCGGGCGCGAGCGAGAGCATGGAGCGCCTCGACGACTACCTCGAGGTGCTCGAGGCGCGCGCCGCGCGCTGAGCACCCCAACGCGACGAGGCCGGCGGGCCGTGGGGCTCGCCGGCCTCTGCGCGTCCGTGAACCGGATCCCTTTGCGGCATAAGCGCGTTTGGTGACGCGATTCGTCGGACGAACGCGCGCCGACGCCCTTGCCCGGCGCATCCCCCGGAGATATGTGTCGAGAGCGACCGGTGCGAGAAGGAGGACGACGTGGGGCAGGCGCGCGAAGTGGTCGAGCGGTTCTACGAGCGGTTCGGGGCGGGCGACTTCGACGGAGCGGAGGCGTGCTTCACGCCGGACTGCACGAACGTAGAGCCGTTCGGCGGGACCATGGACATGACGGCATGGAGGCAGTACGGCGAGGCGTTCAAGGCCGGTGTCCCCGACGCGCACATGGAGGTGGACAGCTTCGTGGAGGACGGCGATCGAGTCGCGGTGCAGGCCCGTTTCGTCGGCGTCCACAGCGCGCCGCTGATGACGCCGCAAGGGGAGCTTCCGCCTTCGGGCCGCGCGATCGACCTCGCCTTCGCGGACTTCTTCGCGTTGCGCGACGGCAAGATCGCCGAGCATCGCGTGTACTACGACCAGATGGCGTTCATGCAGCAGCTGGGCCTGATGCCGGAATCGCCGGCGGGATAGGGCCGCAAAGGCGACTCAGCGCGCGCCGCGCTCGAAGCGGCCGAACGCCGCGACGAACGGCACCAGAACGAGCGCCGGCACGATCAGCCACACCGGGCGTTGCAGCCACCACGACAGCGTGCTGTCGGTCGGATGGCCGAGCCCGAGCGGGTACAGCGCCAGGATCGTGACGAGGTACGCGGTGAGGTGCCACAGGAACACGGTCATGATCACGCCGTTGACGAAGATCACCGCCATCCACGGCCCCCGGCGCGCGAGCCACCGGTTCACGGGGTCGCGCAGCAGCATCGCGACACCGATGAGCCAGAACGTGAGCGCGACGATGCACAGCGTCGGCGGGTTCATGTTCGACACGCGCTCGACGTCGGTGCCGACCATGCTGCGCGGATAGACGCCGACGTTGGTCAGCGCGACGAGCGCGCCGAGGCCCGCCAGCGCCATGCTCGCGTGGACGTGCCCGCCGGCGCGCACGAGCGAGCCGTCGGCGTAGAAGAAGCCGAGCTGGTGCACCAGCAGCCACACCAGCGCGAGGTTCGCCCACGCGACGCCGGGAACGTCGAGCGCGAAGCGCAGCACGTCGACGATGGCGACGAGCACGACGAGCGCCGTGACGACGACCGGGCCCCCGCCGCGGTGCAGCCGCATCATCGCCGGCGCAACGGCGACGACGCCGGCGTAGACGAACAGGAACCACAACGGCCCGAACGGCAGGAACGTCCCGCGCAGCAGCCCGTCGCGTCCGACGTCGAGCGCGTGCAGCACGATCTCGACGACGACCCACACCGCGACGAACACGAGCGTGGGCCGCCACAGCCTGGCCATGCGCGCGGCCAGGAAGTGGCGGTACGTGTCGCCGCGGCTGCGCATGGCGTCGTACGTCTTCATGTTCGAGAAGCCGCCGACGAAGAAGAACAGCGGCATGACTTGCAGCGCCCACGTCAGCAGCCACAACCCGCTCGTGACGCCGACGACGTTGACGACGCGCACGTACTCGTCGCGCCACACGATGATCGCGATGAACCAGTGGCCGACGACGACGGTGGCGATGCTGAACGCGCGGAGGAAGTCGACGTAGCGGTCGCGCTCGGGCGGCGTGCGGTCGGCCATCTCGGCGAGCCCGCGCGGAACCAGTGACGTCATCGGCCACTAACCTCTGCGCGCATGGCTCGGGTCCTGGTCACGCTCGCTCTCGCCGCCTACAACAACGCCGCCAACCGCTGGCCTCCATTCAACCGGGCCGTGTACGTCCCGGCAAACCTTTTCGCCGCGCTCGTGCTGACGTTCGTCGCGACGTCGGTTCTCGGCCTCTCGCTCGAGGACCTCGGGATCGCGACGTCGACCCCCGGCGACGCCGTGCTCGGGCTCGTCCTGGGGGCCGCGCTCGCGGCGCCGTCGTTCGCGCTGTCGGCGACGACGCGCGGGGCGCGGGTGGTCGCCGACCGGCGCGTCGCCCACCTGCGCGGCGCGGCGCTCGGCTACCAGACCCTCGTGCGCGTGCCGCTCGGGACCGCACTGTGGGAGGAGCTGGCGTTTCGCGGGGTCCTGGTCGCGGCGTGGCGCGACGAGGGCGACGTGACCGCGGCCCTCGTGTCGAGCGCGGTGTTCGGCCTGTGGCACGTCGCGCCGGCCGCGACGATGGTGCGCGTGAACGCGCCCGGCGCGCGCCGCGCCACGGTCGTGCGCGGCGTCGCGGCGACCGTCGCCGCCACGGCCTGCGCCGGCCTCGTCCTCGTGTGGCTGCGGATGCGGACGGACTCGCTCGCGGCCCCCGTCGCGCTGCACGCGGCCCTCAACTCCCTGGCGACGCTCGCGTCCGTGATCGCATCGCGCCGCGTCGAGACGCCGCCGGGCTAGGCTCTCCCGATGCGGCTCGACGACCTCGTCCGTCGGCTCGACGACTACTTCCGCGTCCCCGACGTCCGCGGCGACGACTGGGCGCCCGCGTTCGACGCGTGCTATCCGGACCCGTACTGGCGCGATCACGTCGAGCCCGGATACGAGGGCCGCTGGGACGGGCTCATGGTGCGCGGCACGCCCGATGTCGCGTGCGTCGCGACGTGCGTGTTCCCGAGCGACCGCATCGTCGACACGCTGGCGCCCGAGACGCTGCTGTTCTCGGAGCATCCGCTCGACTTCGGCGACGAGCCCGGCTTCCAGCCGCTGTCGCGCGCGTCGTTCCAGGCGCTCCAGGAGGTGTGCGCCGGCTTCTACCATGTGCACGCGCCGCTCGACATGCACCCGGAGGTGTCGCCGTCGCGGCTGTGCGCGCACGGCATGCGGGTCGACGTCGACGACGAGTACTTCCCGATCGCCGAGGGCATCCCGGGCGGCGCCGCGGTCATCGGCGACTGCGACGCGACGCTCGACGAGCTCGCGGCGCGCCTGCACTCCTATCTCGGCCCCGAGATCCCCGTCGAGGTCGTGACGCGTCCGCGCGAGCGCGCGTCGCGCGTCGCGGTCGTCGCCGGCGGGGGCGCCATGTTGGAGCCGCTCGAGCAGTCGATCGAGCGGGGCTGCGACACCTACGTCACCGGCAACGCGGTGACGCGCTGCAGGCTCGACTTCGTCCGCGCCAACGTCGACGCGTTCAACGAGCGCGCCGCCGAGGCGGGCGTCGCGGTGATCGACGGCACGCACTACGGGACCGAGAAGCCGCCGCAGCTCGCGATGGTCGAGTGGTTCCGGGCGCGCGGCGTGCCCGCCGAGTTCCTCTCCGACGGGCCCAAGTAGCGCGGCCCGCCGCCCGAACGGCGCGGACGGCGCCGTTATGATGCCCGCTCCGGCCCGCCGCTCGTGCGGCGAGCCCCGGCCCCCGGCGAGAGAGGTCGACGCGGCATGCGGATGTCAACCCTGTTCGCGCCCACGCTGAAGGAGGCGCCGGGCGAGGCGAAGGCGCCGTCGCACCAGCTGCTGCTGCGCGCCGCGTTCGTCCGCCAGGTCGTCGCCGGCGTCTACACGTTCCTGCCGCTCGGTCTGCGCACGCTGCGCAAGATCGAGGACATCGTGCGTGAGGAGATGGACGCGGCCGGCGCGCAGGAGATCCGCATGCCGGCGATCGTCCCGTCGGAGCCGTGGAAGGTCACGGGCCGGTGGCAGGCGTACGGCGACGACATGTTCAAGCTGCGCGACCGTCACGACCGCGAGATGGGGCTCGGCCCGACGCACGAGGAGGTCGTGACGCCGATGTTCGCGGCCGAGACCGAGTCGTACCGCGACCTGCCCAGGAACCTGTACCAGATCCAGTGGAAGTACCGCGACGAGCCGCGCCCGCGCTCCGGCCTCATCCGCGCGCGCGAGTTCCTCATGAAGGACGCGTACTCGTTCGACCGCGACGAGCACGCGCTCAAGGCGAGCTACGACGCGATGGTGCACGCGTACGAGCGCATCATGACGCGCTGCGGGCTCGACTACCGCAAGGTCGAGGCCGACCCGGGCCTCATCGGGGGCGACGCGAGCCACGAGTTCATGGCCCCCGCGTCGGTCGGAGAGGACCTGTTCGTGCACTGCGACTCGTGCGACTTCGCCGCCAACGTCGAGGCCGCCCCGATCGGCGAGCCCGATCTGCCCGCGCCCGAGGACGCGGCCGCGCTCGAGGTCGTCCACACCCCCGACCGCCCGACGATCCGCGACGTCGCGCAGTTCCTCGGCGTGGGCGAGGAGCGCCTGCTCAAGACGATGGTCTACGAGGTCGACGGCGAGCCGATCCTCGTGCTCGTGCCGGGCGACCGCGACGTCAGCGAGTCGAAGCTGTCCAAGGCGCTGGCGCCGTCCGACGTCCGTCCGCTCGACGACGCCGGGTTCGCGCGCGCCGGGCTCGCCAAGGGTTACGTCGGACCGCAGGGCAACGACGCGCTGCACGTCGTCGCCGACCATCGCGTGCGCGGGCGCGCCAACTGGGTTGCCGGCGCGAACCGCGCCGACCACCACGCGACGGGAGTGAACGAAGGGCGCGACTTCACGGTCGACCGCTACGCCGACGTCGCCGTCGTCGAGGACGGGGATCGCTGCCCCCGTTGCTCCGGGCGTCTCGTCGTCGGTCGCGGCATCGAGGTCGGCCACTGCTTCCAGCTCGGCACCCGTTACTCGGCGCCGCTGAAGACGACGTTCGTCGACGAGGACGGGACCGAGCGGCCGTTCGTGATGGGGTGCTACGGGATCGGGTTGTCGCGCATCGTCGCGTCGGTCGCGGAGCAGCACAACGACGAGCGCGGGCTGCTGTGGCCGCGCGCGGTCGCGCCGTACGACGCGGTCGTCGTGTGCGCCAACATGGACCAGCCCGAGGTCGTCGCCGCGGCCGAGCGCGTCTACGACGCGGCGACCGCGGCCGGGATCGAGACGCTGCTCGACGACCGCCGCGTGTCGGCCGGCGTCAAGTTCGCCGACGCGGACCTGATCGGGATGCCGGTGCAGGTCGTCGTCGGAAAGCGCGGCGTCGCGCGCGGCGTCGTAGAGGTGCGCGCGCGGCGCGGCGGCGACACGCTCGAGCCGGCGCTCGACGACGCCGCCACGGCGGTCGCCGATGTCGTGCGCGCCGCGCCCTGACGGGCGGCCCCCGCGCCGAGACCGGTCCACGAAACCGCACGTCCCGGTCACAATGTCGGTCGTGTACCGCTTCTTCTCCGCCGTCGCCGCCGTCGCGCTCGCGCTCGGACTGCTCGCGTCGCTGCCGACGACGGCCGCGTCGGGGACCGACGCGTCGCCGCCGGGCCGCGTCCTCGTCGTCACCGCGAACCTCCAGGAGGCGTACGACTCGAGCGATCCCGGCGATCCACGCGAGCTCGTCGTGTTCGTCGACCGCGTCCTCGAGCAGACGCCGCACGTCCCCGACGTCCTGCTGCTACAGGAGGTGCGCGGCAGCTCGTCTCGTTTCGTCGCGCGCGAGCTGAGCGAGCGCACGGGACACGACTTCCGCGTCGCGCTCGACGTCGGCGAGGACCCGTACACGCCGTTCGAGCGCCACGTGCTGCACCGCGAGACGACGGTCGTGGTCGACGCCACGACGATGGACGCGTCGGGGGCCGGGCGCGTCGTGGAGACGCGCTACGACCGCGCCGACGCGTACGGCGCGCGACCGCACGTCAAGAGCCACGTCGTCACGCTCGTCGACGAGGCCGACGGTCCGCTGCGCGCCGCGGTTGCGAGCGTCCACTACGTGCTCGGCAATCGCTTCGAGTCGCACGCGCTCGCGCACGCGTACAAGCGCCGCTGGACCGTCGACGTGCACGACGCGCTCGCGTCGTACTTCCCCGCGCGGAGCGCGACCACGGTCGGCGTCGTCGGCGGCGACTTCAACGCGAGCCGCTGCGCCGACGACCCCGGCCGCCGCTGCGAGCCGTCGCCGTTCTGGCGCACGCTCACGGAGGACTACGGCTACTCGGACGCGATCTGGGACTCGTGGGGCCGCACCGGCGTCGACTACCTGTTCACCGACGGCGCCGTCGTCGCGGCCGGAGCGGACTGGGACTACGGAGGCAAGGACGTCGCGCGCGACGATCCGTCGTTCTACTCCGACCACCGGTTCCGCTGGGCGGTCGTGGGGCCGCGCCGGTAGCCCCAGGCGCGTCGGCGACGCGGGGGGCCCGGACGCGACACACCGCCGCGCCGAGGGGGTGGCGAGGCGGTGCGTCGGGGTGGTGGGTCGTGTCAGGAGTTGCGGGCGATGTACAGCTCGCACGCGTCGATCAGCTCTTCGACCGCCCGGGCGACGAGAACCTGATAGTCGGCGTCGGAGCGTGCCGCCCGGATCTTGTCGAAGGCGACCTGGTGCGCCTCGCGAAGCTCCGCCTCGCGGCGGGCGTCCTGGGCGTGTCCGTGCGTCCTCTGCTTCGTGACCTGAATCCGCTTCGGCTGCACAACTGCCCCCTTACCGCGTCGGCTGAACCTGGTGTGATCATCGTCCCGGCGGGGGCGGCACAACATAGGCAATTCGACGGATATTTGGCCCGATGTCCTGCCCGGCGGCCGGCGCCGTACCGCGGCTCAGCCGCCGGCGCGCCGGCGGGCGCACGACAGCGCGGCGTCGAGCTCGGCCGGCGTCAGCGCGGTCATGAACAGCCGCTCGTCGGCTCGGTCGCGGAACGCCTCGGGCACCGGCTCGCCGTCGGGGACGTTGTCGCGGATCGTCTGGGCGCGCACGAAGCGCGCGACGTCGGCCGCGGTGACGCCGCTGCGACGCAGCTCGTCGCGGTTGAGCATCAGCTGGTATCCGCGGTTCGTGTTGACGATCGGCCGGCCCCCCGGCCGGTCGAAGCGGCGCTCGACGTCGGCGGTGACCTCGCCGGAGTCGATCGCCCACCCCCCCGTCGTCGACGGGTACGGGTTCATGCCGTGGTCGGCCGTCAGCGCCACGACGTAGTTGCCGCGTCCGACGAGGCGGTCGAGCGCGTCGAGCAGCACCGCGAGCTGACGGTCCTGCTCGCGCAGCGTGTCGCGCTCCTCGGGGTCGGCCATGTTCCATTCGTGGCCGACGAGGTCGGTGCTCTTGACGTTGGCGAAGAAGAGGTCGGGCACGTCGTCGGCGCCGAAGCCCTCGTTCGCGAGGATCTCGATCATCTTCTGCGTCTGGAAGATCGGCCACACGGGCGAGTAGCGGATGCGGTCGTTCGTGGGATCGAGCTCGTGCCCCAGCCACTTGCCGTCGGCCTCGCCGTCGCGCTGGTCGATCTCGGCGACCGCGGCGTCGAGCGATTCGTCGATCGTCACGTAGTCGGGCAGCGTGAACAGCTCCTCGTTCGTGCGGAACGCGATCGTGTGCGCCTTGTCGATGACGGCGACGTCGTGGTCGCCGCCGGGCAGGCCGGCGCCGTGGCCGAGCATGCCGAGGTGGTAGGAGTCCTTGGCCATGAACCCGACGAGCGGCGCGTTGCCGTTGGCGCGGTCCCACAGGTCGCCGATCGTCGGAAGCAACAGGTAGCGGGGGTCGGCCTCGCCGAACGCGAGCACGATCTTGCCGCGCCGGTCGCGCAGCACCATGTCGGTGATGCCGTGGCGGGCGGGGAACGCGCCGGTGCCCATCGTCGAGTGCACCGCGGGCGTGATCGACGGCGACGATCCCACCGTCGCGTCGGCGTACGACGCGCCGCGCGCCATCATGCGGCGCAGGTTCGGCCACGCGTTCGGCCACTGCTCGAGGACGTCGTCGCCGCCGCCGTCCCACACGAGGTGGAAGATGAGGCGCGGCGCGTCCGGCCGCTCGGCGCGCGGCAGCAGCGCCTCGGACAGCACGCGTCCGTCGCGCTCGGGCCACTCGTCGAAGCCGAGCAGCTCGGCGTACGTCGGCGCGAGGTCGGCGACGGTGGCCTCGGCGCTGGGCGTCGCTCCGGCGCGCACGAACCCGGGGCCGTACAGCACGAGCGGGACGTTCTGCGTGTACGGGTGTGGCGTCGAGTGGCGCAGGCCGGCGAACTGGTTCGGCACCCAGTCGACGACCATGACGTCGCCCGAGCGGCGCGGGTAGTACCCGCGGGCGACGCGCTCGAGTACGTCGAGCGGCACGTCACACGGACGGAGGCCCGAGACTCGCTCGGACGCGCCCGCGCTCGCGCCGCCGTCGTCGCCCGCGACGAGCCGGTAGCCCGCGACGCCGGCGAGCACGACGACCACGGCGATCGTCGTCGCGAGACGGCGCATGCGCCGCCGCCGGCGGATCAGACGCGTCGAGATGACCGGTCGCATCGAGACGTGCTCGCTCCTCGGGGTCGGGGGCGTTGGCGGCGCCTAGGGTAGCGGGCGCCGCCCGGGCGGAGGCGCCCGGCGCGACCGGGGCGGAGGCGAGACGCGTCCGGGCGCGCGCCTAAGATTGCGCCGCCGGCCGCGTCGCGCGCGGCCCCCGGCTCGAGAGGCGGAACGAGGGCATGGCAGACAACGAACCGCAGGAGCAGGTCGTCGTGGTGCAGGGCGCCCCGCAGCCGCAGGGCGAGGGCGGCGAGGCGCAGGAGCCGGCGAGCGAGGCCGTCCAGCACCCGGCGAAGGTCATGCGCATCGGCTCGATGGTCCGCCAGCTCCTCGACGAGGTGCGCCAGGCGCCGCTCGACGAGGCGAGCCGCAGCCGGCTGCGCGCCGTCTACGAGACGTCGGTCAAGGAGCTCGGCGAGGTCCTGTCGCCCGACCTCCAGGAGGAGCTCAACTCGCTGAGCGTGCCGTTCTCCGACGCCACCCCGCCGAGCGAGGCGGAGCTGCGCGTCGCGCACGCCCAGCTCGTCGGGTGGCTCGAGGGCCTGTTCCACGGCATCCAGGCGATGCTGTTCGCGCAGCAGATGCAGAGTCGCGCGCAGCTCGAGGAGATCCGTCGGCGCGGGCTGCCGTCGGTCGCCGGGGGGCCGGAGCCGCCGTCGCCGGGCGGCACCTACCTGTGACGCGACCGGTCTAGCTCCACGCCTCCACCGCCCTGCGCAGCCCCGCGACGAAGGCCCCGGCGCCGACCGCGAGCAGGGCGCCGTACCAGCGCGGCAGCACGTGCCGCAGCGCGGCGCCGCCGAGCGCGAACACGAGCGCGACCGCCGGGAGGCGGACGCCGCGCACGACCGCCGCGAACGCGACGAACGGCAGGAACCCGACGCCGGCGCCCGCCGCCTGCAGGCCGAAGACCTTGAACGGCACGCCCGTCAGCGGCTGATGGACGAGCCCGACGGCGCCCTCGGTCGCGAGCCACGCGCCGGCGTGGTCGACCATCCGTTCCGTCACCAGCGGGGCGTGCGCGAGGAGCTGCGCGCCCGGCCCCGCGGCTCCGAGCGCGTAGGCCGCCATCCCGCCGGCCACCGACCCCGCCGTCGCCCATAGCGCGAGCGCGGGGGCGCGCCGCGGCGCGGCACCGGCGAGCGCGGCGACGACGACGTCGGGGACGATCGGCCACACGACCGCCTCGGCGACCGCCCACGCGCACGCCACCCACCGGCCCGGGCCGTGCGCGACGCGGCGAGCCCGCTCGTACGCGCTCACAGCAGCACGACGACCGTGTAGACGAGCGGCAGGACGACCAGCAGCGAGTCGATCCGGTCGAGGAGACCGCCGAAGCCCGGCAGCCACGCGCCCGCGTCCTTGACGCCGAACTGGCGCTTGAGCAGCGACTCGACGAGGTCGCCCCACACCGCGCCGGCCGCGACGACGAGCGGCAGGGACCACCGCAGCGCGCCCGGCATGGACTGCGGGAGCGCGAACGCCATCGTCGCGAAGCCGAGGTACGCGCCGCCGACGTTGCCCGCGACGCCCTCCCACGTCTTGCCCGGGCTCAGTGCCGGCGCGAGCTTGTGGCGGCCGAGCGTGGAACCCACGACGTAGGCGCCGACGTCGCTCATCGCGATCGCGGAGCCGAGCGCGAGCAGCAGGCCGCGGCCCCCGTCGACGTGCTCGCGCAACAGCAGGAAGTACCCGAGCAGCCACGGCACGTACGCGAACCCGAGACCCGCGTACGCGAGGTTGCGCACGCCGTCGCGGACGTCTTGCCGCACCAGCGGCGGCAGCGTCGCGAGCACGAGCAGGACCGGCGGCATCGCGCGCCACAACGTCAGCGACGTCGCCGCGATCGGCGCGCTCGCGATCCCCGCGGCGTACAGGCATCCTCGGTATGGCTGCGACAGCTCCGTCATAGCGGCGAACTCGCGCAGCGCCTGGAACGACAGCGCGGCGACGAACGCGACCGCGAGCCATTCGGGGCCGAGCGCCGCGAGCGCGAACAGCGGCCCGGCGACGGCCCACGTTCTCCACCGCTTGAAGATCTCCCGCCGGCGGAGCTCGCGCAGGTGGTTGCGCTCGAGCACGACGACGAGCCCGAGACCGCCGCCGAGCGCGAGGCCCAGCCGTCCGGCGGCGGCGAGCTCGAGCGTCTCGGTCATCGCGCACCTCCGGCGGCGACCGCGGCGCGCGTGAAGCGAAGCGCCGCGGTCGCGAGCGAGCCGCACAGCACGACCCACGCCGCGACCTCGAACGCCGGGCCGATGCCCGCGGCCGCGGCGACGGCCGCAACCGCGACCACCGCGGCGCGGTCGGCCTTGCCCATGGGCCCCGACGTCAGGCGCTCGCGCGCGACCGCGGCCCCCGTCACGCCGGCGAGGCTGGCGAGGTACGCGGCCGCGAGCGCGCCCAGCGCGAGGGCCGGTGCGACGACGAACGCGAGCGCGCCGAGCACGAGCGTGTCGCTCGCGCGGTCGCCCGCCTCGTTGAGCACCGCGCCCGCCGGCCGTGCCGCGCCGGTGCGGCGCGCGACCGAGCCGTCGAGCGCGTTGAGCGCGACCCGCACGACGACGAGCGGCGGGACGGCCAGCCATACGAGCGGCCGGTTCCACGCGCCTCCGAGCGCGATCGCGGCACCGGTCGCGGCGCTCACGACGACCGCGGCGGCCGTGAGCGCGTCGGGCGACGCGCGCCGCGCGACGAGCGCGTCCTCGACCGGCCGCAGCGTTCGCACGAACCACGGCTTGACGCGATACAGACCGAGGCGCGACTCCTGCCGTGGCCTATCCAGCCCATCCCTCGTTGCCCTCGTGCCGCTCATCCCATCGTCCCCATGGACAGCGAGACGAAGAACACGACGAGCGCAGCGAACGGGATGGCGACGATCACGCCCACCGTCACCGCTGCGACCTTCAGCAGCCGGTACATCTCGTTACGGGTCACTGTCGCTCCTCTCGACCGCCGATCCGATGTCCTGATCGTCGTCATCGGGGGCCGGCGGCGACAGACCCACTTCGGCTCAAAGGCCGGGCGGGAAGTGCCCAATGGCGCCTGGGTGGTTTGGGAGCAGCACACCCGTGCTCAAAGGCCTCCACTCGACGCGGTCTGAACGACGATCACCAGCGCCGCGCGGCTCCCAGCCTGCGCAGCGCGGGTCTCGGCTCCGGTCTCATCCGCCCAGGCCCCCCGAGTACGTGAGGATCACGTAGACGAAGAGACTCACCACGGCGATCGCTGCGACGAGGGCCAGCTTCAACGCCACGGTCGCCAGCGTTCGGGCGACCCGGCCCAAGTTCCTCGGCTTCATGTCGTGCTCCCTTTCGACGAGTGGTTCCCACACCTCCATCGTCGGGAGCGCGGGGGCCGCGCGACCGACTCGCTTCGCCTCAACGGGCGTGCGCGAGGCGCCCAACCTTCCTGGGTACTTGCGGAGACGTTCTCGCGCGCCACTCGGGTCCAGGCCGCGACCGCCAACACCGTCGCGAGCGCGCCGACGACGAGCGGGGGGTGACCGCCGCGGCGCGGCGGTCAGAAGCGGAAGTCGCCCGACAGCAGCGTGTCGATGAGGCCGGGGAGCTCGAACAGCGCCCGGACCAGTGCCGGCGCGAACAGCGCGACGACGATTGCAACGGCGAGCGCGGTCACCATCCGCAGGACGCTGCCCTCCGATCTCAACATGGGGGTCGCTCCTTCCGAGGTGGCCGTTGCGTTCCGTCCGTCGTCTCGAGCCCCGGCGCTCATCCCCACGTCCCCATGGACGACGACACGACGACCACGATGACCAGCGCGAACGCAATCGTGACGATCACCGCTGCCGTCGCGGCCGCGATCCCCAACAGCCGGTGAACCTGCGTGCGTGTCACCGTCGCTCCTTTCGACCACCGATCCGACGTCTTCATCGTCCTCACCGGGGGCCGGCAGCGGCAGACTCACTTCTGCTCAAAGGCGGGGCGGGAAGTACCCAATCGCGCCTAGGTGGTTTCGGAGGACACACCCGTGCTCAGAGGCTTCCACCGGACGCGATGGAGACGAAGAACATCAGCGCGAAGGCGGCGGTCACTATTGCCACCGCCGCGGCGACCCTCGCCACGATCACTAGCGTTTCTCGGAGCACCTTCACCACGTCTAGCTCCTTCGACCACCGATCCGACGTCTTCATCGTCGTCACCGAGGGCCGGCTGCGGCAGACTCACTTCGGCTCAAAGGCGGGGCGGGAAGTGCCCAATGGCGCCTGGGTGGTTTGGGAGGACACAGCCGTCAGGGGCCTCCACTGGGCGCGATTGCGTCGAGCGCTATTCGGGGGCTCGGTCGAGGCCCTTCTGGATCGCGTAGCGCATCAGCTCGTAGCGCTTCTTGAGCTGGAGCTTCGTGAGGATGTTCTGGACGTGGTTCTGCACCGTCTTGGTCGAGATGAACAGCCGCTCGCCGATCTCCTTGTACGTGTAGCCCTTGGCGACGAGCTTGAGAACCTCGTTCTCGCGCGCGCTGAGCTCCGGCTCGCCCACGTCACGCCGCGCGATGCGGCGGAACTCGTCGAGCACGAGGCCCGCGAGCGACGGCGTGAACACCGGCTCTCCCGCGTGCACGCGTCGAACCGCGTCGGCGATCTCGTCGGCGGTGGCGCTCTTGAGCAGGTAGCCGGACGCGCCCGCCTTGACCGCCTCGAGCACGTCGGCCTCCTCGCCCGACGCGGACACGATCAGCACGCGTACGTGCGGCGCGGCCTCGACGATGCTGCGCGTGGCGTCGACGCCCGACACCGTCGGCATGCGGAGGTCCATGAGCACGACGTCGGGCATCTCCTCGGCCGCGCGCTCGATCGCCTCGCCGCCGTCGGACGCCTCGGCGACGACGGTCGCGACGCCGCGCGACTCGAGGTCGGACCGGACGCCGTCGCGCCACATCGGATGGTCGTCGACGACCATCACGCGGATCGGCTCGCTCACCACTGCGTCTCCCTCTTCGCCGGCACGCGCATCTCGATCTCGGTTCCCCTGCCCGGCGCCGTCGCGATCGTCGCACGCCCACCGAGGTCCTCGACGCGGCCGACGATGCTCTTGAGCACACCGGCCTTGCCGCGCGCCGCGAGGTCGCCGGGGTCGTAGACGAAGCCGACGCCGTCGTCGCGCACCGACACCGTGACCCACCCGTCGTCCTCCTCGGCGAACACCGTGACCGACGACGCGCGCGCGTGCTCCGCGGCGTTGTGCAGCGCCTGCCGCACCGCCGCGGTGAGCTCCTCGACGCACGCGGCGTCGAGCCACAGCGGCCCCACGGCGCTGACGCCGACGCCGGGGGCCGCGCGCGCCACCTGCTCGAGGCTCTCGCGCAACGACGCCGTGCCCTCGGGCGGGTCCTCGAGCGGCCGCAGGATCAGCGCGCGCAGCTCGCGCTCCTGGTCGCCCGCGACCGCGGCGAGGCGCGCGACCTCGGCCCCCGGCACGCTCTCCGCGGTCCCGAGCTCCCGCCCGCGCTTGTGAACGAGCGCCAGCGCCTGCAGCACGGAGTCGTGGATGCGGCGCGCGAGCGACTCCCGCTCCGACAGCCGCGCGCTGCGCTCCCGCTCGCGCACGAGCGCGCGCGTCGCGCGCTCGACCTCGTCGGCCGACTGGCGCAGCAGGCTGGACACGAGCCCGACGGCGGCGCCGGCGACGAGGTAGTTGACGACCGCGCCGGCGAGGCTCTGGACGTCGTGCGCGCCGAGCTCCGACAGGGCGACGCCGTTGGCGGGGCGCGACACGACGAGCGCGACGCTGAGCACGGCGGCGCTCGCGACCCCGCCCACCGGGCCCGCGACGACCGCCCACTGCAACGCCGCGCTGAGCGGGTAGCCGGTGGCGAAGAACGGCCGCTGCGACAGGATCGCCCCGTCGGGGACGACGATGCCCGACGCCACGAGCAGCCATGCGCACAGCGCGACGTCCGCGTACAGCACCCATGCCCCCCAGCGCCGCGCCGGTGCCGACAGGTACACGGTCCACGCCGCCGCGACGCCGATCGACGTCCACGCGAGCCACTCGGGGCGGAAGCTGCCGGCCTCGAGCGCCGCCATGGCCGTCATCCACGCCAGCGCGACCCAGCGGAACACGAGCACGCCGCGTCCGAGGGTGCGTCGCGACCGCGTCGTGGGGGCCGGGCCCGTCGATGCCGCGTCGCGATCCGTCACGTCGCCACCTCGTGGATGGGGGC
The DNA here is from genome assembly GCA_036260375.1 of Actinomycetota bacterium. Taxonomy (GTDB): domain Bacteria; phylum Actinomycetota; class CADDZG01; order CADDZG01; family WHSQ01; genus DASZZZ01. The sequence continues at coordinate 33,935 of DASZZZ010000058.1, forward strand.
GCCCGAAGGCGCCCCCGTCGGCCGTCGTCTACGCGCAGTGTGTCACGCGAACAGCGCGGTGCCCGCTTTCTCGAGCATCGGCACGCCGCGGATGTCGGAGTCGTAGAGCGGGACGAGCGCTCGCACCTGACCCTCGAACTCCTTGGCGATCACGTCCATGTACTCGCTCTGCATCTCCATGCGGTTGCGCACGAAGTCGGGGGCCTTGTCCTCGTCGTGCTGGATGATGCCGCTCACGACGACGCCCCCGACCGGGATGCCGAAGTCGGTGAACCAGTTGATGAACCTCCGGATGACCGCGATCGGCAGCGCCTCGGGCAGCGTCACGAAGAAGAACGCGGTCTTCGCCTCGTCGGTGAGCAGCTCCTTGGCGTGGCCGATGCGCTCGCGGAAGTCCACGAGGTAGGTCATCAGCGGGTCCTCTTCCTTCTTCTTCGTGATGGAGAGCGTCTCGCGCAGGGTCTGTGCCTCCTCGCGCGACTTCACCATCTTGTTGACCCACAGCGAGTAGACCTTGGACATGCCGAGCAGCCGACGGGCGTTCGCGGTCGGCGCGGTGTCGAAGACGTACGCGTCGTACTCGTCCTTGAACATGAGGTCGACCATGTTCTCGAACATCGCCGACTCCTCGAACGCCGGGTTCATCGTCGCCGCCTCGACGAACTCGTCGGCCTTGGTCGAGATCTCCGCGAACTTGAGGAACCACTGGATCTTCTCGCGGATGTCCTGCTTGGCGCGTCCGATCGCGTCCTTCGTGTCGATCTCGAGCGCCCACAGGTTGTCGACGCCCTCGACCGGGGTGTGGCGCCCGAACACGTCCTGGTCGAGCAGCCCCGACAGGCTGTGCACCGGGTTCGTCGACGCGAGCAGCGTGCGCTTGCCCTGACGGGCGAGCCACGTCGCGGTGACGCCGGCCATGACCGTCTTGCCGACGCCGCCCTTGCCCCCGAAGAACATGTACTTGAGGTCGGGGTGCGACTCGAAGTACTGCTTCATCGACGTCTCGACGAGGGGGTTGTCGCGGATCTGTACGCGTGTCATTGCACCTCCCTCCTATGCCTTCGAGTCGCCGTACATCAGCTGGGCGACGCGCTCGATCATCTCGAGGCCGGTGACGTCGCGCTCGAGCTCGGGGACGTGGGCGAGGATGTCGTCGCCGAACTCGGCGTCGATGCGCGCCAGCATGTCCTGCTGCAGCTTGATGCGGTTCCTCAGGTACGGCGGGGCGTCCTGCTGCAGCAGCTCCTTGGGGAGCACGCGGTTGACGACGTAGCCCCCGACCGGGACGTCGAACTTGGCGAACAGCCCGGCGGCTTTGCGCGTGTCGAGCATGATCATCTCTTCGGGCACGAGGACGAAGAAGAACGCGGTGCGCTGCTTGTCGGTCAGGATCCTCGACGCCGCGTTGATGCGGTCGCGGATGTAGCGGAGCTCGTTGAGGATCTGGTCCTCCTCGACCTCCTTCTCGCGCTTCATCCGCGCCGCGACCTCCTCGTACTCGCGCATGTCCTCGCGCAGGCGCGTGATCTTCGAGATCCACTCGTCGTAGACCTTCGCCATGCTGAGGTAGTACAGCGCGTGTCCGAGCGGGACGAGGTCGTAGATGTAGTAGTCGAAGTCGCTCTCGACCATGATGTCGACGACGGAGTCGAAGATCGCGCTCTCCTCCATCGCCGGCTCGGCCGAGGCCGCCTGAATGTAGTCCTCGATTTCGTCGGGGACCTTCTCCAGCTTGTACATGTCGACGATCTTCTTGCGGATCTGGTCCTGGTACTCCTTGATGTGCTGGTCCGCGTCGATCTCCTGCGCCCACAGGTTGTCCATGATCTTCACGGCGCCCTGGCCGAAGATGTCGCGCTGGAAGATGTCGGACAGGCTCGCCTGCGGGTCGACGGAGAACACGAGCACACGGTGTCCCTGTTGCGCGAGCCAGTACGCGGTCGCGGCGGAGAACGTCGTCTTTCCGAGGCCGCCCTTGCCTCCGAACATGATGTAGCGGCGCTCGGGGTGCTTCTCGAACACGCCCTTGAGCGACGAGACGTCGCTGAAGGCGGTCTTCGGCGTCTGGATGTCGTTGGTCGTCTGTGTCATGGCTAGAACATCGCGTCCGTGACGTCTTTTTCACGCAGCATGCGCCGCTTCCACGTCGAGATCTGCGGGGTCACGTAGGGCAGCAGGCGCAGGGAGTAGTACGGGGGCAGGATCGGCACGCCGAGGAGATCGCCCATCGTGATGAGGATGAACAGATGCTCCATGCTGGCGCGCGTCCGCAGCGCCTGGCGCGTCATGTCGTGCGCCGCCATCCCGTACGTCACTTCGCGGACCTTGCCGAGAAGGCCCTTCAACCCCTTGGGTTTGGCCTGTTCGGCCGCCGGTTGCTCAGACACGGGCACAACCTCCTTTCACAATCCATGTAGGTGGTAGTCGTGGTCCTCGCCCAAGTGACGCTCGCGCAGGACGCGCCGCTTCCACGTCTCGACCTCGGGCACCACGTGTGGAAGAAGCCTCAGTGAGTAGTACGGGGGCAGGACCGGGACACCGACCATGTCTCCGATGGTGACGACCATGAACAGCGTCTCCAGCGACGCGCGCATCTCGCGGGCATGGTGGGCGAACTCGTAGCCCGTCATCCCGTAGGCGAAGTCGCGCAGAGCCCCCAGCAGGCCGGTTCGACGCCGGCCGGCGGGTCGCGGATCGGGTGACCGGCCGCTCATCTGTCCCCCCGAAGTCGGCGTGTGCGAGTCGTCGCCAGACCTCCGACCAGGACGTCTCACGGACGAGTCTGCGCTGGTCGACGCCCCGAAAATAACATTTCGTCGCTTGCTCCGTTGACCGGTTTCGGGCAGCGCCCTACGCTTCCCGGCGATGGGGGACTCGCCGATCCTCTACGGCGTGCTGGTCGTCGTGCTGACGGCGTTCATGCTCGTGTTCGCGTTCGGGACGCAGCGCAACCTGACCAAGGGCAGGCGCATGATGGCGTGGCTCCAGGGCGGTCTGCCGGTGCTCGGGAGGCGCACGACCGTGCGGTGGCTCGGCAGCTCCGCGGTCGAGCTCAAGATCACCGATCCCAACGCCCCGTTCAACGACGCCGAGGTCGTGTTCGTGCTCGAGCCGCGCGACCTGAGCTGGCTGTGGGCCGCGTCGCGCGCCCGCGGCCGGCGCGACTTCCTCATCATGCGCGGGCGCCTGGAGCGCGCGCCGCGCTTCGAGATCGAGGCGGGCGACCCCTCGGGATGGACCGGCCGCCACGGCCTCGACCGGCTCGATCCGGCCGCGTGGCGCGAGGCCGAGTGGCCCGACGTCGGCGTGTGCATCGCTCACAGCGCTGACGCGGATCCCGCCGAGCTTCGTCCGCGCTTCGACGCGCTGCGCGCGTCGAGCGGCGGCGTGTGGCGCATGTCGGTGCGCCGCGACGCGCCGCACGTCGAGGTCCACGTCCTGCCCCCGTCCGACGACGCCGCCGCGGCCGAGCTCTTCGGCGCCTTTCGCGACTTCGCGCGCGCCGTCATGCGTCCGGCGTAGGGCGTTCTTCGCTTGCGGGGACGGCGCGAACGGGGGCCGCCGCGGCGGCCCCCGTCACGAACTCCATGCGTGCGCCGTCAGCCGGTCGTCGCCGGCGCGGGCTCCACTCCTCCGGCGGCGCGGTAGCGCGTCCACGCCTTGTAGCCGTCCATCGCGATGAGGATGGACGCGACGATCAGCAGGAGGGCGAAGAGGATCATCAGCCACGCGCCGATCTGCGAGATGCCGGCGGCGGTGTCCGAGATCGCGATCGTCCGGTAGAGGTTGTACGCGGTGACGAGCGTGGCGGCGATCGTCGTCACGTACATGAACACCATCGGGATGCCCGCGAACGCGGCCGAGCGTCCCGTCGACACCAGCCATACCGTGACGATCAGCAGGCTGAGCGCCGCCATGAGCTGGTTGGACGCGCCGAACAGCTGCCACAGGTAGACCCACGTCCCCGACAGCACCAGCAGCAGCACCGCGGCGCACGAGATGATCGACGCGATGTGCTGGTTCTTGAAGCCGATCCACGTCTCGCCGACCCACTCGGCGAGCGTGACGCGCATGACGCGGAACACGAGCTGCACGACGGTCAGCACGATGACGACGAACGCGCCGAGACCGAGAGCGGTCCCGTAGCCGGTGTCGATCAGGCCGAACGTAGCGGCGTTGATGAGCAGCCCGACGCCCGACGCGAACGCGGTCGCGCCCGCGCCTCCGGCGATCGCGACTGCCGTGAGGGACAGCAGCCCCAGGGTGTTCTCCGAGAACATGCCGCCGCCGCCCACCGGGAGCGCGTCGGTCTCGTACTCGAGCTGGCGCGCGGTTCCCACGGACCCAAACAGCGCGTGCCACCCGCTGATCGCGCCGCACGCGATCGTCACGAACAGCATCGGCCACAGCGCCTGGATCGCGCCGCTCGTCTGCTCCGGCGCGAACGCGGTGAACGCGGGGATGTCGAACTTGGACACCTCGTTGTCGGTGAAGAAGATCAACACGGCGCCGATCGCGCTGAGGCCGATCGTTATCGCCATCACCCAGAAGCCGATGTAGTTCACGGGCTGCGCGAAGCGCCAGATCGGCAGGTTCGCTCCGAGGTACGAGAACGCGAGCAGGAAGATCGCCCAGAAGACGTAGCTGGGGAAGACCTGGACCTCGCCGGTGGCCGCGTCGTACGTGGGCGTCGTGATCGGCTCACCGGTCTCCGGATCGCGGGTGATGCGCGGATCGGCGAACGTCGGGTCCTCGACGCCGTACATCGCGCTGTCGCCGTTGAACGCGTCCTTGACGCTCTGCATCGCGCCGCTGACCGGTCCCTCGGTCCAGTCCTGTGGCGACTGCGTCAGGTCGACGCCGACGGGTCCGAGCGCCATCGCCGCGACGGTGACCGCGACGACGCCGACCGTCACCGCGATGAGGTCGGCGCGCTTGCGGTAGATGAGGTGTCCGGCGGCGAGGCCGGCAAGCGCGAGCACGATGATGCCGAACGGCACGTCGGGCCGCGCGTCGAGGACGCCGGCCATGATGCCGACGAACGCGCCGGCGATCAGGAGCAGGTAGAAGAAGATGAACACGAACAGGATGGTGCGGACGCGCGGCGCGATCAGACGGTGCGCGATCGCACTCAGCGAGTTCCCGTCGTTGCGCACGGCGAGCATGATCGCGGTGTAGTCGGACACCCATCCGATGAAGCTCACGCCGACCATGAGCCAGATGATCGACGGCAACCATCCCCACAGGTTCGCCGCGGTGATCACTCCGACGATCGGGCCCGCGGCGGCGATCGACTTGAAGTGGTAGCCGTACAGCACGAACCTGCTCGTGGGCATGAAGTCGGCGCCGTCCATGTACATGCGCGCGGGAGTCGGCTTGTCCGCGTCCGCCTCGATCACCTTCGCGTCGATCCGCTTGGCGTAGAGCTGGTACGCGAGCAAGATGATCACCGCGCCGACCAGCACCACGACTATCGAGTACATCGCTGCATCCCTCCTCCGAGCGAGCTGAGCCGGTTGTCAGTCACGCACCGGTCGAGCGATGGCCACCTCCTTTCCACGCACCGGTCAGCCTTCCGCCGGTACGGACAGGCGATCGCGGATCACCGATTCGATCGAGCTCCAGTCGTCGCCCCGGCGACGGACGACGCCGTCGACGACGATGGCCGGGTAGCTGCGGACGCGATGGCGCAACGACTTCACGAACCCTTCGAGCGACGCCGCGTCCACCACTCGAAGCGAGATGCGGTCGCCGTAGCGCTCGTGCATGTCGTGGGTCCAGTCGGACAGCGACTGGAACTCGGCGAGGAGGTCTTCGGGCAGCGCGCTGCGCGCCTGGTCGCGGCGGATCGCGTCGCCCAGCCCCCGGGCCTGTGCGAACGTGACCTCGCAGTGCTGGCAGTGATAGAAGGCCGTCGGGGCATACGTGATGACCTCGACCTTCAGCGGTTCCATGCCCTCCCCCCGAACCCGCTCGGGAACCCTGCGGAACCTCTGCTCGAGATGCTATCACCGCGCCCCGGACGCCTCCCCGAGACGCGCTGCTAGGACCCGGGGACGATGCGCTTGATCGCGCTCGTCGTCATGAAGTACAGCCACCCGCCGGGGCCGGCGGAGACGTCGACGACATGGCCCGGGTCGTCGTGGACGACGCCGCTCGAGACGACCGACGAGCCGGTGGAGTCGAGGTCGAAGCGGTGGATCTGCCCGAACGTGAAGTCGCCCATGTACAGGCTCCCCGACAGCTCCGGCATCGCGCCCTCGTACCACCACAGGTCGGTCGGCACGATCACGGGGTCGCCGGTGTCGGGGTCGCCCCACTCCGCCAGCGGCGGCAGCGGCGACGGACCGACCGGATCGTCGCACGCGTAGCCGATCCCCCAGCCGTAGTTGCGGCCCCTGCGGATCCGGTTGAGCTCGTCGTCGCAGTTCTCGCCGTTCTCGGACTCGAACAGCCAGCCCGCCCCCGGCTTGTGCGCGAGCCCGAACGGGTTGCGGTGCCCGTACGACCACACCGGCGATGGGGCGCCGGACGACGTCGTGAACGGGTTGTCGGATGGGATCGTGCCGTCGGGGTTGTAGCGCAGGACCTTGCCGAGGAGGCTGTCGAGGGTCTGCGCGCGGCTCGGCGCGGTCCCGTCGCCGGTCGCGACGAACAGCTTGCCGGCGACGAACTGGATCTGCCCCCCGTTGTGACGGCTGTTGGGCGACGGGATCGTCGCGACGTGCAACGGGTTCACGCAGCGGTTGTCGACGACGTCGAAGCGCGTGACGCGGTTCTCCGGCGGCGGCGCCGCCATCGGGTCGGCGTCGTAGGTGTAGTAGACGTAGATGCGCTTGCTCTGGCCCCAGAAGGGGTCGAGCGCGATGCCGAGCGCGCCGCGCTCGTTGTCGCTCGCGACGTCGAGGTCGACGCACGGCTCCGCCCGCAGCCCGCGCGCGGTGACGATCCGGACCCTGCCGGTGTTCTTCTCGGTGAAGAAGATCTTGCTCGAGCCGGGCACCCACGCCATGTCGACGGGGAAGCTCAGGTTGCCGAGGTAGGTCTCGACCCTCGTGCCGGGCGGGATCCCGCCGGCCGCGCCGCGCTCCGGGGCGGCGGACGTGGACGAGGCGCTCGCGGCGGGCGCGGACGGCGCGCCGCCGGCGGGCGCGGACACGGCGAGCACGACTGCGACGACGAGCGTGACGGCCCGCATGGTCCTCCTCGGTGGGCGGCGTCGGGTCGAGTCTAGTGACGCCGCGCGCCGGACGCCATGGCGTCGGGCACGATGCGCTTGATCTCGCCGAGCGTCATGAAGTAAAGCCACCCGCCGGGGCCCTCGGACACGTCCACGACCGGCTCGTCGTCGTGGATCACGCGGCCGCGCTCGACGCCCGTGCGGGCGTCGTCGAGCGAGAACCGGTGCACGCCGCCGGGGCCGAAGTCCCCCATGTAGAGGTCGCCGGCGAGACGGCCCATCCGGCCCTCGTACCACCACAGGTCGGTGGGCACGATCGGTGGCGTCCAGCGCTGCAACGGAGCGCGCGGCGCCGGTCCGACGCCGTCGGTCCCGCACGTGTAGCCGATCCCCCATCCGTAGTTGCCGCCGGGCTCGATGCGGTTGAGCTCGTCGTCGCACTCGGGTCCGTTCTCGCTCTCGAACAGCTCCCCGGTGCCCGGCACGCGCGCGAGGCCGAACGGGTTGCGGTGTCCGTAGGACCACACCGGGCTGGGGCTTCCGGGGGCCGAGAAGGGGTTGTCGGCGGGGATCGTCCCGTCGAGCTCGTAGCGCAGCACCTTGCCGAGAGGGTCGGAGAGGTTCTGCGACCGGCTCGGCGCGGTGCCGTCACCGGTCGCGACGAACAGATGCCCGCCGGCGATCTCGATCTGGCCGCCGTTGTGGCGCGTGTCCGGCGACGGGATCCCCGTGACGACGTGGACCGGCTCGACGCACGCGCCGTCGCGCACGGTGAAGCGCGTGACGCGGTTCTCGAGCGGCGACGCGTTCGTGTAGTAGACGTACAGGTAGTGGTTGTCGCGCCAGCGCGGGTGCAGCGCGATCCCGAGCATCCCGCGCTCGTTCTCGTGCTCCACGTCGAGGGCCGCGCACGGCTTCGGGTCGAGCACGCCGCGCCGCACGATCCGAATCTTGCCGATCTTCTCGGTGACGAAGATGCGCTTGGTGCCGGGGACCCACGCCATGTCGACCATGAACCCGTGGCCGCTCGTGTAGACGTCGACGTGCGTCCCGCGCGGTATGGCGGCCGCCGGCCCCGCGGGCCACAGGACCACGACGGCGAGTGCGGCGAGCACGAGTGCGAGGCGTCTCATCGCGGCAGGCTACCGGTCGCGAGCGTCACGAGCCAGGGCCTGCGCGCGCGGTGAGCGTAGGGCGCACGTTCGACGGGCCGACTCAGAACGGTTTGGAGCGCCCGGCGGGCGTGCGCCCGGAGCGATCGCGCCGAGCGGCACGCGCGGCGGCGGTCAGTCCGGCACGATGCGGCGGATCGAGCTCGGGGTCGCGAAGTAGAGCCACCCCCCCGGCCCCTTGGAGACGTCGACGATGCCCTGCGGCGAGTCGTAGATCGAGTGGATCCGGCGCACGCGCGTGCCCTTGCGGTTCAGGTGCACGCGCCGGAGCTTGCCGGCCGAGAAGTCGCCGACGTAGAGGTCGCCGGAGAGGCGCTGCATCCGTCCCTCGTAGAACCACGGGTCGGTCGGGACGATCACGTCGCTCCACCGCTTCAGTGGCCGCTTCGGGTTCGGTCCGACGCCGGCGGTGCCGCAGTCGTAGCCGTCGCCCCAGCCGTAGTTGCGCCCGCGCACGATGCGGTTGAGCTCGTCGTCGCAGCTCGGGCCGTTCTCGGTCTCGTACAGCCGCCGGGTGCCCGGCTCGTGCGCGAGGCCGAACGGGTTGCGGTGGCCGTAGGACCACACGGGGTTGCGGTCGCCCGGGCTCGAGAACGGGTTGCCCGACGGGACAGTGCCGTCCGGGTTCAGGCGGAGGACCTTGCCGATGCGGCGCGACCGGTCCTGGGCCGCCGACGGGTCGTGGTTCTCGCCGACCGACACGAACAGCTTGCCGCCCACGAACTCGAGCTGCCCGCCGTTGTGGTAGCCGGTCGACGCCGGGACCCCGGCGACGATCGTTCGCCCGCGCCGGCAGCGGTTGCGCCGCACGACGAAGCGCCGGACGCGGTTCTCGCGCGGGGAGTCGTTGGTGAAGAAGACGTAGAGCTTGTGGTTGCGGGCGAAGCGCGGGTGCAGCACGAGTCCCATGGCGCCCGACTCGCCCGCCGATTCGACGTCGAGGTCGACGCACGGGCGGCGCAGCAGCCTGCGTCCGACCATGACGCGGACGCGGCCGGTGTTCTTCTCGGTGAAGAAGAGCTTGTTCGTCCCGCGCGCCCAGGCGAGGTCGATCGGGAACGACAGGCCGTCCTTCCACAGCGACACCTTCGTCTCCTCGGGCAGCGCGCCGGCCCCCGGCGCCGGCACGACGGCCACGACGACGGCGGCCGCGAACGCCGCGGCGATGCGTCTCATCCGATCCCCTTTCGGCGGCGAGGCGACAGGGTACCGCCCGGACGCCGGGACGGGGGCGCCGGGTATCATCGCCGGCGGAGGCGTGCCCGAGCGGCCGAAGGGAGCGCACTGCTAATGCGTTAAGGGGGCAACTCCTTCCGGGGTTCAAATCCCCGCGCCTCCGCCACCGATCCCCCGAGTGCCACTCGCGCCGCCGAGCAGGTTCCCCGGCATCGCGGGCCGCGCTAGAGTCGGGGTCCACGCGCCCGTAGCTCAGTGGATCAGAGCGTCCGGCTACGGACCGGAAGGTCGGGGGTTCGAATCCCTCCGGGCGTACTCGCCCGGCGCGCGCGCCGGCTTGGTACGAAAGAGGCGTCGGTTGGCCAGTTGGGGCAAGCGCATCGTCGAGCAGCGCGAGCGGCAGATCCTTGCCCCCGCCGCCAAGCATCTGCGCGCCGGCGAGCGCATCGTGCGCTGGGCGCGCGGCCGGCACCCGCGCGGCGGACGCGAGGGCTTCGTCTACGTCACCAACGAGCGCTACATCGTGGCGTGGACGCGCGGGGGCAAGAACTTCGAGCAGACCGTCGCGTGGGACGACGTGCAGGCGTGGGGCGTCGACGCGACCGCCGACGGGGGGCCGGTCCTGTGCGTCGAGGACGCCGCGCGCGACATCGTGCTCGTCCAGATCGCCGTGCCGACGACCCGAGCCGCGGACAACGCCGCCCGTCTCCTGGGCGAGGTCGCGCGGCGGGCCCCCGAGAACGCCGCGTCGAGCGGCGCCGACGGCGCCCTCGGCCGCTTCGAGAAGAGGCACGACGTCGCGGTCGTCAAGGAGCGTCGCTCGCTGCTGCGCCGCGTCAGACGCATCGTCGTGACGGTCCTCGGCGTGCTCCTCGTCGTGCTCGCCCTCGTGACGTCGTGGATCCCAGGGCCGAACGGCATCCCCATGGCGCTGGCGGGGCTCGCGCTGCTGGCGACCGAGTACGACTGGGCGAAGGACCTCCTCGACTGGGCCAAGGAGCGCTTCAACGACGCGAGGCACAGGATCAAGGAGCGCCGGCGGGCCCGGGCCGACGTGGCGAGCGAGTCCCCGCCCGATTGAACGACGACACCGCGATGCGCGCCGCCCTCGACGAGGCCCGGCGCGCGGCGGCGCACGACGACGTCCCGGTCGGAGCCGTGGTCGTGCGCGCCGGAGCCGTCGTCGCCGCGGCCCACAACGAGCGCGAGCTGCGGCGCGACCCCACGGCGCACGCGGAGATCCTGGCGCTGCGCGCCGCGGCCGAGGCGGCCGGGACGTGGAGGCTCGACGACGCGACGCTGTACGTGACGCTCGAGCCGTGCACCATGTGTGCCGGCGCCGTCGTCGCGGCGCGCGTCGCGCGCCTCGTCTACGGACCGCAGGACCCGCGCGCGGGGGCCGCGCTGTCGCTCTACAACGTGCCGCAGGACCCGCGCCTCAACCACCACGTCGAGGTCGTCGCCGGCGTGCTGGCCGACGACTCCGCCGCGTTGCTGCACGACTTCTTCTCGGCGCGCCGATAGGCGCTCTTATACTGGGCGCCCCGGCCCCGGCCGGGCCTGGTGGGGTACCGAAGCGGCCATAACGGGATCGCCTCGAAAGCGATTGGGGGTTCACGCCCCCCGTGGGTTCAAATCCCACCCCCACCGCCACGCCGCCGCGCTCACGGCCCCCGCCCGTCCGGCGGCTACACTCCCGTCCCGGAGACGTGCGGGAGTGGACTAACCGGCACGCCTGGAGAGCGTGTGACCCCTTCGGGGGTCCAAGGGTTCGAATCCCTTCGTCTCCGCTCCGGATATCCTCGTCGCTGGCCGTGCTGGGTGGGGGGCTCGGGGTCCCCTGTACCGGAAACCCTCGACACGCCGGGCCGATCGCCCGTCTGCGGCCGCGGTAGGACCGGGTCAGCCCCCGGAAAGCAGCGTCGATGGTCGGGTCCTGCGCGACCCGGAGCCGTGAACCCGGTCAGGCCCGGAAGGGAGCAGCCGTAAGCGGTGTCCCGGGAGTGCCGCAGGGGCGCCCGGCCGGAGCCGGCTACCGGGCCCGCGCCGGCCGTGCCGGGGTCCAGGACGGGCTGCACGGCCTTCTTTCGCGCCCCGCGCGATTCCGCCTCGGGACCGCCCCCGCGTCGGAACCCCCGAATAGGATGGCGGCACATGGCGTACCTCTCCCTGTACCGCAAGCACCGTCCCCAGACGTTCGGCGACATCCTCGGTCAGGAGCACGTCTCCAAGACGCTCGCCAACGCGATCTCCGAGGACCGCGTCGCGCACGCGTACCTGTTCACCGGCCCGCGCGGCACGGGCAAGACGAGCACCGCGCGCATCCTCGCCAAGGCGCTCAACTGCGAGCGCGGCCCGACGCCGTCGCCGTGCGGTGAGTGCGCCTCGTGCCGCTCGATCGCGGACGGGTCGTCGCTCGACGTCATCGAGATGGACGCGGCGTCGCACTCCAAGGTCGACGAGACGCGTGAGATCCTCGCCGGCGTCCCGCTCGCGACCGCCGGGAGCCGGCGCAAGGTCTACGTCATAGACGAGGTCCACATGCTGTCGCCCGGCTCGTTCAACGCGTTGCTGAAGACGCTCGAGGAGCCGCCGCCGCACGTCGTGTTCATCCTCGCGACGACCGAGGCGCACAAGGTCCTGCCGACGATCGTGTCGCGCACGCAGCGCTTCGACTTCCGTCCGATCCCGCCCGACGTGCTCGAGAGCCACCTCGTCGACGTCGCCAAGGCGGAGGGCATCGACGCCGATCCGGCCGCGCTCGCGCTCGTCGCGCGCCACGCCGGCGGCAGCGCGCGCGACGCGCTGTCGATCCTCGACCAGCTCTCGAGCCTCGGCGGGCACGCGTCGGCGACCGACGTCGAGGCGCTGCTCGGCGAGCGCCGCGAGGACGCGTTCGTGGAGCTGTTCGACGCGCTCGCGTCGGGCGACATCGGCGCGACGTTCTGGACCGTGCACTCGCTCATCGCGTCCGGCGGTGACGCGCGCCAGCTCGCGCTCGGCGCGCTCGCGCACGCGCGCTCCCTGCTGCTCCTGCGTACCGCGCCCGACGCCGAGGAGCTGCTCGACGCGAGCGCCGAGGACCGCGCGCTGCTCGCGTCGCAGGCCGAGAAGTTCGCGCCGGGCGCGCTGCTGCGCACGGCCGACCTCGTCGCCAAGGCGCTGACCGAGATGCGCAACGCTCCCAACCACCGGCTTCTACTGGAGATCGCGCTCGTGCGCGCCGCGGCCCCCGAGACCGATCCCTCCGGCGCCGGGCTGCTCGGACGCGTCGAGCGCCTCGAGCGCCGTCTCGGCATTGCGCCGGACGCGAGGGCCGGGCCCGCGGTCGAGACGCCGGTCGCGCCGCCGGTCGCCGAACGTGGGTCGGCGCGCGCCGCGGGCGCCGACGGCGCCGGCACGGAGCCGCGGCGCGGGCGCGCCGAGCGTGTCGCGCCGGCCGACGCGCCCGCGCCCGAGGAGCCCGTCCCCGCGTCCGATTGGGACGAGCCCGCCGCGCGCTCCGCGGCGCCGCCGCGTTCGTCGTCTCCCGAACCCGCGGCCGACGCGCCGGCGGATCCGACGCCGCCGTCCGAGCCGGCGGGACGCGCGTCGCCGTTGTCGGGGCCGGCGCAGGGCGACGCGCCTGCGGCCTCTGAGTCCGCCGCGGCCGACGCGGCCGTCGGCTTCGGGCACGTGCGCGACGCGTGGCAGGCGACGTTGCGCGAGGTCGCGCGCGCGAGCAAGCGCGTCGGCGCGTACCTCAACCCGTCGCGTCCGTTGCGCTTCGACGGCGACACGCTCGTCGTCGAGGTCCAGTCGGAGTTCCACGCCGAGTCGATGAGCAACGGGTCCAACCGCGACGTCCTCGGAGCGGCGCTGCACGCGGCGCTCGGCATCCGTCCGCGCCTCGCGTTCCAGGCGCGCGGGTCCGAGCGCGCGGCCGAGCCGGAGCCGGTCGAGCAGGTCGCGCACTACGTCGAGGAGACGCACGCGGCGGAGCCCGACGACCCCGTCGAGCTCGTCAAGCGCGGGCTCGGCGCGGAGGTCGTGGAGGTCAACCCCGGGCTCGAGGGTCCGCGAGGATAGGCCCCAGGCGAGACGGCGAGGAGGGCGATGAACAAGGACCTGCAGCGGATGATGCGCGAGGCGCAGAAGATGGCCGCGCAGATGCAGAAGGCTCAGGAGGAGCTCGCCGAGGTCGAGTTCGAGGGCTCGGCCGGCGGCGGCGCGGTGAAGGCGGTCGCCACGGGCGACCAGCGTGTCGTGCGCGTCGAGATCGACCCCGGCTTCTTCGACGGCGAGCCCGACGCCGACGACGTCGAGATGCTCGGCGACACCGTCACCGCCGCGGTCAACGCCGCGCTCGACAACGCCCGCGCGGCGCAACAGGACGCCCTCGGCCCGCTCGCCGGGGGCCTCGGTGGCATGGGCCTGCCCGGCGCCTAGGTGTACGCGGGGCCGGTCCAGGACCTCATCGACGAGCTCGCGCGCCTGCCAGGGATCGGCCAGAAGAGCGCGCAGCGCGTCGCGTTCCACCTCTTGAAGGCTGCGCCCGACGACGCGAAGCGGCTCGCGCACGCGATCGTCGAGGCCAAGGAGCGCGTGCGCTTCTGCAGCGTCTGCTTCAACGTCGCCGACCAGGAGCGGTGCGAGTTCTGCCGCGACGTGCGCCGCGACGCGTCGGTCATCTGCGTCGTCCAGGAGTCGCCCGACATCGTCGCGATCGAGCGCACGCGCGAGTACCGGGGGCTGTACCACGTCCTGCAGGGCGCGATATCGCCGCTCGAGGGCATCGGTCCGGAGGAGCTGCGCGTGTCCGAGCTCCTCGCGCGCCTGCGCGACGGCGAAGGGGACCGGCCCGCGGTGCGCGAGGTCATCGTCGCGACGAACCCCAACGTCGAGGGCGACGCGACCGCGATGTACCTCGCGCGCCTGCTCACGCCGCTCGGGATCGACGTGACGCGCCTCGCGCGCGGGCTGCCGGTGGGCGGCGACCTCGAGTACGCCGACGAGGTGACGCTGGGCCGCGCCCTCGAGGGCCGCCGTCGCATCACCGGCTAGCCGTCAGCACATCTCGAACCGGAAGTCCTCGCAGTGCAGCGATGAGCTGATGCACATGCACCCGCAGCGGTCGCACCAGTACGGCAGCTGTCCGCCCGAGCACGGCCCGCAGTTGTCGTCGCGGCAGCACCTCGTCGTCGCGGATGCGCTCGTCGCCGGGATCACTGCGAGCCCCACGCCCGCGGCGAGCGTCGCGCCGAGTCGCTTCAGGAACCTGCGGCGGTCGCTGCGGCCACCGCCCCGCCTCGCCGAGACACGGTCGTCCACCGGCGCCCCCTTTCGCCCGCCCGCGCGTCGGCGCGAGCCCCTTCGTCCGGATGGAGACCGTAGCACCGCGGCTACCGGCGCGCCCGGCGGATGACCGCGCTGGACCCTTTGGTTGCTCCGCGCTCGTCGCGGACCCGCTACGGTAGGGGCGTGGCTCTCGTAGTCCAGAAGTATGGGGGGACTTCAGTCGCCGACGCCGAGCGCATCGCGCGCGTCGCGCGGCGCGTCGTGGATGCGGCCGAGTCCGGACAAAAGGTGTGCGTGGTCGTCTCGGCGATGGGCCACACGACCGACGAGCTCGTCGAGCTCGC
>DASZZZ010000059.1:0-5697 GCA_036260375.1 Actinomycetota bacterium
TCGCCGACCTCGAGCGCACGCGCCTCGTCAAGCGCAAGCAGAGGACCCGGGCGGGCGCCTCGGTCATCGCCCTCGTCGGGTACACGAACGCAGGGAAGTCGACGTTGCTCCGGAGGCTGACGTCCGCCGACGTGCTCGTGCAGGACCAGCTGTTCTCGACGCTCGACCCCACGACGCGCCGGCTGTCGCTGCCGGGGGAGCGCGAGGCCTTGCTCACCGACACCGTGGGGTTCGTGCGCAAGCTGCCGCACCAGCTCGTCGAGGCGTTCCGCTCGACGCTCGAGGAGGTGCGGGAGGCGACGCTGCTGCTGCACGTCGTCGACGGGAGCCGTGACGTCGAGCGGCAGATCGCGGCGGTCGAGCGCGTGCTCGCCGACATCGGCGTGACCGGGCGTCCGACCGTCCTCGCGCTCAACAAGGCGGATCTGCTGAGCCCGGACGACCGGAGCGACCTCGCGTCCCGCTATCCCGACGCGGTGTCGTGCTCCGCGGCGACGGGGGCCGGCATGGACGAGCTCTCGGAGCGCATCGCGGCCGAGCTCGCGCGTCTCGAGGTCGAGGTCGCGCTCGACGTGCCGTTCCAGCGAGGCGACGTCGTCGCACGCGTTCACGACGCGGGCGAGGTGTTGGAGGAGTCCTACAGCGCCACGGGCACGCGCCTCGTCGCGCGCGTCCCGCGCGATGCGCTCGCCGACCTGGAGCCGTTCCTGGCGCCGGCGGAGGGCTGATCGAGGAGGTACGACCGCGTTCCTTCAGCGCGCCTCGGCGGCCGTTTGGAAGAGCTCGATGCGAACACTGCCCTGAACCACCATCTTGTAGGACTCTCGCATGAGCTTCATGAACTCGTAGTCGGCCTCCCGCGCGCTCAGCTCACTCGCGAGTTGCTCGATCGTCTCGTAGTCCCTCTCGAGGAAGAAGTCGTTCAGGTTTCCGGCGGTCGCGACCCAGAAGCGCGGGATCACCCACCCACGCTCCGAGGCGAGGGCGACCTTCCTTTCCTGGAGCTCGTAGAACTCGCCCCACCTGCCGTAGATCACCTGGCACGACCACCGGTAGCGCACCACGCGTCGATTGTCCGGTACGAGCCCCGATCAGGCAACCTCGGGGCCCGTCGCGGACGCCGGTCGAGGACTACGGCCCACGCCGCGCGCGCCGATGACGGACGCGCCGATGACGGACGCCGAACGCTCGCTA
The DNA here is from genome assembly GCA_036260375.1 of Actinomycetota bacterium. Classification (GTDB taxonomy): domain Bacteria; phylum Actinomycetota; class CADDZG01; order CADDZG01; family WHSQ01; genus DASZZZ01. The sequence goes on from DASZZZ010000059.1 coordinate 1,195, forward strand.
CAGCTTGCGGAACACCGCGACGACCTTGCCGAGGATCTCCGTGCCCGGCGGCGCCTCGAACGGCTCGAGCATCTCGTTCGCCGGCTCCAGCACGATCGCGGAGCCGCGGTGGCGAATGCGTTTGACGGTCGCCTCGGGCGCGTCGCCGTACTCGCTCGGCATCATCGCGGCGACGATCTCGCCCGAGTGGGCGGTCGGTTGCTGGCGGACGATGACGAAGTCGCCGTCGAAGATGCCGGCCTCGATCATCGAGTCGCCTCGCACCTCGAGCATGAAGACGTTGCCGTCGCCGACGAGGTCGGCGGGCATGGGGAAGAGCTCCTCGACGTTCTCCTCGGCCATGATCGGCGCGCCCGCGGCGATGCGGCCGAGCAGCGGCACCGAGCGGGCCGGGGCGCGCTCGCGCGGCAGGTCGGTGTCGGGGTCGAAGAGGAGCTCCACGGCGCGCGGCTTGGTGGGGTCGATGCGCAAGTAGCCCTTGCGCTGGAGCGCGTGCATGTGCGAGTGGACCGTCGAGCTCGACGCCAACCCGAGCGCGTCGCAGATCTCGCGCACCGACGGCGGGTAGCCGCGCTCCGCGACCGTCTCGGCGATGAAGTGGAGCGTCTGGCGCTGGCGCTCCGTCAGCCCTTCGACCATGTCTCCTCCGTTCGGACGCGGGCCGGCGCGGCGGCCTCGGGCGTGCGCCTCCGACTGCGAACGCACGTTCGTCGCAGCGTAGCGCCCGGAGCGGCCCATGGCAAGAACGCACGTTCGAGCGCGGGGATTGCATGCGAACCCGTGTTCGATTACCATGGCGAACGCACGTTCGGCAGGAGACGAACCGGGCCGGAATGGCGGCGGCGGGAAAACCGTCACACCCGTCTCCTAGCGTGACGGCGTGGCTGGGGCGGGCGCATCGAACGGCAGAGAGGACACGACATGGCGATCCGGACGCAGGACCTGGAGCTCGAGCGAGCCGACGCGGTCGTAGTCCGGTTCCCGACCGAGCTGGCGCGCGCCCGGGCGGCGCGCGCCCGGCGCGTCGCGGCCCGCCGCCGTGGCTGGCTCGCCATCGCCGCCGCGGTCGTCGTCGCCGCCGGGGTGGCGACGGGCGCGCGGGCGCCGGCGACACCGGCGACGCCCTCCGCCGGCCCCCGCGCCGTGGTCGTCGCTCCGGGCGACACGCTGTGGGACGTCGCCGAGCGGCACGCGCCCGCGGGCACGGACCCGCGCGCGTTCGTCGACGAGCTCGTCGAGCTCAACGCCCTCGACGGAGCGCCCGCCGCCGGCGTCCGGCTCCGCCTGCCCCGCTAGCGCCACCGCGCCCGCGGCGCACGAATCGGCCGCGTTTAACGCTTGACGCCTCGCCTTCGACGGGCGTAATTTCATCGTTGTGATTCGCCCACATCTTGGGGTCCTGGCGGAAGACCACCACCAGATATAGCGTTCTAGCTAGAGAGCGACGGTGTCCGCACCGTCGCACCGGAAGGGGGTTTGACCGGTGCCGGATGCCACCGACGCGCCGCAGGTGACGGGTGTCGAGCCCGACCTGAGAATCCGCCGCTACTTCACCACCGAAGGCGTGCATCCCTACGACGAGATCGAATGGGACAGGCGCGACGCGGTGATCCAGAACTACCGCACCGGCGAGGTCGCGTTCGAGCAGCGCGGCGTCGAGGTCCCCGCCGCGTGGTCGCAGAACGCGACGAACATCGCGGCCCAGAAGTACTTCCGCGGCACGCTCGGCACGCGCAGGCGCGAGGACTCCGTCAAGCAGATGATCGACCGCGTCGTCGGGCGCTACGTCGAGGAGGGCCTGGCGCGCGGGTACTTCGTCGACGACGCCGAGGCCGGCACGTTCGCCGCCGAGCTCACGCACCTGCTCGTGACGCAGAAGGCGGCGTTCAACTCGCCGGTGTGGTTCAACGTCGGGTGGCGCCCCAAGGGCGAGGAGCAGGTCAGCGCGTGCTTCATCCTCTCGGTCGAGGACGAGATGAGCTCGATCCTGAACTGGTACGTCGAGGAGGGGCACATCTTCAAGCACGGCTCCGGCGCGGGCGTGAACCTGTCGCGCCTGCGGTCGTCGAAGGAGCGGCTGCACTCGGGTGGCACGGCGTCGGGCCCGGTGTCGTTCATGCGCGGGGCCGACGCGTCGGCCGGCACGATCAAGTCGGGCGGGGCGACGCGCCGCGCCGCCAAGATGGTCGTGCTCAACGTCGACCATCCCGACGTCAAGGACTTCATCTGGTGCAAGGCCCTCGAGGAGCGCAAGGCGCGCGCGCTGCGCGAGGCGGGCTTCGACATGGACCTCGACGGCAAGGACTCGCACTCGATCCAGTACCAGAACGCCAACAACTCGGTCCGCGTCACCGACGAGTTCATGAACGCGGTCGTCGACGGCGCGCCGTGGCGGCTGAAGGCCGTGACCACGGGGGAGATCGTCGAGACGCTCCCTGCGCGCGACCTCATGCGCGAGATCGCGCAGGCCGCGTGGGAGTGCGCCGACCCGGGCATGCAGTACGACACGACGATCAACGACTGGCACACGTGCCCGAACAGCGATCGCATCAACGCGAGCAATCCGTGCTCCGAGTACATGCACGTCGACGACTCCAGCTGCAACCTCGCGTCGCTGAACCTCATGAAGTTCGTCGACGGCGAGGGCCGCTTCGACGTCGAGGCGTTCGAGCACGCGGTCGAGATCGTCTTCCTCGCGCAGGAGATCTCGATCTCGTTCGCGGCGTACCCCACCGACAAGATCGGCGACAACTCGCGTCGCTTCCGTCAGCTCGGCCAGGGCTACGCCAACCTCGGCGCGCTGCTGATGTCGCAGGGCCTCGCGTACGACTCCGACGAAGGGCGCGCGTGGGCCGCGGCCCTGACGGCGCTGATGACGGGACACTGCTACGCGACCTCCGCTCGCATCGCGGCACGGCAGGGCCCGTTCGACGCGTACGCGGACAACGCCGAGCCGATGCAGCGGGTCATCAACAAGCACCGCGACGCGGCGTACCGGATCCCCGACGGGCTCGCGCCCGACGAGCTCGTCGCCGCGTCGCGCCGGGCGTGGGACGCCGCGCTCGCGCTAGGAGCGACGCACGGCTACCGCAACGCCCAGGCGACCGTGCTCGCGCCGACCGGGACGATCGGCCTGCTCATGGACTGCGACACGACGGGCATAGAGCCCGACCTCGCGCTGAAGAAGACCAAGAAGCTCGTGGGCGGCGGGACGATGTCGATCGTCAACCAGACGGTCCCCAAGGCGCTCGCCAAGCTCGGGTACTCGCCGGCGCAGGTCGCCGACATCGTGGCGTACGTCGACGAGCACTCGCACGTCGTCGGGGCGCCGCACCTGCGCGACGAGCACCTCGCCGTGTTCGACACCGCGATGGGGGACCGGTCGATCCACTACATGGGCCACATCAAGATGATGGCGGCGGTGCAGCCGTTCCTGTCGGGCGCGATCTCCAAGACCGTCAACCTGCCCGAGGACGTGAGCGTCGAGGACGTGGAGAACGCGTACGTCGAGGGCTGGCGCATGGGTCTCAAGGCGCTCGCGATCTACCGCGACAACTGCAAGACCGGCCAGCCGCTGTCGGTGACGAAGAAGGACGCGCAGCCGACGTCCAAGACCGAGCTGCCGAAGCCGGTTCGCCGGAGGCTGCCCAAGAAGCGCACGGCGAAGACGATGAAGTTCCGCGTCGCCGACACCGAGGGCTACCTCACGACCGGCGAGTTCGACGACGGATCGCTCGGCGAGATCTTCCTCAAGGTCGCCAAGCAGGGCTCCACGCTGGCCGGGATCATGGATGCGTTCGCGATCTCGATCTCGATGGGCCTGCAGTACGGCGTGCCGCTGTCGGCCTACGTCAAGCAGTTCACCAACACCCGCTTCGAGCCGTCGGGCATGACCGACGATCCCGACTTCCGCATCGCGACCTCGATCCTCGACTACGTGTTCCGGCGGCTCGCCGTCGAGTACCTCTCCGACGACGAGAGGCACGCGCTCGGGATCCGGACCTCGGGCGAGCGCCAGGCCGAGATCGAGGCGAAGCTCGAGCCGGCTGTCGAGGCCGCGCCTCAGGGCAACGGCCACGGGAACGGGAACGGCAACGGGAAGAAGGCCGAAGGCGAGGGGGTGATCGTCCTCGGGCCCGTCGCGGGGGCGAACGTCGGATCGCTGCCCTTCTGCGGGACGTGCGGGGTCCAGATGAACCCGGCAGGGTCGTGTTTCGCCTGCCCCTCGTGCGGCACGACCAGCGGGTGCTCCTAAAGGGGACGGCATGGCGCACGAGAGCTGCAGTGAGTGCGGGGCGGAGCTGAGGCTCCGTCCCGCCTCCTGCCCACTGTGCGGCCGTGAGACCCCCTTCGTCCCGAAGGAGCGGGTCCACATCGACCTCGACGACTACCAGAGCAACGTGCGGTCGCTGCGGGACGAGCTGCACCGGATCCGGCGGGACGACGCAGAGGCCGTCTGACGCATACTGGCTCCGTGAGGAAGACCATCGCCGCCGCGGCGGC
>DASZZZ010000060.1:0-19508 GCA_036260375.1 Actinomycetota bacterium
GCCGCGCTTCGACCTCGACTCCGTCTACGGCTCGGGGCCGAACGTGTCGCCGCACCTGTACGACCGCAACGACCGCGAGAAGCTGCTCGTGGGACGCAACGGCGCCGGCGACCTCGATCTCCCGCGCAACCGCCAGGAGACCGCGCTCGTCGGCGACCCGCGCAACGACGAGAACATCCTCGTCTCGCAGATGCACGTCGCGTTCCTGAAGTTCCACAACGCGCTCGTCGAGGCGTTGCGCGACGACGGCGAGCTCCGCAGGCGCGAGAAACTGCCGGGCGAGTCGCTGTTCGCGACCGCGCAGCGCCTCGCGCGCTGGCACTACCAGTGGCTCGTCGTCGACGACTTCCTCCCCGCGATCGCGGGGCGCGACGCCGTCGACGCGATCCTCGACCGCTCGACGGAGCCGTGGACGATCGAGACCGAGCACTACGACCCGGTCGACACCGCGTTCATCCCGGTCGAGTTCTCGGTCGCGGCGTACCGCTTCGGCCACAGCATGATCCGTCCCGTCTACGACCTCAACGCCGCCATCACCGACGTCGGCATCTTCGGGCGCAAGGACCAGCCCCTCAGCCACCTCGGCGGCGACCGCGAGCTGCCGGCGGGATGGCAGATCGAGTGGCCGCTGTTCTTCAAGTTCCCGCGCCGCACGCCGCAGGCGAGCCGCAAGATCGACGCGCGCCTCGCGGGTCCGCTCATGAACCTGCCCGACACCGTGGTGCCGGCCCCCGAGCGCGCCGACCACCCCGAGCGCAAGTCGCTCGCGGTGCGCAACCTGCTGCGCGGCAAGGCGCTCGGGCTCCCGTCGGGCCAGGCGGTCGCGACCGCGATGGGCGCGACCCCGATCGCGAACGCGGACCTCGGCCTCGACGATGCGGGTTGGGACGAGGGCGCGCCGCTGTGGTTCTACGTCCTCGAGGAGGCGGGGGCCGGCGGCGGCGCGCGCCTCGGCGACGTCGGCGGACGAATCGTGTGCGAGGTCCTGCTCGGCATCCTCGACCTCGACGGGTCGTCGTTCGTGCACCGCGTGCCGGCGTGGGAGCCGAGCCGTCCGGTCGCGCGGCGCGACGGCGCCTTTGGCCTCGTCGACTTCCTGAAGTTCGCCGGCGTCGCGTGACGCGTCGGTACGCCTACGCGGGCGGCGCGTCGCCGTGGCGCCGGCAGCGCGCGCGATAACCCGTCGGCGTGACCTGGACGTCGAGCTTGCGACCGCACTGCGTGCAGAAGCGCGAGGGATCGAGCGGACGGCGGCACGAGCCGTCGCAGTCGCCCGACGGACGCCCGCAGCCGGCGCAGTGCACGACGCCGCCGTCGTGGGCGCGCGCGCCGGCGCCCGTCATCAGATGACCTTCGACAGCGCGCCGATCGGCATGCGGAGGTCGGCGAGCATGCGGAGGTCGTCCTCGGGCGTCCGGCCGAGCGTCGTGAGGTAGTTGCCGACGATCAGCGCGTTGATCCCCGAGGTCATGCCCATCGCCTGCAGCTCGCGCAGCGTCACCTCGCGGCCCCCGGCGTAGCGCAGGATCACCTCGGGCAGCGCGACGCGAAACAGCGAGATCCACCGGATCGCCTCGAGCGGCTCGACGAGCGGACGGCCGCCGAGTGGCGTTCCGGGACGCGGGTTGAGGAAGTTGAGCGGGACCTCCGCAGGACGTACGTCTCGCAGCTGCTCGAGCATCTCGACGCGCTGCTCGTCGCTCTCGCCCATGCCGAGCAGCATCCCGCAGCACAGCTCCATTCCGAACTCGTGCACGAGCATGCACGTCTCGTAGCGCTCCTCCCACGTGTGCGTCGACACGATCGTCGGGAAGAACGAGCGCGCCGTCTCGAGGTTGTGGTTGTAGCGATGGATGCCGCCCTCGGCGAGCCGGCGCGCGTGGTCGCGCGTGAGGATGCCGAGGCTCGCGGCGACGTTGAGCCCCGTCTCGGCACGCACCGCCGCGGCCGCCTCGACGACGCGCTCGACGGTGCGGTCGTCGGGTCCGCGCAGAGCCATGACGATGCAGAACTCGCTCGCGCCGAGGCGCGCCGTGTCGCGCGCCGCCGCGAGCACGTCGTCGAGGTCGAGGAAGCCGCTCGGCCGCACGGGCGACGAGAACTTGCTCGACTGCGAGCAGAAGTGGCAGTCCTCGGGGCAGCCGCCGGTCTTGGCCGACAGGATGCCCTCGACCTCGACCGTCGGCCCGCAGCGCGCGAGGCGCACCTCGTGCGCCAGCGCGGCGAGCGACGGGACGTGCTCCGGCGCGAGCGCGGCGAGCGCGCGGAGCTCGCGCCCGTCGAGGTCGCGCCGCTCGTCGAGCAGCGCGCGTGCGGCGTCGTCGATCAGCTTGCGTGCGGTCATGCCCCCTCCTGCGGATGCGCCGCGGCGAGGCGGGCCGCGGCGTCGTCGGCGTCGGTGACGATATCGAGCCCGGCGCGGTCGCGCAGCCACGCCCGGTTGCGGACGTGGAGGTCGTCGGCCGCGTCGAAGCGGTTGAGCACGACGAGCACCGGGATGCCGCCGAACGCGTCGGTCGACAGCACGACGTCGTTGATCGTGCCGAGACCGGGGTGCGCGACGAGCACGACGAGGCGCGCGTAGAGCGCGTGGGCGAGCGCGACGGTGTCGCCGTCGCTCGCAAGCGGCGAGCGCGGCCCCCCTGCGCCCTCGACGAGCGCGATCGCGCCGCGCGGCAGCCGCGCCTCGGCGACGAGCTCCGCGAGCGTGAACGGCGGGCGCCCGAGCGCGTCGGCGGCCATGGGCGGAGCCATCGCGGTCTCGTACCAGCGGTGCGGCGGGCACACGCGCTCGGGCGACTCGCCGGTCGCGGCGCCGAGGACCTCGGCGTCGGTGGGGCCGTCGCCGGGCGCGTACGACTGCGCCGGCTTGCGCGCGCAGACCGCGTGTCCGTGCGCGCGCAGACGGCGCGCCACGGCGGCCGCGACCCACGTCTTGCCGATCCCGGTGCCGGTCCCGGACACGACCACGACGTCAGCCACGGCGCGCGCCCACGACCTCGTCGAGCGCGCGCAGCAGCGCGTCGACGTGCGCGTCGGAGTGCACCGCGCTCAGCGTCACGCGCAGGCGCGACGTGCCGGGCGGGACCGACGGGGGCCGGATCGCCGGCACCAGCAATCCGCGCTCGAGCAGCGCGGCCGACGCCTCCAGCGCGACGCGCTCGTCGCCGAGCACGATCGGCACGATCGGCGACGGCCGTCCGGGCGCGACCCGCTGCACCAGCGCGCGCAGGCGCGCGACGAGGCGCGCGCCGTCGTCCGAGCGCAGCACGCGCAGCGCCGCGAGCGCGGCCGCGGCGGCGGCGGGCGGGCCGGCGGTCGTGAAGACGTACGGACGGGCGCGGTTGACGAGCAGGTCGGCGAAGCGCGCGGGGGCCGCGGCGAAGCCGCCGGACGAGCCGAGGTACTTCGACAGCGTGCCGACGCGCACGACGTCGGCGCCGCGCGCGTCGACGTCAGGACCGAGCACGGCGTGGGCCTCGTCGAGCACGAGGAGCGCGCCGTGGCGTGCGCACACGGCGACGAGATCGTCGACCGGCGCGACATCGCCGTCCATCGAGAACACCGAGTCCGACACGACGAGCGCGCGCCCGGGCGCGTCGCGCAGCAGGCGGTCGACCGCGGCGACGTCGCAGTGGTCGTAGACGGCGACGCGCGCGCGCGACAGGCGGCACGCGTCGACGATCGACGCGTGGTTGAGCGCGTCGGAGCACACGAGGACGTCCGGGCCCCCGAAGACCGACACGACGCCGAGGTTCGCGGCGTAGCCGGTCGCGAACAGCACCGCGCGCTCGGCGTGCTTCCAGCGCGCGAGCTCGGTCTCCAGCTCCGTGTGCACGGGGCGGGAGCCGGTGATGAGGCGCGCCGAGCCGGCGCCCGCGCCCCAGCGTTCGAGCGCGTCGTGGGCCGCGGCGACGACGTCGGGGTGCGCGCCGAGCCCGAGGTAGTCGTTGGACGCGAACGACACGACGGTGCGGCCGTCGTCGAGCCGGCCCTCGACGCCGCGCGCGTCGAGGTCGCGCGGCGCGCGCCACCGTCCCTGCGCGTCGAGCGCGGCGACCTGCTCGCCCGCCCAGCTACGCCACGTCACGCAGCCTCCTCGATCGCCGCGCGCAGCGTGTCGACGATGCGGTCGACCTCGGCGGCGGTGACGGTGAGCGGGGGCATGAGCACGACGACGTCGCCGAGAGGGCGCAGCAGCACGCCGCGCCGCACGCACGCGGCACACACGCGCCGGCCGCGCCGCTCGCCGGGATGCAGCTCCACGCCCGCCATGAGCCCCGCGACGCGCACGTCGCGCACGTCGTCGAGCGAGGCCACGCGCGCGTCGAGCGCGTCGCGCAGCTGGCGCGAGCGCGCGCGGACGTTGGACAGCACGTCGCGCTCGTGCAGCAGGCGCAGGTGACGTCGCGCGACCGCGGCGGCGAGCGCGTTCCCGCCGAACGAGTGCCCGTGGTAGAGCGTGCGCGGCCCGAGGTCGTCGCCGAGGAACGCGTCGTACACGCGCCGATTCGCGACCGTCGCCGACATCGGCAGGTAGCCCGCCGCGAGCCCCTTGCCCAACGCCATCACGTCGGGGCGCAAGCCCGCCTGCTCGCTCGCGAACAGCGTCCCGGTGCGCCCGAAGCCCGTCGCGACCTCGTCGCAGATCAGAAGCACGCCGGTGTCGCGGCACGCGCGCGCGAGCGGCTCGAACGCGTCCGCCGGAGCGACGCGCATGCCCGCGGCCGCCTGCACGAGCGGTTCCACGACGACCGCCGCGAGCCTGTGCGCCTCGGCCCGCACGATGGCGGCGGCCGCGTCGAGCGCGCCGGGGTCGTCGTAGCCCGGCGCGCGCACGACCGGGAAGCGCAACGGGTCGAACACGACCGAGTTGAAGCCGTCGCCGCCGAGCGACAGCGACCCGACCGTGTCGCCGTGGTACGCGCCCCCGAGCGCGAGATAGGTCGTGCGCCCGTCGACGCCTTCGTTGACCCAGTACTGGAACGCGATCTTGAGCGCCTGCTCGACCGCCGAGGCCCCGTCGCACGCGAACAGGAAGTGCGGATCGTCGACGGGCACGAGACGCGCGAGGTCCTCGGCGAGCTCGACCACGACGCGATTGCCGTTGCCGAGCATCGTCGTGTGCGCGACCCTGGCGAGCTGCTCGGTGAGCGCGTCGTCGAGCTCGGGGACGCGGTGCCCGATCGTCGTGACCCACAGCGACGACATCGCGTCGAGGTAGCGGCGCCCGTCGACGCCGACGACGTCGCGGCCCTCGGCCCGCTCGACGACGACCGGCTCGTTCTCCGCGTACGCCGCCATCTGCGTGAAGCCGTGCCACACGCGCGCCGCGTCGCGCGCCACCCAGTCGTCGACCATGGGCGGAAGGCTACGCGAGCGCCGGGGCGCGTCGAAACGCGCGCCGCCCGGGCCGGGTGATCATTGCGGCGTGGACTTCCTCCTCGGCCTCGCCGAGCCGTGGGGCTACGTCGTCGTGGCGCTGCTCGCGGCCGCGGAGGCGGGCCTGCTCGTCGGGCTGTTCCTGCCCGGCGAGGCGGCGATGCTGCTCGGCGGCGTGCTCGTGCACCAGGGCCGCGCCGACCTCGGACCGATGGTCGCGGCCGCCGTGGCCGGCGCCGTCGTCGGCAACTTCGTCGGCTACGAGCTCGGCCGCCGCCTCGGCCCCCGCCTCGAGCGCGGCCGCCTCGGGCGCGTCGTCGGGCCGGAGCGGTGGGAGCGAGCCCGCGCCTACGTGCGCCGGCGCGGGGGCCGGGCGGTGTTCCTCGGACGCTTCGTGGGCGTGCTGCGCGCCCTCGTCCCGGCGATCGCGGGGAGCGCGCACGCGCCGTACGGGCCGTTCGCCGTCTACACCGTCGCCGGCGGCGTGCTGTGGGCCGGTGGCTTCGTCGTGCTCGGCGCGGCCGCGGGGGCCGGGTGGGAGGAGATCGAGCGCTACGCGGGGCGCGCGAGCCTCGTGCTGCTGCTGCTCGTCGCGCTCGGCGTCGCGACCGTGTGGGCGGCGCGGCGCGTGCGGGACCACACGTCCGACCTGCGCGCGGCGCGCGACCGCGCGCTCGAGTGGGGGCCGGTCGCGACGCTGCGGCGGCGCTGGCGCACCCAGATCGACTTCACGTGGAGGCGCCTCGACCCGACCGCGCGCTTCGGGCTCTACGTCACCGTCGGCATCGTCGTCGCCGGCGGCGCCGCGCTGCTGTTCGGCGCGCTCGTCGACGAGGTCGTCGAGGGCGAGACGCTGCGCGTGCTCGACCGTCCCGCGGTGCGGTGGTTCGCCACGCACCGCGAGGCGTGGCTCGACGAGGTCATGTTTTGGATCACGTTCTTCGGCAGCCAGGACTTCGCGACGCCGGTCGTGACCGTCGCGGCCGCGGGCGCGTACGTCCGGACGCGCCGGTGGCGGTGGCCGCTGTTCCTGTGGGTGACGCTCGCGGGCGCGGTCGCGCTCCAGGCCGTCGGCAAGGTCGTCGTCGCGCGGCCCCGTCCCGCGATCGACCCGCTGTTCGAGGTCTCGACGTACGCGTTCCCGAGCGGGCACGCGACCGTCGCCGCGGCGGTGTTCCTGTCGCTCGCGTACGTCGTCACGCGCGGGCGCAGGCCGTCGTGGGCCGCGTGGGCGTGGGCCGCGGCGTGCTTCGCCGCCCTGCTCGTGGCCGTCAGCCGTGTCTACCTCGGAGTCCACTGGCCGACCGACGTCGTCGGCGGCCTGCTGCTCGGGGCCGGCTGGACTGCCGCGACCGCGACCGCCACGGCCGCGATCGACGACGTGCGCGCCCGGGGGCCGGAGCAGCTCGACGCGCCGCCGCGCGCCCGGTCCGCGTAGCGACGTGGCCGCGGGCGTCGCATCGCCGTCCGTCCGGGCGCTGCGGGTATCCTCGCTGCCCGAGGGCCCGGCGGCGTGGCCGAGTGGTTCAGGCAGGGGCCTGCAAAGCCCCGCACAGCGGTTCGATTCCGCTCGCCGCCTCCATGGACGCGCGTGCGCCGCAGGCGCCGGGAAGCTTCAGCCGCGGCGGCCCGCTCCGGGGCCTCGTGTACGACGCCGTGTGCACCGCCGTCAACGGCCGCGGCCTGAGGGAGTGGCGGCGCACCCTCGTCCACGGCCTCGCCGGCGACGTCGTCGAGATCGGCGGGGGCACGGGGCTGAACCTGCCGCACTACGGAGCCGGCGCGCGCGTCGTCGCGTCCGACGCCGACCCCGTGATGCTGGCGCGGGCGCGCCCGCAGGCCGCGGCGTCGCTCGCCGCGGTGCGCCTCGTCGTGGCCGACGCCCAGGCGCTGCCGCTGCGCGACGCGTGCGCCGACGCGGCCGTCGTCGGCCTGATGCTGTGCTCGGTGCCCGACCCGGAGCGCGTTCTAGCGGAGGTTCGCCGCGTGCTGCGTCCGGGCGGCGTCGTGCGTTTCATGGAGCACGTGCGCGCGCCCGACGGCACGCTGCGGGCGCGGCTCCAGGACGCGCTCAACCCGGCGTGGCGCGCTGTCTCAGGCGGGTGCAACGCGAACCGGCGCAGCGTCGAGGCGATCCGGGCCGCGGGCTTCGACGTGCGCTGGACACACGAGCTCGGCGTCGGCCTCCCGCACCTCCGCCCGATCGTGGTGGGCGAGGCCGACGCCGAGGGGCGCTAGGACGTGCCGGCCGGGCGCCTGCCGCTAGACGTCGTAGTCGTCGACGACGACCTCGTAGACGTCGGCCGAGGGCAGGCCGCTGGGGTCGACGCCCATGGTGCGCAGCGTCTCGGCGCGGGCCTCGTCCATCCGTGCGCTCGCGTCCGCCAGCGCCTGCTCCGACTCCCAGAACGACATCCCGATGGCGCGGCCGTTGGCGCGGTCGAGCAGCAGCGACGCGCCCTTGTAGCCGGGCAGGCTCCGGGCGGTCTCGAGTACCTGGCTCCTGAAGCTCTCGATGCCCGCGTCGACCGTTTCGGGTTGCACCTGCGTCATCGTCACGCGTGCGTACGACATGCTTGCCTCCCTAGCTTCGCCGCCGTGCGGCGGTGGCCGCAGGTCGATCCTGTTCCCGTCGGCGCCGGGACGCAAGCCCTCAACAGGCTGCCGGCCACCGGGCGTCCGCTAGAATGCGTCACCGCACGGGGCGTTAGCTCAGCCTGGTAGAGCGCTTGCTCGACAAGCAAGAGGTCAGTGGTTCGAACCCACTACGCCCCACCCGCAGGCCTCTTCCCCGGCCGCCCCTACGGGGCTTGGCGCGCAACGACGTCCCTCCATGACGTCCACGGAGCTCTTTTGAGGAACGTCTCCCGGGCCGGTCCCTCGCCCCGTTCCCCGGCGGCGACCGGGACGTCAATGGCTCGAGCGACGGACGCGTCGAAGATTTGCGACAGAACGGAGGAGACGTGGGGCTCAGGATCCGGGCGCTGACGTTCGACGCGAGCCACCCGCGCACGGTCGCGGACTTCTGGGCAGCGGCGCTCGGTTACGAGGTCGCGCCCTACACCGACGAGGAGATCTCCCGACTGAGGGCGCTTGGAGTCGACGACGTCCGCGACGACCCGAGCGTGCTCGTGCGGCCGCCGGGCGACGGTCCGGTGATGTTCTTCACGAAGGTTCCCGAGGGCAAGACGGTCAAGAACCGGCTCCACCTCGACCTCGCGCCCGACGGCGACCTGCAGGTCGAGGTCGAGCGCCTCGTCCGTCTCGGGGCGCACGTCGTCGCGCGCTTCGAGGAGGAGCACGGCGCGCGGGCCGTCATGCGTGACCCCGAGGGCAACGAGTTCTGCGTCGAACGCACCGCAAGGGACGTTGCGCCCTCGACCTGACGGTCACGTTCGGCGTCGTGGTCGCCGCGCGCCGACGACGACTTGCCCGAGCTGGGCTCACGACGCGCCGTACGCCCGCCGGCCCCCGTTCGTAGACCGACGCGCGACTACGGCGTGAACCTGAACGTGTCCAGGCCCCGGCTGACGTCGCCGACGTAGACGTGCCCGCGGTACGCGAGCGCGCCCCACGCCGTCGTGCCCGGCGCGATGTAGTAGCCGGCCTGACGAGGGTTCGCCGGGTCGCCGTAGTCGACGACCTGCAAGCCGGCGTTGTACGAGCCGAAGAAGACGTAGTCGCCGAGCGACGACATCACGTGCACCGAGCACACCGGCGCGGGCGTCCCGAGCGGGATGAACCACTCGCTGAGCTCGGTCGCGTCGGTGAGCGACGCGTTGAGCCGCACAGCCACGACGCCCCCGCCCGCGTCGTCGACCGGCGCGTCGCTGCCGTCGCCGCACGGGTGGTGCAGGTCCTCGTCGGTGATCAGCATGACGGCCTTGTCGCCGTCGAGGAGCATCGCCTCGTGGTTGTAGCGGATCGGGTGGTGGCCCGGCGCGCGCGGGTGGATCCACCGGAGCAACACGACCGGTCGCTTCGCGTCGGTGACGTCGATGACGAACACGCTGCCGCTGTTGCCGGCGTCGTCGGCGTAGTTGCCGCCCTCGGCGAGCAACAGGACGTCGCGGCGCGCGACGGTGCCATCCGGCTGCGCGACCGGGTGGTTCCGGTAGACGGTGATGTCGTGCGTGTGCGTGAACGCGGGGCCGACGGGACGGCCGCCGCGATGCGGAGACGCGGCCCACAGGTCGACCGGGTTCGCCCTGAAGACCGCCTCGGGCGCGCGCACGGTCTTGCCGAGCAGCGGACGCAGGTCGTAGATGCGCAGGCCGTTGGTGCCGGTCCCTCCCGACGGCAGCCACAGCTTGCGATCGTCGATGACGTCGCCGTTGTGCGCTTCGCCGTCCGTCTGGCCGACGAACGTCCACAGCAGCTTCGGGTTCGCGGGGTTCGTCACGTCGAGGAACTCGGTGCGGTCGGTGCGGATCTCGTTGACCGGTCCCGTGACGCGCCGCGTCCCTCCGAGGATGGCGATGTGACGCTTGCCGAACACCGCGGCGTCGGGGACGGCGTCGGCGCGCTCTCCGGGCATGTACTCGCCGATGAGGCGCGGGTTCGACGGGTCCGCGACGCTGAAGATCCGCATGCCGGCCCCGTACGCGCCGACGTAGAGCCGGTCGCCCTCCGCGGCGACGTGCCCGCCGCTCGCGCCGCCGTCGCTGTCGACGAGCGCGACGGAGTCGAACACGGGGTTCGGGATCGGGTTGCCGGCCGGCGCGTGGTCGGCGTGGTAGTGGTCGTCGACGGACACCGCCGTCCCTCCCGACGACGCGACCAACGCGACCGCGGCGACCAACGCGATGGCGGAGAGAAGCGACATCTTTCGCAAAGACATACAAGCCCCCCTTCTCGCGTACGCGCCCGCGCCGCGAGCATGGTCGGGAGTTCCCGTCGTAGCGAGGGTGTTCCACGCGGGCGGCGGAATTCCTGTCGCGACGCCGCTTCGTAGGAGCCTGCTTCGCAGAGCGCGACGGAGGCGCTCGTGCACCGGGGCCGGGCCCCCGCGGCAGGTTAGCGCGGGGCGCCGCCCTCCGACCGCGGCAACGTCGACGCCACAACCGCGCCGGCGCGCGCGAACGCGAGAAAGGGGATGTAGAGGAAAGTGCTGCCGTCGCCCAGCCGCTTCTCCCGGCGCGCGCGCCGAGCGCGCTCGATCAAGCGTGCTTCACGCACGACGTCGAGGTCGACGAACATCCAGTCGACGAAGCCGCCGCCCTTCGCCCACGCGTACAGGTACCAACGCACCGTCCCACCGAGTCGGCCCGGACGACTCGTTCGATCGCCTCCTTGTGACCGTCGGCCCATTCCTTCTCGAATTGCCACGACAGCTGCCCCGGCAGCGCCTGCCTGGAACCGTCGGTGCGGCGCGGGCGTCGCGGAGTCTCGGGCGCGGGCGTCGCGTCGCGCTGCTCCGGTGAGTCGGCGGCGGAAGAATCCATGCGTCGGCTACGTGTCGTCGCCGTGCGATCGGTTGCAACGGGAGCATCTGATCTTCTTCATCGTGCCGTCCGCCTCGCTCGACCGTTCGTCCGACGTCGTATCGGCCGCGGCGTTGGACTGCTTGAACCGAGGCGAGCACACGCAACGACGAGTCGCCACGTGGGCGTCGCCGACCGGCGTGGTTTACTCCGGCGATGGTCGGGATCGTTCTCGTGTCGCACAGCCGGACGCTCGCGCAGGGGGCCGCCGAGCTCGTCGCGCAGATCGGGTCCGACGACGTCCCGGTCGCGGTGTCGGGCGGGACCGACGACGGCGGCCTCGGCACGAGCTTCGAGGGCGTCGAGCGCGCGCTCGCGGACGCCGACGCGGGCGACGGCGTCGTCGTCATCCCCGACCTCGGGAGCGCGGTGCTGACCGTCAAGAGCGTGCTCGAGGACGAGCGTCCCGGCGTCGTGCTCGTCGACGCTCCGTTCGTGGAGGGCGCGGTCGCGGCCGCCGTGACGGCGTCGACCGGCGCGTCGCTCGAGGACGTCGCGCGCGCGGCGCGCGAGGCGCGCGATGTCCCCAAGCTCTGAGCGCAGCGTCGCGCTTCCGGTCGACCTCCACGCGCGGCCCGCGGGCCGCGTCGCTCAAACCGCGGCGAGGTTCGCGTCGACGATCACGATCGGAACGCGCGACAAACGCGTCGACGCCAAGAGCGTGCTGCTGGTGATGTCGCTCGGCGCGACCGCGGGCACGGAGGTCACGATCCACGCCGACGGCCCCGACGCCTCGCACGCCGTCGACGCGCTCGGCGACGCGCTGGAGTCGTCCTAGCTGTTCGACGGGTCCGCCGAGAGCGCCGATTCGACGGCGGCCCACGCTTCGTCCACGGACCTCATGCCCGCCGCGTCGTCGGCGAGCGCGCGGCAGCGCTCGTAGCTCAAACGGCGTACCTGCGCGCGCGCGTCGTCGAGGCGGCCGGGCGACACGCTCAGCGACGTGATGCCGAGGCCCACGAGCAGCGGGAGCACGAGCGGGTCCGCAGCGGCCTCCCCGCATACCGACACGTCGACCCCGTGCGCGCGCGCCGCGTCGACGACGCGCCCGACGTGCGCCAGCACCGCAGGGTGTGCCGTGAGCGCGGGACGTGAGCCGAGCGACGCGCGGCCGATGCCCAGCACGCTCTGCGTGAGGTCGTTGGAGCCGATCGACACGAAGTCGCCGGCGGACGCGAGCTCTCCGGCGACTTCGGC
The DNA here is from genome assembly GCA_036260375.1 of Actinomycetota bacterium. Taxonomy (GTDB): domain Bacteria; phylum Actinomycetota; class CADDZG01; order CADDZG01; family WHSQ01; genus DASZZZ01. The sequence continues at coordinate 12,063 of DASZZZ010000060.1, forward strand.
CGCCTCGGGCAGCTCGACCATCGCGCCGACCGGCGGCGCCTCCACTCCGACGGAGAGCGCGGCCTCGTCGACGATCGCACGCGCACGCCGGAGCTCGTCGACGTCGCGCACCATCGGTACGAGAACGCGCAGCGCTGCGCGCCGGCCCGCGCGCAGCGCGGCCCGCACCTGCGCGCCGAGCGCGTCGGGCGCGTCGAGCAGCTCGGGCAGCCCGCGCGCGCCGCGCTCCCGCAGTCGCGGCAGGAACGGCGGCACCTTGTCGCCGCCGAAGTCGAGCACGCGCACGGTCGCGACCGCGCCGGCGAGCAGCTCCAGCACCGGCTCGAGCGCGGCGAGGTGCTCGTCCTCCGACGGCCACGCGCGCGCGTCGAGAAACGAGAGCTCCGTGCGCAGCAGGCCGACGCCCGCGGCCCCCGCGTCGAGCGCCGCGGCGACCTCGGCGCGCGTTCCGACGTTTGCGAGGAGCTCGATCGACCGTCCGTCGAGCGTGACGGCGGGTAGCCCGCGCTCGGCCTCCAGCGCGGCCCGCTCTCGTCGCGCGGCGTCCATCGCGGCCCACGCCCGCGCGGATTCGTCGTCGTCGGGGGCGATCACGACGTCGCCCGAATCGCCGTCGACGACGACCGGCGTGCCGTCGGCGGTTGCGAGCACGGCGGCGTCGATGCCGAGCACGAGCGGCACGCGCAGGCCGCGCGCGACGATCGCCGCATGGGAGCTCGGCCCGCCGCGCACGGCGACCGCGCCGGCGACGTCGCCGTGGCCCGCGCCGCTGACGTCCGCCGGACCGAGCTCGTCGGCGACGACGATCGTGCCACCGTCGCGTCGCGCGCCTCGGCGCGCTCCGGCGGCGTGCGCGGCCGCGCGCCGTCCGACCTGGCGCACGTCCGCGGCGCGCTCGCTCAGGGCCGGGTCGCCGAGCGCGCCGATAGCGTCGGCGTAGCGGTCGGCCGCCTCGACCACCGCGGCGCTCGGATCGCGGCTGTCGCGCGCGAGCGCGGCGGCGTCCGAGCGCAGGGCCGGGTCGTGCGCCATGAGCGCGCCGACGGAGACGATCTCGGCCTCGTCTCCATGTCCGGTCGCGCGCAGCCGGTCGGCGAGCTGCTCGAGGTCGCGCGCCGCGGCGTCGAGCGCGTCGTGGACGCGCGCCGCCGCCTCGTCCGGCGTCGCGGCGCGCGGGCCCTCGCGCGACGCGTCGGCGCGCACGACGCGGGCGGCCCCCGCCGCGAGACCCGGCGACGCGCCGACCCCCCGGTACGTCGCCCGCGCCACGTCAGCTCGACGACGCGGCGTGCTCGAGCGCGGCGAACAGCAGCGCGGTCGACGTCGCGCCCGGGTCCTGGTGGCCGGCGCTGCGCTCGCCGAGATACGACGCGCGGCCCTTGCGCGCCTGGAGCGGGATGGTCGCCTTCGCACCCTCCTCGGCCGCGTCGCTCGCCGCGCGGAGCGCGTCGGGCAACGACGCGCCGTCGTCCAGCGCGCGCTCCAGCGCGTCGAGCGCGGGCGCGAACGCGTCGACGATCGTCTTGTCGCCGAGCTCGGCGCGCCCGAGCTTCTGGATCCCGGCGAGGCCCGCCCGCAGGCCCTCGAGCAGAGCGCGCGCGTCGATCTCCGGCGCGTCGCCGAGCGCCTTGCCGAGGTTGCGGAGACACGTGCCGTACAAGGGCCCGGACGCGCCCCCGACCTTCGAGATGAGCGTCGTGCCGGCGAGCGTCAACAGCGCGCCGGGTGCCACGGCGTCCGCCGTCGACAGCCGCTCGCGCACCGCCGTGAATCCGCGATGCATGTTCGTGCCGTGGTCGGCGTCGCCGATGGCGGAGTCGAGCTCGGTGAGGTGTCCGCGCTGCTCCTCGATCGACGCGCCGAGCGCGTCGAGCCATCTCCTCACGAAAGCCGCGTCGACCGCGGTCATGCGCCCCAACGGAGCCCGGGCGTCACCACCGGCGCGTCCCACAGCGAGGTGAGCTCGTCGTCGAGCTTCATCAGCGTGATCGAGCAGCCCGCCATGTCGAGGCTCGTGACGTAGTCGCCGACGAGCGTGCGCGCCACGGTGGCGCCGCGTTCGCGCAGCGCGCGCGCGACCTCGTCGAACACGACGTACAGCTCGATGAGCGGCGTGCCTCCCATTCCGTTGACGAACGCGAGGACGTCGTCGCCGTTGCCGAACGCGAGGTCGTCGAAGATCGCGTCGGTCGCCACTCTCGCGAGCTCGCGCGCCGGCGCGATGGGGACGCGGCGGCGGCCCGGCTCGCCGTGTATGCCGATGCCGAGCTCGATCTCGTCGGCCCCGATGTCGAAGGTCGGCTTGCCGGCCGCGGGCGTCGTGCACGCGGTCAGCGCGATGCCGAAGCTGCGCGCGCGGTCGTTGACCTTGCGCGCGACCGACGCGACCGCGTCGAGGTCCGCACCCGACTCGGCCGATGCGCCGGCGATCTTCTCGACCAGCAGCGTCGCGCCGGTCCCGCGCCGGCCCGCGGTGTAGAGGCTGTCCTCGACCGCGACGTCGTCGTCGACGAGCACCGACTGCACCTGGTGGCCCTCGTCGGCCGCCATGTCGGCGGCGAGCTCGAAGTTCATGACGTCGCCCGTGTAGTTCTTGACGACGTGCAGCACGCCGGCGCCGCCGTCGACGCGCGTGGTCGCGGCCAGCATCTGGTCGGGGACCGGCGAGGTGAACACCTCGCCGGGACACGCGGCGTCGAGCATGCCGCGGCCGACGAAGCCGCCGTGCAGCGGCTCGTGACCCGAGCCGCCCCCCGACACGAGCCCGACCTTGCCCGACACGGGCGCGTCGGCCCGGTAGACGACTTGTGCCTCGACGTCGACCTCGAGGCTCGGGTGCGCCGCCGCCATGCCGCGCAGCGCGTCCTTGACGACGTCGTCGGGGGCGTTGATGAGCTTCTTCACGCGATCACTCCTGGGAACGGGGGGCGGGGGCGCGCGCCATCCTCTCAGCGGCGCGCCGCGGTGTCGAGTGCGCCGGGGGGCCCGCGCGTGCTCGTCGCGGCAGGTCGCCGGGCGATTGCGGCATTCCGGTCGCGGGTACGAACGTCCGTGGCCGCGGGTGCGGCCGCCCGATCCGCGCGTGGCGCCGCCGGGGCGTCGAGGAGGCCGCGTGACCGACGAGCGCAAGGAGCGAGAGGGACCGACCGGCGAGATCCTCGCGGAGGCCGTGTCGATCGTCGAACGCGAGGGTGTGCCGTACCTCGCGATCGGCGGCATCGCGTCGTCGGTGTGGGGTGAGCCCAAGCCGATCCGCGACATCGACCTCTTCGTGCGCGAGTCCGACGCGCGCCGCACGCTCGACGCGTTCGCACGCGCTGGCTACCACACCGAGCACGCCGATCCCGAGTGGCTGCTCAAGGCGGTCAAGGACGACGTCCTCGTAGACGTGATCTACAACGTCAACAGGCAGGTGTGCATCGACGACGAGATGCTGCGGCGCGGCGCGTCGCGCGAGGTCGAGGGCACGGAGCTGCGCGTGCTCGCCGCCGAGGACCTCGTGGTCGCGCTCGCGATCAGCAACCGAGACGACACCGGCTACTGGTACGACGCGCTGTCGGTGCTCGCGCACGCGCATCTCGACTGGGACTACCTCCTGCGGCGCGCCGACGCGGGCCGCGAACGCGTCCTGAGCCTGCTGCTGTACGCGCGCGCCGACGGCATAGCGATCCCCGACGGGCCCGTCCAGACGCTTGCGACGCGCGTGCTCGGAGGCGTGGAGGCCGCGTGACCGCGCGTCCTGCCCCCGAGGCCGACGAATACGTCGTCGCGCACGTGAAGGAGGCGCTCGCAGAAGACCCGCGCCTGCACGAGCTCGCCCTCGACGTGACCGTGCGCGGGGGACGGGTATTCGTCGCGGGACACGTCGCGACGCGCGCGCGCCGCGACGCGGTCTCCGCGGTGCTCGCAGACGCGTGCCCGGGCCGCGACGTCGCCAACGAGACCACCGTCGAGGAGGTCGCCGAGCCCGCGGGCGAGGAGCGGTTGCAGTGACCGACGAGCGCGTCGTCCAGGTCGCCGCGGTCGCCGACGTCCACGTCGGGCGCGACTCCGCCGGCATCATGCGGCGCCACCTGCACGACCTCGACGAGCACGCCGACGTGTTGCTGCTTGCCGGCGACCTGACGACGTGCGGCGACCCGGACGAGGCGCGCGTCCTGGCGCGCGAGCTCGACTGCTGCACGACGCCGAAGATCGCGGTGCTCGGCAACCACGATCACCACGCGGACCGTGGTCGCGACATCCGCGCCGTGCTCGAACGCGCCGGCGTCACGGTGCTCGAGGGCGACGCCACGACCGTCGACGTGCGCGGGGTGCGCGTGGGCGTCGCCGGGACGACGGGCTTCGGCGGTGGATTCGCGGGCGCGTGCGCGAGCGACTTCGGCGAGCCCGAGATGAAGGCGTTCGTGCGGCACTCCCGCCGCCTGGCCGACTCGCTCGAGGCGGCGCTGGCGTCGCTCGACGCCGACGTGCGGATCGCCCTCATGCACTACGCGCCGGTCGAGGACACGCTGCGCGGTGAGCGGCTCGAGATCTATCCGTTCCTCGGCAGCTACCTCCTCGGCGAGGCGGTCGACCGGGCCGGCGCCGACCTCGCGCTGCACGGTCACGCGCACGCGGGGGCCGAGAAGGGCGTCACGCCCGGCGGCATCCACGTCCGCAACGTCGCCCAGCCCGTCATCCGCCACGCGTACAACGTGTACTGCCTCGACGCCGGCGCGGCGCGGCGCGACGGCGTTGCGGCGCCCGCTCGAGCGCGCGCGTGAGCGATCCGGCCGGGCTCGCGCGCATCGCGCGCGAGCGCTTCGGCTACGACGAGCTGCTCCCCGGACAGCACGCGGCGATGTCGAGCGTCGTCGACGGGCGCGACACGCTCGTGATCATGCCGACGGGCTCGGGCAAGTCGGCGATCTACCAGGTGGCGGGGCTCGCGCTCGACGGGCCGACGATCGTCGTGTCGCCGCTGATCGCGCTGCAGCGCGATCAGGTGGACGCGTTGCGAGAGACCGACGACGGCGATGCCGAGCAGGTCAACTCGACGATCCCCGCGGCGCGTCGGGACGCCACGCTCGAACGCGTGGCGGACGGCGACGTCGAATTCGTGTTTCTCGCGCCCGAGCAGCTCGCCAACGACGACACGCTCGCGCAGGTGCGCGCGGCGGCCCCGTCGCTTTTCGTCGTCGACGAGGCCCACTGCATCAGCGCGTGGGGCCACGACTTCAGGCCCGACTACATGCGGCTCGGCGACGTCGTCGAGGAGCTCGGGCGTCCGACCGTGCTGGCCATGACGGCGACCGCGTCGCCCGCGGTCCGCGACGAGATCGTCGAGCGACTGCGCATGCGTTCGCCCGCGGTCGTCGTGCGCGGCTTCGACCGTCCCAACATCGAGCTCGCGGTGCGGCTGTTCGCGGACGAGGGCGCGAAGCACCGCGCCGCGCTCGACGAGCTCGCCGGCGCGGCGCCGCCCGGCATCGTGTACGTGGCGACCAAGAGGAGGGCCGAGCAGCTCAGCGCGGAGCTGTGGGAGCGCGGCGTGCAGGCCGTCTACTACCACGGCGGCATGACGCGCACCGAGCGCGACGCGGCGCAGGGCGCGTTCATGGACGGAGCGTTCGACGTCGTCGTGGCGACGGCGGCGTTCGGCATGGGCATCGACAAGCCCGACGTGCGCTTCGTGTACCACTACGACGTGCCCGACTCGATCGACTCTTACTACCAGGAGATCGGGCGCGCCGGGCGCGACGGCGAGCCTGCGCGGGCGGTGCTGTTCTATCGCGCCGCCGACCTCGGGCTGCGCCGTTTCTTCGCCGCGACCGGCGACGCGGGCAGCGCGCGCCGACGGCTCGAGGAGTCGCGTCTCGACATGATGCGGTCCTACGCCGAGACGCAGCACTGCCGACGCGGCTTCGTGCTGAACTACTTCGGCGAGGGCTTCGATCCTCCGTGCGGTTGCTGCGACAACTGCCTCGCGGGCGCTGTCTCCGACGACGGCGAGCGGCCGTTCGCGCTCGGCGACACCGTCGTGCACGCCGAATGGGGGCCGGGGTGCGTCGTCCGCTACGAGGGCGGCAAGATGACCGTCCTGTTCGAGTCGTGCGGCTACAGGACGCTGTGGCTCGAGGCGGTCGCGGCCCGCGGGCTGCTGGCGCCCGGAGACGCCCCGGGGCGGCGTTCGACGTAAAGGGACCTGCGCGTGTGCCGATACTCCGTACGTAACTGGCTGTACGCGGGCGGGACCAGAGGAGGAGTCGAGTGGGGCACGGCGACGCCGACGAGGCACGGCGCCGGCGGGTGCGTTCGTCGCTCGAGCGCATGCCGCGGGCGGCGATCCTCGTCATCGGGAGCGTGCTCGTCGCGGCGATCGGCTGGGCCGACGTCGCAACGGGCGTCGAGCTCGCGCTGTCGATCTTCTATTACGTCCCCATCGCGTTCGTGACGTGGTTCGGGGGCCGGGCGTCGGGCGTCGTCCTCGCCGGCACCGCGGCGGTCGTGTGGTACCTCGCGGACGTCGTCGGCGGCGCCGTGTACTCGCACGCGTGGATCCCGTACTGGAACGCGTCGGTCCGGCTCGGGATGTACCTGCTGCTCGCGGTCCTGCTGGCGCGCCTGCGAACCGCGCTGCGACGCGAGAGCGAGCTCGCCCGGACCGACCCGCTCACCGGCGTCGCCAACGCGCGTCACTTCCACGAGACCGCGCACCTCGAGCTCGCCCGCGCGCGCCGAGGCGCGACGCCGCTGACGCTCGCCTACGTCGACGTCGACGACTTCAAGACCGTCAACGACGACTACGGGCACAGCGCCGGGGACGACCTGTTGCGCACGATCGGCCGCGCCCTCGCGTCCGCCGTGCGCGAGCTCGACGCCGTTGCACGCGTCGGCGGCGACGAGTTCGTCATGCTGCTGCCGGACGCCGACGCGTCGGGCGCGGCGAGCGCGCTGGAGCGCATCATCGGCGGCCTGTCGCGCGACGTCGAGCGGCTTCCGTACTCGGTGACGTTCAGCGTCGGCGCGGTGACGTTCGGCACGCCACCCGAGAGCGTCGACGAGATGATGTGGGCGGCCGATCACGTCATGTACGGCGCCAAGCGCTCGGGCAAGAACCGGGTGCACCACCGCACGATCGGCACGGGCGCCGGCGGCAGGACCGCCGTCGCGGTCGAACGCCCCGCCGCGGTCGACCCTCCCGCCGCGGTCGATCCCCCCGCCGCGCGCGCGATCTGACGAGCGAGCCCGCGTCCGGCGCCGCGAAGGCCGACCGCGCGCGCGTCGTGCTCGCCCTGGGTAGACCTCCACGGGTAGGGGTACATCGACCCGAAGCCGACCAGAGGAGGACGTCATGGCACGAGGAGGCGGAGGCGGCGGCCGAGGCGGCGGAGGCGGCGGCGGCCGCGGAGGCGGCGGAGGCGGCGGCGGCCGCGGAGGCGGAGGCGGCGGCCGCGGCGGCGG
>DASZZZ010000061.1:0-51822 GCA_036260375.1 Actinomycetota bacterium
CGGCCCGGCGCGAGCGGGCCCGGCGCAGCGCCGTGCGCCGCTCCCGGCGCCGGCGCGCGAGCGCCTCGAACGCGCCCTCGCGCGGCTCCGGCGCGGGCCGGCCCTCCTGGCTCGCGACGTTCGTCAGGATCCCCATGGCCACGAGCGTGACCACGAGCGACGAGCCGCCGAACGACACGAGCGGAAGCGGCACGCCGGTGATCGGAAGCGACGCGGTCACCGCGCCCATGTTGACGATCGCCTGCAACGACACCCACGTCGTGATGCCAGCCGCGAGCAGCATCCCGAAGCGGTCGGGGGCGTTGCGCGCGGCACGGACGCCGAGGTACGCGAGCAGCACGAACATGCCGAGGACGACGAGCGTGCCGACGACGCCGGTCTCCTCGCCGAAAATCGCGTATATGAAGTCGGTGTGCGCGTTCGGCACGTACGACCACTTCTGGCGGCTCGCCCCGAGCCCGACGCCGAACCACCCGCCCGAGCCGATCGCGATGAGCGACTGGATCGTCTGGTAGCCGGTGTTGAACGGGTCGGCCCACGGATCGAGGAACGCGAGGATGCGGTCGCGCCGGTAGCTCTCGCCGAACGCGGCGACGAGCGCCGCGCCCGCGCCCACGGCCGTGACCGGGACGATGTGCCGCAGCGGCGCGCCGGCGACGAACAGCATGCCGATGCCGATGCCGCCGATCAGCAGCGTCGTCCCGAGGTCGGGTTGCAGCATCACGAGCGCGGCGAGCATGCCGAGGGCCGGAACGAGCGGCACGAGCGTGTGCCCGAGCTCGCGGAACGTCGACTCCTTCTTGCGCGCGAACACGTCGGCCGCGAACAGGATCAGCGCGAGCTTCGCGAGCTCCGACGGCTGCAGCGTGAACGGGCCCACGCCGATCCAGCGCGAGCTGCCGCCGGCGGTGACCCCGACGCCGGGCACGAGCACCGCGGCGAGCAGCAGCACGACGACGGGGAGCGCGACGTAGCCGGCGCCGCGCAGCCGGTGGTAGTCGAGGCGCGCGGCGGCGACGAAGCCGACGAGGCCGACCGCGGCCCACACGAGCTGCTTGTTGAAGAACAGGAACGACGACCCGTAGGTGGCGAACGAGGACACCGAGCTCGCGGACAGGATCATGACGAGACCGAGCAGCACGAGCGCGGCGACGACGACGCCGACGAGCATGGCCGAGTGGCCGACGCGCGACGACGCGCGCGCGGGCGCCGCGCGGCCCCCCGCGCCGAGCGTCCCCTCGTGTGTCGCCACTATCCCTCCTTTGCGCCGGCGTCTTCGGTGATCGACGCGCGCACGGCGCGCGTGAAGTCGTCACCTCGGTGCGCGTAGCTTTCGTACATGTCCAGGCTCGCACATCCCGGTGACAGCAAGACGGATCCTCCGCGCACAGATCGCGCGCGCGCGGCGCGCACCGCGTCGTCCATCGTCGCGACGCGCTCGACCGGTACGAGATCGCCAAGCACGCGCTCGACCTCGGGCGCGGCCTCGCCGAGCGCGACGACGGCGACGACGGGGGGCACGGCGGCGCGCAGGGGTGTCAGGTCGATGCCCTTGCTGCGTCCGCCCGCGATCAGCACGACGTCGCGCATGCCCTCGACCGCGACGACGGTCGCGTGCGGGTTCGTCGCCTTGGAGTCGTCGACGTAGCGGACGCCGCCGGACTCGGCGACGAGCTCGAGCCGGTGGCGCAGGGGCCGGAACGCGCGCAGCGCGCGCCGCACGGCGCCCGGGTCGACGCCGTACTCGAGCGCGGCCCCGGCGGCCGCGACCGCGTCCTCGAGCCCTCCGACGCCGGGCAACGACACGTCGCCGGTGGCGGCGACCTGCCGCCCCCGCCACACGACCGCGGTCCCTGACACGCCGATGCCGTCGCCGGGGGCGCGGCGCGCGGAGAACGGAGTCACGCGCGCCGCGGTGCGGGCCGCGACCTCCATCGCGCGCGCGTCGTCGAGGTTCGGCAGGAAGACGTCGTCGCGGCCCTGGTGTCGCACGACGCGCGCCTTGGCCTCGAAGTAATCCTCGAACGATCCGTGCCAGTCGATGTGGTCCTCGGCGACGTTGAGCAGCACCGCGACGCGCGCGTGGAAACGGTCGGTCGTCGCGAGCTGGAAGCTCGAGACCTCGAGCGCGATCGCGCCCCCGGCCGGGATGCGCTCGACGGCCTCGACGAGCGGCAGCCCGATGTTGCCGGCCGCGACCGACTTCACGCCGCCCTCGGCGAGCATCGCGGCGAGCAGGCTCGTCGTCGTCGTCTTGCCGTTGGTGCCCGTCACCGCGAGGAAGTCGCAGTCGGCGAGGCGGTACGCGAGCTCGATCTCGCTCATGAGCTCGACGCCGCGCGCCGCGAGCGCGCGCACGACCGGCGCGTCGGGCGGGATGCCGGGGCTCAACACGGCGACGTCCGCGTCGAGCGCGTCGAGGTCGTGTCCCCCGGTCTCGACGTCGACGCCGCGCGCCCGCAGCGCCGCGGCGCGCTCCTCGACCGCCGGCGACGACGCGCCCTCGGTGACGCGCACGCGCGCGCCCAACTGCGCGAGCGCGGCGGCGGCCGCGGCGCCGCTGACGCCGAGCCCGACCACGACGACGCGGCGCGCCGACAGCTCGTTCACCGCAACCCTCCCTTGGACAGGAAGTCGGCGTAGAAGAGCCCGATGCCGAACGCGACCGAGAGGCCGGACAGCACCCAGAACCTCACGATGACGGTGAACTCGGCCCATCCCGCTAGCTCGAAGTGGTGGTGTATCGGAGCCATGAGGAACAGGCGCCGGCCCGTCCGCTTGAACACTGCGACCTGCGCGATCACCGAGAGCGTCTCGACCACGTAGAGGCCGCCGAGCACGAGCAGCAACAGCTGCGTGTTGAGCAGCACCGCGAGCACGGCCATCGCGCCGCCGAGCATGAGCGAGCCCGTGTCGCCCATGAAGATGCGGGCGGGGGCGGTGTTCCACCACAGGAAGCCGGCGCACGCGCCGAACAGGGCTGCCGCCACGATGGCGAGCTCGAAGGGGTCCGATCCGGTCGCGCGCCACTCGTAGAACGCCGGGTGGCGGAACTGCCAGAACGCCACGACGACGAACGCGGCGAGCACCTGCGCGGACGAGCCGACCGCGAGACCGTCCATGCCGTCGGTGAGGTTCACTCCGTTCGACGACGCCGCGATCATGAGGAACACCCACACGTAGAACAGGATGCCGAGGTCGAGCTTCGTCGAGCGGAAGAACGACACGTCGGTGCCGATGCCGACGACCTCGACCGCCAGCAAAGTGAAGACGAGCGCGATCACGAGCTGTCCGACGAACTTCGCCCGGCTGTGCAGGCCGAGCGAGCGCGACTTGTAGATCTTGATGAAGTCGTCCACGAACCCGAGCAGCCCGAGCGCGAGGATCGCCCCGATCGCGAGCACGCCGCTGTCGCGCAACGGGATCACGCCGCCGCGCCCGACGTGGCCGGCGAGATACCCGAGCAGCGTCGCGGAGAGGATGACGAGCCCGCCCATCGTTGGCGTGCCGCGCTTCTCGTAGTGGGCCTTCGGGCCCTCCTCGCGGATGAGCTGCCCCCAGCCGCGCTTGCGGAAGCGCTTGACCGCGACGGGCGTCCCCAGCAGGCTCACGACGAGCGCGACGAGACCCGCCACCATGATGTTGGTCACTCGTCGCGACCCCAGCCGAGCTCCGCGAGCGCGGCGCGCGCCGCGTCGCGGTCGTCGAACGGGACGACGACGTCGCCGATCTCCTGTCCGGTCTCGTGGCCCTTGCCGGCGACCAGCACGACGTCGCCCGGACGCGCGCGCCGCAGCGCGACCGATATCGCCTCGCTTCGATCCAGCACCACCGCGTCGGGGCCCTCGGCGCGCGTCGCGACGATGCCCTCGACGACCTCGCCGGCGATCGCCTCGGGCGGCTCGTGGCGCGGGTTGTCCGACGTCACGACGACGATGTCCGCGGCGCGCGCCGCGGCCGCGCCCATCAGCGGCCGCTTGCCCCGGTCCCGTCCGCCACCGCAGCCGAACACGCACACGACGCGGCCCCCGTCGCGGCCCGCGAGCTCGCGCGCCGCGTGCAGCGCGCTCTCGAGCGACCCGGGCGTGTGCGCGTAGTCGACGACGACCGCGAACGGCTGCCCCGCGTCGACGCGCTCGAAGCGACCGGGCACCGCGTCGAGCGCGGCGATCCCGGCCGCGACGTCGGCGAGGCCGAGACCCGCGCTTGACGCGACCGCGGCCGCGGCGAGGCAGTTGCTGACGTTGAACGCGCCGGCGAGAGTCGTCGTGACGTCGACGTCGCCGCGACGCGTCGACAGCACGAACTCGCTGCCCGACGGGCGCAGAGTGACGTCGGTCGCGCGCACGTCGGCGTCCGGCGACGTCCCGAACGCGACGAACGGGACCTCGGCCGTCTCGGCGAGCTTGCGGCCGTAGGGATCGTCGACGTTGGCCGCGCCGGTCTCCACGCGCCCGGGGCGGAACAACGAGCGCTTGGCCTCGAAGTAGGACGACATGTCGCCGTGGAAGTCGAGATGGTCCTGCGACAGGTTCGTGAACGCCGCGGCGCGAAAGCGGATCCCCTCGACGCGATGGAGCGCGAGCGCGTGCGACGTCACCTCCATCGCGACCGCGTCGACGCCGGCCGCGACCATCTCCGCGAACAGGGCCTGGAGATCGAGCGACTCCGGCGTCGTGCGGACGCCGCGTCTCGTCGCGCCGGCGACGCGGGTCTCGATCGTCCCGACGAGCCCCGTCGTACGTCCGCTCGTGCGCAGCATCGACTCGAGCAGGAAGGCCGTCGTCGTCTTGCCGTTCGTGCCGGTGACGCCGAGCATCGCCATCTGCTCGGCAGGGCGCCCGTAGAACTCGGCCCCCACGCGCGCCATCGCCCGCCGGACGTCGGCGACCACGACCTGCGGCGCGTCGCCGTCGACCGGGCGCTCGACGCACAGCGCCGCGGCGCCCGCCGCGAGCGCGTGCGGCGCGAAGCGGTGCCCGTCGGCGGTCCCGCCCGGGACGCAGAAGAAGAGGTCGCCCGGCCGCACCGCGCGCGAGTCGAAGGCGACGCCCGACACGGGGGTCGCCGGATCGCCTCGGAGGCGCACGAAGAGGTCTCCGGCGGCGCGGGCGAGATCGCCGACTGCGCGCGCCGGCGCCGGCCTCGACATGCGCCCGATGCTAGTCGTGGATCTGGCCGGCATCGACCTGCGACTCCTCGATCAGCTGCGCCGCCTCGGCGGCGTCGCCGGTCGGCGTGACCCCGAGGTGACGCAGCGCGTAGCCGACGATCGTGCGGAACGTCGGCGCCGCGGTCGCGCCGCCCCAGATCGGGTCCGGGTCGTCTAGGACGACGAGGGCGGCGAGCTCGGGCCGCTTCGCCGGCACGACGCCGCCGAACGACGCGACGTAGGAGTCGCCGTAGCCGCCCGCCTCGGGCTTCTGCGCGGTGCCGGTCTTGCCCGCGACGGCGTAGCCGGGGATGCGCGCCTCGGTCCCGGTCCCGTTCTCGACGACGCCGGCGAGGATGTCGCGCATCGCGCGCGCCGTCTCGGGCGACACGACGCGGTGCGCCTCGCCGGGCCCCGACGCGACCGGACGCCCGCGCGCCGCCGTGATCGCGTGCACGAGCTTGGGCTCGACCCACACGCCGTCGTTGGCGAGCGTCGCGAACGCCATGACCATCTGCAGCGGCGTCACCGCCACGCCCTGGCCGATCGGAAGGTTCGCGATCGTCGAGCCGGACCAGTCGGCGCGATCGAGGACGATGCCGGGCGACTCGCCCGGGAAGTCGAGCCCCGTCGGACGTCCGAACCCGAACTTGCGCATGTAGTGGTCGAGGCGCGCCCCGCCGAGCTCGAGCCCGATCTTGACCGTGCCGACGTTGGACGACTGCTCGATGATCTCGCGCACCGTCATCGGCACGGTGCCGTGGCTGTGCGAGTCGTGGATCACGCGGTCGGCGTACGGCAGCGCGTACGGCACCGTCAACGTCGTCTGCGGCGTGACGACGCCGTCCTCGAGCGCCGCCGCCGCGGTCACGATCTTGTACACGGAGCCGGGCTCGTACGCGTCCGTGAACGCACGGTTGCGCCGTTCGTCGTCGCTCGCGTCGGAGAACTCGTTGGGGTCGAACGACGGCACGTTCGCGACCGCGAGGATCTCGCCGGACGACGGACGCACGATGATCGCGGTCCCCCAGTTCGCGTGGTAGCGCTGCACCGCCTGCGCGAGCGCGGTCTCGGTGAAGAGCTGCAGCTCCTTGTCGATCGTCAGGTAGATCGAGCGCCCCTGACGCGCGCGCTCGTACTCGAAGCGCGCCTGCGGCAACGGCCGGCCCGCGGGGTCCTGCTCGAGCACCATGCGACCGGGGCGGCCGCGCAGGAGCTCGTCGTACTGCTGCTCGACCCCCGCGAGCGCGTCGCCCTCCACGTTGACGAAGCCGAGGACGTGCGACGCGACGCGCGCCGCGGGATAGAGACGCTTCGGCTCGTCCTCGAGGTACACGCCCGGCACGGCGAGCTCCTCCACCTTCGCGGCGACGTCGGGGTCGACCTGGCGCGCGAGGTACTCGAAACGGTCGCCCGGCACCGCGCCGCGCAGACGCTCCGCGAGCGCCGCCGCGCGCACGCCGAGCACCGGCGCGAGACGGCGCGCCGCGGCCGACGGGCTCTCGACGAGCGCGGGGTCGGCGAAGACCGTCTTGAGGTCGACCGAGATCGCGAGGCGCTCGCCGTTGCGGTCGAAGATCGTCCCGCGCCGCGCCGGGAACTCGACCTCGCGCTGGCGCTGCTGCGCCGCGAGGCGCGCGTACGCGGGTGACTCGAGCACCTGGAGGACGACGAGGCGCGCCGCCATCGCGCCGAAGAGCAGCATCAGGATGACGAACGTGGCGACGAGACGGCGCGGCGAGCGCGACGCCGGGGGGCGCGCGCGGCGCGTAGCAGAAGGGGCCGACCGAAGACGGGCCGACCCCCTGCGAGCCTGGTTCGAGCTGCGCCGGCCGTCCACTACGGCGACTCCTCCGCGGCGGGGGCGCCCGCGGCCTCGGCGCCGGTCTCGGGCGGCGCGTCGGGGGCCGCGTCGGCGAGTGCGCGGCGCTCGGCGTGGGTGCGCACGTCGGCGACCACGAACTGCAGCACGCCCGGGCGCGGCTCGACCATGCCGAGGCGCTCGCGCGCGAAACGCTCGATGCGCTCCGGGCTCTCGAGCCCGGCGATCTCGAGCATGAGGCGCTCGTGACGCTCCTCGGCCTGCACGAGCCGGTGCCGGATACGCGCCAGCCGGAACGCGGACTGCGCGAGCACGACTTGCTCGAGCAGCACGCCGAACACGATCGCGAGCGCGCAGATGCCGGCGAGGATCGCGAGGGGCGCGACGCGGCGGCCGTCGCCGCGCCGGATCAGGTTGCGAGACCTGCGGCGGACGACGCGCAGCGGCGCCTCGGGCGCGGGACGCGACGGCGCGCGCGCCGGTGCCGGCCGCGTCACGGACGCGCCTCCGGTGCCTCGACGCGCAGCCGCTCCGCGGCGCGCAGACGCGCCGACGACGCGCGCGGGTTGCGCGCGACCTCGTGCGCGCCCGGGCGCACGGGGCGGCGCGTCACGACGCGCACGCGCGCATGGGCGCCGCAGCTGCACACCGGGAAGTCGGGCGGGCACACGCACCCGTCGGCCTCCCGCGCGAAGAAGCGCTTGACGATGCGGTCCTCGAGCGAGTGATACGAGACGACGACCGCGCGGCCCCCGGGCTCCAACGCGTCGACCGCGTGCGGCAGCGCGCGCTCGAGCGCTCCGAGCTCGTCGTTGACCTCGATGCGGATCGCCTGGAACGTGCGGCGCGCGGGATGGGGGCCGGTGCGGCGGGTCGCGGCGGGGATCGCGTCGCGCACGACGTCGGCCAGGTGGGCGGTGTCGCGCACGGGGCGCGCGGCGACGATCGCGCGCGTCACCCGCCGCGCGAACCTCTCCTCGCCGTAGGTACGTATCACGCGCTCCAGCGCGGGCCCCTCGTAACGGTTCACGACGTCGTCGGCCGAGAGTCGCTGCTCGGGATCCATTCGCATGTCGAGCGGCCCTCCGGCGCGGTAGCCGAACCCGCGGCGCGCGTCGTCGAGCTGGGGGGACGAAACTCCAAGGTCGAGAAGGACTCCGCGAACCGGCGCAGCCCCGAGTCGTTCCAGAACGGACGCGAGGTTCGTGAAGTCGTCACGAACGAGCCGTATGCGGTCCGAGTACGCGGCGAGACGGGACCGACTCTCCTCCAGCGCGTCGGGGTCGCGGTCGATGCCGACGAGGGACGCGCGCGGTGCCGCGTCGAGAAGGGCGCGCGCGTGGCCACCCCTGCCGAGCGTTCCGTCGACGACGACTCCGCCTCCGTCGAGGGCCGGCCGGAGGAGCTCGACGACCTCTCGGGCGAGGACCGGCTCGTGCTCCACTCGATCTCCACGTCTAGCGTCCCAGCGCGCGCGTCGCGATCGCCAGCATCCCCAGGACGCCTCCCGTGAACGAGCCGGTGAGGGCGAGCAGGAGGAGGCTCTGGCCGACCTCGCGTCCGAGCCCGCTCCGGCGGACCGCGGTGGTCACCTTCATGCTCCGGCTCCCTTCACTAGAAGCTCAGCTCCTGCGCCAGCTCGTCGAGGCGTCCCTCTTCGACCTTCGCCTGCTCGTCCTGCCACCGCTGCGGGCTCCAGATCTCGCCGTGGTCGAGCGCTCCGATCACGACCGCGTCGCGCTCGATCCCCGCCCACGAGCGCAGCTTGGCCGGCACGCCGATGCGGCCCTGGCGGTCGACCGCGTCCTGGTGCGCGCTCGCCGCGATCGCCCTCACCACGGAGCGGGCGCTCGCGCTGCTGCGCCCCTGCTCGAGCAGGCTCTGCTCGAAGCTGCGCCACCCGGGCCCGGACCACATGGCGATGCAGCCGTTGAGCCACCGGGTGAGCACGACGCGGTCGTCCTCGAGCTCGTCGCGGATGCGCGACGGGACGATCAGCCGGCCCTTCGCGTCGATCGTGTGCCGGAACTCCCCGGTGAACGACAACCCGCTCCCTTGCTCTCGAGGCCCCCGTGAGCGCCGAGAAGTGGCTCTCCCATGTTCACCACTTCCCTCCACTTCGCGCCACTTCGGCGCCACGTTAGTCCCCACACCCCCACGAGTCAACGTTCACGGCGCTAATTGCACGTCTGTAATTCGTTGCGCCTGTTGCCTTCCGTAAAGACCAGCGCGCGTGAGAGCGCGTCGAAACGACGCTACGAGCGGAGGGGGCGCGTGGAGTCGGGGCCGACTCAGAACGGTTTGGAGTGCCCCGGCCACGTGCGCCCGAAGCGGTCGCGCGCTCCGGAACCAGCGGAGGGCGCACGTGCGACGGGCCGACTCAGAACGGTTTGGAGTGCCCGGCGTGCGTGCGCCCGAAGCGGTCGCGCGCGCCGGACGAGCGGAGGGCGCACGTGAGTCGGGGCCGACTCAAACGGTTTGGAGTGCCCCGGCCACGTGCGCCCGGAGCGGTCGCGCGCGGTCAGGCGAACGACGCCGGCAGGCGGAGGTACTCCGTCCACGCCGGATCGATGCGATCGACCGCGACGATGATCCACACGCTGTCGTGCGGCGTCGCGGGCGTCGCGCGCAGGCGCATGCCGACGTCGACGGGCATGCGATTCTCCTTGCGCGAGTTGCACGGCCGGCACGCGGCGACGACGTTGTCCCACGTGTGCGCGCCGCCGCGGCTGCGAGGGACGATGTGGTCGACGTTCTCCGCCGGAGAGCCGCAGTACTGGCACTCGTAGTTGTCGCGCACGAACACGGCCTTGCGCGACAGCGACGCGCGCGCCCGGTACGGGACCTTGACGAAGTAGTTCAGGCGGACGACGCTCGGCGCCGCGATCTCGACGTGCTCCGAGCGGAACGAGTGGCCGTTGCTGTGGAGGACCTCGGCCTTGCCCTTGAGCGCGAGCACGAGCGCCCGCCGCACCGGCACGACGCACAGCGGCTGGTACGACGCGTTCAGAACCAGCGCTCTACCCAAGACGCCGCCAGTATATAGAGGCGGTTACGGTTCCCGGCCGCGCCGCCGCGGCGTCACGCCTGCTCGCGGCGCGTGTCGCGCAGGTACTCGACGTAGCGGTGGAACGCGAGGTGGTCGGACACGACCTCCTCGGTCGCGTCGCCCTTGCGCACCCTCACGATGTCGGCGGGGCCGCCCGGCGCCGAGGGGTCCTCGTCGATCTCGACGACCTCCCACCCGTCGTCGATGAGAGCGCGCAGACGCTCCAGCTCGGGGTCGTCGCCCCATCCCGCCATCGTCGTCCTCCCTCTCGTCGGTGGCCGGCGGTCGAGGCGCAACCCTATCGGGCGCGCCCGGCCCCCGCCCCGCGCCGTCGTGCCGCGTCGCGCCGCGCCGCCGGCGGGATACGACGCCTGCGCTGGTACTCTCCCGTCTCGGAACCAGTCGCATCCGACAGGAGTCTCATCGACCGTGGACCACGCCGCGCCGACCGACTTCGCAGGCTTCCGCGACGCCTTCGAGCGCATCGCGATCAACGTCGAGCGCACGATCCAGGGCAAGGGCGACGTCGTGCGACTCGCGCTCGTAGCCCTCCTCGCCGAGGGCCACGTGCTGCTCGAGGACGTTCCGGGCGTCGGCAAGACGATGCTCGCCAAGTCGCTCGCGCGCTCGATCGACTGCACGTGGCGTCGCATCCAGTTCACGCCCGACCTCCTGCCGACCGACGTCACGGGCGTCAACGTGTGGGACCGCGGCAGCGGCGAGTTCCGCTTCAAGCCCGGCGCCGTGTTCTCCAACATCTGTCTCGGCGACGAGATCAACCGCGCGTCGCCCAAGACGCAGTCGGCCCTGCTCGAGTGCATGGAGGAGCGGCAGGTCACCGCCGACGGCGTCACGCACCGGCTGCGGGAGCCGTTCATCGTCATCGCGACGCAGAACCCGATCGAGCACGAGGGCACGTATCCGCTGCCGGAGTCGCAGCTCGACCGGTTCATGATGCGGCTGTCGATGGGATACCCGAGCCGGTCGTCGGAGCTCGAGATCCTCGACCGCCACGGCGACCATCACGCGCTCGACGACCTCGAGCCGGTCGCCGACGCCGACGGCGTTCTCCACCTCGTCCGCATGGCGCGCGACGTCCACGTCGCGGCCGGCCTCAAGTCCTACATCGTCGACATCAGCGAGGCGACCCGGACCCTGCCCGACGTCTACCTCGGCGCGAGCCCCCGGGCCTCGCTGTACCTCCTGAAGGCGGCGCGCGCGCTGGCGGCGAGCCGCGGCCGCGACTACGTCGTGCCGGACGACGTCAAGGACCTCGCGATCCCCGTGCTCGCGCACCGGGTGCTGCTCGCGCCCGAGGCCCAGATGCGGGGCGCGCGCGCCGAGGACGTCCTGCGCGGCTTGCTCGACAGCGTGCCGATCCCCGAGCGCGAGCGGGCGTAGCGGCGTGCCGACGGTGCGCGGCTGGCTCACCGCCGCCGCCGGGATCGCGGTGTGGGTCCTCGGACGGGTCCTCGACGCGACGCCGCTCGAGCAGATCGGCGCCGCGCTCGTGATCGCCGTCGTAGCCGCCGTCGTCGTCGTGCGCGCCCGGCGCGCGCGCATCGACGTGGCGCGTACGGTGTCCCCGGAGCGCGCGCCGTCGGGCCGTCTCGTCACCGTCGAGCTTCGGCTCGTGAACTCCGGCCGCACGCCCGCGCCGCTGTTGTTGCTCGATGATCGCCTCCCGGTCGAGCTGTCCGGGCACGCGCGCTTCGCGCTCAACGGCGTCGAGCCGGGCGGCGACCGCACCGTCACCTATCGCATCAGGCCCGCGCTGCGCGGCCGTTACGAGGTCGGTCCGTTGCGGCTGTCGTTCGTCGACCCCTTCGGCCTCGCGCGCTCGGACACCAGCGGCACCGACGCGAGCGCGTTCCTCGTCTACCCGCGCATCGAGCAGCTCGCGCTCCCCCGCGATCTCGGAGAGCGCCGTAGCGTGTCGGTCTCCGCGCTGCGCCAGCCGAGCGGGGCGCGCGGCGAGGAGTTCTACACGATGCGCGAGTACGTCGAGGGCGACGACCTGCGCCGTATCCACTGGCCGTCGACCGCCAAGCGCGCCCGCCCGATGATCCGGCTCGAGGAGACGCCGTGGCACACGCGCGCCACGATCGTGCTCGACGACCGGCGCGGCGCGCACGACGGCTTCGCGGAGTCGTCGTCGTTCGAGCGCTCGGTCGAGGCGTGCGCGTCGCTCGCCGCGCTCTACCACCGCTCCGGCTACAGCTTCCGCGTCGCGGGCGCGCACGAGGCCGGCGTGCCCACCGGCAAGGGAACCGCTCACTTGCACCGCTGTCTCGACCTGCTCGCGACCGTGCGCGCACAGACGGCCGC
Source organism: Actinomycetota bacterium (assembly GCA_036260375.1). Lineage (GTDB taxonomy): Bacteria > Actinomycetota > CADDZG01 > CADDZG01 > WHSQ01 > DASZZZ01. The sequence goes on from DASZZZ010000061.1 coordinate 12,352, forward strand.
CGGCGGAGACGACCCGCTCGCGGTGCGCCTCGCCGAGCTGCACTCGACGACCACGCCCGAGGGCACGCTCGTCGTCGTCTCGGGCGGCGTCGACGCCGACGAGGCGGTGATGCTGTCGCTGTGCAAGCGTCGCTTCCGACAGGTCGTCGTCGTGCTGTTCGCGGCGCATCGCTACGGTGTAGGCGGCACCCGGACGAGGTGGGAGGGCGAGCGACGCACGCACGAGGTCGTGCGGCTGCTCGCGCGCGCGGGCATGCAGGCGCTCGTGCTCGGCCCCGAGGACGGATTCGGACGCGCGTGGGCGTCGCTGTCGAATCCCCACGCGCACGCGAGGGAGAGCCGATGGGATCCGAAGGCCGAACCCGTCTAGCGCTCGCGGCGCTGCTCGGCACGACGATCGCGGCCTACATGCAGGTCATGCGGCCGGACGACTACGCGGGACCGGTCCTGCTCGGCATGGCGATCGCCGGTGCGCTCGCGGTCGGCGCCCGCCGTCTCGGCCTCGGCACGCCGCTGTCCGCGCTGCTGTCCGCGCTCGCGCTCCTCACGTACGTCGGGCTCGTGTTCGCCGGCGACCACACCGCGTACGGACTCCCCACGCCCGCGGCGGTCGCCGCCATCGCGCGCTCGATCGTGCGCGCGTACGACTTCGTCGAGATCGACTTCGCGCCGGTGCCCGTGCGGCCGGGCTACGTCGTCATGCTCGTCACGGGGCTGTGGGGCGCGACCGCGCTCGGGGAGATCGCGACGTTCCGGTGGCGCCGTCCGCTGCTCGCGAGCATCGCTCCGATCGCGCTGTTCTCGATCGCGGTGGTGGTCGGGACGGGGACGTTCGTGCCGGTGCTCGTCGTGCTGTTCCTCGCCGCGCTGATGACGTTCTGGGCGTTCGAGTCCCTCCACCGTCTGCGCTCGTGGGGACGCTGGGTGTCGACGTGGCCGGGGCGCCGTGACGACGAGCCGACTTCGATCGTCGGCGTCGTCGGGCGGCGGATGGCGGCGTCGACGATCGCGCTCGCGCTCGCGTCGCCGTTCGTCCTCCCCGCGCTCGGAGAGGGCGCGCTGGCGTGGCGCAGCGGCATCGGCGGCGGCCCGGGCGCCAGCTCCGGCGGCCCGGGCGACGGAACGACCATCGACCCGCTCGTGTCGATCGCGAGCACGCTGACCGGGCGTTCCGAGGAGGAGCTGTTCCGCGTCGAGACCTCGGCGTCGACCGTCCCGCGCTGGCACCTGTGGACGCTGACTGAGTTCGACGGCGAGCGGTGGAAGCCCGCGCCCGACCCGACGGACAACCCTTCGAGCGAGGAGGTCGACGTCTACCAGCCGAGCGGGGCGCCGGTGGAGCGGCTCGAGTACCGCGTCGAGCTGAGCAAGCTGGTCGGCGAGCGCATGCCGGTCGCGTTCAAGCCGTCGTCGCTGAAGATGAACGAGCTCGCCGACCAAGCCGACGTGCGAGTCGACACGGTCACGGGCGACGTCGCGTTCGCGCGCGAGCTCGAGGACGATCTCGCCTACGACGTCGTCTCCGACGTCCCGGTCCCCACCGAGGACGTGCTGCGCAAGGCCGACGTCGGCCTCGACGCGGCCGGGGACGAGTACGTCTCGCTCCCGCCCGGGGCCGTCGACGAGCGCGTCGAGCGGTTGCTGGAGCGCTGGACGGCGCGCGCCGAGACGCCGTTCGAGAAGCTCGTCGCGATCCAGGAGCGCCTGTGGCGATTCACGTACAACGCCGACCCGGGCATCGTCGAGACGACCGCCGACGGCGTCGGCATCAACTACCTCACCAAGTTCCTGCTCGACACGAAGATGGGCTTCTGCCAGCAGTTCGCGACCGCGTTCGCAGTCCTGTCGCGCCACCTCGGCTACCCGACGCGCGTCGTGGTCGGGTTCATGCCGGGACTCCGCCAGAGCACGGACGACGGCGGGAAGGCCGTCTACGTCGTGCGCGGCTCCGACGCCCACGCGTGGCCCGAGGTCTACTTCCGCAACGTCGGATGGGTCCCCTTCGAGCCGACTCCGCGTCCGGACGCGGTGCCCGAGTACACGCAGCCGGACGTCCCCGGCGACGGGCTCGCGGGGGGCGGCGACGCGGCGTCGCAGCGCAACCGGGCGAGCCAGCTCGCGGAGCGCGCCGGGGCGGCCGGGGGCGGCCCCGGGGCCGGCGACGGGCGCGACGCCCGGGCGCGCGAGGCGGAGTGGGAGCGGCGCTTCGCGCGGCTGCTGACGATCGTGGCGCTCGGCGTGCTCGCGTTCCTCGCCGGCGTTCCCGCGCTGAAGGGCTGGAGGGTGCGGCGGCGCTACGCCCGCGCGCGCGACGCGCGCGAGGCGATCGCGGCCGCGTTCGAGGACTTCGAGCAGGCGGCGGCCGACCTCGCCACGCCGCGTTCGCGCGCCGAGACGGCGACCGCGTACGCCACCCGCGTCACGCGCGCCGCCAAGCTGTCCGAGGACGCCGGACGCCGGCTTGCGTCGCTGTACGACGCGGCCTTGTACGCGCCGTCCGAGCTGCGCGACGAGCGCGCTCGCGAGGCGCGCTCGCTCGTCAAGCAGCTGAAGGACGGGCTGTGGTCGCAGGCGTCGTGGTGGAGCCGGGGCACGCGGGTGTTCTCGACGCGCGGGCTCGCGTCGCCCGGCCGCTCCTGAGCGCCGGTCAGCGCGCCGCGCGCAGGCGCCGGCGCGTGTCCGGGTCGAGCTCGCGCTCGACCTCGGACCCGACGCGGCGCAGGGCGGACACGAACTCCTCGCGGTCGTACAGGTACTCGGCGACGCGTCCGTCGACGCTGCGCGCGATCTCGTCGAGCGCGAGGAAGAAGGTCATCTGCCCCTCCTTGAGCGCGTCGAGGATCTCGCCGTCGTCGCGGCATACCTTGAAGACGCTGTGCCCGTCGGTCACGAGCTTGGTCTCGGACAGGTGTTCCTCGAGGCCCGCGCGCTTACGAAGGTAGTCGTAGGCGCGGCGGACGCGCTGCAGGCTCATGCCTCCCTCGAGCAACGACCGGACGACGCGCAGCGCGACGAGGTCGCGGAACGAATAGAGGCGCCGGACTCCGGGGCGGCCCCCGGTCGACTGGACGCTCGGCTTGACGAGACCGATGCGGTCCCAATAGCGCAATTGATGCGCCGTGCAACCGGTGAAACGAGACGCCTGTTGTGCCGAGAATCCCTCCATCGGAGCGCGCGGACCTCCCCTTGTGCCATTGAGTTCATTCATGGTGGCGTCCCTACACCGGGCCCCACATCCCCAGCCGAGCCCGGCGTCCCCGTGCGACGCCGGAAGCGAATCTAGCGCGGCGCGTCGCGGGGCGGCAAGGCCAAATCCGCAATCTCCGAAGGGCCGTCGAAAAGTTTGTGTCTCAGGACCGCTTATAGCGCTGCCGCATCCGAGATTCCCACTCCTCGAAACGGCGCGCGAGCCGGTCACGGCGCCCCGCGCCTCCTTCGGCGCGCGCGGAACCGACACCTCGTATGGACCCCGCGACCAACACTATTCCGGCGACCATCGCGCCGAACGCGACGACGCCGACGAGCAGCGACTGCGACACGAAGAAACCGACGAGGACCGCGAGCCCCGACGCGAACAGCACGGCGCCGAGCTTGATCCGCCGCACCTCGTCCATGCGCGGCGCGCGCCGGCGAACGTCGCGCGCGAACTTTGGGTCCTCCTCGTAGAGGTTCCGCTCGATCTCCTCGAGGATCTTCTGCTCACGCTCGGACAGTGGCACGGCTTAACGATTATAGGGAGCACCTCCGCCTGTGGACCCCGGACCGGCGAAAAAAGCAAGGGCCCGGCCGGGCCACGGGAGGCCCTCAGTCGCGCGGGTCGAGCAGGGCCGCGGGCCCGACGGCGCCGTCGCCGAAGCGGGCCCGGATGCGATCGACGGCGCGCGCCGCGTCGCCCCACGCGGGGGCGGCGGCGTCGAGCAGGTCCAGCTGCCGGCGCGGGGGCCCGGGCGCGAGCCCGCCGACGCTCACGCCGAGCAGGCGGATGCGCGGGCGGTCCGGATCGAGGGCGCCGTAGAGGTCGCGCGCGACCGCGTAGATCTCCGCCGCGGTGTCGAGCTCCGGCCCCGGCGTGCGAGCGCGCGTGATCGTCTTGAAGTTCGAGAACCGCACCTTGAGCGTCACCGTCCGGCCGCACAGGCCCTTGGCCCGCAGGCGCGCCGCGGTGCGGTCGCTCAGGCGCAGGATCTCGCGCAGGACGTCGGGGGCCGCGTCGAGGTCGTGGGCGAACGTCTCCTCCGAGCCGACCGACTTGGCCGGCTCGTTCGGGACGACGGGCCGGTCGTCGACGCCGCGCGCGAGGCGATGGAGCTGCGCGCCGAGCGCGTCGCCCACGGCGCGCTCGAGCGTGCGGCGCGACATCGCCGCGAGGTCGCCGACGCGGCGCAACCCGAGCTTGCGGAGCACGTCGCCGACCTGCTCGCCGACGCCCCACAGCGCGTCGACGGGCAGCGGGTGCAGGAAGTCGGCGACGGCGTCGGGCGGAACGACGAGGAGGCCGTCGGGCTTGGCGCGCGTCGACGCGAGCTTGGCGAGGAACTTGTTCGGAGCGACGCCGACGGTGCACTTCAGGCCGAGCTCCGCGATCCGCTCCTTGACCTGCGCCGCGATCGCGACGGGCTCGCCGAACAGCCGCACCGACCCGGCGACGTCGAGGAACGCCTCGTCGAGCGAGATCGACTCGACCAACGGCGTGAACGACTCGAACACCGCGCGGATGCGCCGCGCGTAGTCGCCGTACGACTCGAAGTCGTTGGGGACGAACGCGGCATGCGGGCACAGGCGCCGCGCCCGCACCATCGGCATCGCCGAGCGCACGCCGAACTCGCGCGCCTCGTACGACGCTGACGTCACGACGCCGCGGCCCCCCTGTCCTCCGACGATCACCGGACGGCCGCGCAGCGACGGGTCCTTGATCGCCTCGACCGACGCGTAGAACGCGTCCATGTCGACGTGCAGGATCGGCGTCGGCGGCCTCATCGCGCGAGCCTACGGCGGACGGTGCCGGCGGTCGCGGCGCCGTGTGATCCTGGGGCCACGGCGGCGCGACGAACAGGAGCGGCGACATGGAGCATCGGGTTCTCGGCGGCACCGGCGTGCGCGTCAGCGCGTACTGCCTCGGCGCGATGATGTTCGGCTCGTGGGGCAACCCCGACCGCGACGAGGGCGTCCGCATCATCCGCAGCGCGCTCGACGGCGGCATCGACTTCGTCGACACCGCCGACGTCTACTCCGAGGGCGAGAACGAGGAGATCGTCGGGCGCGCGCTGAAGGGACGCCGCGACGACGTCGTGCTCGCGTCGAAGTGCCACATGCCGATGGGGCCCGGGCCGAACGAGCGCGGCAGCTCGCGCCTGTGGATCATGCGTGCGGTGGAGGCGAGCCTGCGCCGCCTCGGAACCGACCACATCGACCTCTACCAGGTGCACCGTCCCGACCCCGACACCGACGTCGAGGACACGCTCGCCGCGCTCGACGACCTCGTGGGCGCCGGCAAGATCCGCTACGCGGGCTCGTCGACGTTCCCGGCGTGGCAGATCGTCGAGGCGCAGTGGGCCAGCGAGCGTCGCAACCTGGTGCGCTTTCGCTGCGAGCAGCCGCCGTACTCCATCCTCGTGCGCGGCATCGAGCGCGACGTCCTCCCGGTCGCGCGCCGCTACGGGATGGGCGTCATCGTGTGGAGCCCGCTCGCGCAGGGATGGCTCACGGGCAAGTACCGGCGCGGCGAGAAGCCTCCGCCCGACTCGCGCGCCGCGCGCGCCGCGGAGCGAGGCGAGTGGCTCACGCGCCGCTTCGACCCGTCGCTGCCCGTCAACCAACGCAAGATGGACATCGTCGATCGGTTGTCGGCCGTCGCCGACAAGGCGGGCGTGTCGCTCACCCACCTGGCGATCGCGTTCTCGCTCGCGCACCCGGCGGTGACGTCGACGATCGTCGGGCCGCGCACGCAGGAGCAACTCGACGACCTGCTCGCCGGTGCCGACGTGCGCCTCGACGACGACACGCTCGACGCCATCGACGAGATCGTCGCTCCGGGGGAGGTCGTCGATCCGACGATGACCGGCTACCAGCCGCCGTGGATGGAGGCCGCCGCGCGCCGGTCGTGACCGAGCGCCCGGCGTCACGCGCGGCGGCTCACCGGCCCGCGCTCCCGCCGCTCGAGTGCCACAGCTTCGAGCGCGGCCGCAGCGCGGACGACGCGTGTGCGTGCTCGCGCTCGGGCACGGGCGCGGACCGCGGCGGCTCGAGCGCGGCGGCGGGGTCGTGCGCGCTGCCTCCGCCGCTCTCGCCCGACGGCGTCAGGGCCGCGGCGGCCTGGTTGCGACGTTGGCGGTCGAGCGCGCGCGCGAGCGTCATGCCCGCGGAGCGGTCGGCGGCGAGCTCGGCGAGGTCGAACGCCTCGTCGACGACGACCGTGACGCCGACGTTGTCGGGGTTGGTGTCGTGCACGCGCGACGCGCCGCCGCGCTTGCGGACGACGCCGTGGACGAGCAGCAGCCACGAGTGGAACACCGTGCGCGCGCAGCGCGCCTGCACGCGCTCGAACACCGTGACGTCGATCGGACCGGTGAGGTCGTCGAGCGTCACGAAGATGATGCGCTGGCCCGAGCGGATCGCGGGCGTCTGGCTCGCGACCTTGACCCCCGCGACCCACACCTCGGAGTTCGTGCGCCGCGCGCGCAGCCACGACGCCGGCGTGCACCCGATCTCGACGAGCAGCGGCTCGTACAGCGCCATGACGTGGCGGCGCGCGTCGATCCCGGTGACCTCGAGCTCGGCCTCGGTCTCCTCGAGCGGCGAGTACGGCGGGAGCCCGGGCAGCGACTCGTCGATCGGCGCGTCGAGCGCGAACGACATCTGGCCGTCGCCGGGGCCGCGCGCGCGCCGCGCCGTCGCGCCGCGCGCGCCGTCGCCGAGCTCGACGACCTTCCACAGCAGCTCGCGCCGCCCCCGCCGTCCCGCGATCGAGTCGAGCGCGCCGACGTGCACGAGGTTCTCCAGCACCGGGCGCGACGGCTGGGCCCGCCGCCACACGTCCTCGAGCGACTCGAACGGCCGCTCGGCGCGCGCCGTCAGCAGCGCGTCGACCTCCGCGTCGGTGATGTCGCGCACGTCCGACAGCGCTAACCGGATGCCGTATCGCCCGGGCGCCGCATCCGGTCGCTCGGCGTCCGGTGATCGCTCCGGCGGGCGCGCCCTCCGTTCGCTCAAACAGTCCTCGCGCACGTCTGCGGACTGCGTCCGCAGACGTGGCTGCGGAACTCGCTCTGCGGAGGGGCGCCCGCCTCCGCTGGTCCTCGGGTCGCGTTCCGGCCCGCCTCCGCTCGTCCGCGGGTCGACGACCGGCTCGACGCGGTAGGTCTTGGCCGACGCGTTGACGTCCACGGGCAGGATCGGGACGCCGAAGTGGCGGGCGTCGGCGACGATCAGGCGGCGCGGGTACATGCCCGGGTCGTGCGTCAGCACGCCGGCGAGGAACTCCGCCGGGTAGTGCGCCTTGAGCCACGACGACACGTACGTCGGCAGCGCGAACGCGGCCGCGTGCGACTTGCAGAAGCCGAACGACGCGAACGCGTACACCTCGCGCCACAGCGCCGCGGCGTGCGCGGGGTCGTGGCCGTTGGCGACCGCGCGGCTCACGAACCAGCGGCCGACCTCGTTGTCCGACGGCACGCCGCTGCGCGCGCCGTCGAGACCGCGCCGCGCCGGCGCGCCGGTGGGGTCGCCCGGCAGGCTCGGACGCTCGGAGTCGAGGTGACGGCGGACGTAGTCGGCGTCGTCGAGCGAGCACCCGGTCGCCGCCGCGATCACGCGGATGAGCTGTTCGTGAAACACGATGATGCCGTGCGTCTCGGCGAGGATCGGGCGCAGCGACGGATGCGCGTGGACGACGTCCTCGAAGCCGTGCCGGCGTTGGAGGTACGGCCCGACCATGTCCGACTGCACCGGTCCCGGGCGGAACAGCGAGATGTCGACGATGAGGTCCTCGAAGCATCCCGGCTGCAGGCGCGCGAGGAGCTCGCGCTGGCCCGGCGACTCGATCTGGAAGCAGCCGAGCGTGCGCGACGAGCACATGAGCCGGTAGGTCGCGGAATCGTCGCGCGGAATCGCGTCGAGGTCGACCGGCGCGCCGCGCGTGCGCGCGATCTCGTCGTTCGCGTGCGTGATCGAGGACAGCATACGCACGCCGAGCACGTCGAGCTTGACGAGCCCGAGCGTCTCCACGTCGTCCTTGTCCGCCTGCAGCATCGTGAAGCCGCCGAACGACTCCTGCATCGGGACGCGATCGGCGAGGTCGGGCGAGCTCAGGATCACGCCGGACGGGTGCAGCGCGAGATGGCGCGGGAAGCCGTCGATCGCGAGGCACAGCTCGAAGAGCTGCTCGAGCTGCCCGGCGCGCAGGTTCGTGCCGCGCAGCTCCGGGAGACGCTCGATCGCGCGCGGTATGTCGCGCGCCGCGACGCGCGGGAACGCCTTGGCGACGACGTCGATCTCCTCCGGCGCGATGCCGAGCGCCTTGCCGACGTCGCGGATCGCCATGCGGGCGCGAAACGTGTCGACCATGCAGCACACCGCCGTCTGCTCCGCGCCGTACGTGCGCAGCACGTAGTCGAGGACGTCTTCGCGCCGGTGCGACTCGACGTCGACGTCGATGTCGGGCAGCTCCTCGCGCCGCCGGTTCATGAAGCGCTCGAACAGCAGGTCGTAGCGCACCGGGTCGACGTCGGAGATGCCGAGCACGTAGCACACGAGCGACCCCGCCGCGCTCCCCCGGCACGCGCAGCGCACGCCCATGACGTTGCGGACGTGATCGACGATGTCGGCGACGAGCAGGAAGTACGCCGGGAAGCCGAGCTCGAAGATCATCGCGAGCTCGTGCTCGAGCCGGTCCTCGACCGCGCGCGGCACGCGCCCGAAGCGGCGCGCGGCGCCGTCGCGGCAGCGGCGCGCGAGCAGCGACGCGGGCGCCTCGCCGCCGGGGATCGGGACCTCGGGGAAGTGGTAGCGGCCGAGCCCGAGGTCGACGTCGCACGACTCCGCGATTCGCACCGTTTCGGCGAGCGCGTCGGGCGCGTCGTCGAACCGCGCCCTCATCTCGTTCGGGGGCTTGAGGTAGTACTCCGAGTTCGGGCGCAGCGCGTGCGTGCGCGACAACGGCACGATGTCCTTGATCGCGTGCAGGACCTCGTGCGCGACCGCGTCGCCCGGGCCGGCGTAGTGGACGTCGTTGGTGGCGACCGGCGCGACGCCCGCGGCGCGCGCGACCGCGAGCAGCCGGTCGCGCAGCGCGCGGTCGCCGTAGCCGCGGTGGTCGAAGACCTCGAGCCGGTAGCCGTCGCCGATCGCCGCGCGCCACCGGCGCGCCGCGGCGACCGCGTCGGGGATGCGCCCCGCGGCCGCGAGGCGCGCGACCTCGCCGCGCGCGCAGCCCGACATCACGTAGAGGCCCTCGGCGCGGCGCGCGAGCTCGGCGAACGTCGTCGACGGGCGGCCGCGCTCGTTGCCCAGGTGCGCGGCGGTGATCAGACGACAGAGGTTGGCGTAGCCGCGCGCGTCGCGGGCTATGACCGTGACGTGGTCGTACGCGTCGTCGGCGTCGCGGCGTCCGGCTATTGGGGCCTGCGGGCGGGCGGGCGCTCGTTCGCTCGGACAGTCCTCGCGCACCGGGCGAACTCGTTCGCCCGGTGGCTGCGGAACTCGCTCTGCGAGCGCCCGCCCGTCCTCGGCGGTGCGTCCGGAGCGCCGCTCGCCGTGGTCGTGTGGGTCTCGACGGTTCGCGTCCTCGCGGGCGATGGTCAGCTCTGCGCCGAGGATCGGTTTTACGCCCGCGTCGTTGCAGGCGGTCACGAAGCGCACCGCGCCCAGGAGGGAGTCGTGGTCGGTCATCGCGATCGCGTCGTAGCCCGCCTCCGCCGCGAGGTGTGGCAGGGCTTCGGCCGGGATCGCGCCGTCGAGCAGCGACCACGTCGTGTGGCAATGGAGGTGGACGAAGCCGCTCACGCGCCCGCCCGTGCATTCGGCCGGCGGGCATCGCCTGCGGGCTCCAAACCGTTTACGAGTCGCCCTCCGGCGACGCCCGCCGCCCTACCGTCGCGCGCGCCGCGCGTCAGTCGGGTGCGTCGGCGGGGATCTCGGTTCCCGTCGCGGTCGCGACGAGCTCGCCGTCGGCGTTCGTTACGCGCGCCTCGACGAACAGCACGCGCCGCCCCGTCTTGACCGCGCGCGCGGTCGCGGTGAGGCGTTCGCCCGCGCGCGCCGGGCGCATGAGCGACAGGCCCATGTGCACGAGCGCCGGGTAGCGGTCGGACGGGAGGTGCGCCGCGGCCGCCGCCCCGAGCACCGCGTCGGCGAACGCCGCCAGCATGCCGCCCTGGACGCCGCCGGCGGAGTTGCAGTGCTCGGGTGCGACCGTCCACGTGAACGTCACCTCGTCGCGGTCGCGCGCCGCGAGCTCGAACCCCAGCGCGTCGTTGACCGGGACGCGGACGGACCCGTCGGCCTGCGCGTCGAGGCGGGTGCGCTCGCTCACGGCGCGGACGATAACCCGCGGCGGCCGTCAGTCCCATATGCGCGCGAGCCGCCACACGTCGTCGACGCGGTCGAGGTAGAGGTCGTAGACGGCGGTCGCGGAGCGCAGGAAGCCGTCGGCGTCGACGTCGCCCGACGAGACGTGGCCCGCGGGGTGGGCCAGCACGCGAACGTATACACGATCGCGCACCGGCCCCCCGCCGGCTCGACGCCCCCCCGCGTCAGAACCGACGCCGTTCCACCACTGCCCCGCGTCGCGCCACGACTCGAGGCGCTGGCAGACCTCGTAGCGCCGATCTCGCCACCGAAAGGCGACAGGAGCGTCGTCATCCCCGTGGGCGTACGTGACGTCTATCGGCTCGTCGTAACGCTTGCTCAAGCGACCACCTACAAAACGCTCGAAACCCCCTCCAATCGGTCGCGCGACGCTCGTCCGGCGCCGCGGGAGCGCAAGGGGCCCGACCGACTCGCCGCTGGCTGCACCGGCGAGCCCGTCGGGCCCCGTTTACTCCCATGCCCGATCCAGCGGGCGGCGGGACCGGGGAACCCCGCCGGGGGCCGGGGAGATCGGCCCACCCACCAGATCGAACGTACGTTCGATTCTAGGGAGCGCGCGCCCTCGCGTCAAGGTCGAGATCGCGCCGTCAGCGCCCGTCACGGCGCGCGCGGGCGAACAGCGCGCGCACGCCGTCCTCGAGGCGCCGGCGCCCGGGCAAGTGGTCGGAATGCAGCACGACGAGGACGACGAGCGTCGTCACCGCGCCGAGCGCGAGCGCGCCCCGGCCGACGACGATCCCCACCGCGGTCGCGGCCCACAGCGACGCCGCCATGTAGAAGCCGACCGCAGCGCCGTCGCCGCCGCGCAGCAGCAGCCCCGCGCCGAGGAAGCCGACGCCCGCGAGCGTTCCGCCGGCGACCTCGGCGCTCGGCGCAAGCGCGTTCACCACAGCGGCCCCGAGGCACACCAGCCCGTACGTGCGCGGGCCGGCGCGCGCCGCGCCCGGTGGCCGGCTCGCCTCGTGCCACAGCCCGACGAGCCAGCCGAGCAGCGCCGCGAGCGCGATGCGTCCCAACAGCTCCCACTCCATCGGGCTCCCCTTCGTCTCCTACGCCGCGATTCGAGCGCATCGGCTGCGCCGCCGGCAAGGGCGTCGGCCGATTGCTTTGCCACCGGCCCGGGTAGGACGGGAAACCATGGCGCGGACTCGGACGACTGCGGCCCCGCTCGTGCCGGAGCGGCCCACGCTCGACAAGCTGCGCAGCGCGGCCGCCACGTGCACCGCGTGCGACCTCTACCGCGACGCCACGCGGACGGTGTTCGGCGACGGCGAGCGCAACGCGCAGGTGATGCTCGTCGGCGAGCAGCCCGGCGACAAGGAGGACCTCGCAGGCGAGCCGTTCGTCGGGCCCGCGGGACGCCTGCTCGACCGCGCGCTCGAGACGTCGGGGATCGACCGCGCCGGCGCGTACGTCACCAACGTCGTCAAGCACTTCGCGTTCACGCCGCGCGGCAAGCGACGCATCCACCGCAAGCCGAACATGGGCGAGATCACCGCGTGCCGGCCGTGGCTCGACGCGGAGATCGCCGTCGTGAAGCCGCGCGCGATCGTGTGTCTCGGCGCGACCGCGGCCCAGGCGTTGCTGGGCAAGGACTTCCGCGTCACCAAGCAGCGCGGCGAGCTCGTCGACTCGGACCTCGCCGAGATCGTGATCGCGACCGTGCATCCGTCGTCGATCCTGCGCGCGCAGGACGACGCGACGCGCGCCAAGGAGATGGACGCGTTCGTCGCCGACCTCGAGGTCGTCGCCCGCGCTCTCGCCGGCTGACGTCGCAAAACGCGCGAACGGCGCACAACGTACCGACGCAAAATCCCGGTTGACAACGCCCGCGCCGCGGGTGTGTAGTGCTCGCGTCGGCCGAGCCGACTCCCGAGGGACGGGAACGAGGGGGGGTCCTCCACACCGGCCCACGCGTGCGCTCGCGGGCGCAAGCATCCCTTCTGCTCTCGTTCGAGGGACGAGGACGGCGCGTTGCCGTGCGTGGGGAAGGGGTGGTTCCATGGCAAATGCCCTCGATTCCAGAGCGGAGCGCGGCGCTCGCAGCACGCGCTTCCAGGCACCCTCCGGAGAGATCGTCACCTTGGACGCGCGCGGGTTCGATCTCTCGGAGCCGTGGTTCTGCTGGGCCGAGCTCGTCACGCGCGCGGACGCCGCGACGCGCGGCGCGCCGCGCCAGCGCGGCTTCCAGATCGGCCCGCGCGCGTCGGTCGACACCGCCATCGCCAAGGTCCTCAAGGGCACGGTGCGCGAGCGCGTCGCCCTCGGGGGCGGCGAGCTCGTCATCGCGGACGGACGCAAGGGCTCGGAGTCGTTCGCGGCGTGGACCGGACCATGGCACGCGGCCTACGGCTGGTTCGGCGACAACCTCAAGTCGACGACCGCGATCGTCGCCCACTTCTCCGACGTCCGCTTCGTCGACGGACCGCTCGGCCTGCGGCTGTCGTCGCGCGGCGACGAGCTCGGCCGCACGATGGTGACCAAGCGCGTCGCCGGCATCGGCCTCGTCCAGATCATGGAGGGCAGCGCCGCGTCGGGGCTCGTCCCGGCGTGGTCGGGCGCCAAGGTGCAGGCCGGAGAGCTGTGGAAGCGCGAGGTCCACGCGCCCGGCGGCGGCCACGCGCCGCTGTACCTGCTCGCGTCGCGCACGGCCGTCGCGACGCTGACGCCGGACGACTCGTTCCCGACGTTCGACGACGGGCCGTCGCCCGCGGCCGCCAACCGCGGCCGGAGCGCGGTCGAGTTTCTCGAGAGCGTGACGGAGCTCGCCTGGCGCGCCGGAGGCGTCCGATGACGGCCGGCTCGAGAGGAGGTGCGCCGTGCCGGTAGAGACCGCCGCGCTCGTGCTGTCGTGGATCGCGATCGTCGTGCTGGCGCTCGCGCTCGCCGGCCTCGTCCGTCAGGTGCGTGAGGTGCGCGCCGTGGTCGTGGACGGCTTCGGCCCGTCGTTCCTGACCGGCGCGGCCCCGTCGGCGCTGCATCCGTCGCCCGGCAAGGACGGAACCGTCGTGCTGGTGCTCGGGAGCATGGACGCCGACCGGGCGCTCGTCGACGCACTGGAGCGCGCGGCGCGCGGACGAGACGCGATCGAGTTCAAGGTCCTCGCGGAGCCGGGGGCCGACGTGCCCCGCGTCGCGGGCGTGCACGTCGTCGCGGACGGCGCCGCCGCGGCGCAGGTCCGGCTCCCGTGGTACCCCGCGCTCGTGCACGTCGGCCGCGACGGGGTCGTGGCCGACGCCGCGCCGGTCGGAGCACCGGAGGCGGTCGCGCGCGTGGTCGAGACGTTCCTCGCCGAGGACGCGACATCGAGGAGGAGCTGATGGCGAAGCTTTCGACGCGCGACATCCCGCTCGTCGACGTCGCGCCCGGCGCCGGCGCGGCCCCGAGCGAGATCGCGCACGTGCTGAAGAAGGACGTGGGACGACGCTCGTTCCTGCGCTACGTCGCGGGGGGCGCGATGGGGGTCGGGCTGGCGGTGGTCGGATGGCTGCCGCCGGCGCGGCCGCGCGGCGCGTGGGCGCACTGCTGCCTGTCGGAGTGGTCGACGAGCTGCCGCGGGTTCTACTCGTCGTCGACCATCTGCTACCCGCCGACCGCGAAGTTCGACAACAACTGCACGTCGGGCAAGTGGCATCGCGACGACGGTGGCAGCGGCACTTGCTACAACTTCAAGTACTCGCACAACCACACGTCGTGCGACACGCGCAACGCGTGGCGGTGGGGATCGACGCGCTGCTCCGACGGCTGGTACGAGTACGCCGACTGCGGTGGCGGTCGCGTGAGCACGTTCAGCATCTGCCGTGCGACCGTCTAGCGACGCACTCGTCGCGCGCCGCGCGACCGCGTACGCGGCGGACGCACGCGCCCCCGCGTACGCGGTCGCCGCGCTCGCGGCGCTCGTGTGGCTCGGCGCCGGGACGGGCGTCGTCGGCGTCGCGGCCGCCACCGTCGTCGCGTGGGTCGCGGCCGGCGCGGCCGCGGGCTACGCTCTGTCGGGCTCGGTCTGAAGCTTCAACTCGGCGCTGCTGAGCTCGTCGGTCTGGCGAGGTGGAGAACGAGGATGGTTCTACGGCGGTCTGTTCGTCGGCGCGCAGCTGAGCGCGTGGCTCGCGCTGCTCGTGGGGTCCGTGCTCGCGCCGCTGGTCCCGGACGCGCTGCGCGTCGGGGCGCTGCTGGTCGCGCTGCCGCTGATCGCGCTCGGAGAGCTCGGCGTCTACGAGCTCCGTCTGCCGCAGGCGGCGCGGCAGGTCCCGCAGTGGGTCACGGGTCAGGGCGCCGGCGGCGCGTTCCAGTTCGGGCTCGAGATGGGCACCGGCATGCGGACGTACTCGACCAGCAACCTGCCGCATCTCGTCGTCGTGGCGGTACTGCTGTGGCCGGAGGTCCCGGTCGCGCTCGCGGCGGGCGCGGGCTTCGCGCTCGGGCGGTCTGCGATGACCTTCAGCCGCTACCACGCGCCCGACCGGGACGCGTGGGACGCGACGCTCGCGCACGACGAGCGGCGCATCCGCTCGGTTCTGGGGATCGCCGCGGTCGCGTCCGTGGTGCTCGCGGTCGCGCCGACGCTCGCGGCGTTGTGACGGCGGCGGCGCGGTGAGGCTCCTCGCCGCGCTGCTCGCCGCGGCGCTGATGACCGCGACGTGCGACGGCGACGACGTCGCCGAGCCCGACGCGCGCCGCACCCCGTCGGCGCGACCGACGCCGGCGACGTCGGCGCCCGCGCGCCCGGGCGAGCTCGACGTCGCGCGCTCCGAGGACGTCACGAGCTCCGTGCGCGCGTGCGCGCGCGACCAGAAGGTGCGGCTCGACGACCTCAAGGTGCGCGTCGACTCCGACGGCGTCCTCATCGGGATCGGCTACCGCGCCGTCGACGCGGCGAGCGGCTTCGAGGACGTCGTCGAGCGCTGCCTGCGGGACGCCGGCGTCGTGCGGCCCGCGACGGGTGGCTGAGCGCGCCGTTCAGCTCAGCACGTCGACGTACTTCGCCCCGGCCCCCGTGTTGTAGACGACGACCGGCTCGCGCAGCGGGCGGGAGCGCGCGAGCTCGTCGAGCGCCGCGACGCCCGCGGCGCCCTCGGGACACGCGAACACGCCCTCGAACGTCGCCAGGTCGCGCACCGCGGCGCGGATGTCGTCCTCGGACACCGCGACCATCGCGCCGCCCGACGCGCGCACGACGCGCAGCACGAACGCGCCCTCGCTCGGCGCCGGCACGCGCAGCCCCGCGGCGATCGAGTCGCACGGGCCGTCCCACGGCTCGACCGCGTCGTCGCCGCGCTCGAACGCCCGCACGACCGGAGCGCAGGCCGCGGGCTGAACGCCGACGATCGCGGGGGCCGGGTCGCCGGTCCAGCCGAGCGCGCGCACCTCCTCGGCCGCCTTGGCGAGGGCGAGGGCCGCGACCCCGCCGCCGACCGGCAGGACGACGGTGCCGGGCAGCCGCATGCCGTCGTCGTCGCCGAGCTGGTCGAACACCTCGAGCCACGCCGCCTTCTTGCCCTCGAGCCGGTACGGCTCCGCGAACGTCGCGGTGAGAAACGACCCGCGCTCGCGCGCGATGTCGACGGCGCGCGCGCCGGCGTCGGCGATCGTCCCGTCGACGAGCTCGAGCTCACCGCCGGCGACGAGCACCTCGGTGTGGTTCGCGGCCGGCGCGCTGCGCGCCATCGTCACCGTGATGCGCACGTTGGCGCGCGCCGCGTAGAGGCTCCACGCACCGCCCGCGTTGCCCGCGCTCGGCATGACGACGCTCGTGGCGCCGAGCTCGTGCGCGCGCGACAACCCGACGCATGCGCCGCGCGCCTTGAACGTGCCGCCCGGCAGCGTGCCGTCGTCCTTGACGAGCGCGTCGACGCCCCAGCGCCCCGCGAGGCGCGGCACCGGCAGCAGCGCGGTGCGCGGCTCGCCGAGGGACACGGGCGCGCCGCGCACCGGCAGCAGCTCGCGAAAGCGCCACGCGTCGGGCGGGCGCGCGCGGCACCGCTCCAGGTCGATCCCGTCGAGGTCGTAGCGCGCCAGGAGCGTGCCGCCGCAGTCGCAGCGGTTGACGAGCCGTTCGGGGTCGTACGCGCGCGCGCAGCGCGCACACTCGAGGTGTGACAGACGGGACGGCACGGAGAGCCGGCGGCTCAGACCATGCCGAGGGCCGAGCGCGCCAGCGGCGACATCTTCTCGGGCGTCCACGGCGGGTACATCACGAGCTCCGTCGTGACGTTGCCGATGCCCTCGATCGGCGCGGTCGCCTCCTTGATCTGCTGGTCGATCAGCGGCGCGATCGGGCACCCCATCGTCGTCAGCGAGAACTGCACGTGCACGTCGAGGTCGTCGTCGACGTCGACCGTGTAGACGAGGCCGAGGTTGACGATGTCGATTCCGAGCTCGGGGTCCTCGACCGTCTTCATGGCCTCGACGACCTCGTCGTGGATCTCCTCCTTGGTGGGCATGCCCCCATGCTAGCGCCGCCGAGCGCGTCGACCGCACACGAGCGGAGGGCGCACGTGAGTCGGGGCCGACTCAGAACGGTTTGGAGTGCCCCGGCCACGTGCGCCCGGAGCGGTCGCGCGTGCGACGACACAGCGGAGGGCGCACGTGCGACGGGCCGACTCAGAACGGTTTGGAGTGCCCGGCGTGCGTGCGCCCGGAGCGGTCGCGCGCGGTCGCGCGATGGGCTCAGAGGTCGAGGCCGAGCAGACGTGCGGCGTTGTTCTTCAGCACGTCGTCGCGCGCGTCGCCGAGCTCGAGCTCGTCGATCTCGTCGAGGATGCGGCCGGGGTCGAGCATCGGGTAGTCGCTGCCCCACACGAAGCGGTCCGACAGCCGGCCGCGCGCGTCGCGCTTGACCTCCGGCGGGATGTAGCGCGGGCGCCAGCCCGACAGGTCGACCCACACGTTGGTCTTGTGCATCGCGCTGGCGAGGACCTCGAGGTGCCACGGGTAGCCGAAGTGCGCCATGACCACGGTGAGGCCGGGATGGCGGGCCGCGACCATGTCCATGCACATCGGACGCCCGTAGTCGTACGCGATGCCCGAGCCGCCCGGGACCCCGGCGCCGAGACCGGTCTGGCCGACGTGGACGACGATCGGCAACGAGTGCTCCTCGCACTTGTCCCACAGCGGGTCGTGCTGCGGGTCGTCGGGATAGAACGCCTGGACCTGCGGGTGGATCTTGAGCCCCTTGAGACCGAGCTCGGTGACGGCGCGCTCGAGCTCGTCGACGTGGTCGGGCTTGTGCGGGTCGACGCTCGCGAACCCGACGAACTGCTCCGGGTACCGCTCGCACATCGCGGCGACCGCGTCGTTGGTGAGCGGCGGCAGGCCCGTGGCGGTCTCCGCGTCCCACGCGAGCAACACTCCGAGCAGGTCCCACTCCCGGTACTCCTCGGCCATCTCGTCGGGCGTGCGCACGCGCACGTCACTGTTGAAGTAGCGCGCGGTGACCTCGAGGAACGGGCCGATCGAGCCCTCGAGCCAGTCGGCGGTCGAGGCGTGGACGTGGAAGTCGATTGCGCGCGGCACGTGTCCCTCCCGGTCGGCAGCTACAGGAAGAAGAAAGAGATCGCCATGATGACGTACGCGGCCACCAGCTGCACCCCCTCGAGCCAGTTCGACCGCCCGTCGAGCACGATGAAGCCGAGGATCACGGCCGACAGTCCGACCGCGGCGATCTCGATCTGCGAAAAGATCAAGTCCATCGGGTTTCCGACCAACAGCGACACGAACACGAGCACCGGCGCGACGAACAGCGCGATCTGTGCCGACGAGCCGATGGCGATCTCGATCGCGACCTCGCTCTTGTCTTTGGCGGCGAGGAAGATCGCCGACGAGTGCTCCGCGGCGTTGCCGACGAGCGGCACGATGATGAGCCCGACGAACAGGCGCGACAGCCCGAGCTCGTCGACGGTGTGCTCCAGCGCTCCGACGAGGAACTCGCTCATCAGCGCGACGCCGGCGGTCGCGACGCCGAGCGTCGTGAGCGCGCGCCGGCGCGACCACTTCGGCGGCGCGTGCTCGTGGTCGCTCCGGAACAGCCGCCGGTGCGTCTTGAGCGAGAACAGGAGCCCGAGGCCGTACGTGAGGATGAGCACGACCGCGACCCCGATCGACACGGCCTCGGTGCGGAACTCGGTCGCCTGCGGCGACAGCGAGAAGAACGCCGGCAACAGCAGCGCGCCCACCGCGATGACGAGCGACGCCGCGTAGAGCCCGGCCGACGCGCGGTTGAACTCCTGCTGCACGCGCGACCAGCCGCCCGCGATGAACGCGAGCCCGAGCACGAACAAGACGTTGCCGATGATGGAGCCGGTCAGCGACGCCTTCACGATGTCGATCTCGCCCTCGAGGATGAGGAAGAAGGCGATGATGAGCTCGGCGGCGTTGCCGAACGTCGCGTTGAGCAGGCCGCCGATCTGGGGACCGGTGCGCGCCGCGAGCTCCTCGGTCGCGTGCCCCATGAGCCCCGCGAGCGGCAGGATCGACAGCGCCGACACGACGAAGATGGCGATCGGGTCGGCGTGCACGAGCTCGAGCACGACCGCGACGGGTACGAACGCCAGCAACCACTCGAGCTTCGGCTTCGGCATGGCGCGAACCCTATACGTCGTCGAGCGGCCGCTCGTCGAGCGCGCCGCGCAGCGCCGCGGCCGCGGCGACGGGATCGGCCGCGTCCGCGATCGCGCGCACGACGACGACGCGGCGCGCGCCGGCGTCGAGGACGCCGCCCACGTTGCCGGCGTCGATGCCGCCGATGGCGAACCAGGGACGGTCGGCGCGCCCGGCCGCGTGCCGCAGTAGCTCGACGCCCGTGGCCCGCCGCCCCGGCTTGGTCGGCGTCGAGAACACGGGCCCGACCGCGAGGTAGTCGACCGGCGCGCGCAGCGCCGCGTCGACCTCCTCGGGCGCGTGTGTGGAGATCCCCACGACGGCGTCGCCGACGATGCGGCGCGCGATCTCCGGCGACACGTCGTTCTGTCCGACGTGGACGCCGGCGGCGACCGCGAGCGCGACGTCGGGACGGTCGTTGACGACGAACGGCACGCCGGCGGCGCGGCACGCGGCTGCGACCGGATCAGCGGCGCGCACGAGGTCGCCGCCCTCGGCGTCCTTGGGCTCGCGCAGCTGGACGAGGTCGACGCCGGCGGCGGCGAGCTCCGGGACGAGCTCGGCGAGCCGTCCGGCCCGGATGCGCTGCGGCGCCACGAGGTACAGACGCGCGTCGCGCAGGCGCGGCGCGGTCACGGCGCGACGGCGACCGCGTCGCCGCCGGGCCCCCCGTCGCCATCGGGATCCTCGCCCGCGTCGCGCTCGTAGTCGCGCATGCGGGCCGCGGCCCGCCGCAGCGCGCCGGGCAGGCGCACCAACGCCACCGCGACGACGGCGTGCGGGCCTGCGTCGACCAGCACCTCGTACCAGTGCTTGTCGAGCGCGCCCGACGCCGCGATCCACCCGGCCACGAGCGCGCCGAGGAACAGCGCGAGGACGTACGGCGTGCGGCGCGCCGCCGCGGCCTCGAAGCGCTCTCGCATCGCGCGCACCGCACGCCGTCCGTGCTGGCTGCGCAGGCGCTGCCACGCGCGGCGCGCGGGATAGACCGCGCCCATGCCCTCGACGAACGCGAGCGCGAGGACTGCGACGAGCGTCGCGACGATGCCGCTGGTCATGCCCCCACCCTAGCGACGCGCGGCGGCTAGCGTCCGGGCGACACCGTCGTTGCGGCGGCCGGCCGCACCGCCGTGCGCGGCACGCGCGCGTCGGGATCGGCCGTCGGGACCGTCAGCGACACGTTCGCGACCTCGATCGTGGCCGCGTCGGGCGACGCTCCCCCGGACGGGTCCCACGTGCGGAACGCCGGGCCGTCGTCGGCGGTGAGCTCGAGCTTGAGGCGGTGTCCCGGCGCGACGTCGTAGGCGTTGCCGAACAGCTGGAACGTCACGGCCTGCGCAGCGGTGCCGTCGAGGCGGACGGCGCCGCGCGTCACGAGCGTCTGGTCGCCCGCGGCGGGATCGACGTCCCACAGGCGCGCCGCGACGTAGGCGTCGTCCGCGTCCGGGTCCGCCGTCACGGACACCTCGGGCAGGCCCATGATCGTCATGCCTGCGGGCACGTCGGTGTGGAACGCGGCGTTGTCGGAGTCGACCGCGGTGTCGGTCGTCCGGCACACGGCGCGCGGCGCGCCAGTGCGAACCGGGTCGAGCGCGGCCGCGTGCGGGTCGTCGGCGGGCGTCGCGAGCGTGGCCGGTCCGGCGAAGTCGTACGTCACCTCGGCGTCGCTGAGGTCGCTCCACGCCGCGGCGCGGTAGAGCTCGCCCATGGCCGCCGCGTCGCACTCGTTCGTACGCGCCTCGACGCCCACGCGCGGCGCCCGTCCGTCGCGCGCGTAGTGGTCGATCCAGCGGTTCACCGAGCGGGCGACGTACGCGATCTCGTCGGCCTTGTTCTGCGCGGGGGGATGGCCCCAGTCGCCGAGGTAGAGCCCGATCGGATAGTCGGCATGCCCGGCCCGGAGGTCGCGGTAGGCGCCCAGCGCCTCGGTCGCCGGGAACAGCCCGTCGGTGAAGCCCTGCACCGCGAAGATCGCCGTGTGGAAGTGCGGGCGCGCCATCGGCGTGTACAGCGCCGAGCGCGCCTCGAGCAGCGAGCGCAGCGCGTCGGCCGACACCGCGTCGCCGTACGGCTCGCCCGCGCCGAGGCGCGCGACCCACGCCGACAGATAGCCCGGCACGCCGTCGGTCGCGGCCCCCGCCATCGCGTCGTACAGGTGGGCGACGTACGACGCCTTCGCGACCCCGAACGGCTCCGCCAGCCTCTGCGCCAGAGTGGGCGGTGCCGCGTCGTCGCGGGCGCGCCCGTTGGGGACGAGCGCGTCGGCGAGGTCGGTCCATCCCGCGATCGGCACCGCGACCGCGACGACGACGCGCGCGCCGTGCGGCGAGCGCCACGTGTTGCGGCGCGTCAACGTCCACGCGTGCCCGCCGCCGTAGGACGCGCCCGCGACCGCCACCCGGCGCGGCGCGACCGTGACGCCGGCGGCGTCGAGCAGGGTGCCGTCGACGAGACGGCCGACGAGGCGTTGGGTGTCGGCGATCTCGTAGGCGCGGTGGTCGAGCTGCGGCATGCACGCGGGGCTCGATCCGTACGCCGGGCCCCCGTCGAACGACTCGATCGAGGGGTCGGCGCACTCGCCGGCGCCGAACCCGCGCGCCGTGTAGTTCAAGACCGCGTAGCCGCGCGACGCGAACCACAGGTTGTTGAAGTGATAGGCGGCGCCGGAGCCCTCGATCGTGTCCGACTCGTACGACGCCTTGGTGCCTCCGAGGCCGTGCAGCATGACGACGAGTGGGAACGGCCCCGCGCCGCGCCGCGGGAGGGTGACGTCGGCGTCGAGGCGGGCGGCGCCGTCGGCGGTCGGGACGAGCCCCCGGCACAGCCGGAAGCTGCGTCCGTCGCGTTCGATCGTGCGGCACCGCAGCGGGCGACGCGGCCCCGACGACGCGGGGGCCGGGAACGCGCCGGGCAGCGCGGCCGCGGTCAGCGCGGCTGCGATCGACAGGGCCAGAGTGCGTCGCATGAAGGGCTCCGTGCGGTCGGGTCCGGGCGCGGCTCGCGGTGGGGTACGGCGCGTCCGCCGGGCCAGGCTACGGGTCGGCGGGGGCCGGCGCCACGCCGTCGGCGAAATTCGTGCCGCGCGTCAGACGACGACGCGCGGGAGCGGGCCCGTGTCGTCGTCGTCGGCGGCGGCGTCGTCGCGCTCGACGACGACCGGCGCGGTCCCGACCAGCGACGTGACCGTCCGGTAGAAGTGGTCCGGATGCGGGAGGTGGTGGATGCGTCCGAGCCCCTGGTGCTGCCCGGCCGACTCGACGACGAGCTCGCCGTAGCCGAGCAGGCGCCCGAGGACCGAGCGGTGGTACGTCATGTCGGTGACCTTGGCGAGCGGCATCGACGCGACCTTGCGCGTCAGGACGCCCGAGACCTCCACGATGCGCCGGTTCGTCACGACGATGCGGTCGGCCCGCCACTCCCACGTGCGCCACGCGAGCCGGACGACGAAGGCGGCCGCCACGAGGCCGGCCACGGTGTCGATCACGTCGCCGCCCTCGGCCGGGCTCGTGACGACGCCGGCGACCGTGGCGCCGACGACGGCGGTGAGGGCCGCGAGCGCGTCGCGGGCGAGGACGGTGACGTGGCGGCGCACGGCGAGCTCCATCACCTCCCCGCCGGCGAGGTAGCGGCCGAAGCGCCCGGGGTCGAGCGCGGCGCCGTCGGGCGACACGGCTAGAAGAGCGACGACAGGAACCGGGTCAGGCCCTCCGCCAGCACGCTCAGGGTGCGACCGAGGCTCTCTCCGGCGGTTCGCACGACGCGCGCCGCCTCGACCGGTTCCTGCACCAGGAAGAACAACAGGAACGCGAGGATCAGAAACGTCATAACCCTCTTGAGGCTCATCCGTAACATAGTATGCCGGGCGCGCCGCGGGCGCGCGGATTCGCGCGCTGCCGCCGGCGCGGTCTGGAGGGAGCCGAACGGCGCGGCGTGCTCGGCCGGCGCGGCCCCCGCCGGCGAGGCGCCGGTCACGCGTCCGACCACCACCGCAGCCACAGGCGGCGCGACGTGCGCAGGTGCTCGCGCTCGCGCGAGAAGACCTCGAGCGTGACGGTGCCGTCGTAGCCCGCGTCCCTGAGCGCCCGCACCGCCGCCCTCCAGTCGATCGTCCCGGCGCCGAGCGGCAGGTGGAGGTCCTCGGCGCCGCCGTTGTTGTCCGACACGTGCACGTGTGCGAGTCGGTCGCCGAACGCGGCGAGCAGCCGCGGCGTCCGGTTGCGGTCCCCTCGCCCGAGCCGGAGGTTCGCGTGCCCGACGTCGAGATGGAAGCGGGCGTCGGGCACCGCGTCGAAGATGGCACCGAGGTCGTCGACGTCGGAGAACAGGCGATCGAGGTTCTCGACCATGATCGTGATGCCGCGCGCGGCCGCGTCGTGCACGAGGCCTGCGATCGCCTCGGCGTTGCGCGCGCGCACCTGCTCGATGCCGTGCATGCTGACGCGCTGGTCGGGATGGACGTTGACGAGCTCCACGCCGGCGTCGGCGAACGTGTCGAGCGCGCGCCGGAACAGGTCGCGCGCGACGACGCGCAGCTCGGGGAACGCGGACGCGAGCGGCAGGTAGTACGCGGTGTGGCCGACGGCCGACAGACCGAGGTCGCCGAGCAGGCGTCCGACCTCCTTGCCGTCGGGGAGCCACGCGGCCGGCGGCTCGAGCGAGAGGTCGACGAAGTCGAACCCGTCGTCCGCGATGCGATGTATCTCCTTCAGAACGGAACGCCGCGGGAAGTTCATCGCGCCGACGAGCATGCGGCGATAGTGACACGAATGACGTCGTGCGCGCGTCCCCTATCCTGGGTTGCGTGGAGGCGTACGACGCGATCATGACGCGGCGCTCGGTGCCGCGCGCCGAGGGGCCGGCTCCCGACCGCGCGCAGATCGAGCGCCTTCTCGACGCCGCGGTGCGCGCGCCGAACCACCACCTGACGCAACCGTGGCGCTTCGTCGTGCTCACCGGCGACGCGTTGCGCGAGCTCGGCGACGTGTGGGCCGCGGGCGCGCGGCGCGAGGGCAAGGACCCCGAGTCGGTGCGCGCCAAGCCGCGCCGCGCGCCGGTCGTCATCTGCGTGATCGCCCGTCCGAAGGGACACCTGCGCAGGGTCAGCGACGTCGAGGAGCACCACGCGGTGGGGGCCGCTCTTCAGAACATCCTGCTCTCGGCGCACGCCGCGGGCCTCGCCGCGATGCTTCGGACCGGCCCTGCGGCGCACATCCCCGAGGTGCGCCGCCATCTCGGGGTCGGCGACGACGAGCTCGTCGCGGGGTTCGTCTATGTCGGCCATCCGCCGCGCGGCGACGAACGCCCGATGACGACGCGGATCCCCGCGCGCCGGCTCACGGAGTGGAGAGGATGGCAGTGAGCGGCACCGTCGCGCGCCCGCCGCGCGCCGCGTTCTTCGATCTCGACAAGACGCTCATCCCCGGCTCGAGCCTGTTCCTTCTCGCGCGCGGCGCGTACGAGCGCGACATGTTCCGGGTGCGCGACCTGCTGCGCTTCGGATGGGGACAGCTGACGTTCAGGCTGCGCGGCGAGCACGAGCGCAACATGGAGATGTCGCGTTCGTCGACGCTCGACTTCGTGACCGGCCGCAACCAGCGCGAGCTCGTCGCGTGGGGATGCGAGATCGCCGAGGAGCGCATCCTGCCGCGCGTGTACGCGGACATCGTGCGCGTCATCGACGGGCATCGCGATCGCGGCGACCTCACGTTCCTCGTCACCGCGGCCCCCATCGAGCTGGCCGAGACGATCGCGCAGGAGCTCGGCATGACCGGCGCGATCGCGACCGTCTCGGAGGTCGACGAGCACGGCAACTACACGGGCCGTCTCGCCGGTCCGGTGATGCACGGGCCCGTCAAGGCGGACGCCGTCGCGGACGTCGCGCGCACGCGCGGCATCGACCTCCAGGACTGCGCCGCCTACTCCGACTCGATCAACGACCTGCCGCTGCTCGAGTCGGTGGGGTTCCCGCACGCGGTCAACCCGGAGGCCGAGCTGCGCCGCATCGCGCTGACGCGCGGGTGGCCGATACACGAGCTGCGCACGCGCCGCCGCGCGCTGCTCATCGGGATTCCGGCCGGTCTCGGGGGGGCCGCGCTGTTCGGCTCCGGCGTCGCCGTCGGCATGGCGATGCAGCGGCGTCGTCTGGAGGTGCATCCCGGACGGCTGCGGCGCGCGCTGGCGCGCGCGGGTCTCTAGGCCGGCGCGTCAGAGCGGCTCGACGCCGACCGCGGCGATGCCCTCGGCATACGCCTCGATGGCGGCCGACACGCGCCCGCGCGCCCGCAGCAGGTCGCCGAGCGAGCGGCACGTCGTCGCCACCTGGGCTGCGTCACCGGCCCTGCGATAGAGCTCGGCCGCCTCGCGCAGGTGCTTCTCCGCGGCGGCGTCGTCCGCCTCGGCCTCGCACAGGCCGAGCTCGCGGTGGGCCATCGCGAGCTCCGCGACGTCGGTCGATCTCAGCATGGGCATCGAGCGGCGCAACAGGCCGCGCGCCGCGTCGAGGCGTCCGGTGAGACGCTCGATGCGCGCGAGCTCGTTGAGCGCCCTCGCCTCGTCGAGCGTGCTCGGCGACGACGCGAGGATGCGCAGGGCGGCGTCCAGTGCGGCGCGCCCGTCGTCGAAGCGGCGCTCGTTCGCGAGCACGATGCCCTGCGCGATGTGAGCGCGCGCGATCTCGTGCTTCAGCCCCAACGACGTAAACAGCTCCTCCGCGCGCCGCAGCGAGTACTTCGCGTCGGCGATGCGGCCCTGCGACAACAGCGCCTCGGCGACGTTGACGTGCATGTTGGCGAGCTGCGCCTCGTCCTCGACGCGCGCCTCCAGCGCGAGCGCGTCGCGCGCCGCGCGGGCCGCGTTGTGGATCAGGCCCACGCCCATGTACGCGCCGACGAGCGTCGAGTGCACCCGCATCAGCGCGGTCGGGTCCGGCATCTCGGAGCGCTCCAGCTCGAGCAGGTAGCTCTCGAGCTCGTGGATGGCGACGCGCGCGTCGCCCGCCATCTGCAGCGAGCGCGCGTGGCCGGCGACCGTCTCGACGCGGTACGGCAGCGGAGCGTCGGCCCACAGCCGCGCCGCGGTCTCGTACTCGTGCAGCGCGTCCTCGACCGCGCCGCGGCGCTCGGCGATGAGCCCGAGGCCCTCGTGCACCCGTGCCGCGACCTCGGCGAGGCCGTGGCCCGTCGCCTCGTCGAGGATGTTCGTCAGCTCCGTGGTGGCGTCGTCGAAGCGGTCCTCGAGGATCGCCCGCCGGGCGGCGCTGAGCCGGAGCCTCAGACGCGGCTCGAGGTCCGACGGGCGCCCGGTCTCGAGCTCGTCGACGGTGGTCCCCAGGCGCTGGGCGAGACGCTGCAGGGCGGCCGCCGACGGCCGGCGGCGGCCGGCCTCGATCTGGCTGATGTAGGGGCACGTGTAGTCGTCGCCGGCGAGGTCCTTCTGGCGCAGCCCGCGCTCCAGGCGCAGGCGCCTGATTCGATCTCCAATCTTCTCGGCCGGAACGGTCACGCCCGCAACATAGCACCGCCCATGGGCTCTGTTAAGCGTCTTTCCTACCATCTTTTTCTAGCTAATTCATTAGCCAGGTACTAACCTCCCGGCTACATCGCCCCTGGTAGGCGGGGGTGGGCGACGTGACGACGTCCTTCCGGCGGGCATGGGTCACGTCTGCTCGCGCCCTCTCGGCGGTTGCACTCCCGAAAGGAGGTGAACGTCGTGACCGAGCTTCCCGGCACCTTCCTCGGCTGGCCGCGCGGCTGATCCCACGCGGCCGGATCGCA
Organism: Actinomycetota bacterium; assembly: GCA_036260375.1. Lineage (GTDB taxonomy): Bacteria > Actinomycetota > CADDZG01 > CADDZG01 > WHSQ01 > DASZZZ01. Next base: position 39,306 of record DASZZZ010000061.1, read on the forward strand.
TCCCGCCCCCCGCGGGTCCCGAAAGGAGGTGACCCGTCGTGACCGAGCTTCCCGGCAGCTTCCTCGGCTGGCCGCGCGGCTGATCCCGCAACACGTCCGCGCCGCGACCGACGCGCCCGTGCGCGTCGCGAAAGGAGGTGACCCCGTCGTGACCGAGCTTCCCGGCAGCTTCCTCGGCTGGCCGCGCGGCTGATCCCGCCGAGACAGGCGGCGGCGCCCGGCGCGCCGCTCGGGCCGACCCACGCCATGCGCGGGTCGCGCCCCGCGGCGCCGGGCCGCCGCCCCGCGGCCCTACGTCGCCGGCTCGGGCGAGTACCCCGCGCCGGCGACGGCCGCGCCGAGCGCGTCACGATCGACGTCGTCCGAGTGGACGACGCGCAGCAGCTTCGTGTCGAGGTCGAGCTCCGCGGCGTCGACGCCGTCGAGCGCGGACACCGCGGCTTCGATCGTCGACTTGCAGTGCGCACAGCTCGCATCCGGCACGCGCAGCTCCGTCGTCACCGTTCTCCTCCCGTCGCCGTTGCCGAGGTCGCTCGCCCGCGGCCGCGCCGTCGCGCCGCCGTCGGACGCGAGCCTAGTCCCGCGTCGCGGCCCCGTCGCGCTCCCGCGCGCGACGCCGTCGGCCCACGCGCGCTCGATGTCGCGCATCGCCGACGGGTAGACGATCAGGTGTCGGAACGGCGTGATGCCCGCCATGTAGGCGGCGCCGACGAGACCGTTGCGCTTCACGTACACGGCCATCTCGCCGCGGTACGTCCCGGCCCCGTCGGGCACCCAGCCGACGTGCACGACGCCGTGCACGGTCCGGTTCGCGAGCTCCGCGGCGAACTCGTCGCCGGTCAGGTACACGGGCGTGAACGGCGCCGCGTCGAACGCGGGCCCGGGCGGTGCGGCGGCCAGATCCGGCGGCAGGCGGTCGCGCAGCATCGACGCGCCGTCGCCCGGCGGCTCGTCCCAGCCGAGCAGCTCGCCTAGCTTCCACCGCAGCGCGAACAGCGCCCGGACCGCCGGCGACGACGATCGCGCCGGGTCGAACGACGCCACGGCCTGCACCAGACGCGGGAAGTCGTCGCGGCCGCCCGGCGTCGGCAGTGCCCACACGTCCTCGAGACGGAAGTCGTGCGCGAGATCGTGGATCCGCCACGGCCGCGACTCGTGCACGGAGCGCGGCACCCTCACGCGGCGGCTTCCCTGCGCGCGTCGGCGCGGCGCACCAGCAGCTCGCCGAGAGGATCCGCGAGACGGGCGAACACGGGTCCCGCGATCGCGAGCACGAAGACGTAGCTGATGGCCAATGCCTCGAAGTCACCGGCGACGCCCGCGGCGGCGGCCAGTCCGGCTATCGCAATCGAGAACTCCCCGCGCGCCGTCAGCATCGCGCCGGCGCGGACACGGCCGCGGAGCCCGACCCCCGAACGGGCCGCTCCCGTCCATCCGGTCGCGAGCTTCGTCGCGACCGTCACGAGCGCGAGGAGCGACGCGGGCAGCAGCACCGGCGGGATCGAGGCGGGGTCGATGGAGAGGCCGACGAAGGCGAAGAACATGGCCGAGAACAAGTCTCGCATCGGAGTGAGGAGTCCGTGCGCTGCTTCGGCAGCGGGACCCGACAACACGATGCCGACGAGCAGCGCGGCGACCGCCGCCGAGACGCCGAAGACCTCCGCCGCCCCCGCGACCAGGATCGTCATCCCGAGGATCGTGAGCAGGAGCGACTCGTCGGAGCGGCTGAACACGAGCCGGCTGACGCCGACCTCGAGCCTGGTCGCGGCGGCGAGGACGGCCGCGACGACCAACACTCCGAGGCCGGCCGGCGCCAGGCTCGCGACGTCTCCGTCGCCGACCAACAGAGCGCCGGCGACCGGCAGATAGAGCGCCATGACGAGGTCCTCGATGACGAGGGTCGAGAGCACGACCGGCGTCTCCCGGTTGCCGGTCCACCCCTGGTCCGACAGGACCTTGGCGATGATTCCCGACGACGACACGTACGTGACGCCGCCGAGCACGACCGAGAGGACCACTCCGAAGCCGAGGGCCAGCCCCGCGACGAACCCGGGCGTGAAGTTCAGTATCAGGTCGAGCACACCGACGCCGGCCTGCGACCTGAGCGTGCCGGTGAGCTCCGCCGCGGTGTACTCGAGCCCGAGCATGAACAACAGCAGGATGAGGCCGATCTCGGCCCCGACCTGGACGAAGTCCTCGGCGGTCACGAGCGGCAGGAGCCCGCCCTTGCCGAAAGCCAGTCCCGCCGTCAAGTAGAGAGGGATCGTGGGCATCCCGATGCGCGTCGCGAGGCGCGACAGCACGGCCAGCCCCACGAGGATGGCACCCAGCTCGACGAGAAGTTCCGGGTGTTCCACCTAGCCCGTGCGCAGCACTGCGACGGCCTGCTCGACGCCGCGGCCGGTGCCCACGACGACGAGGTAGTCGCCGCTTCTCAGCGTCTCTTCGGGGCCCGGCGCCGCAACCGCGTCTTCGCCGCGGACTATGGCGACGATCGAGACGCCCGTCCTCGAGCGCATGCGCGAGTCACCGATCGTGCGCCCGACGTACGCGGAGTCGGCCCGGATCGGAAGCCAGTCGATCACCAGTCCCTCGATCCGCTGTTGGAGCTCCGCCAGTTGCTGCGCGACGCGCGTCGCGCCGAGCAGCTCGGCGAGAGTGCGCGCGTCGTCGGACGAGAGCCCGAGCACGCGGTTGAACTCGTCGGGGTCGTCGCGCCGGGAGACGTAGATCTCGCGTAGTCCGGTGCGATGCGAGATGACGCCTATGCGTTTGCCCTCGGTCGTCTCGAACTCGTAGCGCACCCCGACCCCGGGCAGCTTTACCTCGTGGATCTCGCTCATGAACCTCCCCTCCGTCGCGCTAGCCGTCCCCGGGCGATTCGGGGCTTCGAACGGGCGCGTCGTGGCGGACCAGGAGATCCGCGAGCTCCGTCGCGTTGCGTTGCGCGTAGTCGCGATAGCAGTTGTTCATGAGGACGTGCGTCGTCTCGCTCTGCTCGCTCAACGACTTCAGGCGCGGCACCCACTCCTCGAGCTCGTCGCGCGAGTACTCGTATGCGAAGCGCCGCTGGACCGACCCGCTCTCCCACTCGTCCGCGTTGTGGCCGTGGAACCGCACGACCGCGAGGTCGGCGGTCGCGGCGACGACCGGCGGGATCGACGACGTGAACCCCTGCGGCATGTCGACGCACACGTACGGGAGGCCGTGGCCCTCGAGGAAGTCGAGCGTCTCGGCGCGGTTGTCCTCGGTCATCCACGACTTGTTGCGGAACTCGACGCAGATGCGCACCGGCGCGCACCGCTTGGCGCATTCGATGACGTACTCGCGCTGCGCGCGCCCGATGTGGAACCACGGCGGGAACTGGAACAGCACGGCCCCCAGCTTCCCGGCGTCGTGCAACGGCGCGAGCGCCGACAGAAAGCGGTCCCACACCTCGTCGATGACGTGCGCGTCGAGGTCGTCCGGGTACACGCGCCGCTTGTCGTCCGGGCGCGGGAGGTCCTTGGGCAGCGCGTCGGCGCGCGTGGGATGGCGCGTCATGAGCGAGAACGCCTTGACGTTGAACGTGAACTCCTCGGGCGTGCGTTCGACCCACAGCTCCGAGTTGGCCTCGCTCGGCATGAAGTAGTACGTCGAGTCGACCTCGACGAGCGGGAACCTCTCGGCGTAGAAGCGCAGCCGCTCCTCCGCGCTCGTCACGCCCTTCGGGTACCACCCCGACGCCAGCAGCGACTTGTCCGTCCACGAGGCGGTGCCGACGAGCAGACGTCCCATCGCGCGTTCGTATCACGCGCCGCCCGGAGCGCGCGTCACGGCGCCCCGACGTCGCCGGCGCCCGGGACGCGCGACGCCTGGAGACCGGCGCGCTCCACGGCGCGCGCGAAGGAACGGGCGTCGCGCAGCGCGCACGCGCGGTGGTCATTGTTGAAGTACACGAAGACGTCGTCGTCCGGCCCCCACAGGTCCGCGAGCCGCCGCCCCCACGTCGTCAGCGCGCTCCGTCCGTAGCACGGGCGCGGCTCGGCGGTCCCGGAATGCAAGCGCAGGTAGCCCCACGACGCGGTGCGCCACAGGGGCGCGATCGGACGCGACTCGCGGTCGGCGAGGCACAGCGCCGCGCCGCGCTCCTCGAGCAGGGCGCGGCACTCCGGCGTGAACCACGTCTCGTGCCGGAACTCGACCGCGACGCGCAGCCGGTCGTCGAACCGGTCGAGCGTGCGGGCCAGCGCGTCGAGGTCGGCCTTGAGATTGGGCGGCAGCTGCAGCAGGACCGGCCCGAGCTTGGCACCCAGGCGGCGCATGTTCTCCAGCATCCGCGCGACCGGCTCGTCCGGGTCGCGCAGGCGGCGGATGTGCGTCAGGTAGCGGTTGGCCTTGACCGCGAACACGAAGTCGTCCGGCGTGCGCGCGGCCCAGCTCGCGAACGTCTCGGGGGCCGGCAGGTGGTAGAAGGCCGCGTTCGACTCGACCGTGTCGAAGTGACGCACGTAGTGCTCGAGCCACGAGCGCTGCGGCAGCCGCTCGGGATAGAAGCGCGGCCGCCAGTCGCGGTACTGCCATCCCGACGTCCCGATCAGGACCGGCATCGACCACCTCCACTAGCGGGCTTGCCTCGGTGCGTCGTACCCCGCGGCCCCCGCGCGTACCCGCGCCGCGCGCCTACGGCGCGGGCGGCGTGAAGTCCGGCATGCCGTCGAACGTCGTCGACGCCTCCGCGTAGAGGCGGCGCGGGATGCGTCCGGCGAGGCGCGCGAGGCGCCCGGCCTCGACCGCCTTGCGCACCGCCTCGGCCATCGCCTCGGGCCGGTGCGCGCGCGTGACCGCGCTGGCGACGAGAACCGCGTCGCATCCGAGCTCCATCGCGATCGCGGCGTCGGACGCGGTGCCGATGCCGGCGTCGAGCACGACGGGCACGCTCGTCTGCTCGACGATCAGGGCGAGGTTGTACGGGTTGCGTATCCCCATGCCGCTGCCGATCGGGCTCCCGAGCGGCATGACCGCCGAGCAGCCCGCGTCCTCGAGCCGGCGTGCGAGCACGGGATCGTCGTTCGTGTACGCGAGGACGACGAAGCCCTCGTCGACCAGCTGCTCGGCGGCGTCGAGGAGCTCGACCGGCTCCGGGAGCAGCGTCCTGTCGTCGCCTATGACCTCGAGCTTGATCCAGTTCGTCTCGAACGCGTCGCGCGCGAGCCGCGCCGTCGTCACCGCGTCGCGCGCCGTGAAGCAGCCGGCGGTGTTCGGCAGCAGACGGCAACCCACCCGCTCGAGCACGTCGATCACCGAGCCGCGCGCGTCCGGGGCCACGCGACGCAGCGCGACCGTCGCCATCTCGGCGCCGGACGCCACGAGCGCGCGCTCGAGGGCGTCGAGGCTCGCGGCGCCGCCCGTGCCCATGATCAAGCGGCTGCCGAAGGTCTCGCCCGCGATGACGAGGCCGTCGCTCACCGCGCCCCTCCCCCCACGGCGCGCAGCACCTCGATGCGCGCGCCCGCGTGCACGGGGCGCCGGTCCCACTCGCCGCGCGGCACGACGTCGCCGTCGACCGCGACTGCGACGCCGCGGCCGCGCGGGTCGTGCCCGAGCCGAACGACGACCGCGGCGATCGTCGCCCCGGGGTCCACGGCCATCGGCCGCCCGTTGACGACGACGTCGACGCGGGCGTCGGGCGCCGTCACCGCGCCGCCTCGGCGGGCGCGAAGCGGGCCGGCGAGAACGGCGCGATCTCGCCCGGCGGCTCGTCGCCCGCGAGCAGGGCGCACACCGCCTCGGCGGTGATCGGCGCCTGCAGCACGCCGTTGCGGAAGTGCCCGGTCGCGACGACGAGGCCCGCGACCTCGGTGGCGCCGACCGCCGGGCCGTTGTCGGGCGTGGCGGGGCGCAGGCCGGCGACGGTCTCGACCAGCTCGAGCTCGGTCACGCCGGGCACGAGCTCGTACGCCGCCCGCAGGAGCTCGAACACCGCGCCCGCGGTGACGGCGTCGTCGAAGCCGCGCTCCTCTACGGTCGCGCCGACGACGACGCGGCCGTCGGCGCGCGGGACGACGTAGCACTCGACGCCGCGCAGGTTGCGCGCCGCCAGCGGCGTCCCGGACACGTCGCGCAGCTGTAGCAGCTGGCCCTTGACCGGGCGCACCGGCGGCAGCGCGCCGGCGGGCACGCCCGCGACCGCGCCCGACCACGCCCCCGCGGCGAGCACGACCGCCCCCGCCTCCACGCCGCCGTCCGGCGTCCGCACGCCGGCGGCGCGGCCCCCGGACGTCTCGAGCGCGTCGACTCGCTCCCGCCGCACGTCGACCCCGGCGCGGACGCACGCGTCGAGGAGGGCGCCCGCGAGGGCGCGGTTGTCGACCTGGTGGTCGCCCGGGACGAGGATGCCGCCGCGCACCCGCGGCGCGAGGGCCGGCTCCAGCGCGCGGCAGTCGCGGCCGCGCAGCCGCTCGACGTCCATGCCGAGCTCGACCTGGAGGCGGTAGAGGTCCTCGAGCGCGGCGTTGTCGTCGGCGTCGCGCGCCACGACGAGCGTTCCGCTGCGCCGGAAGCCCACGTCGCGGTCCGCGTCGGCGGCGAGCTCCGCGACGAACGACTCGTAGCGCGCCGCGGACGCGAGGTTGAGCTCGAGGAGGCGCTCCTCGCCGGGATGCAGCTCGGTGACGGGGGCGAGCAGCCCGGCGGCCGCCCACGTGGCGCCGCGCCCCGGGGCCGGGTCGACGACCGTGACGCTCATCCCGCGGCGCGCCGCGCGCCACGCGATCGACAGCCCGATCGCGCCGCCGCCGGCGACGACGACGTCGGTCACCGCAGCGCCTGCGGCGCGGGGCCGCGACTGCAGCCACGCGGACGCGAACGACGCATCGTGCTCCTTCCCACGCCGGCATTGTCCGGATCGGGTCACAGGGGTCGCGGGCGGATCGGCCCGCCTCTCAGCCCGGTCCTCCGAGCTCCCCCGGGCGCCGCAAGTATAGGTCGGCGCGTGCGCTCGGACGCGGGGTGACGCCGGGCGCGGCGGTCAGCCGGCGGGCGCCGCGGCGCGGTCGCCGACGCGCGTCTCGGCGAGGCGGCGCAGCAGCGAGCGCTCGTCGCACTCGAGCGTCTTCTCGAGGTGGACGATCGTGCCCGACTCGGGCTTGGAGACGAAGCGGATGTCGTCGACGAGCGCTCTCATGAGGTGGATGCCGCGGCCTCCCTCGGCGGTCGGCGCGGCGTCGGCGGCGGACAGCGACTCGTGGTCGAAGCCGGCCCCGGTGTCGACGACGCTGATGGCGCACACGCACTCGTCGATCGTGACGTGGACCTCGTACTGGTCGGTGGTCCCGGCGGTGTGGCGCAGCACGTTGGAGCACGCCTCGGTGACCGCCAGCTCGATGTCGCCGACGCAGTCGTCGTCGACGCCGAGGCGGCGCAGCGCGAAGCCGCACAGGTGACGGACGACCGGGACGCTGACCTCGTCGCGGGGCAGGCACAGCGAGAAGTCCAACTCCATGGGGCGGGCTTTCCCGCCCCCCGCCGCGGCGAAACCCGAACGCGGGGCGCTCGAGTATCCGCCCGGCGTCAGGGCGCGCGCAGCAGCCTCCGCAGCGCGTCGAGCGCCCGGCGGCAGTCCGCCGTCGAGACGTCGCGGTGGGTCACGAGCCGCATCGAGTCCTCGTTGGCGATCGTGACGACGCCCTCGGCGGCGAGCGCGTCGCGCAGCTCCGGGCCCCGCACCGAGAACGGACGCAGGTTGAGGTAGACCATGTTCGTCTCGACGGCGTCGAGGTCGACGGCGTCGGGATGGAGCTCCGCGAGCCCCTCGGCCAGCATGCGCGCGTTGGCGTGGTCATCGGCGAGGCGCTCGATCCCCGTGTCGAGCGCGACGCGCGCGGCGGCGGCTAGCACGCCGACCTGGCGCATGCCGCCTCCCAGGCGCTTGCGGATCACGCGCGCCTCGGCGATGCGCTCCGCGGTCGTGCACAGCATCGAGCCGACCGGCGCGCCGAGCCCCTTGGAGAAGCAGAACGTCATCGTGTCGGCGCACGCGGCCCACTCGCGCGCGGGCTGTCCCGTCGCGGCCTGCGCGTTGAACAGCCGCGCGCCGTCGAGGTGCACCGCGACGCCGCGCTCGCGGCACACCTTCGCGATCGCGCGCGCCTCGTCGAGCGGGAACACGCGCCCGCCGCCCATGTTGTGCGTGTTCTCGATCGCGACCACGGCGCTGCGCGGGTTGTGCTCGGTGCCGGCACGCAGCACCTCCGCGACCTGCGCGGCGTCGATGACGCCGTGCCGACCGCGCAGCGGCCGCGCGACGAGTCCGAAGTGCGCCGCGAACGACCCGATCTCGTAGTGCAGGAAGTGGGCGCCCGCCTCGCACACGACCTCGTCGCCCGGACGGCTCAGCAGGCCCAACCCGATCTGGTTGCCCATCGAACCCGACGGGACGAACAACCCGGCCTCCTTGCCGAGCAGCGCCGCGGCGTGCTCCTGCAGCGCGTTGACGGTCGGGTCGTCGGCGAAGACGTCGTCGCCGACCTCGGCCTCGGCCATGGCGCGCCGCATCTCCGGCGTCGGCTTCGTGACGGTGTCGGAACGGAGGTCGACGAGCTCGGGCATCGGCACAGGATAGCGCCGCGGCGCCTGGACGACGCTCAGCCGAAGAACACCTCAGCGGTCTCGTACAGCGCCGGGTCGAGCGTCTTCAGCTCGCCGACCGCCTCCGACAACCGCACGCGCACGACCTCCGTCCCCCGCAGCGCGACCATGCACCCGTAGTCGCGCTGCGCGACGGCGTCGATCGCCGCGATGCCGAAGCGCGTCGCGAGGACGCGGTCGTAAGCGGTCGGCGTGCCGCCGCGCTGGATGTGTCCCAGGATCGTCACGCGCGTCTCGTAGCCCGTACGCCGCTCGATCTCGCGCTCGAGCAGGATGCCGACGCCTCCCAGGCGCACGTGTCCGAACGCGTCGCGCTCCTCCGTGCGCAGCGACTCGCCGCCGTCGAGCGGGCGCGCGCCCTCGGCCACGACGACGATCGAGAACGTGCGCCCGCGGCGGTGACGGTGACGGATGTGCTCGCACACCTCCTCGACGTCGAACGGGCGCTCCGGCACGAGGATCGCGTCGGCCCCGCCGGCGATGCCGGAGTACGCCGCGATCCAACCCGCGTGGCGGCCCATCACCTCGACGACCATGACGCGGTTGTGCGACTCGGCCGTCGAATGGAGGCGGTCGATCGCGTCGGTGCAGATCTGCACCGCGGTCGCGAACCCGAACGTGAAGTCGGTCGCCGAGAGGTCGTTGTCGATCGTCTTGGGGACGCCGACGACCGCGACGCCCTCGGACGACAGCTTGTCGCCGACGCCGAGCGTGTCCTCGCCGCCGACCGCGATGAGCGCCTCGATGCGCTCCGCCGCGAGGCTCTCCTTCACGCGTTCGACGCCGCCCTCCTCCTTGAACGGGTTGGTGCGCGACGAGCCGAGGATCGTGCCGCCGCGATGGAGGATGCCCGACGTGTTCTCGGGCGTGAGATGCACGACGCTGTTCTCGAGCACGCCGCGCCAGCCGTCGCGGTAGCCCACGATCGCGTGGCCGTAGTGGTTGACGCCCTTGCGAACGACCGCGCGGATGACCGCGTTCAGCCCGGGGCAGTCGCCGCCGCCCGTCAGAATCCCGATCCTCGCCATGTCGGCCTCCTCGTCGTTCGGCGGCCCCCTCGACGCGCCGGCTCCATATTCCCGCGCGGCGCGGGTGCCCGTGCCTCAACCCGGAGCGGGGGCCGGCCGACACCTAGAGCATGAGGCCCACCTCGCACCGGCTGGCGCGCGCCATCGCCCCGGCCGCGGTCGCGCTCGCGCTCGCGGCCGGGGCGACGCGCCCCGCGACCGCGACCGACGTCGCCGCGCTGCGAGCGCGCGCGCAGCGGGTCGCCGACGACGTCAGCGCGCTCGTCGGCCGGCTCGACGAGCTGCGCTCGGAACGGGCGCGGCTGACGCGCGCGATCGACGACGCGAGCCGCACGATCGGCGCGCTGGAGATCCGCGTGGAGGACGCCGACGACGCGCTGCGGGCGGCGCGTGCCGACTACGTCGAGCGCGCCGTGGACGCGTACAAGGACGGCGCCACTGGCGCCGCCGACCTCTTCCTGTCGGCGCGCGACCTCACCGACCTCGTGGTGCTCGCCAAGGCCGGCGAGCGCAGCGCCGAGCTCGCCGAGGAGTCGCTCGACCGCCTCGTGGCGGCGCGCGCCGAGGCGGAGCGCGCGCAGGACGCGATCGCGGCGCGCAAGGCGCGGCTGATCGAGGCCCGCGCGCGCGTCGAGGAGCTGAGCCGCACGATGGCCGCGACCCTGGCGCGCCGGCAGCAGGTCGCGCGCGAGCTGCGCGACCGCATCGCCGAGCTCGAGGCCGAGGCGCGGCGCGCGGCGCGCGCCGAGGCCGAGGCGCAGGCGCGCGCCCGGGCCGAGGCCGGGGGCAACGCGGGCGCGCCGGGCCCGAGCGTCCCGCCGGCCCCCGACGCGCCGTACGGCGCGCCCGGAGAGCCGTCGGGGTTCCCGACGCGCGGCATCCCCGAGGGCTTCGTCGGCACGGGCGTGAGGCTGTCGGGGATCGCGTCGTGGTACGGGCCCGGCTTCGAGGGCAACCTGACCGCGAACGGCGACGTGTTCGACCCCGACAAGTTCACCGCCGCGAGCCTCGACCTCCCGCTCGGGTCGTGGCTCTACGTCGAGCGTGCAGGGCGTGGGGTGCTCGTCTACGTCAACGACCGCGGGCCGTACATCCCCGGGCGCATCCTCGACCTGAGTCGCGCCGCCGCGTTCTCCATCGGCATCACCGGGCTCGGCTACGTCGAGGCGGAGGTCGTCGTCCCGCGCTAGTGACGGCGCGCCGCGTCGCGGTCCCGGGGGCCGGCACGGAGGCGCTTGAGCATCGTCACGACGGTTCCGTCGGCGCGCGCCGCGATGTCGACCTCGTCCATGAGCCCCTGCATCAGCTCGATGCCGAAGCCGCCGACGCGGTCGCCGAGCGGGTTGCCGCGCGCCCGTTCCAGCTCGGGGTCGCGCGACGGGTGCGCCGCCTTCGACCACCCGCGCGTCGAGTAGTCGCGGATCCGAAAGCGCGCCACCGCGCCCTCGACGTCCCACGTGACCTCCGGCGTCCCGCCGCCGCCGGCGCAGTGACCGTGCACGAGGGCGTTCGTGCACGCCTCGGTGACCGCGACGAGGCAGTCGAAGGCGATCGCCGGCTCGACGCCGGCGGCGTTGAGGTCGGCGCGGATGCTCCGCCGGATCCTCGAGAGGCTCGTCCTGTCCTCCAGCTGATCGCGTCCCACCGCGGTCCTCATCCTGGTCGCCCCTGTCGTCTCGACGCCGACCTCGATGGACGCCGTCCCCCCGGCACGCGAGCCGCTCCCACACCGACCCCGAAACGGCGCTCCAGTATCGCGCCGCTCGGGGGAACTACCCCAAACCGGACCCCTCAACCATCGCGGCGCCGATCCGGAGACGGCCTTACTCTGTCGGGGCCACGACGACGGAGCCAGGGGGCGCGATTGAGCGACGACGTGCTCGCGGGGGCCGAGGAGTTCTCCCTGCCGGGGGGCCCGGTCGGCGCGCTGCTCGTGCACGGCTTCACCGGCTCGCCGCAGGCCCTGCGCCCGCTGGGCGAGCACCTCGCGGCGCGCGGTGTCGCGGTCGAGGGCATCCGGCTCCCGGGCCACGGCACGACGTGGCAGGACCTCGACCGGCGGACGTCGGGCGAGTGGGTCGAGGCGGTCGACGCCGGGCTCGACGCGGTGACGGCCCGCAGCGAGCGCACGTTCGTGGTCGCGCTGTCGTTCGGCGCCGCGCTCGCGATCGACCTCGCCGCCCGCCGGCCGCGCGACGTCGACGGCCTCGTCACGCTCGCCGGGCTCGTCTACACCAAGGACCCCCGCCGCCACCTCGCGCCGGTGATCCGCCGGCTCGTGCGCTCGCTGCCGGGCGTCGCCAACGACATCGCCGATCCCGACGCGCGCGAGCTCGCCTACGACCGCCTGCCGACCGCCGCGGCGCACGCCATGCTGCGGTTCGTACGGCGGGCGCGGGCCGCGCTCCCGGCGGTGCAGTGCCCCGTGCTCGTGATGCACGGACGCCACGACCGCACCGTCGCCCCCGGCAACGCCGAGGTCATCGCGCGCTCGGTGTCGTCGCGCGACGTCGAGCTCGTGTGGCTCGACCGCTCGCGCCACGTCGTCACGCTCGACTACGACCGCGCCGAGGTCTACGACCGCACGTACCGCTTCATCGCCGCCCGCGCCCCGGCGTCGCCCGGCGCGGGCCCGTCGACGAAGGGAGCCGCCCGAGATGCCGTCTGAGACGCTCGTGCTCGAAGGGCACATCATCGACTCGCTCGTGCTGCCCAAGGTCCTCGACGAGATCGTCGAGCACGCCGCGGAGTACGAGGTCCTGGACCTCCGGCTCGGCTTGCGCCACGACGACGCGTCGTTCGCGCGCGTGCGCGTCACCACGGCCTCGGACGACGACCTCGGCGCGTTGATCGAGCGGCTC
>DASZZZ010000062.1:0-17376 GCA_036260375.1 Actinomycetota bacterium
CGTGCGTGCATGACGTTGTTGACCGACGCCACGCAGACGTAGCGCGACTCCCCCGCCTTCGCCCACTCCGCGACGCGGCGCGCCGCGTCCTCGTAGCTCGTGGCGTCGACCCGCATCCCGACGATGTGGCGGGACTCGAGGTCGGGCAGGCCGCTCGGCCTCTCGATCGCAAGGGCCATCACTGCGCTCCCTTCCCGGCGACGACGCACCCGACGGTCTTGAGCAGGATGTAGAGGTCGAGCGAGAGCGACCAGTTCTCGATGTAGAAGAGATCGAGTCGCACCGCCTCCTCGAAGTCGACGGCGCTTCGCCCGTTGATCTGCCACCACCCGGTCACGCCGGCCGGGACCTCGTGGCGGGACTCGAGCAGCTCGAGGTTGGCCGCGACCTGGTCGGCGGGCAGCGGCCGGGGACCCACGAGGCTCATGTCGCCCCGCAGGACGTTGAGCAGCTGGGGCAGCTCGTCGAGGCTGAGCTTGCGCAGGAAGCGCCCCACCGACGTCAGCCGCGGGTCGTCGTCGAGCTTGAAGAAGGGAGCCGACGGGTCGATGTCGTGCTGCTCGAGGACCTCGGCCGCGTTGACCACCATCGTGCGGAACTTGTAGACGGTGAACACGCGCCCGCCCTTGGTGACGCGCTCCTGGCGGAACAGCACGGGCCCCCTCGAGGTGGCGCGGATCAGGATCGCGATCAGGAGCCACAGCGGAGCGATGCAGGCGAGCCCGATCGAGGCCACGGAGAGGTCGAAGGCGCGCTTGATCACGGTCTGGGTGCCCGACAGCCGCACGGGCTTGAGCGACAGCGCCATCACGTGGCCCACGGGCTGCACCGTGAGGCGGGACGTGAGCAGCTGCGGCAGGTTCGCCGACACGCGCGCCTCGACGCCCGTCTGGCGCGTCGTCTGGACGACCTGGAGCATGTCCTCGGGCGCGACCGCGGTCGATGCGACGAAGACGCAGTCGACGGCGTGGCGCCGGATCAGCTCCCCCAGCTCGTGGATCGGGCCGAGGGCGGCGAGGCCGTCGAGCCCCCCGAGCCGCTGGGAGGTGGCGACGTAGCCGATCGGGGTGAACCCGAGTCCCCTGCCCCCGAGGGCGTCGCCGAGGCGGGCGGCCTCCTCGTTGGTGCCCACGACGAGGGTCCGCAGGGCGAGGCGGCCGTCGGCCTTGAGTCGGTAGCCGTACCACCGCCACGCGCGGCGCACGACGAGCTCCAGCACGAGGGCGAAGACCCACGTGAGCCCGACCCACTGGCGAGGCAGCTCGGTCGCCCACCAGTACGAGCCGACGACGATGATGATGATCCCGACGCTCGCGGACCCGAGCGTGCGGCGGAACTCCTCGGACGCCGACAGATGGTGCGGCGAGTAGAGCCCGAAGGTGTGGAACACCGCCACCCACAGCAACGGGGCGGCGACGAGCACGACGTAGTAGGAGGGCCGGAGCGGCTCGAGCCCGAAGAGGGCGAGATAGGACAGGACGAGCGCGACCACGAGCGACAGGACGTCGGACGCGGCCAGCCCCACCCCGAGGATCTGGTAGCGACGCAGGACGTCGCTGCGCTCGGGCTCGAGCGCGCCGCGGCCGGGAAGCTCCGGCGCGCGACGAACGGCGTCGGCTTGCTCCACGAGCTTGAGAGGGCTCGTCTCCCCCAGGTCCCCTCTTGTCACCATCCCCTAGCTTCCCCTTGCTGCGCGCGCTCGATGCACGAGCTTAGACCAGATATTGCCAGGAGAGGAGTCTGTCCGGCCCGGCCCTTCTGACCCAATCCGCAACTCTACGTAAGGCGTCCACGATGGCACCGCGCGCTGCGTCGTTCGCGGACCGCTCACGGCGCGCCCAGCACGTCGCCGTCCCCCAGGGTCGCGTCCTCGGCGTGCGCGCCGGGAGCGACGACGGAGCCCTGGCCGAGGATCGAGCGGAGCGCGGAGCCACCTCGGCCCACTCTGGCGCCGGGCAACAAGACGGACTCGAGCACGGTGGCTCCCTCTTCGACGACCGCGCCGGCACCCAGACACACCGAGGATACCCTCGCCCCCGCGGCCACGGTAGCCCCGTCGGCGGCGAGCACGAGCCCCTCCCGGGGATCGGGGATCGCGTCGCTGCGGTAGCGGCCGTGGAGGGCGTCGACGTTCGCCTGCAGGTACTTCGCGGGGGTCCCGATGTCGATCCAGTAGGCGTCGGACCCGAGGCCGTAGAGAGCGCCGTCCGCGACGAGCTCGGGGAACAGGCGCCGCTCCGCCGACCACGGCCGGCCCTCGGGGATGCGGTCGAGGACGGCGGGCTCGAAGACGTAGACCCCGGCGTTGACGAGGTTGGTGGGGGCGGTCCCGGGCGCGGGCTTCTCGATGAACCCCGTGACCTTGCCGTCGCCGTCGGTCGGGACAACGCCGAACGCGGACGGGTCCTCCACCGGGGTCAGCATGATCGTGGCCTCCGCCCCCCGGGCCCGATGCCAGGCCGCGAGGGCGCCGAGATCCACGTCGGTGAGGACGTCGCCGTTGAAGACGAAGAAGGCCTCCCCCGCGACGAGGGCGCCGGCGTGCCTGACGGCACCGGCGGTGTCGAGAGGCTCCTTCTCGTGGGTCACGTGCACCGACATCCCGCGGGCGCGCGCGGCCTCGACGAGGCCGGCGTAGGCCTCCGACAGATAGGAGGTGGCGAGGACGGCCGCGTCGACGCCGAAGCGGGCGAGGGAGTCGAGCACGTGCTCGATGTGGGGCCGGTTGGCGATCGGCAGCAGAGGCTTGGGGCGCGTGAAGGTGAGCGGGCGCAGGCGGGTCCCGAACCCGCCCGCGAGAAGCACCGCCCTCACGCCCCCGTGGCCCTCCGGAACGAGAGTCCGATGACGACGATGCCGGACACGACGAGGAGCACCCCCGCCCACCGCAGCAGCGGAACCTGCTCGTGCAGCACGAAGCGCGCGAAGGCCACGATCACGACATAGGAGAGCCCCACGAACGGGTACGCGACCGACAGCGGGACGCGCGACAGGACCACGAGCCAGAAGAGAGCGGAGATCCCGAAGAGGCCGAGGCCAACCCACAGAAACGGCTCCCGCGCGGCCCGCAGGAGCGTGTCGGCGGGCGCGGACATCTCCGCCTCGCCGATGCGCCCGACGCGGTCCATGGCCGTCTTGAGCGTGAGCTGCCCCGCGACCGCAAAGCACACGCTCACGACGAGCAGCCCAAGGGACACGAGCGACACCGTCCGGACCGCGGCGGGCGCGGCCGCCGCGGCCAGCGTCTCCGAGGGAGGGGCCTGAAGGGTCACGCCCGCAGTCTAGGCCCGCGGCCCCGCGGCCCGGCGTACCCGGATGCGGAACCAGGTGTCCTTGAGGTCGAGGGCCGAGCGCAGCGCCCACCCGTCCACGCGCACGGTCCGGGCCGACCCGGCGATGCGCACGCCTCCCCCGGTGGGGGTCGCGACCGTGACGCGCCCCGACACGCCGAAGGGACGCACGAGCGAGACCTTCACGAGCTTGCCGGTCCCGAAGGCGCGGTCGAGCTTGGCCGACAGCCTCTTCCACCGCATCTCGACCCGCCAGCGGAAGTTGGGGTTGTCGTCGACGCCGTCGAACCGGTCCCGCACGCCGCGCAGGTAGGGCAGGGCGGTCCCGCCCCACACGTTCTCGTTGTTCTCGGTGTGGCCCCCCGAGGAGGACGAGTAGAGGGCCTGGATCGGGCGGCCGCGGCGCACGACCGCGAGCCCCCGCGTGCGGGCGACCGCGGACCTCCAGTCGTCCCACCACGCGCCCGACCCCGTCCGGCGGGCGTCGCCGATGTAGACCTGGTCGCCCGAGCCGTCGTAGACCGCGCAGTCGCATGGGTACCGGTGCTGGCCGTAGGTCCGGATGCGGTTGAGCGCGTAGGTGCGGCCCGCGATCGCCTGCGCCCGCAGGGCCGCGGCGGGCCACGACGCCGGCATCTCCCCGAGCCCCAGGAGGTACTTCTGCATCGAGAGCTTGAGCACCACGCGCAGGCAGAACCCCGGGCGGCACGCTCCCCGGTAGGTGCCGAGCACCAGCTTGCCGTGGGCGTAGGCGAGACCCTTCTGGCGGATCCGGAGCAGGGTGCCGAAGCCCGCGTACCGGGCCGCGAGCGGCCGGTCGGGCTTCCCGAACACCGTGCGTCCGCGGCGCTTGACCCGGACGCCGTTGCGGTACAGACGTATGCCGCCGGTGCCGCTCGCCTCCGCCCGCCACCTGTCGCCCGCGCCCCCCGACGCGATCCGGCGCCCGGAGGCGGCGCGCCCGATCACGACGCGCCCGCCCCCCGCGCGGCGCGCCCGGGAGCGGAGGTGCACGACCCCGCGGCCGTCGATCAGGCCCACGCGCACCTTGCGCGGCACGCTCGTCCGCCGGATGCGGGTGCCGCGGTAGTAGTGGCGCAGGATGCGGCGGGCGCTGTGGCCCGCCTCCGCGCGCCCCAGCGCGCCGTACTGCGACATCCCGATCCCGTGGCCCCACCCGCGGCCCTTGATCACCACGGTACGGGCGGCCTCCGCGGGCGCGGCGAGCGCGCACGCCACCACGACCGCCGCGGCGAGGGCCCTTCTCATGACTGCATCGCCTCCTCGTAGGCCTCTCGCGTCGCGAGCGCGGTCCGCTCCCACGTGAAGCCCGCGGCCCGGGCGCGTCCCGCCCGCGTCAGGCGCCTCCTCAACGCCTCGTCGCGCGCCAGGCGCACGAGGCCGTCTCCCATCCCGTCGACGTCGGTGGGCGACACCAGCAGGGCGGCGTCCCCCACCACCTCTTCGGCGGCGGAGTAGCGCCCCACGAGCGCCGGGGTGCCGGCCGCCATGGCCTCGAGCGGCGGGAGCCCGAAGCCCTCGTACAACGACGGATAGCAGAACACCTCGGCGGCGGCAAGCAAACCCGGCAGCGTCTCGTCGCCGACCCAGCCGACCGGGACGACCCCGGGGGTGCGGGGCAGGGCGGGGCCCCATCCGGCCGGCCCCGCGAGCACGAGGGTCCATCCCCCCAGCTCGCGCCCGGTCGCACCCTCCCACGCGCGCAGGAGGCGGGCGAGATTCTTGCGCGGCTCGATCGTGCCGACCGCGACCACATACGGGCGGGCGACGCCGAGACGGGCGAGGGCCCCGTCGGCGAGCGGCGCGGCCCCGTAGAACGCGGGGGACACGCCCTCCCACGCCACGACGAGACGATCGCGCGCCACGGAGTAGCGCCGCGCGACGTCCGCCGCGATCGCCTCCGTCGGCACGACCACGCAGGCGGCGCGCCGGATCGCGTCCGGCACGAGCGTGCGCAGCCTGTGCCCGCCCGGCCACGTGTCGTCGCGCAGGTAGGAGAGGTCGTGGACGGTCACGACGCCGGGGGCCTCTCCGAGCGCGGGCAGCGTGAAGTTCGTGCCGTGGACGACGTCGACGGGACCGGTGAGCCGCGCGATCGCGGGCCGCCCGGCGCGCCTCCACACCGCCTGCGCGACCCGCGCCGGGACCCTCCAGCGCGCTATCGATGCGTCCCGCGCACCCCTCCACGCGACCGCGAAGCGCCGCACGTCGACGCCGACGGCCTCGAGGGTGCGGGCGAGCTCGCGCGCGTAGCGCCCCACGCCGGTGGGTGGGTCGAGCAGGGGCCCGGCGTCGAACGCGACCCGGGGGAAGCCGCCGGAGCGAGCGCCGGGAGTCGCGCCCCCGGCCCTCACAGCGCCGCGACCGCCTCCGCCTGGTCGCGGTGGGCCCGGTACCAGTCGATCGTGGCCCGAAGCCCGGCCTCGAGCGAGGTGGTCGCCTCGAAGCCGAACGCGGCCCGGGCGCGGCTCGAGTCCACGAGGCGGCGGGGCTGGCCGTCGGGCTTGGACGCGTCCCACACGATGTCGCCCTCGAAGCCGGTCAGCGCGGCGATCTCGGCGGCGAGCTCGGCGATCGAGATCTCGACGCCCGAGCCGATGTTGACGGGGTCCCCCCCGTCGTAGCGCTCGGCCGCGAGCACGATGGCGCGCGCGGCGTCGTCGACGAAGAGGAACTCGCGCGTGGCGCGGCCCGTGCCCCACACCTCGAGGGCGCCGGCCCCGGACTCGACCGCGTCGACGCACTTCTTGATCAACGCGGGGACGACATGGGAGACCGCGGGGTGGAACTTGTCGCCGGGACCGTAGAGGTTCGTGGGCAACAGGTAGACGACGTTCTGTCCGTGCTGGGCGCGGTTGCTCTGCGCGTGGACGAGCAGCGCCTTCTTGGCGAGGCCGTAGGGGGCGTTGGTCTCCTCGGGATAGCCGTTCCAGAGGTCGTCCTCGGAGAAGGGCGCCGGCGTGTGCTTGGGGTAGGAGCAGATCGTTCCCACGACCACGGTCTTGTCCGTCCCTCGCCGGCGCGCGGCCTCGATCACGTTGGTCCCCATGAGCAGGTTCGAGAGGTAGAGGTCGGCCGGCTGCGCCCGGTTCGCCCCGATGCCGCCGACGCGCGCGGCGAGATGGAAGACGACGTCGGGAGCGGCCTCGGCGAGCATCTTCTCGGTGTCGTCCGCCCGGGTGAGGTCGAAGTCGGCGCGCCGGGGGGCGATCACCGCGCGCGCCCCCCGCTCGGCCAGGACGCGCCGGACGGCGCGGCCGACGAAGCCGCCTCCGCCCGTTACGAGCACCCTGCGCCCGCTCCACCCGTCCACGCCTCGATCGTAGTGGCTCGCCCCGCACTGCCGGCCGCGCCGTCCCCCGCCGCCGCGAGGCACCGTGGGACAATCCCGCCGTGTCGGGGCTCAGGGTCGCCATGACGGTCGAGCAGTGCTGGCACCGCGTCCCGGGAGGCACCGCGGTCGCCGCGATCGGCATGGCGAGGGCGCTGGGAGAGCGCGCCGGGCTCGACCTCGTCGGGGTCGCGGCCCGCCACGCGCGCGCGGCACCGCGCGACTTCCGCCCGCCCCTGCCCGTACGCCACCTTCCGCTCCCGCGCGCCGCCCTCTACGAGAGCTGGCACCGGCTCCGGCGGCCCCGGGTCGAGCGCGCGACGGGGCCGGTGGACGTCGTCCACGCCACCTCGATCGCGATGCCGCCCCGGTCCCGGCCGCTCGTGCTCACGATCCACGACCTCGCGTTCGTGCGGCAGCCCGCCCATTTCACCGCGCGCGGTCTGCGCTTCTTCCGTCGCGGGCTCGACCTCGCCCTGTCCGAGGCCGACCTCGTCCTCTGCTCCTCCGAGGCGACGCGGCGGGACTGCGAGGAGGCCGGCTTCCCCCCGGCGCGTCTTCGCCTCGTCCCGCTCGGCGTCGACGTCCGCCCCGCGTCGGAGGCCGACGTCGAGCGCGTCCGGCGCCGCTACGGGCTCGGTCGTCCCTACGTGCTGTGGACGGGGACGGTCGAGCCCCGCAAGAACCTGCCCGCGGTCGTGGCCGCGATGGGCCGCGTCGGACCCGAGGTCGAGCTCGTGGTCGCCGGCCCGCGCGGGTGGAGCGAGGACCTCGCCGCCCTCGTCGCGCGGGCGCCCAAGCCGGTGCGGGCCCTCGGCTTCGTCCCCGGCGACGACCTGCGCGCGCTCTACGCGGGGGCGCGCGCGTTCTGCTGGCCGACGCTGCTCGAGGGGTTCGGGTTCCCCGTGCTCGAGGCGATGGCGCAGGGAACGCCCGTGGTGACGTCGCGGGGGACCTCGACGGAGGAGCTCGCGGGAGACGCGGCGCTCCTCGTGGACCCGCGCGACGAAGCCGCGATCGGGCGCGCCCTCGACGCCGTCCTCGCCGACGGCGACCTCTCGGCGCGGCTCGCGCGCGCGGGACGGGAGCGCGCGGCCCGCTTCACGTGGGCGCGCTGCGGGCGCCTCGTCGCCCAGGCCTACGAGGACGTCGCCGCGTGAACCGCGTCGGGATCAACCTCCTGTGGATGGTCCCGGGGGTCGTCGGCGGGTCGGAGACCTACACCGTCCGGCTCCTCGGGGGCCTTGCCGAGCGGCTCTCCGACCTCGAGTACACGCTGTTCGCGCTCCCCGAGCTGGCGAGCGCCTACCCCGACCTCGCCCGCACCTTCCCGACCGCGTACGCGCCGGTGAACGGGCGGCGCAAGCCCGCTCGCGTCGTCGTGGGAGAGAACGCGTGGCTCGCCCGGCAGTACCGCAAGCGCGGGATCGACCTCGTACACCACGCCGGAGGCGTGATCCCGTTCGTGGGGTCGGCGCGCCCGGTGCTGACCCTGCACGACCTCCAGTACGTCTTCTACCCGGAGTACTTCACGCGCTCGAAGCGCGCGTGGCTGCGCGCGATGGTGCCGCGCTCCGCGGAGGCGGCACGCCTCGTGCTGACGCCGAGCGAGTTCACGCGGCGCACGGTGATCGAGCGGCTCGGGATCGACCCCAGCGTCGTCGTCGTGGTCCCCCACGGGATGTCGCCGGGCGGCGCGCCGGGAACGCGCGGCCCCGACGCGCGCGCCCGCTTCGGGCTCGCCGGGCCGTTCTTCATCTATCCCGCGGCCACCTACCCACACAAGAACCACCTCCTGCTGATCCAGGCGTTCGCCGAGCTGCTGCGGGTGCACCCCGAGGCGGCCCTCGTGCTCACCGGAGCCAAGGGGTCGAGCCAGTGGGGCACGGCGCACTCGACCGAGGGCGCGATCGCCGAGGAGATGCGCAAGCTCGGGATCGAGGAGCGGGTGCGCGCCCTGGGCTACGTCGGGCAGCACGAGCTCGAGCAGCTCTACGAGGCCGCGGTCGCCCTCGTGTTCCCGTCGCGCTTCGAGGGCTTCGGCGCGCCCGTGCTCGAGGCGATGGCGCACGGCTGCCCGGTCGTCGCGGCCGACGCGACCGCGTTGCCGGAGGTGGTCGGCGACGCCGGCGTGCTGCTGTCGCCCGACAACACAGACGAGTGGGCGCGGGCGCTCGTCGAGCTCGCCGGCGACGACGCGACGCGGGCCGCGCTCGTGCGCGCGGGTCTCGAGCGCGCCGCGTCGTTCACGTGGACGCACGCGGCCGACGTCCTCGAGGACGCGTACCGGCACGCGCTGGGAACGACGCTGTGACGCGCGCGGCGCGCCGACGCGCGACGAGGCACGCGATGAAGCTCGTCGTCGTGTGCCCCCACTTCGCGCCCGACGTCGCGCCGACCGGCGCGGTCGTCACGCGCATCGTCGAGGAGCTCGCCGCGCGGGGGCACCGCCTCGACGTCGTCACGTCGCTGCCGTGGTACCGGCACCACCGCGTCGAGCCGGGGTTCGACGGACGGCTCGTGCGCCTCGAGGACACGCCGTGGGGGCGCATCACCCGCCTGCACCCGTTCCCGGCGCGCGACAAGCGCAGCATTGCGCGCCGGGCCGCCGCGTTCGCCGGCTTCAGCGCGCTGGCCGCGGGCGTCGGCGTGCGCGCCGGCCGCCGCGCACGCGGCCGCGTCGACGGCGTCCTCGCGATGTCCCCGCCGCTCACCCTCGGCGTCGTCGGGCTCGCGGTCGCGCGCGCCGCCCGCGCGCCGCTCGTCTTCAACGTCCAGGACGTCTATCCCGACGTCGCGGTCGAGCTCGGCGTGCTGACCGACCGCCGTCTCGTCGCGGCCGCGGCGCGCCTCGAGCGGTTCTGCTACGAGCACGCCGACGCCGTGACGGTGCTGTCGGAGGACCTGCGCGACAACGTCGCCGCCAAGATCGGGCGCGGCGACGTCGTGCGCGTCATCCCCAACTTCGTCGACACGCAGTGGATCCGTCCGGGCCCGCACGAAAACGCCTACCGGCGCGACTACGGCCTCGGCGGCAAGACCGTCGTGATGTACGCGGGCAACGTCGGCTTGTCGCAGTCGCTCGACACCGTCCTCGACGCCGCCGCCGCGCTGGCGTACGAACCCGACGTCGTCTTCGTCGTCAACGGCGGCGGCGCCGCGCGCGCGGACCTCGAGCGCCGGGCGACGGGCATGCCGAACGTCCGCTTCGTCGACATGCAGCCGGCCGAGCGCCTCCCGGAGGTCCTCGCCGCGGCCGACGTCCACCTCGTGCCGCTGCGGCGGGGTCTGGCGCGCGCCAGCGTCCCGTCGAAGTCGTACTCGATCCTCGCCGCCGGCCGGCCGCTCGTCGCTTCGGTCGACGAGGGAAGCGAGGTCGCCCGGGTCGTCGAGCGCTCCGGCGCCGGGCTCGCGGTGCCGCCCGACGACCCGGAGGCGCTCGCCAAGGCGCTGCGCAGCGTGCTCGACTCGCCCGCGGAGCGTGCGCGCATGGGGGCCGCGGGCCGGGCGTGGGTCGAGCGGTGGGTGTCGCCGGCCGCCGTGGCGTCGTCCTACGAGGCCCTGTTCGCGGAGCTGCGCGGCACGGAATAGCGCAGCGGCCGAGGCCGTTGCACCCGACGTGAGCGAACGGACGCGCGCGACCCGAAACGAACGTTGACGAGGCTCCGCCTCGCGCTCACGCGCACCTTCCGCTCGCTCCACGTCCGCAACTACCGGATCTACTTCGTCTCCCAGATCGTCTCGTTCAGCGGGACGTGGATGCAGTCGGTCGCGCTGATGTGGCTGGTGCTGTCGCTGACCGGCAGCGGCGTCGCCCTCGGCGTGACGACGGGTCTCCAGTTCGGGCCGTCGCTGCTGCTCGCGCCGTGGGGCGGCATGCTCGCCGACCGCTTCGACAAGCGCCGGCTGCTCATGGTCACGCAGGCGACGCAGGGCGCGCTCGCGCTGGCGCTGTGGGCCCTCGTCGCGGGCGACGTCGTCGAGCTGTGGATGGTCTACGCGCTCTCGCTCGCGCACGGCGCCGTCGTCGCCGTCGACAACCCGACGCGCCAGGCGTTCGCGTCGGAGATGGTCTCGTCGGAGGACCTGTCCAACGCCGTTGGCCTCAACGGCGCGATCGTCATGGCGGCGCGCACGGTCGGACCGGCGGTCGGCGGCATCGTCATCGCGGCGGCCGGCGTCGCGACGTGCTTCCTGGTCAACGCGTTCAGCTACGTCGCCGTGCTGACGGGACTTGCGCTCATGCGGGCGTCCGAGCTGCGGCCCGCCGAGCGGCAACCGCGCGGCCGCGGACAGCTGCGGGCCGCGCTGCGCTACGTACGGGCGGTGCCCGAGCTCAGGCTCCCGCTGGCGATGATGGCCGTCGTCGGCACGCTCGCGTTCAACTTCCGGGTCCTGCTCCCGCTCATGGCGACCGACGTCTTCCACGGCGGGGCGGGCACGATGAGCTTGTTGATGGCCGTCAACGGCGCCGGGACCGTCGTCGGCGCGCTCGCGGCCGCGTCGAGGCGCGCGCCGACGCGCCGCACGCTGCTGCTGTCGGCGCTGTCGTTCGGCTGCTTCACGATCGCGGCGGCCTACGCCCCGACGCTCGAGCTCGCGCTGTTCTTCCTCGTGCCGACGGGGATCTCGGGCCTCATCTTTTCGTCGACGTGCAACGCGACGCTCCAGGTCAACTCGAGCGACGAGATGCGCGGCCGTGTCATGGGGCTGTACGCGGTCGTGTTCTTCGGCAGCACGCCGTTCGGCGCGCCGCTCGTGGGATGGATCGCCGAGACGCTCGACGCCCGCGCCGCGATCGCGTTCGGGGGCGCGGCGACGCTCGTCGCGGCGCTGCTCGCGGGCCGCGTGCGCATCCGCCGGGAGCTGGCGGCGACGAGGCGGCGCCTCCAGGCGATCCGGACCGGCGACGACGGCGTCGCGCCGGCGCAGCCCGACGACCCGCCGGCCGCGCCGGAGCGCACGCCCGCAGGAGCGTCGCGCGTCTAGCGTCCCGGCGCGCGCGATCGCTCCGGGCGCACGTGGGCGCGCCATCGCTCGAATACCGGTGGAGGGCGGCGGGACGCGAGTGGGGCGGCCCCCCGTGAGAGAGGGCCGCCCCGGGATCGCGTTGCGCGTTGCTCAGTACGTTGCGACGCTGAGCAGAGGCTCCTTGATGTTGTCGCGGTCGTCGGCGTTGTTCCAGTCCGACGATCCGGAGCTCTGCAGCGCGCTCTTCACCTGGGCGGGCGTGGCCGTCGGGTGGGTCGCCTTGTAGAGAGCGGCGCCCCCCGCGACGTGCGGGCTCGCCATAGAGGTGCCCGACAGCGTCGAGTAGCCGCCGAGCATGTACGTCGAGAGGATGCACACGCCCGGAGCGATGATGTCGACGTCCGCGCCGTAGTTCGAGAAGTTGGCGAACGTGTCGTCGACATCGTTGCGGCACGTCGGCGCCGCGCCGCCGCCCGGCTTGCCGTTGAAGTCGGCCAGCGCGCTCACCGTGATGACCTCGTCGTACGCCGCCGGCGTCGACGTGCTGGCGTCGGCCGACGAGTTGCCCGCCGCCACGGCATACGTCACGCCCGCGCCGACCGAGCGGCAGATCGCACGGTGCATCGCGTCGTTGTTCGAGTTGCCGCAGTTGCGGTCGTCGGAGCCGCCGCCGCCGAGGCTCATGTTGGCGACCTCGATGCTCGACGCGTTCGCGGTGACGTAGTCGATGCCGCAGATGACGCTCGAGGTCAGGCCCACGCCGCTCGCGCCGAGGACCTTGACCGGCCACACGCGCGCGCCCGGCGCGACGCCGACGACGCCGATCGTGTTGTCGAGCGCGCCGATCGTGCCCGCGACGTGCGTGCCGTGACCGTTGTCGTCATCGGGAGCGAGCAGCGGGTTGTCGCAGTTCTTGCCACCGGCACGGTGGACGTTGAGGTCCGGGTGATCGAGGTCGATGCCCGTGTCGATGACGGCGACGTCGGCGTTCACGCGCTCGTCGACGCCGTCGATGCGCGCCGTGGGGCTGAGCTCCGCGTCGACGCGGTCGACGCCGGTCGGCAACGTCTGAGCGGTCGTCTCCATGGGCTTGTCGCGCTCGACCCACAGCACGTTCGGCGCCGCCGCGACCCGCTGTGCGGCGCGGTCCGACATGCGCGCCGAGTAGCCCTTCAGCGCGTGGCGGTAGACGAATCCGACGTCCGCGCCGAACCGCTGCGCGTGGGCGTCGGCGACGGCGCCCGCGCGCGCCGAGTCGGCGAGCACGACGATGTAACCGTCCGACGAGGACGACGCCGGACGCGCGGACGCCGGCGCGGTGAGCGCCGCGGCGGCCGCGACGAGCGCGGCCAAGGCCGCGGCGACGGATGCTCTCGATGCCTTCACGTTGACCCCCTCAGGTCGTCGATCCGGACGACCGACCCGGGCCGGGCCGGCACTGGCACTACCTGAGACTTCCCGGATGGGGACGCTCATCCTCCTGGTATTTACTGGCGATGTCCGGTCTGTACGGAAATGGGCCCGCACGAATCTCACGTGGCAGTGGCGCACTACGTTGTAGGGACATGAGCCTGCCGCCGTTCCAGCGCGTACTGGAGGAGCACGGCCCCCCCGTGCGACGGTTCCTCGTCGCCGCGCTCGGGCCACCCGACGGCGACGACGCGTTCCAGGAGACGTTCCTGTCGGCTCTGCGCGCCTATCCGCGCCTCGACGCGCGCGCCGACGTGCGCGCGTGGATCTTCACGATCGCCCACCGCAAGCTCATCGACCATCACCGCGCCCGCACGCGTCGGGCGGTGCCGGTAGCCGACCTTCCCGAGCGGGCCGCGCCGGCGAGCGACGGGCACGACCCGGCGCTGTGGAACGCGGTGCGGGCGTTGCCCCCCAAGCAGCGCGCCGCGGTCCTGTGGCGCTACGTCGTGGACCTGCCGTACCGCGACGTCGGGCGGATGATCGGCTGCTCGGAGGACGCCGCGCGCCAGAACGTGCGCGCGGGGCTCGCGACGCTGAGAGAGAGGTGGACGCCATGACCGACGTCGAGAGCGCTCTGAGGAACGGTCCCGGCGACGGCGACGACGCCGACGCGCTCGAGCGCTTCGCGCGCGTCGCGACCGAGCGCGGGGCCGTGGACGTGGCGTACGCTACGATCGACTCGCCGCTCGGCCCCCTCGTCGTCGCCGCGACCGCGCGCGGGCTCGTGCGCGTCGCGTACGCGGACGAGCGCGCCGACACGGTCGTCGACGATCTCGCCCGCCGGCTGTCGCCACGCGTGCTCGCGGCGCCGCACCGTCTCGACGGCGTGCGCCGGGCGCTCGACGACTACTTCGACCGGCGTCGCACCGATCTCGACATAACGCTCGACTGGAGCTTGACTGATGGCTTCACGCGCCGGGTGCTCCAGGCGACCGCGCGCATCCCGTACGGCTCGGTGTCGACCTACACGGAGATCGCGGGCCGCGCCGGCAGCCCGAGGGCGTCACGCGCCACGGGCAACGCGCTCGGCTCGAACCCGATCCCGATCGTGGTCCCGTGCCACCGCGTGCTGCGCACCGGCGGCGCGCTCGGCGGCTACACCGGCGGCGTCCACCGCAAGGAGTTCCTGCTGTCGCTCGAGGGCGCGCTACCGGCGACGACCTAGCGGGCCGCGGCGGCGACGACGACGCGGGCGAGCCACGGCGTCAGCGTGCGCACGAACGCGGGGTCGACCGCGTGCGGCAGCGGCGACTCGCGGTAGACGACGTCGGCCCCCGCGCCCTCGAGCAGCGCACGCGCGGCGCGGGCGAACTCGACCGAGATGACGTCGTCGTAGACGCCGTGGGCGATCGCGACGGGGAAGCCGGCGCGCGCGCCGAGGTCGACGTCGAAGCCCGGCACCTGCCGCACGAACCCGCTCAGCGCGACGAGCCCCGCGGGCCGGGGCCGGCCGGCTCCGAGCGCGAGCGCGTACGACATCACCGCCCCCTGTGAGAAGCCGCCGAGGACCATGCGCTCGAGCGGCACGCCGTGCTCGGACGCGACGTCGTCGAGCCACGCCGCGGCGCGCTCGAACGACGGCCCGAACGTGTCCGGATCGGGGAAGCCGACGCGCCGGACGACGTACCAGTGCGCCCCGCCGGGCGGCAGCGACAGCGGGCCCCGCGGCGTCAGACCGAGGAGGCGGCGGTCCGGGTCGAGCAGCTCGAGCAGCGGCCACAGGTCGTGCTCGTCGGCGCCGCGTCCGTGGAACAGCACGAGCGCGCCGTCCGGCGGCGCGTCGGGCACGCGCACGCGGTGGACCAGGTCGCCGGTCGGCATCGCGACACGTTACCCGGCCCTACTCGCGGCAGACCTCCGGCAGCGCGCCCGGCTTCGGGATCGGGATCGGCAGGATCTGCACGATCTTGCGGGTGCGAAAGCGCGTGCCGACGACGACGGCGACGTCGACGCCCGGGGCGACGTTGCCGCGCGTCAGCTCGGCCCCCGGAAGCGCCGCCGCGACGAGCTCGGCCATCTTGCGCGCCTCGGGCTCGTAGCGGACGACCGTGTCGCGGTGGCCGGTCCGGCCCGCGTCGTCGACGTCCTCGATCACGACGCTGCCCGTCGCCGTGCGCGTCGCGTCCTCGAGCTCGCCGGCAGCCTCCTCGGCGCGGCCCGCGACGGCGGTGCCGTTGTAGACGCCGACGCGCACGGTCGACGGGTCGATGCTCGGGACGTCGTCGGCGGCTGCGGGCGACACGTTGTCGGCCATCGCCTCGAACATCGCCTTCATCGCGGGGCGGTCGGGCACGACGATGCTCGCCCCACCCTCGGTCGTGCCGGTGCCGAGGTTCGGCACCGTGTAGGCCTCGTAGTTGTTCGGGTCGAACGACCGGAACCGCTGGAGGATGCCGTAGAGCTCCCACAAGCCGGTGTCGTCGTCGATCCGGAGGTTGTCGCCTGCGACGCGCCGCAGCTCGAGGACGCGCGTCCAGCTCAGGAACGTGCCCGGCGACGTGAGCTTGTCGATCGCCGCCGCGAGGAACTTCTGCTGGTTCTGGATGCGCGCGAAGTCTCCCTCCCCGAAGACCTTGCGCGACCGCACGAAGCGGATCGCGCGGTCGCCGTCGAACGTCACCATGCCGATCTCGTCGGCGGTGACCTCGATGCCGGTCGCCGGGTCGAACGGAATCGGCTCCGGGACGCACACCTCGACGCCCCCGAGCGCGTCGACGAGGTCGCGGAACCCGGCGATGTTGATCTGCGCGTAGTGGTTGATGCGGAGGCCGGTGAGGTCGATGATCGTCTGCGCCAGCGCCGACTTGCCGAGCTGCAACGCCTCGTTGATCTTCATCATGTCGCCGTTCGACGCGCGCACCCATAGATCGCGCGGGAACTGAACCATCGTCACGTGGTCCGTCTCGGGGTCGACGTGGGCGAGGATGAGCGTGTCGGCGCGCTGCCCGGTGACCTGCGTGCCGTCGGCGAGCTCGTCGTCGGCCCCGAGCTTCTCCTGCTCCGCCTCGGTCAGCCCCTCGCGCGAGTCGGAGCCGACGAGGAGCACGTTGAACGGCTCCTCCGCGGTCTCCGTCGGCACGATCGGGGCGACGGGATCCTGGACGTCGTCTTCGAGGCCGTAGTAGTACCACGCCGCGTAGCCGGCGACTCCTCCGAGCAGCAACAGGACGACGAGCGGGATCCACACCCACTTGCGGCGCAGCCATCGAAAGCGCTTGCGGTCGCGCGTGCGGACGCTCCGGACCATGCCGGAGAGGTCGTAGGAGTGGGCGCCGCGCCTGCGGCGAAACGGGTTGCGCATGTCTCGCCCCGATTATGTCGCCGCCCGCGCACTGTGCACGGCATCGCGCGCGCCGACGAGCGAAGGGCGCACGTGAGTCGGGGCCGACTCAGAACGGTTTGGAGTGCCCCGGCCACGTGCGCCCGGAGCGGTCACGCGCGACGGACCAGCGGAGGGCGCACGTGAGTCGGGGCCGACTCAGAACGGTTTGGAGTGCCCCGGCCACGTGCGCCCGGAGCGGTCGCGACGCGCGCGTCAGCGCCCCGGCACGCCCGGCTCGGTCATCGGCATGGCGTCGAGCACCTTGTCGAGCTGGTCGGCGTCCATGATCCCCTTCTCGAGCACGATCTCGCGGATCGTCTTGCGTCGCTCGAAGGCCTCCTTGGCGAGCTTCGCCGCGTCCTCGTAGCCGATGTAGTCGGTGAGCGCGGTGCACAGCATCAGCGACTGCTCCATGAGGTTGCGGCACTGCTCCTCGTCCGCCCGGATGCCGACGACGAGCCGCTCGGTGAACGCGCGCACGCCGTTGCGCAGGATCGTCATGCCGAACAGGAGGTTGAAGGCGAACGACGGCCAGAACACGTTGAGGTCGAGCTGACCATTGTGCGCCGCCAGCGAGCAGACCTCGTCGAACCCGATGACCTGGAAGCACACCATGTTCATCATCTCGGCCATCGACGGATTGACCTTGCCTGGCATGATCGACGAGCCCGGCTGCACGGGCGGAAGCACGATCTCGGCGATCGCGGTACGGGGCCCCGAGGCGAGCAGCCGGAGGTCGGACGCGATCCGGGAGATCTCGACGGCCGCGTTGCGCAGCGCGCTCGAGACGTGCGCCATGTCCCCGCCGGATTGGATCAAGCGGAAGAAGTTCTCGCCGCGGCGCACGTCGAAGCCGGTCAGATCGCGCAGGTGACGCACGATGCCGTCGATGTAGTCCTCTTCTGCGTTGATGCCCGTCCCCGCGACTCTCGAGGAGCTCAACATCGGCGCGACCGCCGCGGGGACGG
>DASZZZ010000063.1:0-1993 GCA_036260375.1 Actinomycetota bacterium
GCCCGCGACGCTCGACGCGCTCGTCGAGTCGGCGCGCGCCGCCGGCGCACCGATCCACGTCCACGTCGCCGAGGACGCGTGCGACCAGCGCGACGCGCTCGAGCGCTACGGCACGCGCGTCGTCCACCGCCTGCGCGCCGCCGGCGCGCTGTCGGAGGGCGACGTCATCGCGCACGGCGTCCACCTCGACGACTCCGAGATCGAGGCGCTGCGAGCGTCGGGGGCCTGGGTCGCGCACAATCCGCGCTCGAACATGAACAACCGCGTCGGGCGCGCCCCGGCCGCGGCCCTCGGCCGCCGCGTCGCCCTTGGCACCGACGGCATCGACGGCGACATGTTCGCAGAGGCGCGCGCGTGCTACCTCGTCGCGCGCGAGGCGTCGCACGATGCCGGGCCGGCGTTCGCGCTCGACCGCCTCGCGACCGGCGCGCGCGTCGCCGGCGCGCTGTTCGGCGAGCCGGCGCTCGGGACGCTCGAGCCGGGCGCGCCGGCCGACCTCGTCGTGCTCGACTACCGGCCCCCGACGCCGCTGCGCGCCGGCAACCTCGCCGGCCACCTCCTCTTCGGCATGGGCGCGTGGTCGGTGCGCGACGTCATGGTCGCGGGACGATGGGTGGTGCGCGACCGGCGCCACGTCCTCGTCGACGAGGACGAGCTCGCGGCGCGGTGCCGTGAGGCGGCACCGCGCCTGTGGGCGCGCATGGACGACTTCTGAGCTCTCGAGGAGGACGCGTGGAACGCAGCGAGCTGACCGGCAAGGACTTCGTCTCGACGGCCGACTGGAGCGTCGACGAGCTCGGGGTCGCGCTCGACGTCGCGCACGAGCTCAAGGCCGCGTTCAAGGCGGCGGAGCCGCATCGTCTGCTGCCCGACAAGACGCTGTTCATGATCTTCCTCGACCTCTCCACGCGCACGCGCAACGCGTTCGAGGCCGGCATGACTCAGCTCGGCGGCCACGCGCACTTCGTCGACGCGAACACGTCGCAGATCGCGCACGGCGAGAGCCCGCGCGACATGGGCATCATCCTGTCGAGCTACGGGCACGGCATCGCCATCCGCCACGACAAGGTCCCCGGCGAGGGCAACGCCTACATGCGTGCGGTCGCCGACGCCGCGAGTGCCCCCGTCATCAACCTCCAGTGCGACGTCGACCACCCGACGCAGCAGCTCGCCGACCTCATGACGATCGAGGAGGTCTTCGGCACGCGCGATCTCTCGGGCATGAAGGTGTGCGTGTCGTGGGCGTACGCGCCGAGCTACGCGAAGCCGATGAGCGTGCCGCAGGGGCTCGCTCTCCTGCTGCCGCGCTTCGGCGCCGACGTCGTGATCGCCCGGCCCCCCGAGTACCGCCTGATGGAGCCCGTGATGGAGCGGGCGCGCGCGCTCGCGGACGACGGCGGCGGCACGTTGACGGAGATCGACGACATGGACGCCGGCTTCGAGGGCGCGCACGTCGTGTACCCGAAGTCGTGGGGGGCCGAGCACCTCTTCGGCGACGAGCGCGCCGCGCTCGCGCTCAACGACCGTTACAGGGACTGGATCTGCGACGCGCGCCGCATGCGGATCGCGCGCGACGACGCGATCTACATGCACTGCCTGCCAGCGGACCGCGGCAACGAGGTCACCGACGACGTCATCGACGGCCCGCAGTCGGTCGTGTTCCAGGAGGCCGAGAACCGCCTGCACACCGGCAAGGCGCTCATGGCGCTGACCATGGGCGGTTACGAGCGCCCGTGAGCCCGGAGGCGCCGTGGCGTCCGACGCGCGCGCAGATCGCGGCGGCGGAGAACGCGCGCATCGCCGACGTCGCCGCGCCCGGTCTCGCGGTGCTGTTCTGCGGCATCAACCCGGGCCTCTACTCCGGAGCGGTCGGACACCACTTCGCGCGGCCGGGCAACCGCTTCTGGCCGGCCCTGTACGGCGCAGGCTTCACGCCGCGACTGCTCCTGCCCGCCGAGCAGTGGGAGCTAGCCGCCCTCGGGCTGGGCATCAC
>DASZZZ010000064.1:0-25454 GCA_036260375.1 Actinomycetota bacterium
CGACGCCTTGGTCGGCGTCGCGGTCCGGAGAGGGGGAGGCCATGAGAAAGAGGTTCGTTGGCGCGGCCGTCGTCGCGCTGGTTCTCGCGTCGTTCGGGCCCGGGTCCGCCGCGGCGGCCCGCGACGACGCCTACGTCGAGCCGCGCGTCGGAGGCATCTATGCACGCGGGTTCGCCGGTCCGGGGTCGTACGCGGTGCTGATCGACGTCCACTCGGTGCACAAAGCCCCCGCGCCGCCGAGCGGCGCCAACTGCAGCAACGACGGCGCCGGCAGCGGTACGTATGCGACGACCGGCTGGGTCATCGCCGCCAACCGCACGGCGCACCTCAACCCGGCGACGGTGCCGTCGTACCTCGGCGGCGTGACGACCGCGTTGCAGTCGAGCTGGAACGCGTGGCGCGTCGACGCCGGCGTGCCGTCGGTATCGGTCGCGACCGACGGGACCGTCACGAAGTACACCGCGAACCGCCTCTACGACATCCTGTGGGGCAAGACGGGCGGCTCGCTCGCGACGACGTACACGTGGCGCTGGAGCGACGGCTTCATCGAGAGCGACGTCGTGTTCAACAACGCGTACACGTGGTGGCAGGCCCCGAGCGAGGGCGACGGCTGCTACGAGGACGCGGGCGAGGTCTACGACGTCGCCAACATCGCGACGCACGAGTTCGGCCACGCGTACGGCCTCGGGCACCCGTCGGGCGCCCGCTTCGAGACGATGTACGCGTACGGTTACTCCGGCGAGACGCTCAAGCGCTCTCCCGCGAGCGGCGACCGCGCCGGCATCTCGGCGCTCTACTAGCGCATCGCGATCTCAGGGTTCGGGGCCGGCCGCGCGCCGGCCCCGAGTCGCGCCCGGCCATCTACCATGGCGCCGTGCGCTGCCCCTACTGCCGTTCCGAGGAGGACCGGGTCGTCGACTCGCGCGTCGCCGAGCGCGGGCGCGCCATCAGGCGCCGCCGCGAGTGCCTCGGCTGCGGCCGTCGCTTCACTACGTTCGAGCGCGTCGAGGAGACCCCGCCGACCGTCGTCAAGCGCGACGGCAGCGAGGAGCCGTTCGCGCGCTCGAAGATGGTCGAGGGGATCCGGCGCGCGGTGAAGAACCGGCCCGTGACCCCGGAGCAGATCGACGCCCTCGCCGACGAGGTCGAGGACGCGGTCCGCCTCGACGGGCGCCGGCGCATCCCGTCGTCGGAGATCGGGCGCGAGGTGCTCGACCGCCTGCGCGCGCTCGACGACGTCGCGTACCTGCGCTTCGCGTCCGTCTACAAGGGGTTCCAGGAGCTCACCGACTTCGAGCGCGAGCTGCTGTCGTTGGTGCAGGGACGCGGCGCGCGCGGGGACGACGCGTGAGGGTCGCGGTCCGAAGGCTCGACCCGAACCTGCCCCTGCCGGCGTACGCGCGGCCCGGCGACGCCGGTCTCGACCTGCTCGCCGCGGCCGACGTCACCCTCGCTCCGGGCGAGCGGGCCGCGGTGCCGACCGGGATCGCGCTCGCGCTGCCGGAGGGCTTCGCGGGTCTCGTGCACGCGCGCTCCGGGCGCGCGCTGCGCGACGGGCTCGGGCTCGCCAACGGACCGGGCGTCGTCGACGCCGGCTACCGCGGCGAGATAAAGGTCGTCGTGGTCAACCTCGACCGCGACGAGCCGATCGTCATCCGGCGCGGCGACAAGGTCGCGCAGCTGGTCGTGCAGCGCGTCGAGACGATCGAGCTCGACGTCGTCGACGAGCTCCCGGCGTCGGCGCGCGGCGCCGGCGGGTTCGGGAGCACGGGGAGGTAGGGGTGCGAAAGCTGCTCGTCGCGCTGGTCGTCCTGATCGCGCTCGCGGCGGTCGCCGACGTCGTCGCACGCTCGGTCGCCGAGGACCGCATCGCGGCGCGTCTCGCGACCGAGCTCCGCACGACGTCCGACCCGGCCGTCGACATCGGCGGATGGCCGTTCCTGTACTGCGTCGCGCGCGGCAGCATCCCGTCGATCGAGGTGTCCGCCGACGGCGCCGGCAAGGGCGTCCTGCGGCTGTCGAACGTCACACTCGAGCTCGAGGACGTGACGTTCTCGCCCGCGGAGCTCGCGTCGGGCGAGACGCGCGCCGTGCGCGTCGGCGGAGGGCAGGGGAGCGCGACGCTGACCGACCGCGCCCTCACCGCCGCGCTACAACGACGAGAGGAGTCGCTCGAGGCGCGCTTCGTGGGCGGAGCGCTCGAGGTGTCGTCCGACGTGCTCAACGGCAGGGCGGCGGGCGACGCGTCCATCGACGGCGGGGAGCTGACCGTGTCGGCCGCGGACGGCGCCATCTCGCACACCTTCCCTCTTCCCGGGATCGCCGACGGAGTGCGCTACACGTCGGTCGAGATCGGCACCGGGAGCGCGGTGCTGCGGTTCGAGGTCGAGGAGTCGGACCTGGGGGTGTAGTGCGTCAGCAGGCGCTGAACGAGTGCGACGCGCCGAGCGACGTCGCGGGCGCCGTCTGCCACCAGTGCCACTGCCCGCGGCGCCCCTCGATGCCGAACGAGTAGATGCCGGGGATCTCCCACCTGTAGTCGACGGTCGAGCCGTCGCAGTCCCACCACGCCGCCGGCCACTCGACGTGGCCCTCGACGCCGTCCCACACCTCGACGCTACTGAAGCCGTGCGTCCCGAGCACCCGGCCGGACGTCGACGTCCCGCGGTGCACGGTGGCGGTGCCCGACACCTGGCGGTCGAAGTGGCCCGGCGTCTCGCCGGCGACGATGCACGTCGTGCCGCCGTAGCTCACCGTGACGGTGCGCCCGTAATGCCACGCGGGGCCGCGGTAGAAGCCGGAGTCGGGGTGGTAGGTCTGGACGTGGCCGAACGGCGTGCACGCGGGCTCGAGGGCCTGTGCGCCGGCCGGGAACGCGACGACCAGGA
Organism: Actinomycetota bacterium; assembly: GCA_036260375.1. GTDB lineage: Bacteria > Actinomycetota > CADDZG01 > CADDZG01 > WHSQ01 > DASZZZ01. The sequence continues at coordinate 2,889 of DASZZZ010000064.1, forward strand.
GCCCGCCGGCCACGGCGGCCCCGAGAACGATCCTCAACCTGGCGATCGCTCTGGCGACCATCGTCCTCTCTCGTCTAGGCGTGCGTCTCTGCGCTGAACGCGAAGAGTCATACTCGCAGACCTTCGGCGTTGTTTGCGACGCCCTGGCTACGAATTTTCGGAACTCGGCGGCCGTCTTGCACGCGCTCGACCTGCTAAGACGCCCCGCGCGAGCCTCCGACGAGCCGGTCTGCTCCGTCCGGCCCGCCGACTGTGCACGGCGCCGTGGGCGGCCGCCGGGTCCCGCGCGCCGGGGCCGCTCCGTCCGGTACGCCGGGGCCGCTCCGGCGGCGGGGGCCTATAATGAGCGCCGTTGCGGGCGTGGCTCAGTTGGTAGAGCATCACCTTGCCAAGGTGAGGGTCGCCGGTTCGAGTCCGGTCGCCCGCTCGACAAAAGGCCCTGGTGACAGGGCCTTTTCTTTTCCCACGATACAGACACGACAGCGTGATCGCTGTGTCGCCCTCATTCCGCCCATCTTCCAGCTAGGACCCCTCGATGGTGGCTCGGAGGGTGATCGCTTCCCCACAACCGAGTTCGGACATGCGATTGCAAATGCGCACTAGGACGTCGCGAGGGGCCCCCGCCATGTGAAGTGATGTGACGAGTAGGCCGACCTCATGGCAGTTGAAGAATGGGGTTCCGGCACCCGCGAGTAGGTGCTCTAAGAGCTCGGCGGCAGCATCGGCTTCCTCGCGTGAAAAAGTGCTCGCTGACATACGGTCGTAGATTCGCGAGTACCGAGTATCGACTGGCGTTCGGCTCTTGAGCAGCGGTACGAGCTCGCCCAAGACCACCTTGAGAGGCATGACGAGTTCGTGAAGAGCACGTAATTCTTCTTCATCGGCCACTGCTGGAACGTCGCCCATTCGCTCGCTGACGTACTCCCGCAACCAATGTTTCCATACATCGCGAACAGCTTCGTCGTCCAATGGTTCGAGCGCAGCCGCGATTCCGTAGGCGATCGCCGCGCGATCTGTGTCCTCCCCAGTAGCCAGGTACTTCCGGAGCCATTCCGGACGCGACATCGCGTCATCCATGGCATGTACGGAGATTCCAGCAACTAGAGCTGCCAGTTGTCGCCGGTGTTCATCACCCAGCGCATCCAGGTGGTCGAAAGTCTCTTGAATCAATGGAATCAACGGGGGTAGCAGCCTCCGATGCCAGCGTGGGCCCCAGAGGTAGCCGTTCCACGCGGCCTTAGCGCGTTCCTCGCTCTCCCACTCGAATGTCGGTAGCAGTTTTTGCAAGGTCCATTCAGAGTCCAGCGAGTAGAGGAAGACCACGTCCTGCGCAACAACGACCAAGCCCAATAGGTGGCTATGTGTAGTGCCGTCACAGATCCGAGACAGGCGTGTCTGGTCCTGAGCTGTGATCGCGTCCTCGCCGGCAAGCCTTCTTTTCGCGTCGATCCGGCGGATAAGGAACTCCGCAAGGCGCCCGCCGGCTCGATTGATTGCTTCGCTCAAGAGATCATGCCGAGCTTCTGAAGGTACTGTCTCCGAAGTCACCTCCAGGGACGACCAGACAGCGTCGTGCAGCTGCTCGGCCTTCTCGAATTGCTTCGGGCCGAATGTGGGCATCGAGCTTCGCGCGAGGTTGACGAGCATGTAGGCAAGCTGATCGGCGACGTGGTCGAGTTCTTCGTGCGACAGGAGGAGGTCTAACAGCAGATTCCAATCTTCTGCGGAGTGCTCTGATGACGCCCATCCCGAAATCAGCGCGCCCCAGATTGGGGACTCCCAGGAGCCAGCGTCGTGGAGGCCCCCGGCTAGAGAAGCGCTCCAAGCGAAGTCCCTACGCACAGCCGCGGAGATTGCGCCCAACAGGGCTTCTCGCTCCGAATAGTCATCAGCGCTCTCGACCGCCTGGACGAGACGGGTGACGTCTCGACGGGGATCGATGTCCTGCAACTCCTCTACTGTCAGAGGGCTTTCGACTTCGTGGGGGCCCATACTGATGACCCATGCCAGATCCGGGTTATCTCGGGGTTCGAAATCCGGATTGGCCGCATGGACTTCATCCAGGAGTTCCTTCGACCTGGGGTCGTCCGGAGCTGCCTGATGCAACCAATAGAGGAGGTTGTACTTGACGTAATCCAGGGCGTCTTCTCTCAGCCGATCTGCGTGTTCCCCTTGCGGGCCGCGGACGGCTACGTCGAGGACGCGGTTGCGAACTTCATCCTCTGCCGGTTTGAAGTTGAGTCGGAGAAGACGAAAGACCTCGTGCCTCAGAGGTTCGGCGTACAGCAGATCCGCTTCCAGGACAAAAGCCAGCTTCTCATCGGCCGATAGGTCTTGACGCTCCACGTAAGCATGGACGGCGAGTCGTTGGAGAAGAGGGCTCTCGGAGGCGAGCCAGTCTGTAATCAGAGACTTTGCGCGGTCGATCTGCGTTGTCAGGAGATGCTCGACGATGTCACGGGCAGCGTCTATCAGAGGGTCGACAGGGTGCCGCACGCCCCCTCCGATCGCTTGGTCTTCAACGGCAACCCGTTGATAGTTGGTGGGGTCCCAATAGGAGGTAGCTCGCCCGGACGCGCGAAGAATGTGATGACATCCACTCAAGGCGCTAGTGACGATCGGTGCTAGCTCGATCACATAGTCACTAAGACTTGGCTTGATCCTCTCCTTCCAGATCTGACCCAACCAATAGTCGTCGCCCCGAAGATCAACCTCGTAGTCAACCTCGACGGGGGGACCGTCACCATCGTCCCCGAGCACGAAGCGGGGGGAAAGTGAAGCCAAGGGCTGGACCAAGAAGCCGAACAGGAGGAGCACCGAAGGCCGGGAGAGGACACGTGACGTCAGCATCGTTTCGAGGACGCTGTGTCGGCGATTCTTCGGGGGCGCGTGCTGAAGAAGAACAGGAAGCCACTTCTCGATGACGGGAACGTCGTTGCAACGTATCGGGTGGAGGAACAGTGCGAGGGCATTCCACAAGAACTCGCCCATTGGCCGCCCCGCCCGCTGGACGACGCCTAAGGCAGTTTCAGAATGTGCGCAGGCGTACTTGTCCGCGAACCAGTAGGCGACGGTGCGCGCGACCTCCGCCGGTAGCTCGTTGGACCCAAATAGCGTAGTGAGTAACCCCTTTTCTTCGACCCATTTGAGCCAGGCTGCTGATTCCGCATGGTCCGTGAAGAATCGAGCAGTCACGGGATCCGAGAGGCTCTGTTCGATGTACGCTTCCGAAGCTCGGTCTAGTGGAGGGTCGGAAGCCACTAGTTCCTTTATGCGGGCCTCCTGATCGAGGCTTCCCCAGCTTGTCTGCTCCGCCCAAGCCGAGAGAGCGTCGTAGAGAGGCTTGAAACGATCGCTATTCATTAGCGCTCGCCGGGAAGGTGATGGGCACGATCCGCCTCCGCTCCCAATCCGCCTCATTTCCCGCCTCGTCTAGCGCGAATCGCTGCTTCGGTCGTTCGGGCGGCAATCCCCGCGCGAGGTACTCCATGACTACGTCCCGGTGGCTGTAGCCGACGAACAGAACGGTGTAGGTCTGAAACATCGGTACTAGGAATCGCGTTGCCCAACGATCAGTTAGGTATGCACGCCCGAAATCGGAGTCGGTGAGAATCAGCTCTCGATGGGGTCGCGTAACGGATGAGTGCACGTAGACGATTCCCGAAAAGTCCCGTCCAAGAGGCACGGCAGGCCCAAAGTAATGATCGACCGGCTCTCCGAAGACTTCCATGCTAGCTGTTGTGAAATGCGTATCGAAGTTGGTCGTTACGAGGCGCAGGTGCTCTGGATTCTTGAACAGACGGACGAGATCTGTGTGGATGTGATTGGGCTTTGAGGACGGCCGACTGATGATCTCTCGGACGACCCGGTGGACGGGTAGGCCCTCTTCATCCAGACGCCCGAGAAAGTAATCCTCTGGCTCATTCTTGTGTTTGCGGGGACGCGAGAAGCGATCGGCCACTTGGTCTGTGAGTTGAGAGAAGAGAGGAAGATCTGACGGAGGGGGGACGGAGACTCCGGCTCCAGCGAACACGACGAGGGTTCCTGAGGCTTGGGCGGCCAGAAGCTCCTCAGGTAAGTTCATGTGTTCAGTGATCCACACGGTCGAACTCGTGCTTTCTCATTGAAGGGCGGTCGATGCATCCAACATTGCGATGAACCGCGGATCCTAAATCCTTGTCTAGGTGAGAGTCGCCGGTTGGAGTCCGGTCGCCCGCTCGGGGGCACGAGGCCCTGGTCACAGGCCTTGTCGCGTCTTCGTCACGCGGCGGTCATCCTCGTGTGAGGCCAGGCCGCCGCGTGGCTCACGTGGGCTCGAACGTATGAGCGAACCAGGTGGCTTGGCTGCCCGGGTTGTCGAGGTCGAAGGTGACGCCACTGAGACGCCCTTGAGCGTCGAAGGTGCCGGAGTACATGCCACCTCTGCCGTTGTCGTTCCAGTCGACGGTGAAGACGAACGCATTCCCGGTGAGCTGGCCGCTTGCGTTCGCCGTCGGGCCCCCGATGACCTCGCCCGAGCCGCGCAGGGTACCGTCGGGTTCTTGGACGATGTCGAACCTCACCTCGAACCCATTGCTCTGCGTGATCGTCCATTGGCCGTTGATGTCGCGCGCCATGCCGGTCCCCCTTGTTCGCAGAGTGTCAGGGCCGCTCCGACGAAGTGTATCCGCGCGCGAGCGCCGGACCCTGTGGACGGGTGGCGCCGAGCTGTGGCGGTGCATGACCACCCTCGGAGCAGCGCGCACACGGCGGCCGGCCGGGTCGCGGTCGTGGCCGCACCGTCGACGGACGAGGAACGATGCGAGAAGAGGAGCGGACGTGGCTTCGTGGGGTGAGGTCGAGGTCGCGTGTCCCGGGCTCGCGGCCAAGGTCCGGGGTCGCTTCGAGGCCCACGGTCTCGCGTTGATCGCGACGCTGCGCAAGGACGGCGGGCCGCGCATCAGCGGGATCGAGGTGACGTTCGCGGGCGACGAGCTGTGGCTCGGGATGATGCCGGGCTCGCTCAAGGCCAAAGACCTGCTGCGCGACCCCCGCTGCGCGCTGCACAGCGCGACGGTCGACAAGGACGTCAAGGAGGGCGACGCCAAGATCACCGCGCGCGCCGTCGCGGTCGAGGACGACGCGACGTTCCAGGAGTTCGCGCGCGCGACGGGGGCCGGCGACGAGCTCGAGCCCGGCGGCTTCCACCTCTTCCGGCTCGACGTCACCGAGACGTCGTTTCTCGTCCCGGCCGGCGACCACCTCGACATCGAGGCGTGGAGCGACGCACGCGGCTACCGCAAGACCGAGCGCCGCTGACGCGCCCGGCACGCGCCGGTGCGGCGCCGGCGACGAGGCGGCGCGACGCGGCGGTGTAGCGTCCACGGATGTCCGAGGTCCCAGACGCACGCGACGGCGTCGCCGTCGCCGACGAGCGCGCGACGTACGACGCGTTCCTCGACTTCTTTCGCGACGCGATCGTGCGCAAGGTCCGCGACGTCTCCGAGGACGACGCACGACGCCGCCTCGTGCCGTCGGCGACGACGCTCGCGGGGATCGTCAAGCACCTCGCGCGCGTCGAGACGAGCTGGTTCCACCACCGGCTCGCGCAGATACCGCGCGAGGAGCTTCCGCTGCTGCGGTTGCTCGACGAGCCCGACGCGGACTTCGCCGTCGGCCCCGAGGAGACCGTCGAGGGCCTGCTCGCGCTGTACGACGAGCAGTGCGCGCGCTCGCGTGAGCTCGCGGCGCGCTACGAGCTCGACCACGTCGTCCCGCACCCGCATCACGGCCGCGTGTCGTTGCGCTGGATCTACGTCCACATGATCGAGGAGACGGCGCGCCACGCCGGCCACGCGGACATCCTGCGCGAGCTGATCGACGGCTCGACCGGCGACTGACACGTCGCCGCGCGCGCTGGGCTCGTGGCGGCGCGCGGGTGTAAGGCACGCCGCGCCGGCGATGCCTGGCGCGTCGCCGCTCGGTTTGCCATAGTGCTCGTGTGGGCGAGCTGCTGTTGGTGGTGGGGATCATCTGGGTGATCTGCGGCGTCATCGCGGGCGGTGTGTGGGAGTCGAAGGGCGGCAGCTTCGCCGCCGGTTTCTGGCTCGGTGCCCTTCTCGGCGTCCTGGGGCTGTTCTACGTGGCGTTCGCGAACCCCATGGCGCCGTCGGTCGGCGGCGGCTCGACGGGGGAGACCTGGACGCGCGTGCCGGCGAAGCTCAAGACGTGTCCGCGCTGCGCGGAGGAGGTCAAGGCCGCGGCGCTCGTGTGCAGGTTCTGCGGACACGAGTTCCCGCAAGAGAAGCCGGCCCCCGGGCCGGAGCCGGAGCGCTACCGAGGGGAGGCGATCACCGACGTCGTCGAGCACGCTTTCGGCGTGACTTGGGGCAGGACCGCCGCCGGCGACGTCGTCTATCGCCCCAAGGGATCCGATGAGTGGTTGCTCTACGACAGGGGCACGACGCCGCTCGTTCCGCCCGCCTCGCACCGCGCCCGCTAGGGAGACGGCTCCCACTTTCCGGGGACTTCGTAGGCCTCGTCCGGGCCCGGCCACGGCGGCATCGTCACGCCGACCGCGGCGAGCGGCTCGTCGCCGCTCGCGCGGAACTGGAAGTGCGTGCCGAGCGGGATCGTGAGGCACACGCCGGGCTCGACCGCGACGACCTCCTCGCGCTCACCCTGGCGGCGCCACATCTCGCCCCGGCCCCCGACGAAGTACCAGATCTCCTCGACCGTGCGGTGCGTGACCGGCTTCGAGGTCCGGCCGGGCGCGAGCTCGAAGTGCGCCATGCCGCCGCGCTCAAGCTCCAGCAGCAACCGGACGTCGGACCCGTCGGGCGCGACGCCATTGCGATCCTTCGGGAGCCGCGTGGTGTCGAACTCCATGCTGCGTCCTTTCGCGACGTCGGGCGACGGCTCGAAAGGTAGTCGAGGTGACGCCGCGGCGGTAGGGGTATGCAGCCGGCTTCCCCGTTCGCGTCGCGCGTTTCACACCGGTGTTGCGTCGCGCGCGGCGGCGTCAGCGTGCGTCGAGGGCTTCGTACGCGAGCGACGTCGCGGTCGCGTAGACGACGTGGTGCCACGCGTCGATCGCGACCTCGCGCGCGCCCCACTGCGTCGCGGGCGGCGCGACGCCGAGCGCCGGCAGCATGACGAGCTCCGACCCCCACACGCTCGCGAGGAACGCGGCCCACGCCGGCGCGCCGCGCAGCCCCGCCGCCCCCAGCAGGCCGCGCGCGGCCCCCCATCCGGTGCCGTAGCCCCAGTGCACGAGGTTGGAGAAGCGCGCCCTCGCCGCGTCGTCGACCGGCTCGACGCCGAGGACCTTCGCGGCCGCGCGCGCCGGGGCGTCGCTCGCGGCGCGCCCGCGCAGCTTCATCTCGACCGTGCTCGACACGGTCATCGCCGCGGTCCCGGCGACGCCCGACAGGAGCCCTCGGCCGACCGCGGACGAGACGCGCGCCGCGCCGCCGCGCGCGCTCACGCCGAGCGCGCCGCGCTCGTGTCGTCGCTCGTGACTTCCACGCCGCGCCAGAACGCGACGCGGTCGCGTATCTCGCGCGCCGCCGGGAGCGGGTTCGGGTAGTACCACGCCGCGTTCTCGTTGCGCTCGCCGTCGACGACGACGTGCATGTAGCTCGCGCGGCCCTTCCACGGGCACACGGAGTGGTGCGACGAGTCCTCGACGTGCTCGCCGCGCAGCGACGCGCGCGGGAAGTACGCGTTGCCCTCGACGTAGACGACGTCGTCGCTCTCGGCGATGGTGGCGCCGTTCCACACGGCTCTCGGCATCTCGACCCCCTCGATCGATGCGTGGTTGGCGTGGCCTTCCTACCCAGAGGGAACTCGTCGACCCGCCCGCGCCTTCCCGGACCGGGCGGCCCGACGTACGAGCCGGGCGTCGCCGACGGCGCGCCGGGCGTCGGCGAAAGGGGCGTCAGCCGCGGGCGCGCGCCGTCTCGACGAGCCGCGCGAGCAGGTCGACGAGCGCGGCGACGAAGCGGTCGTCGTCGAGGCCGAGCGGCCGGCGTCCGAAGGTCCACTCGCTGCGACGGAAGCCCGCGGTTGCCCCGAGAGCGACGACCGACAGCGCCTCGGCGTCGACGTCGCGCAGGCCCTCGACGCGCTCGAGCACGCGCCGGAAGTACTCGACGCCGAGCCGGTAGCCCTCGTCGACGAGCTCCGCGTAGACGCGGTCGCGCAGCTCGCGGAGGTCGTCGCCCTCCTTCTCGAGCACGCGCACGAGGTCGTGCTCGCGGTCGAGCTGCTGCAGGACCCAGCGCGCGAGCAGCGTCATCTCGGCGCGCACGTCGCCCAGCGGCATGAGCGCGGTGACGTCGCCGATCGTGCGGACCTCGTGGATGTAGCGCTCGACCGCCGCGGCGAGCAGCTCGCGCTTGCTGCTGAAGTGCTTGTAGAGCGCGCCGGACCGCGGTGCGAGGCCGGCGGCGGCCTCGATGTCGCCGACCGTCGTCCCGCGAAAGCCGCGCTCCGCGAACAGGCGCAGGCCGGCGTCGAGGAGGCGCTCGCGGGTGCTCCGATCCATTGAACCCTCCGTAGTGCCGTGGTAAACATACGATTACCAGACCGCACGAAGCGGTGCGACCCCGGGGGAGGCGCGACATGGATACCGCACCACGTCGGCAGTCCGTACGCTCGGCGGTCCCCGAGCTCGGCCTCTACCGGATCGCGGCGTGGGCCGGCCTCGCCGCGGGCGCGCTCGGGCTTCTCGCCAACGCGGTGCACCCGCGCTTCTCGGACCCCGGCGACACCGTCGCGCTGCTCGACAGGATCTCGACGTACGGGTCGTGGCGGCTCGTCCACCTCGTGATCGTCGTGTCGATCGCCCTCGGCGTCGTCGCGCTCGTCGGCGTGACGCGCTCGATCGCGGCCCCCGGCCCGGCGGCGTGGGCGCGCCTCGGGTTGACTGCGGCCGTCGTCACCGGGACGCTGATGGCCGCCGCGTTCGCGATCGACGGCTTCGGCTTCGCCGGGGTCGCCGAACGGTGGGCCGGCGCCGGCGCGGAGCGGGCCGAGCTCCTGCGCCAGGCCGAGACGCTCGGCTACGTCGAGGGCGGGCTCGCGGCCGTGGCAGTGCTCGGCCTCTTCGGCTTCGCCCAGTCGGCGTACGCGCTCGCGCTGTGGGGCTCGGCGGAGTACCCGCGCTGGACGGGCGCGGCGGCCGCGGCCGGCGGCGTAGTGGGGCTCGTCTCCGGGCTGTGGGCGTGGACGTCCGGCGGCCTCACCGCGGGCAACACCACCCTGTTCACGATCACCGCCGCGCTGTTCGCGGCGTGGATCGTCGGTGCGTCGCTCGAGATGCTGCGCATGCGCGACGACGCGCCCGAGCGCGCGTAGGGAGGGCGACATGGCGGTCACCGAAGGGACGACGGGAGCGGACGCTCACACGCGCGCGCAATGGTCGCCGGCCCGCATCTATCTCGTCGTCTCCGGCGTCTTCCTGCTCGTCGTCGCGTTCGCCGGCTTCGCGATCAACCAGAACTTCGCCATCGGGCCCGACTACCTCGACGGGCACGACGCCTCGGCGCACGTCTTCGGCGTCCTCGAGACCAACGGCTGGCACTCGCTCGCCGGCCTCGTGAGCGGCGTCGTCGCGCTCGGATTCGCGCTGCGCCCTGAGTGGGCGCGCACCGGCGCCCTGCTCAAGGGCGTCTTCTACGTCGCGGTGACGAGCGCGATCGCGCTGTGGGGGCCGGAGACGTTCTGGATCGCGTCGAACGCGGCCGACCAGGTCGTCCACGCGACGCTCGGTGTGACCGGCCTCGCCGCCGGTCTGCTGACGAAGCCGCGCGGCTAGTCAGTCCGCGCGCGGCTCGCTGCGGAGCTCCTCCCCGGCGCGCTCGTCGAAAGCGTGCACCGGCATGATCACCACGTCGTGCAGGCGCCAGTCGAGCTCGTCGAGCATGTTCTCCGCCTCGTCGACGCGCGTCGTGAGGTCGCCGTCGTCGGTCGGCACGACGAAGACCTCCCCGAAGAAGACGTGGCCCTCCTCCCGCATGCGCACGCGCGCATCGCGCACCCAGGGCAGCTTCTTGACCTCGGTCTCGACGCGGCGCGGCAGGGGGTCGCGCGCGGAGCCGTCGACGCGCAGCGGCGTGGTGTCCATGAGGTCGGCGAACGAGATGCGGACGTTGGTGACGCCGTCGTGGAGGATGTCGACGGAGATCACCGCCGCCGCGAGCGCGTCGGCCCACCACAGCCCGAACGCGATGCCGGTGACGCCGGCGATCGCGGCGAGGCCGGTGAGCCAGTCGGCCTTGTTCATCTTGGCGTCGGCGAACAGCACCTTGTCGTGGAGCTCGGTCGCGAGCGGGAGCTTCGCGCGTCCCAGCGCCATCGCGGGGAACGCGCTCCACGCCGCCGCGGGGATCATGAGCCAGCCGAGCCAGATCTCGTGCTCGAACAGCGCGACGGTGCCGATGCTCGGGTGCTCGAACGCGATGACCGCCATGACGGCGTCGAACAGCAGGAACGCGCCGAAGACGAGCAGGGCGAGCGACGCGACCAGGTACGCGATCGATATCGCGCGGTGCCAGCCGTAGGGATGGTCGTCGTCGGGCCCCCGGTTGCGCACGCGCGACGCGACGAGGAACGCGATCGGCGGGACGAGGCTCAGCATGTCCTCGATCCACGCGGTCTTCATCGCCTGCGACGACCCCATCGTCAGCCGGATGAAGACGATCGCGCTCACGAGATACGCGATCGTGAGCCACTCGAGCCGCACGGCGCCGTCGTGCGTCTTCTTCTTGTCGGGCGGGAGCTCGAAGTGGCGGCTCGTCGTCATCCGCCGTCGTTGTCCTCGATCACGCGGTCGACGAAACCGGCGTCGTCGAGCAGGAAGCGCTCGAGCCGCACGAGCCACGCGTTCTCGCCGTGGGGGACCGCCATGACGTGGTCGACCTCGGCGAGGCGCAGCCCGGTGTCGCGCAGCCGAAGGTCGTCGACGAGGTAGCTGTCGACCGCGACGGGCCCGTCGAACGTGGCGACGTCGTCGACGCGCACCGGCACGGCGTCGGTCTTGGCGAGGATGCCCGCAGCCTCCGAGCCGTCCTCGACGCCGACCTCGACGCCGGCGACGTCGTCGAGAGCGACGCCCGGCGGCGCCGCGACGACGACCTGCGTCGTGACGTAGGGATGTGTCAGCGCGGCCTCGGACGAGATCGGCGACGTCGACGCGAGCCCCGCGACGACGAGGTCGAGCTCGCGCACGTGCAGCGCGGCGGCGAGCTCGTCGACGCTGCCCTCGACCCATTCGACCTCCGCGCCGAGGTCGGTTGCGAAGCGCTCGACGAGCTCGACCTCGATGCCGCCCGGCCCCCCGGATCCGAGCACGACCCAGGGATCGCTCGCGGAGACGCCGACCCGGATGGTGCCGTCCGTGACGCGCTCGAGCGTGCCCTCCGGGTCGCGCGGCAGCGAGCACGCGACCGAGGCGGTCGCGACGACGGCCGCGCACGCGGCCGCGACGGTCCTGGTGCGGCCGGCGACCGGGTGCCCCTCCATCGGGGCCACCCTCTCACGGCGCGGGGACGGCGCCGCGTCGTTTGCGTCCGCGTCTCGGGAGTCGCCGTCGCCGCGCCCGCCGCTGCTAGCGTCGCGTCGAGGTCACCCCATCTCGAGGAGGCGAAGGTGACGCACGAGCCCGAGGCCGGCCGGCCGCACGTCCCCGAGTACGGCATCCCGGAGACGCTCGAGGGGGTGCTGCCGTGGAGCGACGCGGTCGAGCGGCTCGAGCGCGCCCGCAACCTGTGGATCGTCACGGTCGGGCCCGGCCCCCGTCCGCACGCGCGGCCCGTGTGGGGCGTGTGGGTCGACGGCGCCGTCTACTTCGGCGGCGGTCCGCAGACGCGCTGGGCGCGCAACCTCGCCGCACACCCCGACGTCGTCGTGCACCTCGAGAGTGGCGACGAGGTCGTGATCCTCGAGGGCCGGGTCGGGCGCGTCGACGAGCCCGACGACGTCGTCGCGCGCGTGATCGACGCGTACGAGGCCAAGTACGACTTCAGGCACCCGGCGCCGTTCTGGGAGCTGCGCCCCGACGTCGCGTTCGCGTGGACCGACTTCCCGCGCGACACGACGCGCTGGCGCTTCACTCGCTGACGCCGCGCCGTGACCGCTCCGGGCGCACGTGGCCGGGGCACTCCAAACCGTTCTGAGTCGGCCCGGCCTCACGTGCGCCCTCCGCTGTCCGCGGCGCGGGGTCGCTCGTTACGCGGAGAGGAACTCGATCAGCAGCTCGTTGACGCGGTCGGGGTCGTCGCGGTGCGGCCAGTGGCCCGCGTCGGGCAGCATCTCGACGCGCGCGCCGGGGACGAGAGCGGGGTCGGGGCGCGCGAGGCGCTTCTCGAGCGCGATGTCGCGCTCGCCCCAGATCACCAACGCAGGCGCGTCGACGCGCGCGTCGAGGCCGAACGGCCGCAGGGGGTTCGCGCGCGTCAGGGCGCGGTAGTAGTCGATCGCATGCCGGAGGTCGTCGCCGCGCGCGGCCGCCTCGACGTAGCGCTCGACGTCCTCGTCGGTGAACGCGTGCGGGCTGCACGCGCCGGCGCGGAGGACGCGCCGGACGAACGCGAACCGGCGCGCCGCGACGACGCGCTCCGGCAGCACGGGCAGCTGGAAGAACAGCGCATACCAGCTGCGCGCGAGCTGGGTCGGCGACAGGAACGCGCGCGGCACCGCCGAGGGGTGGGGCGCGTTCACGACGACGACACGCTCGACGACCTCGGCGTGCCGGTGCGCGACGCGCCACGCGACGATTCCGCCCCAGTCGTGGCCGACGACGTGCGCGCGCTCCTCGCCGAGCGCGTGCACGAACCCGGCGACGTCGTCCGCGAGCGCGTCCAATCGGTACGCATGGACCCCGCGCGGCTTGTCCGAAAGGTTGTAGCCCCGCATGTCGGGGGCCGCGACGCGAAAGCCGGCGTCCGCGAGCGGGCGGAGCTGCGGCGACCACGAGTACCAGAAGTCGGGGAAGCCGTGCAGGAGCACGACGAGCGGTCCGGCGCCCCGCTCGACGTAGTGCAGCGACACGTCGCCGGTGTCGACGACCGCGTGACGCAGGCCCGCGTCGTCAGCCACGGGCCTCCGTCAGCGCGCGCGCCACGCGCGCGGGGAGCGAATGGCGGTCGAGGTCGTCGACCGGGACCGGCAGCGGCAGCGACCAGTTCGGACGCTCGTCGGTCGTGCCGGGCTGGTTGGGACGGCGCTCGACCGCGAGCGCGTCCTCGAGCGTCGCGATCGCCAGCGCGCTCCGCGCCGCGCCCAGAGCGCGATAGGCGCCCTCCACGACGTCCTCGACGGGCGCGTCGTCGGCGACGCCGGCCGCGTCGCGCAGACGGTCGCGCAGCGCGCGCGCGACGTCCTCGTCGGGCTCGAGGCCGAGCGCGCGCTGCTCGCGCACGTCCGCCCCCGTCCACACGCCGGCGATCGTCGGCAGGTCGTGGTTGGTGACCGCGGCGAGCGCGAGCTTCGGGTACGCGCGCGGCTCGTTGCGCTCGAACCACAGCAGGCGGTACGACAGCATCGAGTGCGCCGCCATCTCCTCGCGCACGAGCGGCTCGACCGTCCCGAGGTCCTCGCCGACGACGTAGGCCCCGGCGCGCTCGCTCTCGAGCGCGACGACCGCGAGGAGCTCGCGGTGCGGATAGCGGACGTAGACGCCGTCGCGGGGGCCGAGCCCGGCGGGGACCCAGAACAGCCGGAACAGCCCCATGACGTGGTCGATGCGCACGCCCGCGGCCCCCGCGAACGCGGCGCGCAGCGTGCGCACGAACGGCTCGTAGCCGGCCGCCCGCAGCTTCCACGGGTCGTACGGCGGCACGCCCCAGTCCTGGCCGCCGGCGTTGAACGCGTCGGGCGGCGCTCCGACGGTCACCCCGTCGGCGAACACGTCGGGCTCGGCCCACCGGTCGGCGCCGTCCGGGTCGACCCCGATCGCGACGTCGTGGACGACGCCGACGTCGCGGCCCAGGCGCCTGACCTGCTCGTCGAGCAGCCACTGCACCCACGCGTGGAACGCGACGCGGCCGGCGTGCGCGCGCCGCACGCGCTCCACTCCCGACGCGCGCGCGTGTGCGAGCTCGGCCGGCCACGAGCGCGGCCCCCCGGCGTGGAGCTCCGAGATCGTCGCGAACGTGGCGAAGTCCTCCAGCGCGCGTCCTTGCCCGGCGCGGTAGCGGTCGAACGACGCCGACCCGCGCCACCGCTCCCACAGCCGCTCGAGCGCGGCCAGCTTGAGACGGTGCGCCTCGACGCGCGCGATGCGGTCGCGGGGCAGCGCGCGGGCGCGCGCCGCCAGCGCGGCGACCGCGTCGTCGTCGCGCGCGCCGGGGACGTCGTCGACGCACACGTAGAGCGGGTTGCGAAAGCAGCGGCTCGTGGGGAAGTACGGGCTCGGCTGGTCGGCGGCCGCCGCGTGCAGGGGGTTGAGCACGACGACCTCGGCACCGCCGGCGCGTGCCCAGCGCGCCAGCGAGCGCGCGTCGCCGAGGTCGCCGACGCCCCAGCTCGCGCGCGACCGCGCCGCGTACAGCTGTACCGCCCACCCCCATGCGCGCAGCCCCGCGGGCACGTGGCAGCGGCGCGGCGCGACGACGAGGCGCGTGCGCCGCCCGTCGGCGTGTACGAGCTCGTGGTAGCCGGTCGGCAGGTCCGGCGGCAGGTCGCCGTCGACGGGCGCGGAGCCGCCGTCCTCCGTCTCGACCGCGCCGACGCCGGGGGCCGGCGCGCTCTCGCCGGCGCGCACGACGACCACGGCGTCGCGTTCGTCCGGTTCCGACAGCACCTCCGCGACCGCCGCGAGCGCGGCGTCGCTCGCGACGCGGCGGCGTCCGGCGCCGTCGGTGTAGGAGGTCTCGATGCCCACTGTGCGCGCGTCCGTGTCGTCGTCCTCCTCGTGGACCGCGGCGCGCCCCGACCCGGGTCGCTCCGCTAGGGTATCCGGGCTTCGTGCTCACCGGTCGAAACGAGGGGGCGAGCCCATGAACGACGCGCGTCTGAGGATCCCTGCGCTGCTGCTGGTGCTGGCGTGCCTGCTGGCGGCGTGCAACCCCGCGGGCGAGGAGGACGCTGACCAGGGCTCCGGCGACGCGCAGGAGAGCGTCGATCCGGCGACGCTCGAGGCCGAGCTGACGGTGTGGGGATTCGGGACCGAGGACGTGATCGCGTCGAGCCGGATCGAGC
The DNA here is from genome assembly GCA_036260375.1 of Actinomycetota bacterium. GTDB lineage: Bacteria > Actinomycetota > CADDZG01 > CADDZG01 > WHSQ01 > DASZZZ01. The sequence goes on from DASZZZ010000064.1 coordinate 18,072, forward strand.
AGTTCGAGAAGGCGTACCCGAACGTGACCGTGAAGCTCACGCCGGGCGAGTTCGACACGCAGAAGTTCCTCTCGGCGGTCGCGTCGGGCGATCCGCCCGACGTCATCCACGTCGACCGCAACCTCATCGGCTCGTTCGCGACGCGCGGCGCGCTCGCGCCGCTCGACGACTTCGTGTCCGCGTCGGACCTCGACACCGGCGTGTACTACGACTCCGCGATGAGCCAGGTGACGGTCGACGGCCAGGTCTACGGCATCCCGCAGTTCAGCAACGTCGTCGTGGCGATCATCAACGACGCCGCGCTCGAGGACGCCGGCGTCGCGCCCGAGGACGTCGACTTCAGCGACTGGGACGCGCTCGCAGACCTCAACGCCGAGCTGTCGAAGACCGACGGCGGCAAGGTCGAGCGCGTCGGGGTCGACGTCGGCCTGCCGGCGTTCACGCCCTTCTGGGCCGCGGTCAACGGGGGCGCCATCCTGTCGGAGGACGGCTCGGAGTCGATGCTCGACTCGCCCGAGACGATCGAGGCGGTCGAGTACGCCGCGTCGCTGCGCGAGCCCATCGGCGGGCAGGAGAAGTACGAGGGCTTCAGCCAGACGTGGGACTTCTTCGGGTCCAAGAACATGTTCGTCGAGGACCAGATCGGCATCGGGCTCTTCGAGCAGTGGTACCTGGGGGTGCTCGCCGAGGTCTCGCCCGACGTCGACGTCACCGTCGCGCCGTTCACGACGCACGACGGGGGCGAGACGATCAGCCACGCCGGCGGGCTCGCGTGGGCGGTCCCGGAGGGCAGCGGCGACGCGCAGGCCGCGTTCGAGTTCATGAAGTTCATGACCGACGCCGACACGTGGGTGCAGGCGGCGCAGGACAGCAAGGACGACATCGAGTCCAAGGGCGGCATCTACACCGGCACCTACACCGCGAACCAGGAGGCCGACGAGCGCATCTTCGAGGAGGTCTACGAGCCGAGCGGCAAGCAGGCGCTCGACGACGCGGTCGAGGTCGTCCTCGACGCGCAGGCCGCGGCCGTGTCGATGCCCCCCAGCGGCGCCGGCGAGGAGATCATCAGGATCTACGAGGCGGCCGCCAACGAGGTGCTGCTCGGCGCCGACGCGCAGCAGGTGTTCGAGGAGGCCGACGCCGAGGCGCAGCGCGCTCTCGACGACGCCGCCGAGGGTTGATGGCGCGCCGCCGCGGCGCCCGGCCCGGGGGCCGGCTGTCGGGCCTCGCTCGTCCGGAGCTGTTCTGGTCGCTCGTGTTCCTGGCGCCGTGGCTCGTCGGGTTCGTCGTCTTCACCGCGGGCCCGATGGTCGTGAGCCTCGTGCTGTCGTTCACCGAGTACGACGTCCTCAACCCGCCCGAGTTCGTCGGCCTCGACAACTTCGTCGAGATGTTCGGCGACGAGGCCCTCGTCAAGAGCATGTCGAACACGCTGTTCTACGCGGTGCTGCACGTACCGCTGTCCATGGCGATCGCCCTCGGCCTCGCGATGCTGCTCGAGCGCGCCGCGCGCGGCGCCAACTTCTTTCGCACGGCGTTCTACCTTCCGTCGATCACGCCCGCGGTCGCGACCGGGATCCTGTGGTTCTGGCTGCTCAACCCCCAGCGCGGGCTCGTGAACCGCGCGCTCGAGGCGGTCGGCGTGCCGGGGCCCGGGTGGACGACCGCGCCGGAGTGGATCAAGCCCGGAATAGTGCTGATGAGCCTGTGGGGGCTCGGCAACACGGTCGTCATCTACTACGCGGCGCTGCGCAACGTCCCGCAGGAGCTCTACGAGGCGGCGCGCGTCGACGGCGCCAACGCGCGTCAGCTGTTCCGCTACATCACCGTCCCGATGATCAGCGGCGTCCTGTTCTTCACGCTGATCGTCGGGACCGTCGCGTCGCTCCAGATCTTCGACGAGGCGTACACGATGTACTTCCGGGGGCAGGAGTCCGCGGTCAGCGACGAGGCGCTGTTCTACGTCATCTACCTCTTCCGCCAGGCGTTCGAGTTCCTGAACATGGGCTACGCGTCGGCGATGGCGTGGTTGCTGTTCCTCGTGATCATGGCGATCACGGCGGTCCAGATCAGGCTGAGCCGCCGCTGGGTCTTCTACGAGGGCGAGGCCCGTTGATGGCGACCGAGGAGCACGCCTTCGACCGGTCGCTGGTCCCGGGCATCGAGCGCCCCCGGGCCGCGGGCGAGGCCCCGCCCAGCGGCCGGCGCGACGCGGTCGTCAGGATCGCGCTCGTCGGGTTCTCGATCCTGTTCATCATGCCGCTGCTGTGGCTCGTGAGCTCGTCGCTCAAGGTGCGGTCGGAGGTCTTCTCGTCCGAGTGGATCCCCGACCCGTTGCAGTGGTCGAACTACGCCGCCGTGTGGCGCGAGGCGCCCGTGCTCCAGTGGTTCGGCAACAGCCTGCTGGTCGGCGTGCTCGCCACCGCGTCGGTGACGATCAGCAGCGCGTTCGTCGCGTTCGGCTTCGCCTACTTCCGCTTTCGATGGCGCAAGGCCGTCTTCGGGCTCGTCCTGGCGACGATGATGCTGCCCGCCGCCGTCACGATGGTCCCGACGTTCATCATCTGGGACCGGCTCGGGTGGACCAACACCCACGTGCCCCTGTGGGCGCACAACCTGTTCGGGTCCGCGTTCTACATCTTCATGCTGCGGCAGTTCTTCCTCGGCATCCCGCGCGACCTGTTCGACGCCGCGCGCGTCGACGGCGCCAACTACTTCCAGGTGTGGTGGCGCATCGCGATGCCGCTCACCAAGCCGGCGCTCATCGTCGTCGCGATCTTCGAGTTCAAGGCCAGCTGGTTCGACCTCATGCGTCCGTTGATCTACCTCACCGACGAGGCGCGCTACACGATGCCGCTCGGGCTCAAGGCGCTGATGGACCAGTTCGGACAGGCGGGGACGCAGGCGTGGGAGCTGCTCATGGCGGGCACCGTGCTCATCACCGCGCCGATGATCCTGCTGTTCTTCGTCGGCCAGCGCTACTTCGTCGAGGGCATCGCGACGACCGGGACGAAGGGCTGAAGGAGGTCTTTTCGCGACGTTCTGGCAGAACGAGGCAGCGCCCCGCGCGCGCCGTGCGCGTTTAGCGCGTCGTTAAGCACCGGAGCGAACAAAAAGTCTTGCGCGCGCCGCGGCGCGCGTGCATAGTCCTACGCGCGGACGTTCGAGAAGAGGGGCGCGGTGACCGTAGAGCTGTCGCTTATCGGAACCTTCGGACTTACGTCCGCCGGCGAGAGGCTCGCGGTCCCCGAGAGCGCACAGCGTCTCATCGCGTTTCTCGCCCTCCAGGCCCGTCCGCTGTCGCGCGCGCTCGTCGCGTCGACGCTGTGGCTCGAGTCGTCCGAGGAGCGCTCGTCCGCCAACCTGCGCTCGGCGTTGTGGCGCCTGCGACGGCCGGGGCATCCGCTCGTCGTCAGCAGCGGGAAGCAGCTGCAGCTGTCGCCCGAGGTCGTCGTCGACGCGCACGCGCTCGCGTCGCGCGCCCGGCGACTGCTCGACGGCGCGCCGCGCGACGCCGACATCGGGCTCGACGACGACCTGCTCTCCGGCGAGCTGCTGCCGGACTGGTACGACGACTGGGTCCTCATCGAGCGCGAGCGCCTGCGCCAGCTCCGCATCCATGCGCTCGAGGCGCTCGCCGATCGGCTGCGCGCCGGACGCCGCTTCGGGCACGCCGTGGAGGCGGCGCTCGCGGCCGTGCGGGCCGAGCCGCTGCGAGAGAGCGCTCATCGCGTGCTCATCAGCGTCTACCTCGACGAGGGCAACGACTGCGAGGCGATCCGCCAGTTCCGCTTCTACCGCGACTACGTCAACGACGAGCTCGGCGTCGAGCCGTCGCAGCTCATGGTCGAGCTCGTGGCCGGCCTTCCCCTCGACGCGCCGCACGACGCGACGCGCCGGTGACGCAGGAGTGACGCAGCCCCTCCAGGCTTGACCGCGTCGGCGCGCGATCGCCGCGCCGGGCGCGAGGAGGAGGACGAGTCGATGCTCTGAGGCCTGCCGTCACGCACCCACCGTGCCGCGGCGCACGAGTCGTCCGACGCGCGCTCGCCGAGCGAAAGGAACCGTTTCCATGCCAGCACAGCTGTCGTATCCCGGCGTCTACATCGAGGAGGTCCCGAGCGGCGTCAGGACGATCGCCGGCGTCAGCACGTCGGTGACCGCGTTCGTGGGCGCGGCCGCGCGCGGGCCCGTCGACCGTCCCGTGACGCTGCACAGCTTCGCCGACTTCGAGCGGACGTTCGGCGGCCTGTGGCGGGGCAGCACGCTCGGCTACGCGCTGCAGGACTTCTTCGTCAACGGGGGCGGGGAGGCGATCGTCGTGCGCGTCGTCAACGGCGCCGCGGCGGCGACGATCTCGTCCGACGGCGGCGACCTCGAGTTCGTCGCGGCGGACCCGGGGGCATGGGGCAACGCGCTCAGGGTCGAGGTCGTCCAGGTCGCCGACGAGCCCGACGCCGAGCCCGACCGCTTCAACCTCATCGTGTACGAGGGCGCCGCGCCGGTCGAGCGCTACCTCAACCTCTCGACCGACCCCGCGAGCCCGCGCTACGTCGTGCGCGTGCTCGAGACGCAGTCGCCGCGCCTGCGAGTCGCGGTCGACGGCGGCAACCCCGTCCTGCCCGACGGCCAGCCCGACGAGGCGATCGGCGTCGACGCGCTCACCGCGACCGCGGACAGCGGCGACGACGGGGACGCGATCGGCACCGCGCAGCTCGCGGGGTCCGAGGCGCAGAAGACGGGCATGTACGCGCTCGAGGACGCGGACATCTTCAACCTGCTCTGCATCCCGCCGCCGGCCCTCGGCGACGGGCCTCCGTCGGCGATCTACGACGACGCGCTGTCGTACTGCGTGCGGCGTCGGGCGATGCTGATCGTCGACCCACACCCCGACTGGACCAAGGACACCGTCGTCGCGGGAGTCGACGGCATGGCCCTGTCGGGGACCGACGCCCGCAACGCCGCGTTCTACTTCCCGTCGATCGTCAAGGCCGACCCGCTCATGGACAACCAGCCGACCCTGTTCCCGCCGAGCGGCGCGATCGCGGGCGTCATCGCGCGCACCGACGCCCAGCGCGGCGTGTGGAAGGCGCCGGCCGGCATCGACGCGGCGATCGCCGGCGTGCCCGCGCTGTCGGTGCTCCTGACCGACGGCGAGAACGGCGACCTCAACCCGCTCGGCATCAACGTGCTGCGGTCGTTCCCCGCATTCGGCCGCATCGTGTGGGGCGCGCGCACGATGCGCGGCTCCGACCAGGCCGCCGACGAGTACAAGTACGTGCCCGTGCGCAGGACCGCGCTGTTCATCGAGGAGAGCCTGTACCGCGGCACGCAGTGGGTCGTGTTCGAGCCGAACGACGAGCCGCTGTGGTCTCAGATCCGTCTCAACGTCGGCGCGTTCATGCAGGGACTGTTCCGTCAGGGGGCGTTCCAGGGCACCACGCCGGCGGAGGCGTACTTCGTCAAGTGCGACCGGACGACCACGACGCAGACCGACATCAACCTCGGCATCGTCAACATCCTCGTCGGCTTCGCACCGCTCAAGCCGGCGGAGTTCGTCGTCGTGAAGATCCAGCAGATCGCCGGCCAGGTCGAGGCCTAAGGAGGAGTCGCATGGCCCAGTTCAGCGTCAACGCGGGTCGCTTCGACCCGTACAAGAACTTCAAGTTCCGCGTGCGATGGGACGGCCGCTACGTCGCCGGCGTCAGCAAGGTCGGCGCGCTCAAGCGCACCACCGAGGTCGTCAAGCACCGCGACGGAGGCGACCCGAGCAGCAGCCGCAAGTCGCCCGGACGCAGCGAGTACGACGCGGTCACGCTCGAGCGCGGCGTCACCCACGACACCGAGTTCGAGAAGTGGGCGAACAAGGTCTGGAACTTCGGCTCCGGCCTCGGCAGCGAGGTGTCGCTGAAGGACTTCCGCAAGGACATCGTCATCGAGGTCTACAACGAGGCCGGCCAGCTCGCGCTGTCGTACAAGCTGTTCCGCTGCTGGGTCTCGGAGTTCCAGGCGGTTCCGGACCTCGACGCCAACGCGAACGCGGTGGCGATCCAGACGATCAAGCTCGAGAACGAGGGCTGGGAGCGCGACTACGACGTCACCGAGCCCACCGAGCCGTCGTTCACGGAACCAGCCGCGTAAGCACGCCGTCGTGACCGCGGGCGTGTCGCGCGCGTTGCTGGACGCGTGGGAGCGGGGGCTGGAGCGCCCGCCCCACGCGCGCGCCGCGGCGCTGCTCGCGGCGACCGACCCCGGGGACGACGACGCGTTGGCGCACATTTCGCTGGGACGCCGCGACGCGCGTCTGCTCGACCTGCGCGCGCGCGCGATCGGCGACCGCGTCGAGGGCGTCGCGACGTGCGCGGAGTGCGGCGAGGACATGGAGCTCGAGTTCGACCTCGACGACGTGCGCGCGTCGCCGCCCGAGTCGCCGGCCCTGGCGCTCGCGCGCGCCGGCTACGACGTCGAGTTCCGCCTTCCCGACGGCGCCGACGTCGCCGCCGCGGCGCGCCGCGGCGAGCTCGGCGCGGCGCGCGCCGAGCTGCTCCGCCGGTGCGTCACGGGCGCGCGCCGCGACGGGCGCGACGTCGCCGCGACGGAGCTGCCGGAGGAGGTCGCGGTCGCGGTCGCCGACGCGATGGCCGCGGCCGATCCGCAGGCCGACGTCGAGCTCGCCACCGAGTGTCCCGCGTGCGGCGCACCGGCGCGCGTGCCGTTCGACGTCGCCGCGTTCGTGTGGGCCGAGGTCGACGCCCGCGCGCGGCGCGTCCTGCGCGACGTCCACACGCTCGCGTCGGCGTACGGGTGGCGTGAGGACGACATCCTCTCGCTCGGGCCGGCGCGGCGCGCCCTGTACCTCGAGATGGCCGGCGGATGAGCGACTACCTGACGCGCGTCGCGGGCCGCGCGCTCGGTGTCGCCGCCGTCCTGCGGCCGCGCGTCGCGTCGCGCTTCGAGGACCCGGTCCCCGCGGGCGACGACGTCGTCGAGCGCGAACCCCCGGCCCCCGGCGCGCCGCCTACGCCGGCGCGGGGGGATGCCGCGGCGCGCGACGCGCGCGCGGACGACCGGAGCGACACCGCGCCCTCCGTCGCAGCGCGCTCGGCGTCCGCACGCCGCCGGCACGCGCCCGCGGGCGACGCGTCGGACCCCGGCGGCGACCGGGCGCCGGCGCATGCAGAGACGGGCGCGCGCGACCTGCCTCGCGCGCCGGCGTCCGGCGACGGCGCGACGTCACCGCTCGAGAGCGCGGAAGACGCCCGGAGCGACGCCGAGGTCACCGCGCCGCGCGCGCGGCACGACGACGGCGCGCCCGGGCCGCGCGACGCGGCCGCGCCCACGCGCTCCTCCGGACCGGCCCTCGCCGCGGCGTCGCGCGCGGCG
>DASZZZ010000065.1:0-65874 GCA_036260375.1 Actinomycetota bacterium
CGCCGCGGGGAGTCGCCCGCGGCGCGCGCCCGTGCTCAGGCCCAGCGGAACGAGGAGATCCGCTCACCCATCGAGTTGTGGTCGTAGCCGTCGGCGCGATCCTCCTGCTCGACGCCCGGCAGCGGGACGACCGGCGGCGACTGGAAGCCGTCGCGGTGGTCGGGGTGGAACGCGCTCTCGTGGATCGTCCAGTACGACGCGGCGAGGTTGCCGGGCGGCATCTGCACCTCCATCATGTCGCCGTCGTGGGCCTCCTCCGCGAACAGCTCGAGCGTCGGCCCCTCGGGCGGGCCGATCATGAACACCGACGAGATGTCGTCGTCCCAGCCCGGGTCGTAGTCGCCGAGCTTGCGCCGCTCGCGCTCCTGCGTGACGACGAGGTCGTTCGGCGCGCGCGTCCGGATGCGCTCGGCGAAGTTGGTGATCCAGGCCACGGTCGCGAGCACGTCGCCGATCCCGAGCTTGTCGCCGAACAGCAGGTCCAACGCCCTCAGCGCCGTCTGCGCGGCGTCGACCGTGTCGAGCAGCGCGGTCTTGGCCTGATCGACGCCGGGCGCCTTGCGGTCGCCGAACGCCTGCGGCAGTGGGAGGCCCGACTCGTGATGGACGAAGACGAGCACCTGTCCGTTGTCGCTCACCCACCAGCGCTGGCGGAACGCGGCGACGAGCGTCGGCAGGACGACGGGCACCTGGGACAGCGGGACGGCCGGGAGGTCGACCGTGACGCTCGAGCCGCCGGGGAGCCCGCTCACCGTGGCGCGCGTCAGCAGCGTCCACGCCGCCGGCGGGACCTGTGGCGTGAGGCTCGCGAATCCCGGGCGCATGAACAGCTGCAACGTCTCGCCGGGGCTCCACGGGTGCCACGCGCTCCAGTCGCGCTCCTTGTCGGTGCCCGCGACGACGTCGCCCTTCGCCGGAGCGGCGCCGCCCTTGCGCATCGTGTACGTCAGCTCGACCTTGGCCGCGGGCTGCACCTTCTGCAGCTTGGTGAGCAGGTTGTCGACGCCGGAGTCGACGAGCTTCGGGGTCGCGGGAGCCGCGGGCGGGACGGGCGCCCCGGGCGCGGCGACGCCGAAGCGCTCGCGCACGAGCGGGCCGAGCGCGATCGAGGGCACGCGGACCTCGACGGCCGGGACCGTCGGCCACCGCTCCGGGACGTCGGTCGGGTCGTCCGGAGGCGGCTGCCAGCTCGGGTCCCTGACGGGCAGCGTGACGCTGCCGACCGTCAGCTTGACGCGCGCGCCGACCTTGCGTACGACCGGCGCCGCGACCTGGGACGGCTCGGCGACGAACGTCGGAAGCATGATCAGCGACGCGACCGGGCCCTGGAGCCCGCCGACCGCGAGGTAGTCCTTGCCCGCCTCGAGCGCAACGCCGCTCGCGTCGGTGACGCGCCACTCGACCTTGAGCGCGATCGGGACCGACGTCGTCACGGGGATGCCGACGGTCCCCGTGACGTTGGCGAGGATCTTCGACATCTGCTCGATGACGCTCGGCGTGCCCGAGAAGCCGGTCACGTTGATCGGCATCCCGCCGAGCACGTTGTCGTCGTCGTCGAGGCTCGCGAACGTGGTGAGGTCGGGGTTCTCCGCGGGCGTCTGCGTGGGCGTCTCCGGATGGGCGTCGCTGAAGCGCACGTTCTTGGTCACCGAGGTGAACGGCTTCAGCACCGTGCCGAGCGTCACGGGGGCGTTGACGATGTCGGTGACCTGCAGGTTCGGCAGGTCGGGGACGAGCTTGAACGTGATCGGGGCGAGCGGGTCGTCGGGCGTGCCGGACGGCTCGATGCGCAGCGACGCGGCGAGCGCCCTGAGCTGCGACAGGATCGTCGGCGCGGTCTCGGTCGTCACGTAGGTCCTCCTTGCCGGTACGGGGGTGTCGGGATCAGGCCTGCGACGTCAGGTACATCTCGTCGCCGGAGCTGACGAGACGGTCGCCGACCGCGACGTCGATCCTGTTCTCGCCGCCATGCGTGAAGCGCGCCGTCATCGTCCCGGCGGACGAGAACGACGCCTCCCAGCCGTAGTCCCTGATGGCGAACGTGTGCGGCGGGAGCTCGAGCATGGTGACCGAGCGCTTGTTGATCCACACGACGGGCGTGGCACGAGGCAATTGTCTGTCCCTTCTCTTTGGGGCCGGCGGTCCGCGCGGGCCGGAGGACGTGCGACCGCTCCGCGGAGGCCGTTCGGCCGGCGGCGGACGGGTGAGCGAGCGAGCTTACATGCGCTTTACTAACTGGCCTGACAGCACCGCGCGACGGCCGGCGACACGTGCGCGCGTCGCCGGGGCGGGGGGCGCGGGGGGCCGGGCGCGACGAAGGGGCGGCCGGCCGACCGCCCCTTCGCGCCTTCCGCGCGATCGGAGTCGCTAGGAGATGCGCTCCTCGTCGCGAGGCCGGCCGGCGGGCATCGCCGCGTCTGCGGCGATGGCGCCGATGCGGGACGTCAGTCCCACGGGAACCCGAAGCTGGCGCCGGCTGCGAGCCACAGCGCGGCGACGGTTGCCGCGAACGCGTACGCGCGCGTCCTCATGGTCGATCCCCCCTCTGCGCAGGTCCTCGTCGGTGATGCCAGGTCACTCCCACGGCGACGTCTGTTGCCCATCACCTCCCTCCCCATCCTTCCCCACGGCCCGCGTACGGGCGGTCGTCCGCGTCCTCGACGAGCGGGCTCGCTCGGGCAAGCGACTCGTCTAGCAAGAAGCTAACGAAGATGCTAAAGAAATGCCACCGCCGTCCCCAAACTTTGACGACCCTGTTCCTTTCGCCGGGTGGGCCGTGTGGGTACACTCCCGGCAGGACGGACGTGGGGACGGGAGACGGCCTATGACGCTCGGCGAGCGCCTCCGGCGGATGCGCGTGGCACAGGGGATGACTCAACGCGACCTCGCGTCGCCACGCTATACGGCAGCCCATGTGAGCACGGTCGAGTCGGGCCGCCGGCAGCCGTCCCCCGAGGCGCTGCAGTTCTTCGCGCGCAAGCTCGGCGTCACGGCCGACGAGATCGCGTCGGGACGCTCGCCCGAGATGGTCACGTCGCTCCGCGAGGAGCTCGTCAAGGCGCGGCGCGCGGTGTCGTCGGGGCGCGTCGGCGAGGCGCGCGAGGCGTACGGCAGCATCACGCGCCGCGCCGCACGCCACCGTCTGACCGACATCCGCACGAGCGGCGAGCTCGGCCTCGCGCTGTGCAGCCTGCGCGCGGGCGACGTCGGCGACGCCCTGCAGACCTACGAACGCATCGAACGACGGCTCGCCGACGAGCCCGTCGGGACGCGCGTCGACGCGATCGTCGGCAAGGCGGCGTGCCTGCGACGGATGGGCGAGGTGCAGCACGCGATCTTCGTGCTCGAGGGCGTGCGCGACGAGCTGCTCGCGGCAAAGACGCGCGACCGCTCCGCGCTGTTCAAGATCCACGCCGCGCTGGTTGCGCCGTACTTCGAGGCGGGCGTGCTCGGCCGTGCGCGCGATGCCGCGACGCGCGCCGTCGACCTCTCGTCGCGTCGCGACGACCCGGAGCATCTCGGGCTCGTGCACCTGTACGCGGGGCGAACGCACCTCTCCGAACGCGACTTCGACGCCGCGTGCGAGTCGTTTCGCACTGCGCGCGACTACTTCGAGAGCGCGGACCTCCAAGTCGAGGTCGGGCGCGCCCACCTCGCACTGGGGTTCGCGCTCGTACGCGAGGGGCGGACCGACGGGGCGCGCGCGGAGCTCGATCGCGCGAGCGAGATCTTCCGCACGACCGACAGCTCGCTCGACGAGGCTCGCACGCTCACCGAGATCGCGAAGCTCGCACGCGCCGAGGGCCGCGTGGACGACGCCGTGACGGTGCTGCGGCGCGCCGTCGAGCTGCTCGACTCCTCCGTCGACGTGACGGAGCTGGCGGGCGCGCACCAGGAGCTTGGCGACGCGCTCCTGGACACGGAGCCGGACAAGGCGGAGAAGCACTTGCGCAAGGCCGTCGCGCTGTACGAGAAGACGGGAGCGAACATCCAGCTCGCCCACACGAGGCTGCTGCTCGGCGAGATCTTCCAGCGCCGGGGCGACGTACAGGCTGCGTGCGACCAGTTGAGGGCCGGAGTAGCGTTCCTCGACTACCGCAGCTGACCGTCTCGCGAGTCGATCGAGCGACGCGCGCCGGCGCACGGAGGCGGGGCCGCGGGCGGGCGAACGTTCCAGTTACGCGAAGCCGAAGCGTTCGTAGTGGACGCGTGACTCGGGCACGCCCTTGGCCAGCAGCTGCGTCCTCAGGTTGTCGATCATCGCCGGCGGACCGCAGATCAGGACGTCGGCGTCGAGGCCGCTGTCGCGCTCGATCCAGTCGGCGGTGACGAACCCGACCTCGTCCTCGGGGGCCGGGACGACCCGCAGGTGCTCGGTGCGCCGCGCGAGCTCCTCGAGGTCGCCGAGGAAGTACGCCTCGGCCCTCGTCTTCGCGCCGTAGTACAGGTCGACGTCGTACGAGCCGTCGAGGCTGCGCGCCATGCTGAGGAACGGCGTGATGCCGATGCCGCCGGCGACCCACACCTGGCGGCGGTTCGCGACCTTGGTGTGGGAGAAGTCGCCGTAGGGCCCCTCGATGCGGGCCCACGCCCCCGCCCGGAGGTGATGGAGCGCAGCGGTGAAGTCGCCCACCGCCTTCACCGCGATGCCGAGCCGCTCGTCGCCCGGCGCCGACGTGATGGAGAACGGGTGGTACTGGTCGCGCGCGTCGCCGGGTCTCAGGGTCACGAGCGCGGTCGAGCCCTGCGACGCGACGGAGACGGGATGGAAGCGCGCGTCGAGCTCGTCGGAGTAGAAGGTGACGAACACGAACTGGCCCGGCACGAAGCGGAGCCCGCCGTCCTGTGGCGCCATCGCGATCTCGACCACGGACGGGTCGAGCTCGCGCACGGACGTCACGCGGTAGTCGCGGCGCCGTACGAGCAGGTTGCCGAACACCGACCGGTAGCCCCACGCCGCGACCGCCGTCAGCGCGGCGACGGCGAGGAAGACGGTCAGCGCGCGCGACGACGACTTCGCCCCCGGCGTCGTGAAGACGTGGTACGCCGCGATCGCGAAGAACACGCCGAACGAACGCTGGACGTAGACGAACAGCTCGTGGCTCAGGCGCGCGTAGAGCGTGAGCGCGAGCGCGACCGCCATGCCCCCGAACGCGACGATCCCCGCCCACACCGTCCATCCCGCCGACGGCGTGAACAACGAGACCGCGCTCGACGGCGACGACGCCGCGCGCCCGGCGACGACGAACACGACGTGCACCAGCACGAGCACGAACGCGACGCGGCCGTTCCGGCGGTGCAGCGCGTACATTCGCTCAAGCCCGCCGAACAACGCCGTCACCGATCGCAGCCGCGCCCCGAGCAGCAGGTTCGCCGCGTACGCGGTCGCGCCGGCGAGACCGCACGCGACGCCGATCGTGGTGAGCGAACGCGCGGCCCCCGCGACGCGCTCGTCGAGCGGAACCGAGGCCAGCCACAGGACGACCGGCGCGGCGTAGAGCGCCGCGAGGAGCGCCACCCCCCGGAGTGCGACTCGAGTCTTCATCGCCGCGCAGTGTCGCGCCTCGCCCGGACGACGAATCGCTCCGCGACCCGGCGGGTATGCATCGCGCGGCCCAGCCCGGCCGGCCGCCCACGGCGGCCGTCCTACGGAGCGAGGAGGTTCGTCCCATGACCCACCGCAAGGACGACGACCGGGGCTCGTGGCTGGCGACGGTGACGGCGTTCGCCGGCGGCGCCCTCGCGATGTTCCTGTTCGACCCGCAGCGCGGACGCACGCGTCGCGCTCGCATCGGCGACAAGGCGACCAAGCTCGTCAACCGCTCGTCGCAGAAGACGGCGCGCGCTGGCCGTCGCGTCGCGTCGCAGGCGTACGGCGCAAAGCAGAAGGCCGCGCACGCCGGCGACGAGCAGACGCTGCCGCCCAACGACCAGGCGCTTGCGGCGAAGGTCGAGAGCGAAGTCCTGAGCCGCGGCCGCTTCCCGAAGGGGCGCGTCAGCGTCAACGCCGAGGACGGCATCGTCGTGCTGCGCGGCGAGCTCGACGACCCCGCGCAGATCGCCGACCTGGAGCAGCGCGTGCGCAAGGTCACCGGCGTGCTCGACGTCCAGAACCTGCTACACCTGCCGGGCGAGCCGGCGCCCAACAAGGAGGACGCGCTGCGGGCGACGAGGCAGCAGTAGCGAAGACGAGGCGGAGCGCGCCGCGCGACCGCCGCGACCCCGGAAGAAACGGAGTGACGACGACGTGGACCGCAAGGCGATAGTCACGGGCTCGGACTCGGGAATCGGCAAGGCGACCGCGGTGGCGCTCGCGCACGCCGGCTACGACGTCGGCGTCACGTGGCACCGCGACCGCGCCGGGGCCGAGGACGCCGCCGACGAGATCCGCGCCGCGGGACGCAAGGCCGAGGTCCGCCGGCTCGACGTCGCCGACCCGGCCGGCGCCGCCGCGACGATCGACGAGCAGATCGACGCGCTCGGTGGCATCGACGTGCTCGTCAACAACGCGGGCACCAACCTCCTGAAGCCGTTCCTGGAGCAGACGCTGGAGGACTGGCGACGCGTGCTCGACGTCGACCTCACCGGCGCGTTCGTGTGCGCGCAGGTCGCGGCGCGTCGCATGGTCGATGCGGGCCGCGGCGGGCGCGTCGTCAACGTCACGTCCGTCCACGAGCACGTCCCGCTGCGCGGCGCGGCCGGGTACTGCGCCGCAAAGGGAGGGCTGGGCCTGCTGACGAAGGTCATGGCGCTGGAGCTCGCCGCGCACGGCATCACGGTCAACTCGATCGCGCCCGGCGAGATCGCGACGCCCATGACCGGCGGGCACGAGGTCGACCCGACGAAGGTCGAGCGGCCCGGCATCCCCGCGGGACGTCCCGGAAGCGCGTTCGAGATCGCGTCGGCGATCGTGTTCCTCGCGTCGCCCGAGGCGTCGTACGTGTCCGGCTCGTCGTTCGTCGTCGACGGCGGCCTGATGCTGATGGCGGCCGAGCGCAACGACACGTAGCCGCGCGGTACCTTGGCGCGTCCTGTCAGGCCTGCGAGAGGGGCGCGCATGACCGAGCGGCTCGTCGTCATCGGGGGCGACGCCGCGGGGATGAGCGCGGCGTCGCAGGCGCGCCGCCGCCGTGCGCCGGACGACCTCGAGATCGTCGCGTTCGAGCGCGGTCGCTTCACGTCGTACTCGGCGTGCGGCATCCCGTACTTCGTCGGTGGCGACGTGCCGCGCCTCGAGTCGCTCGTGATGCGCTCTCCCGAGCGGTTTCGCGACCGCTATGCGATCGACGCGCGTACGCGCCACGAGGCCATCGAGATCGACCTCGGCCGGCGCGCCGTGAGAGTGCGCGGCCCCGAGGGAGACGAGTCGTGGACGGCGTTCGATCAGCTCGTCGTCGCGACCGGAGCGCAACCCGTCCGCCCGCCGCTGCCCAACGCCGACGCTCGCAACGTCTTCGGCGTCCAGACGCTCGAGCACGGCATCGCCATCGCGGAGGCGCTCGACGACGTCGCGCCGGAGTCCGCCGTCGTCGTGGGCGGGGGCTACATCGGTCTCGAGATGGCCGAGGCGTTCGTCAAGCGAGGTCTGCGCGTCGCCCTCGTCGAGGCCGCCGCGCAGCCGATGTCGACGCTCGACCCCGACATGGGCGGGCTCGTCACCGACGCGTTGACGGACATGGGCATCGACGTCCACCTCGGCGAGCGCGTCGAGGGCTTCGAGACGCGCGGAGGCGCGGTCTGCGCGGTCGTCACCGAACAGCGCACGCTGCCGGCCGACGTCGTCGTGTTGGGCCTCGGCGTGCGTCCCAACGTCGCGCTCGCCGAGGCGGCGGGCATCCCGATCGGCCCGAGCGGCGCGATCGCGGTCGACCGCCGCATGCGGACGCGCGTCGACGGCGTATGGGCCGCCGGCGACTGTGCGGAGAAGTTCCACCGCGTCGCGCGCAAGCCCGTGGCGATCGCGCTCGGCACGCATGCGAACAAGGAGGGCCGTGTCGCGGGCGTCAACATCGGCGGCGACTACGCGACGTTCCCCGGCGTGCTCGGAACCGCGGTGTCGAAGTTCTGTGCGATCGAGGTCGGCCGCACGGGGCTGCGCGAGGCCGAGGCTCTGGGCGCGGGCTTCTCGCCTCTTGGAGTCGTCGTGGAGTCGACGACGCGCGCGTCCTATTACCCCGGCGGCACGCGCATCGACGTCAAGCTCGTCGTCGAGCAGTCGTCGGGGCGCCTGCTCGGCGCGCAGATCGTGGGCCGTGAGGGCGCCGCGAAGCGCATCGACGTGCTCGCGACGGCGCTGTGGGCGGAGATGAGCGTCGACGAGATCCTCAACCTCGACCTGTCGTACGCGCCGCCGTTCTCTCCGGTGTGGGACCCGGTGCTGATCGCGGCGCGCAAGGCGTGGGCGCGCGTCGAGGAGGTCCGGGACGGGCGCCCGCCGGCGCGCGCCGACGCGTAGGATGCGGCCGTGGATGCGCTCGCACTGCTCGACGTCGCGGTGGAGGCCGCGCACCGCGCCGGCGCGCTGCTGTTGGAGCGGTTCGCCGCGCCGGCGACGGGCATCGAGACGAAGACGTCGCCCACCGACGTGGTCAGCGACGCGGACCGCGCGTCGGAGCGGCTGCTCATGGACCTGCTCGCGTCGGAGCGGCCCGACGACGGCGTCGTCGGGGAGGAGGGCGCACGGCGTCCGTCGCGCTCGGGCGTGCGCTGGGTCGTCGACCCCCTCGACGGCACGGTGAACTACCTCTACGGCATCCCGGCGTGGTGCGTGTCGATCGCGGCCGAGGACGACGACGGCGGCGTCGCGGGCGTCGTCTTCGACCCGTCGCGCGACGAGACGTTCGCCGCCGCGCGCGGTCACGGCGCGCGCCTCAACGGCACCGAGGTGCGCGTGTCCGAGCGCACCGAGTTGTCGGCCGCGCTCGTCGCCACGGGCTTCGGCTACGACGCCGGCCTGCGGGCGGCTCAGGGACAAGTCGTCGCGCGCGTGCTGCCGCGTGTGCGCGACGTCCGCCGCGGGGGCTCCGCGGCTCTCGACCTCGTCTCGGTCGCGTGCGGACGGGTCGACGCGTTCTACGAGGCGCACATGAACCCGTGGGACCGCGCCGCCGGGCAGCTCGTGGTGCGCGAAGCGGGCGGCGTCGTCACGGAGCTGCGCGACCCGACCGGCGTCAGCGACGGCGTCGTCGCCGGCCCCCGCGCGCTGCACGACCGCCTGCGCGTGCTCGTCGACCCGTAGCGCGCAGCGCGCGATAGGTTGCGCGCATGGAGCTCGTGCATCCGTCGGTGCGCCGCTACCTCGAGGACCTCGCAGACGTCGACGACGAGCCCGTGCTCGTCGAGATGGAGGAGCTCGCGGAGCGCGAGGGGTTCCCGATCATCGGGCGCCTGTGCGGACGCTTGCTCGAGGTGCTCGCGCGGACGGCGTCGGCGCGGCGCGTCTTCGAGCTCGGGTCCGGCTTCGGCTATTCGGCCTACTGGTTCTCGCGCGCGACCGGGCCCGAGGGGGAGATCCACCTCACCGACACGGACGCGGACAACGAGCGGCGCGCGCTCGACTTCCTCGGCCGCGCGGGGCTGGACGGACCGATCCGCTACCATGTCGGCGACGCGTTCGAGGTCCTCGACCGCGTCGACGGCGAGTTCGACGTCGTCTATTGCGACGTCGACAAGAACGACTACCCGCGCGCGTGGCGCGCCGCGCGCGAGCGCGTGCGCGTCGGGGGTCTCTACCTGTGCGACAACATGCTGTGGGCCGGGCGCGTCACGGGCGACGCCGATGCGCCGCCGGACCCGTACGAGGGCTGGACCGAGGCGGTCGACTCCACGAACCGCGACGTCGAGGCCGATCCGGACTTCCGTTCGATCGTCGTGCCGCTGCGAGACGGCGTCGTCGCCGCCGTGCGCGTGCGCTGAGGCGACGGCGGGGTCCGCGGCGACGCGCGGCGCCGGCGCGTGCGCCCGCCGGGAAGGTTTTGGCCGCCGCCGCGTTGGTGTAGGCGCCGGCCCGTCCGGCCCCCGAACCGCCGAGCCGAGGAGATCGAGTGCCGCCGCACCGGCGCCTGATGCCGCCCGAGGTGCCCGAGACGCCGGCGCGACCCGGGACCGGGCGCCGCATCATGGCGACGTTCCGCCCGTACCGCCGCCGCGTCGCGCTCGTCGCGGCGCTCATCCTCGTGACGTCGGGCCTCGGCCTCATCAACCCGTTGCTCATCAAGGTCGTGTTCGACGACGTCATCCTCGGTACGGGTCCGAGCGGCGAGCGCTTCCGGCTGCTCCTCGTGGTGGGCGGCGTGATGATCGTCGTGCCGATCGTCAGCGGCGCGCTCGGGCTGTGGCAGACGTACACGAACAACGTCGTCGGCCAGAGCGTCATGCAGGACCTGCGCAACTCCCTCTACACGCACCTGCAGCACATGCCGCTGAAGTTCTTCACGTCGACGCGCACCGGCGAGATCCAGTCGCGCCTGTCGAACGACGTCGGCGGCGTCCAGACCGTCCTGACCGACACCGCGTCGAGCATCCTCGCCAACGTCACGACGGTCATCTCGACCGTCGTCGCGATGCTCATCCTGTCGTG
The DNA here is from genome assembly GCA_036260375.1 of Actinomycetota bacterium. Taxonomy (GTDB): domain Bacteria; phylum Actinomycetota; class CADDZG01; order CADDZG01; family WHSQ01; genus DASZZZ01. Next base: position 10,580 of record DASZZZ010000065.1, read on the forward strand.
GCACCTGACGTTGCTGTCGCTCGGGATCCTGCCCGCGTTCCTGTGGCTGAGCCGCAAGGTCGGCAAGGTGCGGCGCGAGGTGTCGGGCCAGACCCAGGAGTCGCTCGCCGACCTCACCGCGATCATGCAGGAGACGCTGTCAGTCTCCGGCATCCTGCTGTCGAAGGCGTTCGGGCGCCAGGCGTACGAGATCGACCGCTTCCGGCGCGAGAACCGGCGGCTGTCGGAGCTCGAGATCAGGCGCACGATGGTGGGCCGCGGCTTCTTCTCGCTCGTACAGATCTTCTTCTCGATCACGCCCGCGTTCGTCTACCTGTTGGCGGGCTGGCTGTTCCTGAGCGGGCGCGTCGGCGGCAATCCCAGCGCGATCGTGGGGACCATCGTGGCGTTCACGACGCTGCAGAGCCGGCTGTTCTTCCCGATGGGACAGTTGCTCAACGTCGGTGTCGAGATCCAGTCGTCGCTGGCGCTGTTCGACCGGATCTTCGAGTACCTCGACCTCGAGCGCGACATCGCCGACCGCGACGGCGCGCTCGAGCTGCAGCCGTCGGAGGTGCGCGGCGAGGTCGTCTACGACGACGTCTGGTTCCGTTACGAGCGACAGCGTGCGGACGGCGCCGGCGACCGCAGGCTGTGGACGATCGCGGGAGTGGGCTTCACGGCGCGCCCGGGCGAGCTCGTCGCGCTCGTGGGCCCGTCGGGCGCCGGCAAGACGACGCTCACGTACTTGCTGCCGCGCCTCTACGACGTCGACCGCGGGGCGGTGCGCATCGACGGCGTCGACGTGCGCGACATCCGTCTCGAGTCGCTCGGGGAGATCGTCGGCTTCGTCACGCAGGAGACGTACCTGTTCAACACGACGATCCGAGACAACCTCCGCTACGGGAACCCGGACGCGACCGACGCGGATCTGGAGGTCGCGGCGCGCGCCGCGCACATCTACGAGCGCATCGCCGAGCTCCCCGACGGCTTCGACACCGTCGTCGGCGAGCGCGGCTACAAGATGTCGGGCGGCGAGAAGCAACGCCTCGCGATCGCGCGCGTGATCCTCAAGGACCCGCGCGTGCTCGTGCTCGACGAGGCGACGAGCGCGCTCGACACGCACTCGGAGCGGCTCGTGCAGGAGGCGCTGAGGCCGCTGATGGCCGGGCGCACGACGATCGCGATCGCGCACCGCCTGTCGACGATCCTTGCCGCCGACACGATCCTGTACCTCGACCGCGGGCGCATCGTCGAGCGCGGCTCGCACTCCGAGCTCCTCGCGCGCGGCGGCGCGTACGCGGCGCTGTACCACGAGCAGTTCTCCGACGGGCGCGTCGAGACGAGGTGCGAAGATGGCCTCGTCCTGTCGAGCGGCGAGGTGGTGCACGAGGAGGCCCTGTGAACGTCGATGGCAAGGTCGCGCTCGTAACGGGGGGCGCGTCGGGGCTCGGGCGCGCGACGGTGCGAGAGCTGCACGACGCGGGAGCGTCGGTCGTCGTCGTGGACCTGCCGGGCTCCGACGGCGAGACGGCCGCCAAGGAGCTCGGCGACGCGGGGGCGTTCGCGGCCGCCGACGTGACGTCGGAGGACGACGTGCGCGCCGCGGTCGGGGCCGCGGCCGAGCGCTTCGGCGCGCTGCACGTCGCCGTCAACTGCGCCGGCGTCGGCTTCCCCGGGCGCGTGCTGACGCGCGACGGGGACCCGATCGACCTCGAGCGGTTCGAGGCCGTCGTACGCATAAACCTCGTCGGGACCTTCAACGTCGTCCGCCTCGCGGCGGCGCAGATGGCGTCGCAGCAGCCCGACGGCGAGGAGCGCGGCGTGATCGTGAACACGTCGAGCATCGCCGCGTTCGACGGCCAGATCGGCCAGGCCGCCTACGCGGCGTCGAAGGGAGGCGTCGCGGGCATGACGCTGCCGATCGCCCGCGACCTCGCGACGCGGCAGATCCGGTGCGTCTCGATCGCGCCGGGCACGTTCGACACGCCGATGCTCGCCGGCCTGCCCGAGGACGCGCGCACGAGCCTCGCGGAGCAGATCCCACACCCGCGCCGCCTCGGGCGCCCGGAGGAGTTCGCCCTGCTGGTGCGCCACGTCGTCGAGAACCCGATGCTCAACGGAGAGGTCATCCGGCTCGACGGCGCGCTGCGCATGCCGCCGCGCTGACGCTTTGCGAGAGCGGGACGCCTCTACGGCCGGGGGTGGCGCCTCACGCGCCGCGGGAGCGTCCGGCGACGGCCTGGACGAGCGCGTCGTCGCCCTCGTCGTCCGCGTCGGCGTCGTTCGCGGCCTCGGGGCGCTGCCCCTCGGACTCCGCGGGCGCCTCGGCCCGGTCGCGCTCGAGCTCGCGCCACTCCTTCTCCGCCCAGCGAAGCTTCTCGACCGCCGACGCGAGGTCGAGGAAGTGGACCGGCACGATCGACGCCCGCGGCCGCAGGTACGCGTCGCCGATCAGCGCGTCGAGCTCCCGCCGGGCCTCGATCAGGCGAGCACGGATCATCCGAAGGCGTTCGGCCTGCTCGTCCGTATAGCGCGACTCGTCGAAGCTCAGGGCGGGCTCCTTGTCCTGTCGGGCGTCGACGGCGGCTGACCGCTCCACCGGCGCGGAGACTCGTACGAGGGTACATCCCCCCGGTCGGGGTCACAAGCGCGCGAGGCGGCGGCTCCGGGGGGCCGCGCGCCGGGCGGTATCCTGCGCCGATGCTCGACGAGGGAGTCGTGAGGAAGGTCCTGTCCGAGGCGCTGCGCGGCGGCGCGGACGAGGCCGAGCTGTTCGTCGAGGACCGTCGCTCGAGCGCGCTGCGACTCGAGGACGGGCGCGTCGAGGACGTGTCGTCGGGCGTCGACGCGGGGGCCGGGGTGCGCGTCCTCGACGGCGACCGCGCGACGTACGCGTACACGAACCGCGTCGCGCTGGACGCGCTGCTCGACGCGGCGCGCGCGGCCCGGGCCGGCGCGTCGGCGGCGTCGGGCGGCGAGGTCGCCGACCTGCGGGCGGTCGCGCCGGCGGCGACGCACCCGGTCCGCCGGCCCCCCGAGGACGTCGACGCCGCGGACAAGGTCACGGCGTTGCGCGCCGCCGACGCCGCGGCCCGCGCGGTGTCGAACGACGTGCGGCAGGTCGTGGCGTCCTACGCCGACGTCCGCCAGAAGGTCCTCGTCGCGTCGTCCGACGGCCGCATCGCGCACGACGACCGCACGCGCGTGCGCGTGTCCGTCCAGGTCGTCGCCGCGCGCGACGGCAACATCGCGACCGGCTACGAGGCCCCCGGCCACTCGGGCGGCTTCGAGCTGCTCGAGGTGCATGACCCCGTCGCGCTCGCAGAGCGCGCCGCCGGGAAGGCCGTGCGCATGCTCGACGCGCGCCCGTCGCCCGCGGGCGAGTTCCCCGTCGTGCTCGCGCCGGGCACGGGCGGCGTGCTCATCCACGAGGCGTGCGGCCACGGCCTCGAGGCCGACACGCTCGTGAAGTCGGCGAGCGTGTACGCGGACCGCGAGGGAGAGCGGTTCGGGTCCGAGGCGGTGACGATCGTCGACGACGGCACCGACGTCAACGCGTGGGGCTCGTTCGGCGTCGACGACGAGGGCACGCCCGCGCAGCGCACGGTGTTGTTCGACCGCGGCGTCCTCGTCGGCCACCTCAGCGACCGGCGCTCGGCCCGCAAGATCGGGCGCCCGCCGACCGGCAACGCGCGGCGCCAGTCGTACGCGCACCTCCCGATCGTCCGCATGAGCAACACGTACCTGCTGCCGGGCGACGACGACCCGGCCGCGATCGTCGCGTCGGTCGAGCGCGGGATCTACGCGGCGACGTTCGCCGGCGGCGAGGTCAACCCGGCGACGGGCAACTTCGTGTTCGGCATGAACGAGGCGTACATGATCGAGAACGGCGAGATCGCGTACCCGGTCAAGGGCGCGCAACTCATCGGCAACGGCCCCCAGGTGCTCGGCGTGATCGACGCCATCGGCGACGACTTCGGGCGCAAGGAGGGCGTGTGCGGCAAGGACGGCCAGCGCGCACCGGTGACCAACGGGATGGCGACGGTGCTGCTCGGGCGGATGACGGTCGGGGGCACGGAGGCGTGAGCGACGACCGGTCCCTGCTCGACCTCGCGCTGCGCATCGCGGCGCGCGCGTCCGAGCGCGAGGACGTCGAGGCGTACGTCACCCACGCGCGCAACTTCAACGTGAAGGTCTACGACGGCGAGGTCGAGTCGCTGTCGTCCGCCGAGCCGCGCGGAGCCGGCGTGCGCGTCCTCGCCGGGGGCCGCGTCGGCTTCGCGTACAGCACCGACCTGTCCGAGACCGGCCTCGACGAGCTCGTCGCGCGGGGACGCGACAACGCGCGCCACGCGGACCCCGACGACGCCGCCGGGCTCGCCGAGCGCGCCGACGGAGACTCCCTCGCCGACCTCGTCGACGACGCCCACGCCGGTGTCGCGGTCGAGCGCAAGGTCGAGTTCGCGCTCGACGTCGAGCGCGCGACGCGCGGCGCCGACCGGCGCGTGCGCGGCGTCGAGGAGTCGGTGTACGCCGACTCCGACACGGAGGTCGCCATCGCGTCGTCCACGGGTCTCGCGGGGTCGTACCGGCGCACCGACGCGTGGTGCTACTCGATCGCGCTGGTGACGGAGGGCGACGAGACGCAGGTCGGCTTCGACTTCGAGCTCGGGCGCGGGCTCGGGGCGCTCGACGCCGCCGCGCTCGGGCGCCGCGCCGCGGAGCGGGGACTGCGCGTGCTCGGCGCGCGCAAGATCCCGTCGACGCGCCTTCCGGTGGTCTTCGACCCGTACGTCGCGGGGCAGTTCCTCGGCGTGCTCGGGTCCGCCCTCACGGGCGAGGCGGTGCAGAAGGGGCGCTCGCTGTTTGCCGGCAGGCTCGGCGAACCGGTCGCGTCGGAGACGCTCACGCTGGTCGACGACGGACGCGCGCCGGGCGCGCCCGGGTCGGCGCCGTGGGACGGCGAGGGCGTGCCGACGCAGCGCACCGAGGTCGTGCGCGACGGGGTGCTGCACTCGTACCTCTACGACGTCAGGAGCGCGCGGCGCGAGGGCCGCGCGTCGACCGGCAACGCGGCGCGCGCCGGGTTCTCGTCGCCGCCGCACCCGGCCCCCACGAACCTCGCGTTCGATCCGACCGGGCAGAGCGCGGACGACGTCATGCGGAGCGCGGGCCGCGCCCTGCTGGTGCAGGACTTCCACGGCGTCCATTCCGGCGCCAACCCCGTCTCGGGCGACTTCTCGGTCGGCGCGACCGGGATGCTGCTCGAGGACGGCGCGCCGACGCGGCCCGTGCGCGAGGTGACGATCGCGGCTCCGATGCTCGACGTCCTCGCCGGTATCGTCGCGGTCGCAGACGATCGCCGGTGGCTCCCGTTCGGCGGCTCCTACGGCGGCGCGACGACGCTCGTCGCGGAGATGACCGTCGCCGGCGAGTAGCGCCGGCCGCGTCACACGAGCACGTAGAACAGCGGCCCCGCCACGATGCAGTAGAGCGCGAACGGGTACAGCGTGTTGGCGCGCAGGAACGCGATGAGCGCCGCGATCGCGGCGTAGGACGTCACGAGCGACGCCGCGAACCCCGCGACCGCGGCGCCGAGCCCGAGCGTGGCGTCGCCCGACACGTCCGGCGCCGACACGACCGCGGCCCCCGCCAGCGCCGGGATCGACAGCAGGAACGCGAACCGAGCCGCGTCGTCGCGCGTCAGCGCGAGCGCGAGCCCCGCGCCGATCGTGGAGCCGGAGCGCGAGATGCCGGGCAGGATCGAGACCGCCTGCGCGACGCCGATGGCCGTCGCGTCGGCCGCGGTGATGTCCGCGGTACGCCGCAGGGCGGCTCCCGTGCGCGCCCGCGTCCGCTCGTGGTACGCGAGCGCAAGCTCGGCCCCCGCGAGGATGACCGCGGTGATGGCGAGCTGGACCGCGGCGGCGCGCGCGTCCTCGAACTGCCCCTCGAAGAAGTCGGCGAGCAGCACGCCGGCGAGGGCGGCGGGGACGGTTCCGATCGCGAGCGCGGCGAGCAGGCGGCGCGCGCCGCGATCGCCCGCCCGAACGCCGCGCGCGAGGTCGACGAGATCGCCGGAGAAGTAGACGAGCAGCGCCAGAAGCGACGCCGCGTGCAGCAGGACGTCGAACGCCAGGCCCGGCTGGCGCCACCCGAGCAGCTCGGGAACGATCACGAGATGGCCCGACGAGGAGATCGGCACGAACTCCGTGAGGCCCTGGACGCTGCCGAGCACTATTGCCTGGACGACCGACACGGCGGGGCAGCATAGCGGCGCGCCCGGCGCCGGGCGGCACGCACGCGTATTCTTGCGAAGCGAGCAGGAACGCGGGCGGACGCGGCGAAGCTGGCGATGGGAGGTGCCATGCCGCGTCGTGAGAACCGCCGGCCGGACTCGCGGCGCGAGCGGCGACCCGCCTGCAGCACCCGACGACGACCCATCACGAAGCCCCACCCCGTCCCTCGAAGCGGCCCCCATGCCCCGGGGGCCGCTTCGCGTGCGGCCGCCGGACGGGTGACGGATGCGCGGGCGATGGGCGCGGCCGTCGCGGCGCGCGTCAGGTGCTGGAGGCCTCGGTGCTGGGCTTGGTCTCGGTCTTCGTGGCCGGTTCGCTCTTGGCGGGCGCGCCGCTCTTGGCGGGACCGTCCGACGCCGGCTTCGCGGACGGCTTCGAGTCCTTGCGCGCGTCCGTCGCATAGAAGCCCGAGCCCTTGAAGACGATGCCGACCGGCGAGTACAGCTTGCGCAGCTTGCCCCCGCAGTGCGGGCACACGTCGAGCGGGGGATCGTCGAATCCCTGGCGGGCCTCCGTGCGCTCGCCGCAGGCCGTGCAGGCGTACTCGTAGATCGGCATGGCGGCATCTTCTCACAGCGTCATGCGGCGACATGCTCCGGGAGTTGCTCACGAGACTCGGCCGCGTGGACATAAAGTGGGTAGGTCCGGGTGTCGACATCCCTAGAGAGATGAGGGACATGTCCCTTCGGCGCCGCCTCACGCTCTTCTTCGTGCTCATCGTCATCGTGCCGCTCGCACTGGCCGGGTTCGCCGTCCAGCGAGTCGTCGCGAACGAGATGGCGCGGCGCGCCGCGGACGACCTCGAGCCGGCGCTCGACACGACCGTCGCCCTGTACCGCCGCGACGCCGGCGCGGCCGACGACCACCTCGCCCGTCTGCTCGTCGAGCCCGGGCGGCTCGCGCGTGTGCTGGAGTCCGGCCGACGCGCGGCGGCCGACGACTACCTCGCCGGGAGCCTCGCCCGCGCGCGCGCGTTCGACTTCCTCGGCATCGTCGACCCGTCGGGGCGCGTGCTCGCATTCGCGCGCGCGTCGCGTCCGCAGCTCCTGCCGGGCGTCGGCGTGCCGGCCGCGACGAGGCTGGTGACGCCGCGGACGGGCCTCGGCCCGGGCTACGCACGCACGGTCTCGATCCCGCTCCAGGACGAGGGTGGTGGGCATGCCGGCACGCTCGTCGGCGGCGTGTGGCTCGACCACGGGTTCCTCGCGCAGCTCCCGCAGCAGGCGGGGGTCGAGTCGTCGCTCGCGTGGCGCGGACGCATCATCGCGACGACGCTGCCGCTCAACGCCCCGGCCCCCGTCGACGTGCGGCCGGGCGAGCTCGGCGAGGTCGCGCTCGAGGACGGGTCGACCGCCGCGGCGCGGGCGCTGTCGGACGACCTCGTGGTGCTCGCGTCGACGCCCACCGAGCCCGTTGACCACCTGTCGCGCAACGTCCTCGTGTCGGTCCTCACGCTGCTTGCCCTCGTCCTGGCGGGGACCTTCGTGCTCGCGTGGTTCCTGTCGCGCCTCATCACGCATCCGCTCGAGGAGCTCGCAGCGGGCGCGCGCGCGATCGCCGACGGTCGGTTCGACTACGCCATCCCCGTCCGCTCCAACGACGAGGTCGGGCGGCTCGCGACGGTCTTCAACGAGATGACCGAGCGTCTGCACGCGACGATCAGCGAGCTGTCGTCGTCGCGCGACCAGCTGGCGCGCGCGGTCCGGCGCGTCGGCGAGACGCTGCGCGCGACGCACGACATGGGCGACCTGCGCGCGTCGATCCTCAACGTCGCCGCCGACGCGGTCGGAGCGGACGCCGCCGCCCTGTGGCTGTTCACGCCGACGCGCGACGAGCTCTACATCGCGCTGACGCGCGGCCTCGACGAGTCGACGCAGGCGCGCGTTCGCGTCGGCGACGGGATCGCGGGGCTCGTCGCCGAGCGCGGCAGGACCGTGCTCGCGCCGCGGCCCGACGGCGCGCCGAAGCGGGCGCGCGTCGAGCCGCCGTTCGAGTCGACGATCGCGGTTCCGCTCTACACGCAGGACCGCGTCACCGGCGTCCTGACGCTGTGGCGCACCGCGGACCGCCCGCGCTTCACCGAGGAGGATCTCGGCACGGCTGTGTTCCTCAGCGAGCAGGGCGGCGTCGCGATCGAGAACGTCCTGCTGCACGAGGAGGCGCAGAGACTGTCGCTGACCGACGGGCTCACCGGCGTGTGGAACCGGCGCTTCGTGCAGATGCAGTTCCGCCAGACCTTCGCTACCGCGACGCGCTTCGGCCGGCCGTTCAGCATCCTCATGCTCGACCTCGACCGCTTCAAGCACGTCAACGACACCTTCGGTCATCAGCGCGGCGACGCGGTGCTGGTCGAGTTCGCCCAGCGCGTCAGCGGCGTCCTGCGCGAGATCGACACGTTCGGTCGCTACGGCGGCGAGGAGTTCGTGTGTCTGCTCGCCGAGACGGACGTCGAGGGCGCCCGCGCGACGGCGGAGAAGGTGCGCCACGTGATCCGCTCCGAGCCGTTCGGGGGGCCGGGCGAGCGGGGGATCGGCCTCACGGTGTCGATCGGCGTCGCGTCGTATCCCGAGCACGGCGACTCGTTCCGCTCGCTGGTGGAGAGCGCCGACAGCGCGCTGTACGTCGCGAAGCAGGAGGGCCGCGACCGCGTCTACGTCGCCGGGGGGCCGGAGAAACAGGAGAAGCTCAAGCTCGCGACGTGAGCCGGGGGCCGCGTCGAGCGCCCTAGACTCCTCCCGGACGTTCCGGCGCTCCCCGCACGCGACGCGAAAGGACGGTGCGAGACGTGGCAGTGCGCAAGGCGGTCATTCCCGCGGCCGGCCTCGGCACGCGCTTCCTGCCGGCGACCAAGGCCCAGGCCAAGGAGATGCTGCCGGTCGTCGACAAGCCGCAGGTGCAGTACGCGGTCGAGGAGGCGGTGCGCGCCGGCATGGACGACGTGCTGCTCGTTACGAGCCGCGGGAAGGGCGCGTTGGAGGACCACTTCGACCGCGCCGGGGAGCTCGAGGCGCGCTTGGAGGCGTCGGGCAAGCTCGACGAGCTCGAGGAGATACGCGCGCTGACACGGCTCGCGCGCGTCCACTCCGTGCGCCAGAACGAGCCCCTCGGCTTCGGCCACGCCGTGGCGCAGGCGCGCTCGCACGTCGGCGGGGAGCCGTTCGCGGTGCTCGTCCCAGACGAGATCGTGCCCGTGCCGCTGCCCGGCGAGCCCGCGCTGATGCAGCGCTTGGTAGAGATCCACGAGGAGACCGGCGGGAGCGTCGTCGCGGTCCAGGAGGTCGCGATGGAAGACGTGTCCGCGTACGGCGTCGTCACTCCGGAGCCGTTTCGCGGCGACGTCGTGCGCGTCGCGGAGATCGTCGAGAAGCCGGCGCCGCAGGACGCCGCGTCGAACCTCGCGTCGCGCGGGCGCTACCTCCTGGCCCCCGAGCTGTTCGACGCCCTCGACCGCACGACGCCGGGCGTCGGCAACGAGATCCAGCTGACCGACGCGATCAACGAGCTCGCCAAGACGCATCCGGTGTACGCGTACGTCTACCGCGGGCCGATCTTCGACGTCGGCAAGAAGCTCGACTACGTCAAGGCGACCGTGCAGCTCGCGCTGCGTCGAGACGACCTCGCCAAGCCGGTGCGCGAGTTCCTCGCGGAGCTCGTCGCGCGCTTCGAGTAGCCGTGCTCTCGGTCGACGAGGCCCGCGCGCGCGTGCTCGACTCCGTCGAGCCGCTCGAGCCGCTCGACGTGCTCGTAGCGGATGCGCTCGGCCTCGTCCTCGCCGACGACCTGCGCGCGCCGCACCCGCTCCCTCGCTTCGACAACTCGGCGATGGACGGTTACGCCCTTCGAGCCGCAGACGCCACCGGCGCGTCGGAGGACGCGCCGGTGGTCCTCGAGGTGGTGGGCGAGGTGCGCGCGGGAACCGCGGGCGACGTCGACGTCCGTCCCGGCACCGCGGCGCGAATCATGACCGGCGCGCCGCTCCCGCGCGGCGCCGACGCAGTCGTCGCACTCGAGCAGGCGTCGGAGCGCGGCGGACGCGTCGAGGTGCGCGCGCCGGCGCCGCCGGGCCGCCACGTCCGGCCCGCGGGCGACGACCTCCCCGCCGGCGCGCCGCTCGTCGACGCGGGCGTGGAGCTCGGGCCGGGCGAGCTCGCGCTGCTGGCTTCGACCGGCATGTCGCCGCTGCGCGCGCGCCGGGGGCCGCGCGTCGCGGTCCTCGTGACGGGCGACGAGCTCGTCGCACCCGAACGGGCACCGGGGCCCGGACAGATCCGCGACTCCAACTCCGTGGCCCTGCGCGCCCTGGTGGCCGAGGCCGGCGGCGAGCCGATCGTGCTCGACGCCGTGCCCGACGACGTCGACGCGACGCGCGCCGCCTTTCGCCGCGCCGCCGAGGGCTCCGACCTCGTGGTGTCGTCGGGTGGCGTCGCCGTCGGCCGCTACGACTTCGTCAAGGACGTCGTCGGCGAGCTGGGACGCGTCGACCTGTGGCGCGTCGCGATGCAGCCCGGCAAGCCCGTCGTCCTGGGCGCGATCGGCACGACGCCGTTCCTCGGCCTTCCGGGCAATCCCGTGTCGATCCACGTCTGCTTCGAGCAGTTCGCGCGCCCGGCGATCCGCAAGATGCGCGGCTGCGCGCAGCTGCTGCGGCCGGTGATCGAGGCGACGCTGACCGAGCCGCTCGAGAAGACGCCGGGACGCCTGCACTTCGTACGCGTACGGCTGTCGTGGGAGGGCGGGACGTGGCACGCGACGCCGACCGGCCCGCAAGGGTCGCACGTGCAGTCGAGCCTCGTCGGATGTCACGGCGTCGCGCGCTTCGACGCGGCCGCGACGTCGCTCGCCGCCGGCGACCGCGTCGTGGCCGAGGTGTGGCGCCTGCCCGGCGACGCCCTCCCGACGCGCAGCCCGTCGTGACGAGCGAGCGTCATCCCGAGGCCGACGCTCGCATGGTCGACGTCGGCGACAAGGACGTCACCCGGCGGGAGGCCGTGGCGGCCGGGCTCGTACGCATGTCGCCCGCGACGCGCGCGCTCGTGACGGAGCGCCGGCTGCCGAAGGGCGACGCGCTGGAGGTCGCGCGCGTCGCCGGGATCATGGCCGCGAAGCGGACGTGGGAGCTCGTGCCGCTGTGCCATCCGATCGCGCTCGACGCCGTCGACGTGACGTTCGATCACCACGACGACGGCATCGCGGTGACCGCGACCGCGCGCGCCGAGCAGCGCACCGGCGTGGAGATGGAGGCGCTTACCGCGGTCGCCGTGGCGGCGCTGACGATCTACGACATGGTCAAGGGCACCGAGCGCGGCGTCGAGGTCACGTCCGTGCGCCTGCTGCGCAAGACCGGGGGCCGCTCCGGGACGTGGGAGCGAGGCGAATAGCGCGCGGCCGGATCAGGACTTCGGCCGCTTGAGGTAGCCGGTCGTGCCGGTCGCCTGGCTCTCGACTACCTGCACCAGCTCCCATCCCTCCTCGCCCCACTGGTTGAGGATCTCCTGGAGGGCGTGCGAGATGAGCGGCACGGTCGCGTACTCCCACTTCTGCATGACGAGGACCTCCTCCGCGCGCGGCGGGTTCGTGGATTCGTCGTCGCGCCGCGCGCCCTCGCGGCGGCGCGAACGGCCGCTAACCTATCGCAGTGCCCGAGCGCATCGTCGTCTCGTCGACCGGTCGCGTCGTCGCGACCGACGTGCGTCGGGCGCGCACGCGCGTCGAACGCGCGCGGGGGCTGCTCGGCGCCTCTCTCGACCGCGACGCCGCGCTCGTCATCGAGCCGTGCAGGCAGGTCCACACGTTCGGCATGCGCTACGAGATCGACGTCGCCTTCTGCGACGCGAGCTGGGTCGTCGTCCACGTCGTGCGCGGGCTCCGCCCCGGCCGCGTGACCCGCTTCGTGCGCGCGGCGCGCCGCGCGATCGAGCTGCCGAGCGGCGCGCTGGGGGCCGACGTCGTGCCCGGGTGCGCTCTGGACGTCGCGCCGGTCGCGCTCGGGGACGGCTAGACGCGCGTCATGCGAGGGAGCGGTAGCCGCGGTCGAAGTAGAGGAGCGGGCGGCCGGAGCGCGCGTCGCACGCGACGACCGTTCCGAACACGACGTCGTGGTCGCCGGCCCGCACGACCTCCGAGACCTCGCACTCGATCCACGCCAGCGCGCCGTCGAGCAGCGGAGCGCCGCCGACGCCGCGCCGGGGGCCGAGGCCGTCGAAGGACTTTGCGCCGTGCACCGCGAACGCGCGCGCGACGTCCTCCTGCTGCGACGTCAGCACGTTGACGACGAACGAGCCGGCGCGCGTGACGTACCCGTGGGTATGCGTCGACCGCTCCAGGCACACGAGCACGAGCGGAGGGTCGAGCGACACGGACGCGAACGCGGTCGCGGTCATGCCGTGGAGCTCGCCGTCGCACGAGACCGTCACGACCGTCACGCCGCTGGCGAACTTGCGGAGCGCGTCCTTCAGCTCGTCGGGGGCGACCGCCATGGACGCCCCGTCACTCCGGCAGCTCGTCCATGCCGGTCATGAACGTGCGGTGCGGCAGGAACAGCCAGAAGCCGGGGCCCGAGTCGCCGCGCTCGGCGACGAAGCGCAGCGCGTCGGCGCTCGGCCCCTCGCCGCTGCCGTGCACGCGCACCGCGCCGCGGCGCTCGAGCTCCTCGACGAGGTCCTGCGTCGGGTGACCCTCGATCTCCACGGCGGCAGTCTAGTGCGCGCCCGGCGCACCACTGCCGCGCCGCGCGCCCCGTCTCGGGTACGCGTCGCGGGCCGCGGCGAACACCGCGATCGACGCGCACGTCATGAACGCGACGACCGCGAGCACGAACACCGTCATCGGATAGCGACGCGTGTCACCCGGCCAGCCGACGGTCACGAACAGCAGCATGGCGGCGATGCCGACGAGCGCCGACACCGCCATCCCGGCGATGGCGAGCCCGTGAAGCCGTCCCGGCCGGCCGGGCGGTGGGGGCGGCGGGGGGTCGACTCCGACGTCCGGCCGCAGCGGGACGACGCGCCCTTCGTCGCGGTCGTCCGGAGCCGCGCTCACGCCTGCCGCCGCTCGATCCACGTCAGCAACGCGCGCGCCGGGATGCCGGTCGCGCCCTTCGACACCTCGTCGTAGTCGCGCTCGGCGCGCGCCATCCCCGCGACGTCGAGGTGTGCCCACGGGACCCCGCGTGGCACGAACGAGCGCAGGAACAGCGCGGCGTAGATCGCGCCGCCGCCGGACGTCGCGCTGTTGCGCAGGTCGGCGACCTCCGACTCGCCGTCGCGCAGGTACGCGTCGATCGTCGGCATCGGCCACAGCAGCTGACCGGCGCGCTCGCCCGCGTCGCGCAGCTCCGCGCTCAGCGCGTCGTCGTTCGAGAACAGGCCGCCGGCGCGGGGGCCGAGCGCGATCGAGATTGCGCCGGTCAGCGTCGCCACGTCGACGACCGCGTCGGGCTCCATCTCGCATGCGTACGCCAACGCGTCGCCGAGGATCAGCCGCCCCTCGGCGTCCGTGCTGATCACCTCGCTCGTGCGGCCGCCGTAGTGATGGACGACGTCGCCGGGACGGACCGCGCCGCCGTCGGGCATGTTCTCGACCGCCGGGACGATCGCAGTCACGTCGAGCGCGACGCCGAGGCGCGGGAGCGCGCTCATCGCGCCGATCACGGCCGCCGCGCCCGCCATGTCGGTCTTCATCGTCGTCATCGACGCGCCCTGCTTGAGCGTCAGACCGCCGGAGTCGAACGTGACGCCCTTGCCGACGAGCACGACGCGGCCGCGCGCGCCGTCGGGACGGTGGCGCAGCTCTATCAGCCGCGGCGGCTGCGCGGAGCCCTTGCCGACCGCGACGATGCCGCCGAAGCCGCGCTCCGCGAGCTCCCGCTCGTCGGCCACCGCGCACTCGAGCCGGTGCGCGTGGGCCACCTCACGCGCTCGCGCAGCGAGCGCGTCCGGCGTCATCGTGCTCGCGGGCTCGTTGGTCAGGTCGCGCGCCAGGATCGTCGCGTCGGCGAGGGCGGCGGCGCGCTCGGTGTCGTCGACGCGCGCGCCCGGCAGCAGCGCGCGCTCGAGCCTTCCGGCGCGCGGCTTCGACTTGTAACCCGCGAAGCGGTACGCGCCGAGCGCGAGCCCCTCCGCGGCCGCAGCCGCGGACCCGTCGACGGAGTCGTGCAGCGCGCAGACGACCGTCGCGCGCTCGCACAGCGCCCGCGCCGCGGCTCCCGCCGCGCGCCGCACCTCGGTGGGGCCCGCGGAGTCGCGGGGGCCGAGACCGGCGACCGCGATCGTCTGGGCGCGCAGCCGGCCGAGCGTCGGCACGAGCGTGACGTCGCCGACGCGCGCCTTGAACGAGATCGCGCGCAGGTGCTCGGACAGGCGGCCGTCGAGCGCCGCGTCGAGGTCCGAGCCGGCGCCCGCGAGCGCGGGGCCGTCGTCGGCCGCGAACGCCGCGACGACGAGCGCGTCGCCGGACATCTCCGTTGCGCGCTCTTCGCTCGGGATCAGCTGTGGCGGCATCTCTTCCTCGTCGGGCGCTGGGGCCTTGCGTGTATACCAGCCGGGCCGGCGCACGCCGCGCGTTCGTTCGCGACGCGCACGAAATCCGCCGAGATGCGCAGAGTGCGGGATACCGTGACGCGCTATGCGGACCAGTGCGAGGACCGGCCTCTGACCGGCGAGTTCCTGGCGCTCGTGGGCATCGCATGGATGCTCGTGTACGCGGCCGCAGCCGTGCGGGCGCGTCGGAACGCCCCTCTCTCCACGACCGAGCAGTTCCGGCGCGCGATGGAGGTCATCACACCCGACGGCGTCCCGCCCCGGTTCGTGCGCCGCCCGAGCACGGGGGCCGGCACGACGCAGGACGGCCGCGCTTCGAAGGCGCTCGCCGCGTCCGAGACCGCGTCGGGAACCGGCGAGGCACGGTTCGTGGACTACGGCGTCGAGGCGGGCGCCGACGCGCCGGCGCCGGAGACCACGCAGCCGGCGGCGTCCGCGCCGACGGGTGCCGCGGCGCGCGCGGACGACCAACCACGCCCGAGCACCCCGCGGCCCGCGACGCGCGTGCGCTCCGGCTCGCGCGCGCGGCCCGCGCCGCGCGTGCGCTCTGGCTCGCGCGCGCGGTCCACGCCGCGCGGGCGATCGGCGTCGCGCAAGGCGCGTCGTCCGGCGGGCTCGACGCGCTCGCGCCTCGCCGTCCGGCGCGTCGCTCCGGCGTCCCGTCGCGCGGCCGACGTGCGCGAGCGCGCGCTGGCGGGCTTGTGCGTCGCCGTGCCCGCGACCGCGCTCGTCGGTGTCGTCGGCGGGGGCGGATGGTGGACGCTGCCCGGCGCGTGTGCGGCGGCGCTCGCGCTCTACGTGTCCGCGCTGCTCGAGGACAAGCACCGGCGCGACGAGCGCCGCCGCAAGGTCCGCTCGCTCGCGGCGCGACGCGCCGCGTACGGGCGGCGTCCGGCCGCGCCGGCGCGCGCGTCCGGGCGCCGCTAGGCACGCCCGCCGAGCGCCGGTTTAGGGTGCCCGCCATGGACCTCTCCGAGCTCGGGACGCGGCTGCGTCGCGACCTCGACGAGAAGAACGAGGCGCGCGAGCGCGGGCTGTCGGGGAGCCGGAGCGCGATACGGGCGTGCGGCAACGCGATCCGGGCCCTGCATCGCTACGAGGTCGACGCCGCGACCGCGCTGATCGACGAGGCACAGCGTCACCTCGACGGCGCGCGCTCGGCCCTGGAGCGCCACCACGACATCCTCCACGCCGGCTTCGTGCACGACGCCGAGAAGGAGCTCGCCGAGGCGCGCATCACGTTCGCGCTCGTCGTCGGGCAGCCGCTCCCGTCGCCCGACGACGCCGGCGTGCCCACCGCCGCCTACCTCAAGGGCATGGCCGAGGCGATCGGCGAGCTGCGGCGCCACATCCTCGACCTCATGCGGCGCGGCGAGCTCAAGCGGTGCGAGGAGCTGCTCGGCGGGATGGACGACATGTACTACCTGCTCGTGTCGATGGACTACCCCGACGGCATCACGATGGGGCTGCGGCGCCTGACCGACGTCGCGCGCTCGATCATCGAGCGGACGCGCGGCGACTTCACCACGTCGCTCATCCAGAGCTCGCTGCGCGCGGCGCTGTCGGAGCACGCCGAGCGTCTCGGGCGGGGCTAGCCGCGGACCGGGGGCCGGTTAGGATTGGCCGGTTCCACGGGCCAGTAGCTCAGTTGGTAGAGCGCACCCCTCGCACGGGTGAGGTCAGGGGTTCGACTCCCCTCTGGTCCACAACGACGAAACCGCAGGCCACAGCGTTTGCATTCCGATCGCGCCTGACTGGAAGAGTCAGACAGCGTTCGTCATCAGTGGTCATCATCGGGACCGTTCCCGGCCCGCGCCCGGGAGTGAAGGTCCTGGCGCGGCGTCCCCAAATCGCGGGGAGCTAGCTACTCCCCGAAAAGCGAGCCGTGCCTGAGCCTGCCTCGCCGCCACGAATCAGGGCGATCGGCTACGGGCGAATCGGTCACCGCACTGACTCACCTTCACACAAAGGAACGTTTCCTCTCTTCGACCTTGGACTGGGAGGAGTGGGCTCCAGACGACTGGGTTCGCCTGCGCGACCAAAGCTTCGCGGGTGAGCGGAACTGGGGCGCCAGAACGTCGGCAAAGCCGAGATGTCCCTAGCGACTACTACGAGTTGCCGTAGCGGCGCTAGCGGGGACGGCGGATCGAACGGTTCCGGATGTGCGATCCCAGCAAGCGTCTCGCCGTCGGCCGCTAACCAGCTTCACGGCCGGACCCGCGTGGGCTATTCGTGTCGACAAGGACAGAACAATCTAGGTACGCCTGAAACTCCTCCAAGAAGAGTTCGCCTAATCGACTGTCGGTCGGCACAACGATGTAGGGGCGCATCTGGCGCCCTTCATGTTGAGGCCAATGCCGATTCGAGTCTTCAAGATGAGCGACCACGCCGACGTATACCTGATCATCCACCCTAACCATGTGCGTACGAGGAAGCCTCGCGTACCTCAAATACATCCAGCTTCCCGGAGCCTTATCGTGAACTTCTTGACGTAGACACTTCACGAGTTCGACCGAATTGCGTTCCAGCTGGCCTTTCATCTCCTCCGCAGTGGCAGGCGCGAGAGGCAGCATTGTCCGAACCAGATCGAGCATCTCGAGTGGCGATTCCGGCGACAGAGATAGAAGGACCACGCGACATCCTTCGTTCACGCGATCCGCGAGGGTTTTCGCAAGTCCGTACTGACACAGCCGACGATTGTGGTACGCGAGAATAGCAATTTCGTGTTGCGCCTTCCCGACGATTTCATTTTGAAAGCCCTCTTCGTAGTAGCCGACGTAATGAACCGGAACCTTGAGATCGGCCGTCCCGTGAAGTTTTCTAAGGGTCTTCAGCACACCATTGAGATGTCCGACCGCTTCGGCGATCGCTTCGCGGTCGCGCACAGCGTCATCGCGCGAAACCGACATCAGTACACGCGAGAGTTTGTCCAGAGGGAGTATCTCTTGGAGGAGCTCCCGTTCTTGTGCACGAGCTGCTTCGAGTCTTCCGACCCGTACGATGAGATAGATGCTCAGCCCGATACTGCCGATCCCAACAAGAAGTCCACCAACGCTCGCAACATCGACCAAGGCATCAGAGATGCTCAATGGCTCCCTCGATTCTCTTGATCAGCTCTTGCCGCATGCGGCGCGTCGATTCGAGACTCAGACCGGCGATATGCGGAGATATCAGAACGCGCTCATCTCTGAGTGCCGGCAATTCACGTTCGCGGTAAACGTCGAGGCCGCATGCCCAGATCGCGCCGGACCTGAACCCGGCCTCAAGCGCCCCTTCTTCTACGATCTCTGCTCGCGACGTGTTGATCAGGATGAGCGGGTGTGAAGCTTTCTGGATCACGCCAGCGGTAATGAGATTTCGACTCTTGTTGGAAAGCGGTAGGTGGAGTGAAACAAAGTCCGAGTGAGCGAAGAGGGCTAGCGGTCTGATTCGAGCGCGGCAATGCCGTCGAACTCCCTATGTGCCGAGGGCGTGAACGTCCAGACGGCGACCCCGAGTCCGAGAGGGCGCGCCAGGCGCGCAAGATCGAAAGCGATACTTCCGGCCCCCACGATACCTAGTGTCTTCCCGAAGACCTCGATTGCCTTTCCATGCCGAGCCACTCCGTCGATCGTCAAGGAGCTCTGTCCGAGCCCCGCCGTTACGGCAGCATCGGCCTCACCGAGACGTTTTGCCAGAGCGAGAAGCATCGCGAGAGCATGTTCGGCAACCGATCTCGAGTTCGAGGCGGAGACCGAAAGCACCTCGACGCCCCGCGCCGCGAACTCAGGGATCGCGATATTGTCCGTGCCATTGCTCAGCGTCGCGATCACCTTCAGTCGCTTTGTGTGGGAGGCTACATCTCGGGAGAGGGGCTCTTTCGCGCCGCATACAAGCACTTCGAATTCCTGCACTAGACCGACAAGTTCGTCCGCGCCAGGCCGATCGGGTTGCTGGCGAATGAGGACGTCTTCGACGAGGTTGTGGAGGTCGGCGATGAACTCCGGTTCATTGCGAAGATGACTTATCGAAACGTACGCGTTCTTGAACTTGCGCGTCATCAGTACCGGATCCTCCATCTCCAGAAACACTTTACTGTACTGTGCCGAAAGCGCTGGGTTAACCAGTAGGGACGAGACGAGCCACGAGAGATGAGGGCGCCGTAGCCGGCGACGAGATGTTCCGCAGGCCTGGGTCAATGCGCCCGAAAGGTAATGACCGATACCCAGTCGACACGCTTCTGGCGGCGCAAGCTCGGATTTTCACAGACAGAAGGTGAGGAAGACTGCATGGGAATCGATCAACTAGAGCAGGGGCTGTCCGCACGAAGCTTTATCACGAACTTCGCCGAGCGGAAGCGCTATTCACGCGACATAACAGGTCGGTTCTCCGGCGTGCCGCAGGCCGTTGCGCGGCCGAAAAACCTAGAGGAAGTCTCGCAAATTCTTGGCGCCTGCAGCCGAGCGCGCGTGGGAGTCGTCCCTCGGGGTGGCAATACCGGACTTGTCGGGGGCGCGATCGCCGTCGCCGAGGAGATCGTCGTAACGCTTGAACGCATGAATGGGATCACGGGGATCGACTCAGCTTCGAGGACGATCCTGGTGGAGGGGGGCGTGACGCTGGGAGCCGTTCGCGCACATGCACAAGCGAAGGGACTTGACTTTCCCATCGATTTCGCTGCCCGGGCTAGCGCCACGATCGGCGGAATGATTGCCACTGACGCTGGCGGAGCGCTCGCGCTCCGGTACGGCTCGATGCGCGATCTGGTGGTCGCCCTCCAAGTCGCGCTGGCCGACGGCACCGTCATCGATCGTCTTGACCGACCGCACAAGGACAGCAGCGGTTTCGACTTGACGCGGCTGATCTGCGGGAGTGAGGGAACTCTAGGCATCGTGACAGCGGCGCGCCTAAAGCTTATTCCCCAAGCGAGCCATCGGATTGCGGCAATCCTCGCCGTGGATTCTCTCGAGGACGCGGTCATCGTTGCCGATTTGCTTGCGCGCGAATCCACGTCGCTTGAGGCGGCCGACTTCTTCCTGCAGTCTGGTTTGTCGATCGTGACGAAGCATACGAACCTGCCTCCATTGTTTCGCGAAGAGCATTCGGCTTTTCTCGTGACCTTGCACGCGGGCGATATGGATCCGAGTGAAGAGCTAGCAGATGTACTCCGCAGTTGTGACCGCGTACGCGATGCAGTGGTCGCGCAGTCATCGCAACGGATCCATACGTTGTGGAAATATCGAGAGATGCACAATGATGCCGTCAATGCCATGGGGATTCCGCACAAGTTCGATATAGCTGTTCGTGTCGAGCTCGTCCCTCTCTTGGTTGACGCGATCAACGCGTGGTTGGCCGCGGAGAGGCCGGACGCCGTTGCCATTTATTTCGGGCATCTCATTGATGGGAACGTACATGTGAATGTCCTAGGGGCGGAGGTCGATGACGACGTCATGGAAGAGGCGGTGTTTCGTCTTGTCGTCGACATGAATGGAAGTATTGCGGCCGAGCACGGCATTGGTCAGGCGAAGAGCAAGTGGCTACACCTCGCCCGACCTGAAAGCGAAATCGAGGCGATGTACGCGGTCAAGCGTTCCCTGGATCGGGAGGGCATCATGAACCCTGGGAAGCTCTTTCCAAACACGAGATGAACGTGGATTACACGTGGGCGGAGCTCGTCTTCGCCCGGCGCACACTCTCGTCCGGTGCCCGCGCCTTGCGCCCGGCCCTCGGCGGGCGCCGAGACTCGCGTGACGGGATCGCTTGCGCCCGCACGGCGCCCGTCGTCCGGTAGGCTCCGCGCCCATGACCCTTTCGTACCGGTTGCGCGTCGCGGGCGCGGCCCTGTGCGCCGCGGTCGCGCTGTCCGCGTGCGGCGACGACGCCGCGGAGCTCGGCACGGGTGCCGACTGCGAGCAGGGGCGCCGCGTCGAGCTGTCCGACGGGTTCGTGGTCGTCGACCAGGAGTGCGGCGACGGCGACGAGGCGCTCAGCGGCGCGACGCTGACGATGCACTACACCGGCAAGCTCGAGGACGGCACCGTGTTCGAGTCGTCGCCGGAGGAGCAGCCGTTCACGTTCGTCCTCGGCGCCGGCGAGGTCATCGAGGGCTGGGACCAGGGCATCCGCGGCATGCTCGAGGGGGGCCGGCGCCGGCTCGTGATCCCACCCGAGCTCGCCTACGGCGAGGAGGGCCAGCCGCCGGACATCCCCGGCGGCGAGACGCTGACGTTCGACGTCCACCTCGTGCGCGTCGAGTTCGCCGAGTAGCGGCGATGAGGCGGCACGCAGACGATCGTGGCGGCGCAGCCGCGCGGAGCCGGCCGGTCCACCTCGTCGCGCTCGTGTGCGTCTCGACCGTCGCCGGTTACGCGTTCGCGAGCGTCGTCCACGCACGCGTCCTGTCGCAGGGGTGTCGCGACGTCGTCGGCAGCTCGGTGTGCGCCGCGCCGTCGGTCCTCGGGCTCACCGTCGTCGCGGCGGTGGCGTCGTTCGCCGTCCTGCTCGCGATCAGATCCAGCACCAGCCGTCGGTCGGGCGGTCGGCGGCGTCGTCCTCGGTCCGGGTGACGGTGGCGCCGTCCGACGTCTCGACCGTCGTCTGCCTCTCGCGCGCGACGGGGTCGCAGTCGTCGAAGATCCAGATGCGCGCCTCCCACGCCGCGCGCGGCAACGGCTCCTTGGCGACGAGCGGGTAGTAGAAGCCGAACATCCCGACCGCCGCGGCCGCGAAGACGACCTGCGCGGCGCGCGCCTCCCACGAGCTGCCGATGCGCGCCGCAACGTAGCCGAGCGCGAGGCACATGAACGGCACCGCCGGCAACAGGTAGAAGATGAACACCGCGCCGCGGCCCGCGGCGAGCACGAGCCACGGAGCGTAGCTGACGGCGAAGCCGGCGACGACGACGGCCTCGGCCGAGCGCCACGTCCGCACGCGCGTCCAGCGCCACGCCGCGTACGCGAGCGCGAGCAACGACGACCACCACACGAACGGGCTCCCGGTCGCGAGCACCTCGAGGTAGTCGCCGTTCGGCGCGGTCTCGAAGAAGTACGACACCGGGCGGCGCAGCAGCGGCCAGCTCCACGGCGGCGACTGGTAGCGATGGCTCGCGCTCGACAGACCCCGGTGCGACGAGTACATCTCCACCTGGCGGTCCCACAGCGCGCGCCACCACGAGTCGTCCGACCACGGCAGCGCCCACACCGCGCCGTCGAGGCGCGCCGCGTAGCTGGCGACGTAGACCGCGAGCGGCACGGCGACCAGCCACAGCGCGAGCCACGGCCCGGCCTCCGTGAGCGTCCGCCGCAGGGGCGCGCCGCCCCCGTCGTCGCGGCGCGCCGAGACCTCCCACGCGACGACGAGCAGCACGACGCCCGCGAGCACGAGCGCGCCGGACCACTTCGACGCGAACGCGGCCCCCGCGCACGCGCCCGCAGCTCCCGCCCACGGGCGCGCCCACCGGCGCCGCCCGCCGTCGCGGTCGCGGTCGAGCACCGCGCACGAGAACGCCGCGACGCCGAACGCCGCGACGAAGACGTCGAGCATCGCGATGCGCGACTGCACGAAGTGCAGCAGATCGATCGCAAGCAGGCCCGACGCGAACGCAGCGCCCACCGTCGAGCCGAGGACCCGGCGCGCGAGCACGTAGAGCAGTGCGACGGTCACGGTTCCCGCGAGCGCCGCGGCGACGCGCCACCCGAAGGCGTCGTAGCCGAAGAGGTCGATGCCCGCGCCGATGAGCCACTTCCCGAGCGGGGGATGGACGTAGTTCTCCTCGCCCGCGATGCCGCACGTCGACTCCGACGCGAGCGCGTACCAGCACGCGTCGCGCGCGTAGTACGTCTCGTCGAACATGATCGAGCGCGGGTCGCCGAGCCGCGCGAAGCGAAGCACGCCCGCGGCAAGCGTCACGGCGGCGACTGCGATCGTGTCGACGCGCGTCCACGCGCGGCGCCCTCGCGGCGCGGGCTCGGTCACGGCACGGCAGCTTAGTCGTCCGTCCGTGCGCACCGTCCGGGCCCACGGCGTCCGCGCCGCCTGCGGTTCCGGTTCGCGGCGCCGCGTTGCAATATGGGCGCTCCGGTACCCGTTCGAGCCGTGGAGGGCGCGATGAGCGGCACCCTGGTCCTGTGCGGGACCCCGATCGGGAACCTCGACGACCTCGCCCCGCGCGCCGTCCGCACGCTCGAGACCGCCGACGTGATCGCGTGCGAGGACACGCGCAGGACCCGCAAGCTGCTCGCCCACTGCGGCGTCCGCGCGCGCGAGCTCGTCTCGTACCACGAGGGCAACGAGCGCCGGCGAACGCGGGCGCTCGTCGAGCGCGTCGCGCGCGGCGACACGGTCGTGGTCGTGTCGGACGCCGGTATGCCCGGACTGTCCGATCCCGGCTACCGGCTCGTGAACGGATGCGTCGCCGCGGGCCTCGACGTGCGCGTCGTGCCGGGCCCGTCGGCCGTGGTCAGCGCGCTGGCGATCTCGGGGCTGCCGCCGGGGCGGTTCGTGTTCGAGGGGTGGCTGCCGCGCAAGCCCGGCGAGCGCCGGCGGCACGTGGCGCAGCTCGCGGACGAGCGCCGGACGATCGTCCTGTTCGAGTCACCGCACCGCGTCGAGGACGCGCTCGCGGACCTCGTCGAAGGCCTCGGCCCGCGGCCCGCGGCGTTGGCGCGCGAGCTGACGAAGCTGCACGAGGAAGTACGGCGAGGGACGCTGCCGGAGCTGCTCGACGACGTGCGCGCCGACCCGCCGCGCGGCGAGATCGTCCTCGTCGTCGGCGGCGCGGTGCACGGGCATCGCGAGCACGTCGGTCCCGACGAGCTCGCGCGCCGGGCGCGCGCGCTCATGGAATCGGGCGTTGAGCGGCGCGACGCGCTCGCGCGCGTCGCCGCGGACGCCGGGGTCCCGCGGCGCGCGGTGTTCGACGCGCTCGTCGGGGACGGGGGCTAGCGGTGCCGGACGGTCGCGCCGGCGTTCAGCCGGCGACGACCTCGTCGCTCGGAAGGCGCAGCTCGATCTTCCCGCGCTTTCCGAGCTCGCCCGCGCACGCCTCGCACACCTTGCGGTCGCGGAACTCGATCGCGGGGTCCTGCGCGGAGCAGAACAGGCAGACGTCGCGGCGCTTCTCGAGGATGACCTGCTCCCCGTTCACGCTGATCTCGAGCTCGTCGCCCTCGTGGATCCCGAACACGCGCCGGATCTCGGACGGAAGGACGATTCGACCGAGCTCGTCGATCTTTCGCACGACGCCGGTAGACTTCATTCGCATCCCCTTGCCGGGTCATTGGTGATTGCTGGTAGAAGAAGCTCAGGTTAGTCCCGGCGAAATCGGCCAGTCAAACTCCGGGCGGGGCGACCTGGTCCCCCGAATTGGGGTTTTTTCGAGTCCCCGGGACGGACCCGGGGGCCGGGTGCGCGGCGCGGCGCGGGCCCGGCGCGAGGCGCGGGAACGAGGACGATGAGCGACGAGGTCTTCTACGCGACGACGCCCATCTACTACGTCAACGCGGTGCCGCACGTCGGCAACGCGTACACGACGGTGGCGGCGGACTTCGTGTGCCGCTTCCGCCGCATGCAGGGCCGCCGCGTGCACCTCCTCACCGGGACGGACGAGCACGGCCTCAAGGTCTACCGGAGCGCCGCGGCCCAGGGGCTCGAGCCCAGGGAGTGGGCCGACCAGATCGTGCCGCGCTGGGTCGAGGTGTGGAAGGCGCTCGACATCGCGTACGACGACTTCATCCGCACGTCGGAGGAGCGTCACGAGAAGCCGGTGCAGAGCTTCGTGCAGCGGCTCTACGACCGCGGCGAGATCTACCTCGACACGTACGAGGGCCTCTACTGCGTCGGCTGCGAGGAGTTCAAGCAGCCCGATCAGCTCGTCGACGGCAAGTGCCCGCTGCACGGCGTGGAGCCCGAGCGTGTCGAGGAGGACAACTACTTCTTCCGTCTCTCGAAGTACGCCGACCGGCTCGTCGAGCTCTACCACCGCAACCCCCCCTTCGTGCTGCCGGAGACGCGCCGCAACGAGGTCCTCGGCAAGGTGCGGGCGGGGCTCGAGGACCTGTCGATCTCGCGCACGAGCTTCGACTGGGGCATTCCGATCCCGTGGGACCCGAAGCACGTCATCTACGTGTGGGTCGACGCGCTCCAGAACTACATCACCGCGGCGGGCTACGACCGCGACGACGGCGAGTTCGAACGACTGTGGCCGGCCGACGTGCACTTCGTCGGCAAGGACATCCTGTGGTTCCACACGGTCATCTGGCCCGCGATGCTCATGGCGCTCGACCTGCCGTTGCCGCGCTGCGTGTTCGCACACGGCTTCCTGCAGGTCGGTGGCGAGAAGATGTCGAAGTCGAAGCTCACCGGGCTGTCGCCGCACGAGCTCATCGCGACGTTCGGCTCCGACGGCTTTCGCTACTACTTCATGCGCGAGGTCTCGTTCGGTCTCGACGGCGACTTCTCGTGGGAGGGAATGGTCGCGCGCTACAACTCCGACCTCGCCAACGACCTCGGCAACCTCGCGTCGCGCGTGCTCAACATGATCCGTCGCTACGTCGACGCGACGGTTCCCGAGCCGCCCGGACACGACGAGGCGACCGCCGCCGACGACGCGCTGCACGACGCGCACGCGCGCGCGCTGGCGGGGATGGAGCGAGCGATCGACGACTTCGCGCCGCACGAGGCGCTGAAGGCGGCGTGGGGGTTCGTCCGCAAGGCGAACGCGTACGTCGAGGAGGTCGCGCCGTGGACGCTGGCGAAGGACGCGGCCAACCGCCGCCGGCTCGAGGTCGTGCTGTACGAGCTCGCGGACGCGCTCCGCCTGCTCGCGCTGATGGTGGCGCCGATAACGCCGCGCGCGGCGCAGGAGCTGTGGCGCAGGCTCGGCCTCGAGGGCTCGGTGGAGAGCCGGACGTTCGACGCCGATGCCCGCCCGGGCCTGCTGCCTGCCGGCGCGCGCGTCGAGGTCGGCGCGCCGCTGTTCCCGCGCATCGACGACGCCGGAGGCTGACCGCCGATGACTGCGACGGCGCGCGCGGTGTGGTTCGACACACACTGCCACCTCCACCTGTGCGATACGGCGCCCGCGGGCGAGCTCGTCGGGCGCGCGCGCGACGCGGGCGTGGCCGACGTCGTCACCGTGGGCATCGACGTCGGCTCGAGCCGCGCCGCGGTCGACATCGCGGAGCGCCACGGGGTCTACGCGGCGGCCGGCATGCATCCCAACTCCGCGACCGCGTGGGACGACGCCGCGGCCGAGGCGATCGCGTCGCTGCTCGTACGCGCGTGCGTCGTCGCGGTCGGGGAGACCGGGCTCGACTTCTACCGCGACGCGTGTCCGCCGGACCGCCAGCGCGCCGCGTTCGAAGACCACGTACGGCTCGCGCAGGAGCACGACAAGGCGCTCGTGATCCACACGCGCGCGTCGGTGGACGACGCGCTCGAAGTCCTCGAGCGCGTCGGACCCCCGGCGCGCCTCGTGTTCCACTGCTGGTCCGGCGACCGAAACGCGTTGCGACGCGCGCTCGCGCTCGGCGCGTACGTCTCGTTCGCCGGGAACCTCACCTTCCCGAGCGCGGCGGACCTGCGCGGCGTTGCGGCGGAGGTCCCGCCCGAGCGGCTCGTGGTCGAGACCGACTCCCCGTACCTCGGCCCCGTGCCGCGCCGGGGACGGCCCAACGAGCCGGCCAACGTGGAGCACGTCGGCCGCGCCCTCGCCGCAGCCGTCGCCATGCCCACCGAGGAGGTCGCCGCGCTGACGACGCGCAACGCGCGCCGCCTCTTCGGCGTCGCGCCGTGACGGCCCCTCCGCTGCTCGGCGCGCGCCGGCTGCGCGCGCTCCTCGACGCCCACGGTGTGACGCTCCGCAAGCAGCTGGGCCAGAACTTCGTCGTCGACCCGAACACGATCCGCAAGGTCGTCGCCGCCGCCGCCATCCGTCCGGGCGACCGCGTCCTCGAGATCGGCGCGGGGGCGGGATCTCTGACGCTCGGGCTCGCCACAGCGGGCGCGCGCGTCGTCGCGCTCGAGGTCGACGCACGGCTGCTGCCGGTCCTGCGCGACGTCGTCGGCGGCCGCGGCGACGTCGAGATCGTGCACGCCGACGCCCGTACCGCCGACCTCGACGCGTTCGGCGCCCGGCGCGTGGTCGCGAACCTCCCCTACAACGCCGCCGCGACGATCGTGTTGCGCGTCCTCGAGGCCGCGCCGGGGATCGACGACCTCACGGTGATGACGCAGCTCGAGGTCGGCGAGCGCCTCGTCGCGCGTCCGGGCGACGACGCGTATGGACAGACGAGCGTGTTCGTGACCTACTGGGCCGACGCGACGCTCGGTGGCAGGGTGTCGCGCCGTGCGTTCTTTCCCGTCCCGGGAGTCGACTCCGTGCTCGTGAGGATCGTCCGCCGTCGTTCGCACGTGCCGATCGATCGTGCGCTGCTGTTCGACGTCGTGCGGGCGGCGTTTTCACAGCGGCGCAAGACCCTGCGCAACTCCCTCGCCGCGCGCGCGGGCGGCGTCGACGCCGCGGCCGCGGCCGCGTTGCGCGCCGGCGTGGATCCCGCGGCGCGCGCCGAGGACCTCGGGCTGGAGTCGTTCGTCGCGCTCGCGAGGGCGCTGTCGTGAAGGGCGCCGTCCGCATCCGGACTCACGCCAAGATCAACCTGTTCCTGCGCGTCGTCGGCGGCCGGGCCGACGGCTACCACGAGATCGAGACCATCCTGCACGGCGTCCGTCTCGCCGACGACGTCACGTTCGTGCCGACGACGACCGGGCGCATCGAGCTCGTCGTCGACGCGGTCGACGACGTCGAGCCCGTGCCGCACGACCACACGAACCTGGTGTGGCGGGCGGCGACGGCGTTGGTGGAGCGCGGCGTCGCGCACGAGGGCATCCTGATCCGCCTGACCAAGCGCATCCCGGTGGGGGCCGGGCTCGGCGGAGGGAGCGGCAACGCCGCCGGCGCGCTCGTCGTCCTCAACCGGCTGTGGAACGCCGGCGTCGACCACGGCACGCTGCTCGCGCTCGCCGGCGCCGTCGGGAGCGACGTCCCGTACTGCATCGGCGGCGGCACCGCCCTCGCGACGGGCCGCGGCGAGCAGCTCACCGTGCTGCCGGCCCCCGAGCCGATGTGGTTCGTCCTCGGGGTGTGGCGCCGGCCGTTGTCGACCGCCGACGTGTACCAGGGCTGGGACGCGTTCGGCGTCCCCACCGACACCGCCGCGTCGCCGATGGCGATCGCGCTCGGCTCCGGCGACGTCGCCGACGTCGCGACGCTCGTGCACAACGACCTCGAGCAGGTCGCGTTCGAGCTCCGTCCCGAGATCGAGGCCGGCAAGCGCGCGCTGCTCGACGCCGGCGCGCTCGGAGCGTGCATGTCGGGCTCCGGTCCGACCGTGTTCGGCATCGCCCGCGGGCGCGACGACGCGCACGTGGTCGCCGGCCGCGTCGAGGACGTCTTCGACCGCGTCTTCGTCGTGCCGAGCCAGTCGCAGTGCGTGGAGGAGCTCGACTAGCCGGGCGCGAGGGCGCGAAGTCACTACTATGGCCCCCAGCGCCCGCGGAGCCCGGGCGGGCGCGGTGCCCCGTGGGGTAAGTGGCAGCCCGAGGGATTTTGGTTCCCTAAGTTCTGGTTCGAATCCAGGCGGGGCAGCTCCGGGCGCCCCGAGCACGCGACCGCCGAAAGGAGACGCCATGGCGCAGCCACCGCGGACGGGGGCCGTCGTGCTCGCCGCGGGCGGCGGCACCCGGCTCAAGTCCGACCTGCCCAAGGTGCTCCACCCCGCCGCCGGCCGTCCCCTGCTCGCGCACGTCCTCGCCGCGCTCGCGCCGCTCGAGCTCGTCGGCGTCGTCGTCGTGGCGTCGACGCGCCGGGCCGAGATCGAGGACGCGATGGCGGCGGAGGGACTCTCCGACGGCGTCGCCTACACGGTCCAGGACCCGCCGCGCGGCACGGCCGACGCGCTGCGCGTCGGGCTCGACGCCGTCGCCGGCGCGTGCGACGAGGTCGTCGTCGTGCCGGGCGACGCGCCGCTGCTCGAGGCGAGCACGCTTGCACGCCTCGTGGCGCTGCGGCGCGCGTCGGGGGCCGCGGGCGCGATGCTGACCGCGTCGGTGCACGAGCCCGCGGGCTACGGCCGCGTCGTGCGCGGCGACGGCGACCTCGTCGAGCGCGTCGTGGAGGACCGCGACGCGACGCCGCAGCAGCGGCGCATCCACGAGGTCAACGGGGGTGTCTACACGTTCGACGTCGCCCGCGTCGCGCCGCTTCTCGCGAAGGTCGACCGCGACAACGCGCAGGGCGAGTACTACCTCACCGACGTCGTCGCGCTGTTGCGGGGGCAGGACGAACGCGTCGTCGCCCTCGAGACGCACGCCGACGAGATCGCCGGCGTCAACGACCGCGCCCAGCTCGCGTTCGTGTCCGGCCTCATGCGTCATCGGGTGTGCGAGCGCTGGATGGCCGAGGGCGTCTCGATCGTCGACCCGCGCACGACCTACATCGACACGACCGTCGTCATCGAGCGCGACGCGACGATCCATCCGTTCACCTTCCTCGAGGGCTCGACGTCGGTGGCGGCGGGCGCCGAGGTCGGGCCCCAGGCGAGGGTCGTCGACTCCGAGATCGCAGAGGGCGCCACGGTGTCGTTCGCGCTCGTCCGCTCGTCGCGCGTCGGGCCGGAGGCGTCGGTCGGCCCGTTCGCGTCGCTGCGGCCGGGGACGGTGCTCGAGCGCGGGTCCCGGATCGGCACCTTCGTCGAGTCGAAGAACGCGACGCTCGGCGAGGACAGCAAGGCGAACCACCTCGCATACCTCGGCGACGCGTCGATCGGACGGGGCGTCAACGTGGGGGCCGGGACGATCACGTGCAACTGGGACGGGCGCGCCAAGCACGCGACGGTCATCGACGACGACGCCTACATCGGCTCGGACACCATGCTGGTCGCGCCCGTGCGCGTCGGCCGGCGCGCCGCGACGGGGGCCGGCTCGGTCGTGCGCGACGACGTACCCGACGACGCCCTCGCGGTCGGCGTCCCGGCCCGCGTCATCGAGAACGCGGGGAATCGGATGGAGAGGACGGGCGCGGACGACGAGAACCCGCGACAATAGAGGCGTCCACCCGAGCGCGGGGGGTGGCTCGACGGCGAGGACGGGGAGGACCGAGGTGCAGCTACCGACTCAGAAGCGGCTGATGATCTTCTCGGGGACGGCGAACCGTCCGCTCGCCGAGGAGGTCGCCACGCACCTGGGGATGAAGCTCGGCCTCGTCGAGATCTCGACGTTCTCGGACTCCGAGACCTACGTCCGTTTCTCGGAGTCGGTGCGCGGGTGCGACGCGTTCGTCATCCAGAGCATGAGCGCGCCGGTCGACCACCACGTCATGGAGCAGCTCATCATGGTCGACGCGTTGCAGCGCGCGTCCGCGAAGCGCATCACGGTCGTGGCGCCGTTCTATCCCTACTCGCGTCAAGACAAGAAGACGCGCGGACGGGAGCCGATCACCGCCAAGCTGCTGGCCGACTTCTACGAGGCCGCCGGCGCCGACCGCATGGTGTCGGTCGACCTCCACACGGGCCAGATACAGGGCTTCTTCAACATCCCGTTCGACCATCTCACCGCGCTGCCGCTGCTCACGGAGCACTTCTCGCAAGTGCTGCCCGACGACTTCGTGATCGTGTCGCCCGACGCGGGGCGCGTGCGCCTGGCGGAGAAGTGGGTGCAGAACCTCAGCGAGATCTACGACCTCCACGGACAGGTCGCGTTCCTGCACAAGCGGCGGCGCAGCGACGTGCGCAACGTGAGCGAGACGCTCGCCGTCGTCGGCGACGTCGACGGCAAGACGTGCGTCGTCGTCGACGACATGATCGACACCGGCGGGACGCTCGTGAACGGAGCCGAGGCGCTCGCCGCGTCGGGGGCCGCCGAGGTCTACGCGGCCGCGACGCACCCGGTGCTGTCCGACCCCGCGACCGACCGCATCAAGAACTCGGTCATCTCGCAGGTCGTCGTCACGAACACGCTGCCGATCCCGTCCGAGAAGATGCTCGACAAGCTGACGGTCGTCTCGATCGCGCCGCTCATCGCGCAGGCGATCAAGGCGGTGTTCGAGGAGGGCTCGGTCTCCGAGCTGTTCCACGGCGACAACCAGCCCTGACGCGGAGCACGGCCCTCGATTTGATGCACCGTCGGGCGGCGGGCCATAATGGCCGTTCGGGCGGGTCGTTCCCGCCCGCAGCCCCCGGCCCCCATCCCGGCGCGACGCGCGCCGGCCGGCGGCGGGCAGCCGAGTCGACACGGAGGATCCGATGAGCGAGGTGCACATCAAGGCGGAGCGCCGCACCGCCACGGGCAAGGGCGCGGCGCGCAAGGCGCGCGCCGCGGGCAAGGTCCCGGCGACGCTCTACGGCGGCGGCGCCGAGGCGGCGTCGATCGTCGTCGACCGCCGCGAGTTCCTCACCGCGCTCAACACCGACGCCGGCATGAACGTCCTGCTCAACATCCAGATCGACGGCGCGACCGAGCTCGCGCTGACGCGCGAGCTGCAGCGCGATCCCGTGCGGGGCACGCTGCTGCACGCCGACTTCGTCAAGGTCGACCGCCGCCAGGAGATCGAGGTCGAGGTCCCGGTGCACCTCGTCGGCGAGTCCGCCGGCGTCAAGGAGGGCGGCGCGCTCGAGCACCCGCTCTTCACCGTGCACGTCCGCTGCCTGCCGACCGACGTCCCCGAGGCCGTCGAGGCCGACGTCTCCGGGCTCGGCATCGGCGACTCGCTGCGCGTCGGCGACCTCGCCGAGGACCGTTCGTTCACCATCCTCAACGACCCGGAGGAGGTCGTCGCGGTCGTGTCGGCGCCGATCTCCGAGGAGCAGCTCGCCGCGCTCGAGGCGGGGGCCGGCCAGCCGGCCGGGGAAGTGGGCGACGAGGCGGCCGAGCCGGTCGAGGCGACCGACGAAGGTCCCGAGGTGGCCGAGGAGCCGGCCGCCGAGGGCTAGGCCCCGTGGCGCCGTGGCGCCGGTCGGGCGCGTCCGCGTCCGGCGACCGGTGGATCGTCGTCGGGCTCGGCAACCCGGGTGAGCGCTACGCGGACACCCGCCACAACGCGGGCGCGCGCGTAGTGGACGTCCTTCTCGAGCGCGCCGGCGCCTCGCTCAAGCGCCACAAGAGCGGCTGCCTCGTCGCCGAGGTGGCGCTCGCGGGCGAACGCGCCGTGCTGGCGCGGCCGGTGTCGTACATGAACGACTCCGGCGGGCCGGTGCGCGCGCTCGCGTCGTGGTACAAGGCGCCGTCCGAGCGCGTCGTCGTCGTGCACGACGAGATCGACCTGCCGTTCGGAGCCGTGCGCGTCAAGGCCGGCGGCGGGACGGCGGGGCACAGGGGCCTCGACTCGATCGTCGCCCACCTCGGCACGAAGGACTTCGTGCGCGTGCGCGTCGGCGTCGGACGGCCACGCGGCGCGCGCGACGCGGTCGACCACGTCCTCGCGGGGTTCTCGTCGTCCGAGCGCAAGGAGCTGCCCGACCTCCTGGAACGCTCCGCCGACGCGGTCGAGCGCATCCTCGAGGCGGGGGCGGAGCGGGCGATGAACGAGTTCAACACCCGCGCCGGCTGAGCCGAACCGCTGCGACGACCGCCTGGATCTTCGACGGCGGAGCGGCGTTCCGGCTTGACGGTGAGTGAGCGCTCACTTTATCGTGAGTGGGCACTCACTCACGGAAGGGACGGGATGGCTCCGGCGCAGGAGACCCGCTCGCAGATCGTGGCCGCGGCCGCGCACGTCATGCAGACGTGCGGGCTGTCGGGCGCTACAACGAAGGAGATCGCGCGCGCCGCGGGGTGCGCCGAGGGCACGCTGTACAAGCACTTCCCCGACAAGGAGGCGCTGTTCGTCTCGGTGATGCGCGAGCGCGTCGGCGCGCGCGTCGCGCCGCTCGTCCGGCTCCCCGAGCGCGCCGGCACCCGTTCGGTGCGCCGGAACCTGGAGGAAGTGGTGCGAACCGCGCTCGACTTCTTCCGCGAGCTCATGCCGTTGCAGTCGGCGATGTACGCGAACCCGTCGCTGCTCGCCGCACAGCGCAAGGCGATGAAGGAACGGGGCTTCGGCCCCCACGTCGTCATCGCGGCGATCGCGGAGTACGTGCGCCGCGAGCAGCGTCTCGGACGCGTCCGGCGCGGCGCGCACCCGGAGGTGATTGCGACGCTCCTGATGGGCGGTTGCTACAACTACCTGTTCGTGCGCGACTTCACCGGCGACGACGGCTTCGTGCCCGAGGACAAGTTCGTGGACGGAACCGTCAAGACGATCATGGCGGCGCTGTCGGTCGACGCGCCGCGCTCGAAGGGCAACTCGAAGGGGAAGGAGCACTGATGCAGCCGACACCGCGCTCGGACGAGCGCCGGCCGCCGATCGCGGCCGAGGGCCTCGTGCGCCGTTTCGGCGACGTCGAGGCCGTCGCCGGTATCGACCTGCGCGTCGACGACGGCGAGATCTTCGGCTTCCTGGGGCCCAACGGCGCGGGCAAGTCGACCACGGTTCGCATGCTCACGACGCTGCTCAAGCCCACCGCGGGCCGGGCGTTCGTCGCCGGGCACGACGTCGTGCGCGCGCCCGACGCGGTGCGCCGCTCGATCGGCGTCGCGCTCCAGGACGCGGCGATCGACCCGCTCATGACCGGGCGCGAGCTGCTGCGGCTGCAGGCGGTCCTGTTCGGCATCGACCGGGGCTCGGCGCGCCGGCGCGAGCAGGAGCTGCTCGAGACCGTCGGCCTGACTGCGGCCGCGGACCGGCGCGTCGGCACGTACTCGGGCGGCATGCGCCGCCGCCTCGACCTCGCGCTGGCGCTCGTGCACGCTCCGGTCGTGCTGTTCCTCGACGAGCCGACGACCGGACTCGACCCGAACTCGCGCGTCGCGCTGTGGGACGAGGTGCGCCGGCTCAACCGCGAGTCGGGGACGACGGTGTTCCTGACGACGCAGTACATGGAGGAGGCCGACCAGCTCGCGGGACGCATCGCGATCATCGACGACGGGCGCATCGTCGCGGAGGGCACGCCCGCGCGCCTCAAGGCGCGCGTCGGCGACCCGACGCTGCGCGTCGCTCTAGCGTCGGCCGACGACCGCGTCGAGGCCGAACGCGTGCTGCTCGACTTCGGGGCGCCGGCCCCCGACGCCGCCGGCTACGTCGCGGTGCGCCTGTCGGGCGGCGCGCAGCGCGTCGGCGCGGTCGCGCGCGCGCTCGACGACGCGCGCGTCGAGGTCGAAGGCCTCGAGCTGCACACCCCGACGCTCGACGACGTGTTCCAGATCGCCACGGGCCGAAGGCTCGAGGGCGCCGAGGCCGAGCCTGCGACGGAACGAGCGGCGCGATGACGGCCGCCGCGGCGCAGTACGCGGCGCTGAGCCGCCGCGCGATCGTCAACACCGTTCGCCAGCCGACGTCGATCGTGCCGTCGCTGGTGTTCCCGCTGCTGTTCGCCGCGCTCAGCTCCGCGGCCCTCGATCGCTCGACCGTGCTGCCGGGCTTTCCTCCGGTCGACTCGTTCCTGCAGTTCCTGATCTCGACGACGATCGTGCAGGGTGCGCTGTTCGGGGCGATCGCGGCGGGCTCCGACATGGCGACCGACATCGAGGGCGGCTTCTTCGAGCGTCTCGTCGCATCGCCGGTCGCGCGCACGTCGATCCTCGTGGGCCGCGTCATGGGTTCGGCGATGCTCGGCTTCTGCCAGGCGTGGCTGTTCATCGGCGTCGCGACGGTGTTCGGCGTCGACATCGAGGGCGGTTTCGTCGCGATGTTGATGATCGCGATCGTCACGTCGACCGTCGCCGCGGCGATCGGCGCGATATCCGTGTCGTTCGCCCTCCGGACGGGCTCCGTCGAGGCGGTGCAGGGCAGCTTCCCGCTGCTGTTCGTGATGCTGTTCGTGTCCAGCGCGTTCTTCCCGCGCGACCTCATGAACGGCTGGTTCAAGACCGTCGCCGACCTCAACCCGCTGTCGCACCTCATCGAGGGGCTCAGGACCCAGGTGATCGCGGGCGTCGACGTCGGCGACTGGCTCGTGTCGCTCGGGGTCGCGGCCGGCTTGTTCGCCGTCGGGATCGCGGCCGCGTCGCTCGCGCTGCGGCGCCGTCTGAGCGCGCCATGAGGAGGGAGGCAACGATGACTTCGTCCGCGCGCGTCGCGTGGGGCGTCGCGCGGCGCAGCCTGATGCTGATCCCGCGGCTGCCGTCGACGTTCGTCCCGTCGCTCGTCATGCCGCTGTTTTTCACGATCGCGCTGTCGGGCGCGTTCGCAGGGCTCGTCGCCCTGCCCGGTTTCCCGGCCGAGAAGGCGATCGACTGGTTCGTGTCGCTGAACGTCGTGCAGGGAGCCGCGTTCGCCGGGGTGACGACCGGCATGGGCGTCGCGCGCGACCTCCAGAGCGGTTTCTACGACCGGCTCCTGGCGAGCCCCGCGTCGCGCGCGTCGCTGCTCGCGGGGCCGCTGCTGGCCGCGCTGCTGCGCGGATTCATCCCGATCGTGTTGCTGCTCGTCGTCGCCGTCGTCGGCGGCGCCCACTTCTACGGCGGAGCGCTCGGCGTCGTGACGCTCGTCGTCGCGGCCCTCGGTATCGCGGTCGTCGCAGGCGCGTGGGCGGTCGGGCTCGCGCTGCGCTTCAAGACCCAGCAGGCCGCGCCGTTGATGCAGACCGGCATCTTCCTGTCGATCTTTCTCTCGACCGCGCAGATGCCGCTCGACCTCCTGACCGGGTGGCTCCACGCGGTCGCGCGCGTGAACCCGATGACGAACGTGCTCGCGCTCGCGCGTCAGGGGTTCCTCGGCGAGGTCGCGTGGTCGACGACGTGGCCCGGCCTCGTCGCGCTCGCCGGCATGTTCGCGGTGCTGCTCGCGTTCGCGGCGCGCGGCATGCAGAAAGTGGTGCCGTAGGACGCCGTGGCGAGCGCCGGCGCGGCGGGCCGTTCACGCCGTGACGGCCTAGAGGGCGCCTCTGAGCAGGGCCATGGCGACGACGCCCGTGACGACGGTGCCGACGAGGCTGCGGGTGAACGCCGCGACCGCGAGCGGCGGCACGATCGCGATCGGCGCGAGGTTGTCGGGCGGCATGACGACCTCGCCCGACGGGACGACGACCTCCTGTGCGAGGAGCGCGGCGAGCACGGAGATCGGCACGAGCCCGAGCCACCGCAGGGCCCATTCCGGGAGACGGATGCGCTGCAGCAGCAGCATCGGCGCCACGCGCGGGATCAGCGTCACGACCCCCGCCCCGGCGATGACGAGGAGGATCTCCGGCCTCACCTCGACGTCCACGCAACTCCCACGCTCGCGGCGACGACGGTCGCCGTCATGACGTTCCAGTTGCCCGGCACGAGCAGCTTCACGCCGACGGCGACGACCGCCGCGACCAGCGCGATGCCCGTCCCCTTGCGCACCGATGCCGAGCCGGCGAGGTTGAGCACGAGGAGCGCCGCGAACATCGACGCCAGCGCGAAGTCGAGGCCGAGCGCCTCGGGATCCGGAAGCGCCTGCCCGAAGACGCCGCCGGCCACGTTGGCTACGACCCACGTCGTGTAGGCGGTGAGGTTGAGCCCGAGCATCCACGAGCCCTTGTCGTGCGCGCGCTCGAGTCCAGCCGACGCGACCGCGAACGTCTCGTCCGTGAGCTGCGCGCCGAGCAGGAAGCTCTTCGCCGGCGGCTCGTCGCGGAAGTGCGGGCTGAGAGCCGCGCTGAGCAGCAGGTGCCGCAGGTTGACGAAGAAGACGGTGACGGTGATCGCCGCCGCGGCGCTGCCCGCTGCGAGCATGCCGGCGGTCACGAACTGGGCCGAGCCCGCGTAGAGGATGCACGCCAGCAGCAGGATCTCGAGGATCGTCATGCCGACGGAACGCTCCACGACCCCGGCCGCGAAACCGATCCCGAGATAGCCGAGCACGACGGGGAACGCGGCGCGCGCTCCCTCGAGCGCGCTGGAGCGCCGGGGAGTCGTCGCGCTCACGGCGCCGCGTCGAGCGCGCGCTTCGACATCGCGCCACGGTACCCAACGATCGGCGTCACGACGCGCGGGGCCGGCCGGCACGGCGCGACGCCGGCGGGCCGTGGCCACCCGACGCGACCCCCCACGGTGTCGTCCCCGTCCGTCGATGAGTACGCTGGTCGGATGACGGAGACCGGCGCGCGCGCCGCGCCCGCGCCCTCTCGCGCGCGCTCGATCGGAGTTCCCGCGTGGGCACCGGTCGCGGGCGTGACGGCGCTCGCCGCGGTGCTCGCGTTCGCGCTCATCGGCGACAAGAGCGTGTGGCTCGACGAGGCGTTCTCGATCGGCGTCGCGCAGTCGACGTGGGCCGAGCTGTGGGACGTCGTCACGACGCGTCAGGCCAACATGAGCCCGTTCTACGTGCTGCTCAAGCTGTGGAGCCCGGTCGGCGACTCCGAGGCCGCGGTGCGCGCGCTGCCGGCCGTGCTCGCGGTCGCGTCCGTGCCGCTCGTGTACGTGCTCGCGCGGCGCGCGTTCGGGACGGTCGTCGCCGTCGTAGCGGCGGTGCTCCTGGTCGTCAACGCCTTCTTCGTCCAGTACGCGCAGGAGGTGCGCGGCTACTCGATGGTGCTCCTGCTCGTCACCGCGGCGACGTACCTGCTGGTCGTCGCGGTCGAGGCGGGGGGGCCGCGCTCGTGGACGGCGTACGCGCTCGTCGCGGCGCTGTCCGTCTACGTGCACTTCTTCGCCGCGTTCGTGCTGCTCGCCCATCTCGTCGCGCTGCCGTTCGCCCCGCGCGTTCGGTGGCGGCGCGCCATCGGCGCGTTCGCCGGCATCGCGGTGCTCGTCGCGCCCCTCGCGCTCTTCGTCGCGACGCGCGACGTCGGGCAGATCGACTGGATCCCGGAGCCGACGGTGAAGGTCGTGTACGCCGCGCTCGAAGACGTGACGGGCGGAGGGGGCCCGCTCCCGTTCGCCGCCTACGCCGTCGCCGCCGCGGCAGGTGCGGTCGTCGCGGCGCGCGCTCTGCGCGACCGCGTCGCGCGCTGGCGCCACGTGCTCGTCGTCGCGTGGGCCGCCCTGCCCGTCGCGCTGAGCCTCGCGCTGTCGCTCGCCGGAAAGCCGATGTTCGTGTCCAAGTACCTCATCGTCGCCCTTCCCGGGATCGTGATCCTCGCCGCGCTTGGGATCGCGGCGCTGCGGCGCCCTGCGTTCGTCGCCGGCGCGGCCGCTCTGCTCGTCGCGCTGTCGGGGCTGGGCCTGTACGACTGGTACGGGCGCTACGAGAAGGACGACTGGCGCGGCGCGTCGGCGTTCGTGATGCAACGCGTCGAGCGCGGCGACGGCATCGTCTTCTACAACGCGCGCGAGCGACGCGGGTTCGAGTACTACGTCGTCGCCCGGGACGACGAGGAGCGCGCGCCGAAGCCGATCTACCCGCGCCAGCGGTGGGGCGAGCTCGAGGCCGAGCAGCCCAAGCCCGGCAAGCTCGACTTCCGGTGGCTCGCTCGGCAGGTCGGTGCCCGCCGGCGCGTGTGGCTCGTTCTGTCGCACGAGGGCCGGACGCGCAACAGCCGGAGGACCGCGGCGCGTATTGCAGCCACGATCGAGGACGAGGGACTGCGCGCGCTCGACGACGCCCACTTCACGCGCATCGACGTGCGCCTCTACGAGCAGCGGCTGCATCCCGAGATCGAGGAGTAGCGCCTGCCTCCTACCGTGCGGTAGGTTATCGAGAAGCCCCCCGATCGGAAGGAGCCCATGGACGCGCCCCACCCCGCGGCCTCGGGGCCGCACCACCACGCCGGCGGGCACGCCGCCCGTCCGGGGCGATAGGAGAACGCCGTGTCCCTGCATCCCTACTTCCGCGCCCTGCGCGACGAGCACGAGCGCTCGGGCGCGCCGGCGTTGTACGAGATGAGCGTCGAGGACGCCCGCCGCGCCGACCGGCTCGACACGGCGCGCGCCGCGGGCACGCCCGAGCCCGTCGCGCGCGTCGACGACGTGCCGGTGGCGACGCCCGCCGGCGACGTCCCCCTGCGCGTCTACCGTCCCCGCGCCGACGACGTACTGCCCGCGCTCGTCTACTTCCACGGCGGGGGTTGGGTCGTCGGCGGCCTCGAGACGGCCGACGCGGTCTGCCGCAGCCTCGCCAACCGAGCGGGGTGCGTCGTCGTCGCGGTCGGATACCGGAAAGCTCCCGAGAGCAAGTTCCCGGCCGCCGTGGACGACTGTCGCGCCGCCACCGAGCACGTGGCGCGCGACGCGGCGCGTCTCGGCGTCGACGCCGAACGCATCGCGGTGGGTGGCGACAGCGCCGGTGGGAACCTCGCCGCGGCCGTGACGCTGCTGGCGCGCGACGAGGGCGGCCCGCGTCTCGCCGCGCAGCTCCTCGTCTATCCCGTGACCGATTACATGGCCGACACGCAGTCGATGCGCGACGGCGGCGATCCACACCTGTTCAACCGGAAGTCGATGGAGTGGTACTGGGGCCACTATCTCGCCGACGCCGCCAACGCCACCGATCCGCTGGCGTCGCCCCTGCGCGCCGCCGACCTCGCCGGACTGCCGCCGGCCCTCGTCGTCACCGCCGAGTTCGACCCGTTGCGCGACGAGGGCGAGGCGTACGCGCGACGGCTCGAGGACGCGGGCGTCGACGTCGAGCTCGTTCGTTACGAGGGGCTCGCGCACGGCTTCTTCACCATGGTGGGCGTCCTCGCCGAGGCGCGCGCCGCGCACGACAGGGCGGCGTCGTGGCTGCGCCGCAGGTTCGAAGCACGACGCGAGCCCGGAGGACCGGCATGACGACCGTGTTGCAGGCCGCGTTGAACGGAGCGCGCAGTCCGCGCGAGCACCCCGCGATCCCGCGCACGCCGGCCGAGCTCGCCGCCGCCGCGCGCGCGTCGGTCGACGCGGGGGCGCGCACGCTGCATCTCCACGCGTACGACGACGACGGGCGCGAGACGCTCGACGCGAAGGCGTGTGCCGAGACGTTGCGCGCGGTCCGGGCGGCGTGCCCGGGCGTCCCCATATCGATGACGACCGTGGAGGGGATCGCGGCCGACCCCGCGCACCGTCTCGAGCTGATCGCGCGCTGGACGGAGCTGCCGGACCTCGTCACGGCGAACATGGGCGAGACCGGGATCGGGGAGCTCTGCGAGCATCTCCTCGGCCGCGGCGTGGGCATCGAGGCGGGCGTGCTGAGCGTCGGGGACGCGGAGGCGTTCGTGCGCTCCGGCCTCGCCGGCCGGTGCGAGCGCGTCCTCGTCGAGCCGCTCGACCTCGACCCGGACGACGCCGTGGAGCACGCGGCCGCGATCGAGGCCGTCGTGACGGCCGCGGGGATAGAACTGGAGCAGGTACATCACGGCGACGGGCTCGCGAGCTGGGCGGTGTGCCGGCGCGGGCTGCGGCGCGGGCACGGCATTCGCACGGGCCTCGAGGACACGCTCGTGCTCTCCGACGGGACGCGCGCCCGCGACAACGCGCATCTCGTCGCGCACGCGACGCGCTTGATCGCGGAGTCGTCGGCCGGCGCGTGAGCGCGCGCCGCGCGGCTCGTTCGTAGGGCGTGGCGCGCAGTACGATCGGGACAGTGGCGTCTCTGGCCCCCCTGCTGGACCTCCTCCCGGACGAGCGCGTGCGTGCGCTCGCGGACGCGCGCGCGCCGGTAACGGCCCCCGAGCCCGTTCGCCCGTTCCTTCTCGCCTCGCTCGTGCGCCACCTCGGCGCGCCAGTGCTGGCGGTCGCGGCGCGCGCCGAGGAGGCCGAGGCCCTCGCGCGCGACGTCCATGCGTTCCTCGGGCGCGACGGCGCCGACGTGTTCCCGGGCTGGGAGGTGCTCCCGGGCGAGCCGCTGTCGCCGTCGGTGGAGACGATGGGCCGGCGCATGCACGTCCTCGCGCGCCTCGCCCGTGGCGAGCGGTTCGTGATCGCGACGACCGCCCAGGGCGCGACGCAGCTCGTCGCGCCGCCGCCCGACGACCTCGACGTCGTCGTGCTCCGCGCCGGCGGCGAGCTCGACCTCGACGCGCTCGCCGAGCGGCTGGTCGAGATGGGCTACGAGCGCAACTACATCGTCGAGCGACGCGGCGAGTTCGCCGTCCGCGGCGGCATCGTCGACGTCTTCCCGCCCGCGCTCGAGCGGCCGGTGCGCGCCGAGCTGTGGGGCGACGAGGTCTCGTCGCTGCGCCTGTTCGCGCTCGCGTCCCAGCGCAGCCTCGACGCGATCGAGGAGGTCGAGATCGCGCCGTGCCGCGAGCTGCGCGCGACTGCGGACGTCCGCCGGCGCGCCGCCGAGCTCGCACGCGACGACGCCGATCCCGTCCTCGCGCAGCTCGCGGAGGGCGTGATCGAGCCGGGAGCCGAGCGGCT
Source organism: Actinomycetota bacterium (assembly GCA_036260375.1). GTDB lineage: Bacteria > Actinomycetota > CADDZG01 > CADDZG01 > WHSQ01 > DASZZZ01. The sequence continues at coordinate 51,711 of DASZZZ010000065.1, forward strand.
GCTGCCGCGCCTGACCGGCGGGCTCGTGCCGCTCGCGTCGCTGCTGCCGGACGGCGCGCCGGTCGTGGTGCTCGAGCCGAAGCGCGTGCGCGACCGCGCCGACGAGGTCGCGGAGCAGGTGCGCGAGTGGGTCGCGGCGTCGGGGGCCGCGTCGGAGCACTACGCGTCGCTCGACGACGCGCTCGGCCCGGCGTCGTCGCTCGTGCTGATGTCGAGCTTCCACGACGCATCGTCCGAGGCGGTCGCGGCCGAGACGTGGACGAACACGGCCGGCAAGCCCGAGGAGCTCGCGACGCGTCTCGGCGCGCTCGTGCGCGGCGGCTACCGCGCGGTCGTCGCCGCGTCGCTGCCCGAGACGGCCGAGCGCCTGAGCCGCAATCTCGGACAGCTCGGCGTGCGCGCGCCGGTCGCCGAGCGCGCGCCGTCGCCGCGCGACGCCGCCGGCGCGTCGGTCGTGGTCGCGGAGCTCGGACGCGGCTTCGTGCTGCCGTGGGCGCGGCTCGCGCTCGTCGCCGAGTCGGACATCACCGGGCGCCGCTCGGGCGCGTCGCGGCGTCGCATCGCGGCACGCCGGCGCGAGACGAGCGGGCCGCTCGACCTGTCGGTGGGCGACCTCGTCGTCCACGAGGTGCACGGCATCGGCACGTACCAGGGCATGGTCGAGCGCGAGCTGCTCGGCGTCCATCGCGAGTACCTCGTCGTCGAGTACGCGAAGGGCGACCGTCTCTACGTGCCGTCGGAGGCCGTCGACCTCGTGTCGAAGTTCGTCGGCGGCGAGGCCCCCAAGATCTCGCGGCTCGGCTCCGGGGAGTGGGCGCGCACCAAGGCGCGCGTGCGCCGGCGCGTGCGCCAGATCGCGTCCGAGCTCGTCGAGCTGTACTCCAAGCGCCTGCGCTCGCCGGGCCATGCGTTCGGGCCCGACACGCCGTGGCAACGCGAGCTCGAGGACTCGTTCCCGTACGAGGAGACGCCCGACCAGATGCGCGCGGTCGACGAGGTCAAGGACGACATGGAGCGGCCCGTGCCGATGGACCGGCTCGTGTGCGGCGACGTCGGCTACGGCAAGACGGAGATCGCCGTGCGCGCCGCGTTCAAGGCCGTGTCCCAGAACAAGCAGGTCGCGGTGCTCGTCCCCACGACTCTGCTGGCGCAACAGCACCACGCGACCTTCGTCGAGCGCTTCCGCCACTTCCCCGTGCGCGTCGAGATGCTGTCGCGTTTCCTGTCGCCGGGCGAGGCGCGCAAGGTCGTCGCGGACCTCGCTGCCGGCAAGGTCGACGTCGTCGTCGGAACGCACCGGCTGCTCCAGTCGGACGTGTCGTTCGCCGACCTCGGGCTCGTCGTCGTCGACGAGGAGCAGCGCTTCGGGGTCGAGCACAAGGAGAAGCTCAAGTCGCTTCGCACCAGTGTCGACGTGCTCACGCTCACGGCGACGCCGATCCCGCGCACGCTCGAGATGGCGATGTCGGGGATCCGCGACATGTCGATCGTCGACACGCCGCCCGAGAACCGGCATCCCGTCATGACCTACGTCGGCGAGTTCGACGACACCACGGTCGCGTCGGCGATCCGGCGAGAGCTGCTGCGCGACGGGCAGGTGTTCTACGTCCACAACCGCGTCGACACGATCCAGCACGCCGCGCGCCACGTGCAGGAGCTCGTGCCCGACGCGCGCGTCGGCGTCGCGCACGGCCAGATGGACGAGCGCGCGCTGGAGCAGGCGATGCTCGACTTCGGCGACGCCAAGACCAACGTGCTCGTGTGTACGACGATCATCGAGTCGGGCCTCGACATCCCGACCGTCAACACGCTGATCGTCGACCGTGCCGACCTGCTCGGGCTGTCGCAGATGTACCAGCTGCGTGGACGCGTGGGCCGGGCGCACGAGCGCGCCTACGCGTACCTGTTCTTCCCGCCCGACCGCTCGATGACCGAGGCCGCGCACGAGCGCCTCAAGACGATCGCGGAGCACACGGGCCTCGGGTCGGGCGTGCGCGTCGCGATGCGCGACCTCGAGATCCGGGGGGCCGGGAACCTGCTCGGCGCCGAGCAGTCGGGCCACATCGCCGAGGTCGGTTTCGAGCTCTACGTCAAGCTGATGGCGAGCGCGTTCGACGAGGCCAAGGGCGTGCCGTGGCAGGAGGACGTCGAGGTCCGTATCGACCTGCCGCTCGACGCGTACATCCCGAAGGGCTACGTCGCCGACGAGAACCTGCGCCTCGAGGCGTACCGGCGCATCGCCGGCGCGCGCTCGTCCGACGAGCTCGCCGAGGTGCGGGCCGAGCTGGAGGATCGCTACGGCGCGCCGGTGCCGGCCCCCGTCGACGCGCTGTTCGAGGTCGCGTCGCTGCGCAGCCTCATGGTGTCGGCCGGCATCGCCGAGGCCGCGACCGTGGCGCGCAACCTGCGCGTCCGTCCGATCGAGCTGGAGGACTCGCGCGTCGTCCGGCTGAAGCGGCTGCTGCCCGACGCGGAGTGGCGTCCGAGCACGCGCACGCTGTTGATCCCGCAGCGCGCCGTGCCGTCGGCGGGCGTGGTCGCGTGGCTGTCGGACCTGCTGCGCCAGCTGCTGCCCGCGGCGTGACGCCGGCGCCGATGCCGACGGAGCTTCCCGCGTACACGCGGAGGACGCGCGGCCGCGTCGTTCCCGTCCCCGCCCGCGTCGCCGACGACCTGCCCGCGGCAGCGAACGGTCGAGCGGTTCGGGCGCCACGCGCGAACGAATAGGCTGGCCGCCATGCGCAGGATCGTCCGGAGCGCGCTGGCGGGAGCGCTCGTGGCGCTCGTGGGGGCCGCTTGCGGCGAGCTCACCGAGCCCGCCGCGGCCACCGTCGGCGACGACAAGATCACCATCGAGGAGGTCGACCGCGTCGTCGACCGCCACCGCACGAGCCCCGCGTTCGAGCAGGCCGCGCAGCAGGGAGACCCCGACGAGGTCGCGCGCCAGTTCGAGCAGAGCTACCTGACGCGCCTCATCCGCCGCGCCGTGCTCGTGCCGGAGGCGGCCGAGCTCGGCATCGAGGTCACCGACGAGGACGTCGACCAGCGGCTCGAGCAGATCGAGGCGGACCTCGAGGCCCAGGGCAACGAGCTCGGCGACGTCATCGAGCAGCAGGGCCTGACGCTCGAGCTCGTGCGCCAGTTCGTGCGCGACGACGAGCTCGAGCAGCGGCTGCGCGCCGAGGTGACCAAGGGGTCTCTGCCGACCGACGAGGAGCTGGAGGCGGAGTACGAGCGCCGGCGCGGCGAGTTCACCGAGACCGAGGTGCAGCACATCCTCGTGGAGGACGGACGCCTGGCGCGCGACCTCGTCATCCAGCTGCGCAACGCCCAGGACCGCTTCGGCGCCGACTCCAATAAGGTCGACGACCTCTTCGCCAAGCTCGCCGAGAAGCACTCGACCGACCCCGGCAGCGCGCGGCGCGGCGGCAACCTCGGGACGTTCCGGGCCGGCCAGTTCGTGCCCGAGTTCGAGCGGGCCGCCGACGCGCTCTCGCCGGGGGAGATATCCGACCCGGTGCGGTCGGAGTTCGGGTGGCACGTCATCCGTGTCCTCGGCCGAAAGACCGACACGTTCGAGTCCGTGCGGGAGCAGCTGTCCCAGGACCTCGCCGGCGCCCGCGCCGAGAGCGAGTGGTCGAGCTGGCTCGAGGACGTCTTCGGCGCCGCCGAGATCGAGGTCAACCCCCGCTTCGGAGAGTTCGACCCGGCCAGCGGCCAGGTCGTCGATGCCGGCGCCGGCTCACTGCCGGGCGCCGCGACGCCCGCGGCACCGCCGTCGCCGTCGCCCGGCGGCGACGGCCAGAGCTAGGGCGCGATGCCGCTGCTCGTCGTGCCGCTCGCCGCGTCGGAGGCGGGGTGGTTGACGCTCGACGAGTGGGACGCGCTGCGAGCGTGCGAGCGCGTCGTGTTCGAGCGCGCCGATCATCCGCTCGCGGCGCGCCTCGCGCGCGCCGGCGTCGCGGTCGCGGCGCTCGACGGCGAGCCGGACGCGGGCGCGGCCGGCGGCGCGCTCGTCGCCGACCCCGACTCGGAGCTCGTCGTCCGCCTCGCGCGCGCCGGGGCGTCCGTGACGGCCGGCGCCGCCCGGCCCCCCGACGCGCTCACCGCGGCGCACGGCGCGGTGGTGGCGCGCCGCGCGGCGTCGTCGCTCGCGACCGCGGCGCTGGTGATGGCGCGCCTGCGGAGCCCGGACGGGTGTCCGTGGGACCGCGAGCAGACGCACGAGTCGCTCCAGGTGCACCTGCTCGAGGAGGCGCACGAGGTGATCGACGCGATCGAGCACGGGGCGGTGGAGGCCGAGCTCCGGGAGGAGCTCGGCGACCTCCTGATGCAGGTCGCGTTCCACGCGCAGCTCGCCGCCGACGACGGCCGCTTCGACGTCGCCGACGTCGCCGACGCCATCGTCGCCAAGCTCGTGCACCGGCACCCGCACGTCTTCGCCGACGTCGAGGTCTCCGACGCGGCCGAGGTCGTGACGAACTGGGAGGCGCTCAAGCGGGCCGAGAAGGAGCGCACGGGCCCGTTCGACGACATCCCGCGCTCGCTGCCGGCGCTCCTGTGGACCTACAAGGCCCAGAAGCGCGCCGCGGCGCTCGGGTTCCGCGCCGACGCCGACGACGCCGCCCGCCGCGCCCGCGCCGCCGTCGACGCCGGCGACGTCGGCGACGCGCTGTTCTGGGTCGTCGCCGTGGCCCGTGCCCGGGGGCTCGATCCCGAGGGCGCCCTGCGCCGCGCCGCCACGAGGTGGCGCGGCGGGATCGCCGCCGAGTGACGAGCCCACCCCGAAACCCTCACGTCGAAATAGACGCTTTGCCGCCGTCAGACCTCCGCGCCTGCTACCCTGCCGTGTTACGGATGTTGAAGGAGTAAACGAATGAGCGAGATCGTCGACGTTCACGCCCGCGAGATCCTCGACTCGAGGGGTAACCCTACGGTCGAGGTCGAAATCACGCTCGACTCGGGCGCGCGCGGACGCGCCGCGGTGCCGTCGGGGGCGTCGACGGGGGCCGGGGAGGCGCTCGAGCTGAGGGACGGGGGCGACCGTTACGGCGGCAAGGGCGTCCGCAAGGCCGTCGCCAACGTCGTCGACGTCGTCGCGCCGAACGTCCTCGGGCGCGACGCGCTCGACCAGCGCGGGATCGACACGCTGATGCGCGACCTCGACGGCACCGACGACAAGTCGAAGCTCGGCGCCAACGCGGTCCTGGGCGTGTCGCTGGCGCTGGCGCACGCGGCCGCGGCCGAGCTCCAGGTGCCGTTGTTCCGCTACCTCGGGGGGCCGGGCGCGCACGTGTTGCCGGTGCCGCTCATGAACGTCCTCAACGGCGGCGCCCACGCCGACAACTCGCTCGACCTCCAGGAGTTCATGGTCGTGCCGCTCGGCGCGGGCTCGTTCCGGGAGGCGCTCGAATGGGGCGCGGGGACGTACCGCGCGCTCAAGAAGCTGCTCGACGAGCGCGGCCTGTCGACGGGGGTCGGCGACGAGGGCGGCTTCGCGCCCGACGTCGCCGCCAACGAGGACGCGGTCGAGCTACTCATCGAGGCGATCGCCGCCGCGGGCTACGCGCCGGGAGACGACGTCGCGATCGCGCTCGACCCGGCGACCTCGGAGATCCGCGACGGCGACGCGTACGTGCTCGCGTCCGAGGACCGCCGTCTGTCGAGCGACGAGATGGTCGAGTTCTGGGTCTCGTGGGTCGACCGCTACCCGATCGTCTCGATCGAGGACGGCATGGCCGAGGACGACTGGGACGGATGGCGCGCGCTCACCGAGCGGCTCGGGAGCAGGGTGCAGCTCGTCGGCGACGACCTGTTCGTGACCAACACCGAGCGTCTGAGGCGCGGCATCGACGGCCGCACCGCCAACTCGATCCTGATCAAGGTCAACCAGATCGGGACGCTGACCGAGACGCTCGACGCCATCCGCACCGCCCGTGAGGCCGGCTACAGCGCGGTGATGTCGCACCGGTCGGGCGAGACGGAGGACGTCACGATCGCCGACCTCGCCGTGGCCACCGGCTGCGGCCAGATCAAGACGGGCGCGCCGTCGCGCTCCGACCGCGTGGCGAAGTACAACCAGCTGCTGCGCATCGAGGAGGCGCTCGGGGACGACGCGACATACCCCGGCCGGAGCGCGTTCCGGTCATGACCCGGGCGTCCGACAGCGAGCGCGAGGCAACCGTCGGCCGCCTGCAGACGGCGGGCGCCGAAGGACGCCTGACCGTGGAGGAGCTGGCCGAGCGCATCGACGCGGCCTACGAGGCGCGCACGCGCGAGGACCTCGAGGCGCTCCTCGCGGACCTCCCCGTGCCGGCGGCCGGCGGCGCGCCCGTGACCGCGCCGGGCACGGCGCCGCCCGCGGGCAAGGCGTCGTCGGTCGTCCTCGGCATCCTCGGCGGCGGGACGCGCCGCGGGCGCTGGCGCGTGCCGCGCCGGATGACCGTCGTGAACATCATGGGCGGCGCGGACCTCGACCTCCGCGAGGCGCTGCTCGAGTCCACGGAGGCCGAGATCACCGTGTGGTCGCTGATGGGCGGCTCGGACATCGTCGTGCCCGAGGGCGTGCACGTGGAGCTCAACGGCTTCGCGCTCATGGGCGGCAACGACCTCAAGGTCGAGGGGGACGCCCCTCCGCCCGGCGCGCCGGTCGTGCGCGTCACGGCGTGGTCGCTCATGGGCGGCACCGACGTCAAGACGAAGGCCGGCCGGGGCGGCCGGTGGGCGCTGCACAAGCCGCCGAAGCCGCCGAAGCCGCCGACCGACCTGCCGCCGCGCTGAGAACCGCGCGCCGCCGGCAGGAACGCGCGCACGGGGCGCGAACGCGGACCGGATGCCTCCCGCCCCCGGCGCCCGCGCGTCCCGCCGCGCTCCCAAGCCGCGGCGTGCCGCGCGCGGCCGCCCGCGCCTGCTCGCCGGCGGCGCGGCGGCGATCCGCTGGGACCGCGTGTCGCGCGTCGCGCTGCTCGCCGTCCTCCTCGGCCTGGTGCTGCTCTACGCGGGCCCGGCGCGCTCGTACTGGGACACGATGCAGCAGGCCAAGCAGCGCCGCGCCGAGGTGGCCGAGCTCAAGCGCGAGAACGAGCGTCTGCGCGAGCGTCGGCGCGCGCTGCGCTCGGCCGGGGCGCTCGAGCGCGAGGCGCGGCGGCTCGGCATGACGAGGCCCGGCGAGCGGCCATACGTCGTCGAGAACCTCCCGAAGGGCCCCTGACCGGCGCCGCGGAGGCCGGTCGCGGACGCGCGAGTACCCTGGCCGCGTGGCCTTCGACACGGCGATCCACCAGTGGCGGGAGGGCGAGCGGCGCCTCGACGCCGCGCCTGCCCAGCAGCGCCCCGCGCTCGACCGAGTGACCGAGGCGATCGTCCGCGAGCTGCGCCGGCGCCTCGGCGGCCCGTTCACCAGCGACGAGCTCGCCGACCTCTACGAGCGCGGCACGGACTGGACGCTCGGCGTCGCGGTGTCCGTCGCCCCGGGCGCCCCGTTCGCGTGGGACCCGCGCACCGTGGCCGACGCGGCGTTCGCACGATACCTGCGCGAGGCGCAGGACTTCGCCGGCGGCCGTCGCATCGACGTCGGGTAGCCGCGGGCATGGCCATCGAGCTCATCATCGCCGTCGCGCTGGTGGCGGCGAACGGCTTCTTCGTGGCGTCGGAGTTCGCGATCGCGCGGCTGCGGCCGACGCAGGTCGCCGACTTCCTGCGCGAGCGCCGTCCCGGCGCGCGCTCGGCGCACCACGCCGTCACGCACATCGACTCCTACCTGTCGGCCTGCCAGCTCGGCATCACGCTCGCGTCGCTGGGCCTCGGCGCCGTCGGCGAGCCCGCGTTCCACCAGCTGCTCGAGCCGCTGCTCGGCGACAGCGCGCACATCGCCGGCTTCGGCCTGGCGTCGGCCGTCGCGTTCCTCGTCATCACCGTCCTCCACGTCGTCCTCGGCGAGCTCGCGCCGAAGAGCGCGGCGATCTCCCGGACGGCGCCGATGGCCCTCGCGCTCGCGCCGCCGATGCGCGCCTTCTACCTCGCGACCAAGCCGTTCGTCGACGCCTTCAACGGCCTGGGCAATCTCGTCCTCAAGCCGTTCGGCATCCCGCCCGCGTCCGAGGCCGGCCATGCGCCGCACAGCGAGGACGAGCTGCGCGAGCTGCTGCGCGAGAGCCGCGAGGGCGGCCTCATCGAGCGAGACGAGCAGCAGCTGTCGGAGGCGGCGCTCGTGTTCGGCGATCGGCGCGCGCGCGAGGTCATGACGCCGCGCTCGGAGGTCAGCCACGTCACGGCGGGCGAGGAGCCCCGCAAGATCGCCGAGAAGGCCATGGCGAGCGGCCACACGCGGCTGCCCGTGGCCGAGGCGGGCGGCGGGCTCGAGTCGGCCGTGGGGTTCATCAACGCCAAGGACCTGCTGCCGGTCGCCTTCGGCGGTGTGGACGACGGCCAGCGGCTGCGCGTGCGCCCGCTCGCCCGCGTGGCGGAGTCCACGCGCCTCGACGAGGTGCTGCGCGAGATGCGCCGCGACCGCCGCCATCTGGCGCTCGTCTTCGACGAGCACGGGACGGTCGTCGGGCTCATCACGCTCGAGGACATCCTCGAGGAGCTCGTGGGCGAGATCGAGGACGAGTTCGACCCGCGCGAGCCCGAGCCGATCCGCGCGGACGACGGCGGCGTGCGCATCGACGGCGGGGCGCCGCTGCGGCTCGTCGCCGAGCGCCTGGGGATGGACGTCGACGCGCCGCACGAGGCGACGATCGGCGGGTACGTGACCCAGCGCCTCGGCCGCGTCCCCGATCCGGACGAGGTCGTCGAGGTCGACGGCGTGCGCTTCACCGTGCTCGACGCCGACGACACGCGGATCACGGCGCTTCGGGCCTGACGCGCCGCAGGAACGTCCACGTGACGCCGATCGGCTCGAAGCCGAGGCGCGCGTAGAGACCCTTGGGCCAGTCGTCGGCGTCGGCGACGAGGAAGACGAGGTCGTGGCCCATGGCGACGGCGGCGTCGACGGCGAGGCTCACCGTCGCGCGCGCCAGCCCGCGGCCCCGGTGGGCGCGCAGCGTGCCGACGTCCTCGACCTGGGCGACGGTCCCGTCCGAGTACAGGGTCGCGACCGTCGCGTCGACGCCGTCGGCCGCGCCGACGAAGTACCGCGCCGTCGGGACGGATGCCGCCAGGGCGCGGCGGGCGTCGAGGATCTCGCGCAGGTGGCGCGCGGAGATGCCGGGCATCGTCTCGCGGGCGATCGCGGCGTCGGCCACGGCGAGGGTGTCCGCGTCGACCTCGCGCGCGAGGCCCGCGGCGGCCGGCCGGTCGCGCGGCCGGCGCAGCGCCATGTGGACGTCGCGCTCGGCGTGCCAGCCGCGATCGCGCAGACGCGGCGCCAGGCGCTCGCCGGTGTCGGCGCGCGTCACCACGGCGCGCCGGTGCGGGAGGCCGGCGTAGAGGTCCTCGAGCGCGGCCACGAGCGCGTCCATGCCGACGTCGCCGTCGACGTAGAGGGCGTTGAGCGCCTGCGAGCGCGGGAGGCGGGGGTGCCTGAGCGCCTCGCCCAGCGGGTGTGCGATCACCGCCTCGCACGCCGCGCGCTCCCGGCGGCGCTCGAACGCCAGGGCGCGCGCGAAGTCGGCCTCGTCAGTCCTCGTCGTCGTCCTCGCCGGTGCGGCGGATCACGATCCGGTCCTCCTCGATCGTGACCGTCACCGGCCGGTGCCCGGCCCAGTGCTCCGCGTAGACCGGATCGTCGGCCACGGCCGGGTCGAGCCACAGCCCGTAGCCCTCCTCGCCGTGGTCGAACGTGCCCTCGAGCTCGCGGGTCGCGGTCGCCCCGCGTCGCCGTCCGCGGCCGCCGCGGCGCCCGCGCCGGCGCGGCCTGGCGTCGCCGTCGTCCTCGACGTCGTCGTCCTCGTCGCCCGCCGCGGCGCGGCGCTCGACCTCCTCGGCGGCGCGGCGCTCGGCCTCCTCCGCCGCGCGACGCTCCTGCTCCCGGCGCTCGGCCTCGGCCGCCTCGAGCTCGGCCGCGATGAGCGCGTCGTCCTCGGCCCGCAGATCGATCTCGTCGTCGAAGTCGATGCCCGGCAGGTCCGGCGCCTCGCCGTCGGGCTCGAGCTCGTTCTGGCGCTTGAAGGCCTCGATGTCCTGAACGGTGACCTCGAGCTGATGGGCGATCCACGCGTCGGTCCGACCCTGCCGGACCCAGCCGCGGATCTGGTTGAGGTGCGGTCGCAGTGAGCGTCGAGCCATAGGTCGGCCGCGGAGCCTATACAAACGACAGGGCGAGGGCTCCACAGCGGTTGCGCTGCCGATGGGGACGCTAGTAAGGTGCGCGAACCGCCCAGCGAGGCAGGGAGGTCATCAATGCTGGTACTGACCAGGAAGTCGAATCAGAGCATCATGATCGGGGACGACATCGAGGTGTCCGTCCTGTCGATCATGGGCGAGAAGGTGCGCATCGGGATCCAGGCGCCGCGGGACATCCCGGTCTTCCGCAAGGAGGTCTACCTCGAGATCCAGCAGGAGCGCGCGGCCGAGCTCGCGGGCTCCGGGGCGCGGTCCGAGGTCGAGGCCGCGTTGCGTCAGCTGGGCACGCCCGAGTAGCCGTCCTCGCGCACCGCCGGACACGGTGGGCGTCAGCCCATCACGATGTAGAGCGCGCGGAACATGGCCACGGTGACGAGCACCGCGGTTGCCAGCAGCACGAGCACGAGCAGCCAGAAGCGCGCCGACCCGGCACGCGCGCTGCGCTCGATGTGCCGGCGGCCCTGCCGCTGCCGCGCGTTGCGCAGCTGCCGTCGGCGCCGCTCGCGGTCGGCCTGGGTCTCCTCGACGAACGCGCGCTCGAGCTCGGCGAGGCTCTGTCGCATCCGCATCGCCACGGCGAGGCAGGCTACTACCTCGCGCACGCGCCCCAGAGCCCGCGGCGCTCCCGCCGCGCGTCGCGCGCCAGCGCCGCGAAGCGGCCGGCGAAGCGGACGTTCGGCGGGATCGTCAGGGTCCGCGCGTAGGCCCCGCGCACGAGCGCCGCGTTGACGAACACCCCGTCGCCGACCCGGAAGACGTAGGCCAGCAGCCGGCCGAACCGGTCGCGGCGCTCGGCGTCGAGGACGAGGCGCACGCGGCGGCCGGCGACGAGGCGCGCGTTCTCGGCGGTCGCGCGGCGCGCGTAGCACTGCACCGGCGTGTCGGGCCGGCCGGACTCTGGCGTGTCGATGCCGATGTAGCGCACCGCGACGACGCCGCCGTCCAGGCGGACGCGGACCGTGTCGCCGTCGACGACCCGGACGACGCGGCCCGCGAGCGGGTCGGCGGGCGCGGCGTCGTCGCGGCCGCCGAGCAGGACGAGGGCGGCGGCGACGACGACGGCGAGCGGCAGCAGGGCCCGGCGCATGACCGGGCGACCGTAGACGACGGGGCGGCCGCGCCGGCCGCCCCGTTGCAGACCGGATGCGATGTCGGCGCGGGCGCTACGCGACCGCGGCCTGCTGCTCCTCGTAGACGCGGATGAAGCGCAGGTAGTTGTCGGCGACCTGCTGGGCGGCGGCGTCGCGCTCGAGCGAGCCGTCGAGGAAGCCCTTCAGCGCGTCCCACCAGATCGAGCGCCCGATGGCGAAGCCGACGAACCCGTCGACCGGCGCCGCGATCCGCAGCCAGTGGTCGACCTTGTCGTCGCTGGCGCCGCGGCCGAGAAGCACGCAGACGACGCCCTCGCGGCCCTCGCCCGTGCGCGCCTGCTGGGCCAGCATCTCCGCGTCCGAGCGGTCCTCGACGCCCTCGATCTTCCAGATGTCGACCTCGATGCCGTGGTCTTGGATCTCGGCGATCGCGCGGCGCATGAGCTCGGGCCGCAGCTCGGCGTCGTAGCGGTCGGAGTCGCCGCCGGCGGACTCAAGCTGCGCATCGGTGGCCGGCACCAGCAGCTCGAACAGGAACTTGCGCCCGTTGTCGTGCAGCCAGTCGGCCAGCCGCTTGAGCCGCTCGAGCTGGCGGGCGTTCATGTCGGCGTCGCCGTCCGGGTTGTAGCGGACGAGGACCTTCGAGAAGTCCGGGTCGAAGCGCTCGATGTGCTCGCCGAAGGCGTCGCCGTACTCGAAGTCGAACTCGTCTTGGCCAGACTTCTCGACGGGCATCGCGAGCTTGAGGCCGCTGCGCTTGGCCTGCTGCGGGATGTCGCCGCCGAACTGCTCGTCGACCAGCACGCCGATCTGGTCGCCGGGGACCGAGCTGCCCTCGACGGCCTTCACCATGCCCTCGTAGATCAGGTGCTTGGCGTCGGCGATCTTCCGGGTCTCCTCGTCGTTCGGGTCGCCCTCGATCCCGAACATCTTCTTCTGGAAGGAGCCCCGGTGGTCGAACGCGAGGATGTAGAGCCTGCCGTCGTATCCAAGTGCCATTGCGTCTCCCGGTTGCGGTTGCCGCCAGTCTAGATCCGAGCCGACCTTCTAGCGTTCTACCCGTTCGGGCGCCCGCGCCGGGGGATCTGCTTGCCAACCGTCACGCACAACTTCGTGGGGCCGACCGGCACGGTCGGCATCGAAGAGGAGCTGATGATCGTCGACGCGGAGTCGCTGAACCTCGTCAACGCGATCGAGTCGCTGCTCCAGGATGCGCCGGAGGGCGAGATCAAGCCGGAGCTCATGGAGTCCGTGCTCGAGATCGCCACCGCGCCGTGCGCCAACACGACGGAGGCCGGCGACCAGCTCGCCGCGCTGCGCCGGCGCGTGCGCGACACGGCCGAGAGCCGAGGCCTGACGATCGGCTCGGCCGGCACGCACCCGTTCGCGCTGTGGGAGGACCAGCGCATCGCCGCCCGCCCGCGCTACCGCGACCTCGTCTCGTCGCTGCGCTTCGTCGCCCGCCAGGAGCTCATCTTCGGCATGCACGTCCATGTCGGCGTCGACGACCCCGACAAGGCGATCCACGTGGCCAACGGGATGCGCGTCCACCTCCCGGCGCTCCTGGCGCTGAGCGCCAACTCGCCGTTCTGGCGGGCCTCCGCCACCGGCCTCATGTCGAGCCGCATGCCCATCTTCCGCCAGTTCCCGCGCGTGGGCATGCCGCCGCACTACCGCGACTGGGACGACTACGCGCGCGAGCTGGGGTTCATGATGGACAGCGGCGTGCTCGAGGACGCCACCTTCCTCTGGTACGACGTGCGCCCGCACCCCGAGCTGGGTACGGTCGAGGTCCGGGTGTGCGACGGCCAGACGAGGCTCGAGCACACGCTCGGCCTGGCCGCCCTGGTGCAGGCTATGGTGAGTGAGCTGTGCGAGCATTTCAGCGCCGGTGAGCGCCTTTCCACCTACCCCTGGCAGATGCTCGATGAGAACAAGTGGCTCGCCGCTCGCCACGGGCTCGACGGCGAGCTCGTCGACCTGCCGAGCGCCGAGCGCGTCGCCACCCGCGCGCTCGTCCGGCGGCTCGTGGACCGGCTGCGCGAGCACGCCGAGCAGCTCGGCTCCGCGGGGGAGCTGGAGGCGGTCGGGGACCTGCTGCGGCGCGGGAACGGCGCGCAGCGGCAGGTCGTCGTCTACGAGGCCAACCACGACCTCCGCGAGGTCATGGCCGAGATCGTGGCGGCGACCGGTGCCTAGGCACGCGGCCGTCCTCCTTGCGGCGCTCCTCGCGACCCTGGCTGTGCCGGCGGCCGCGGGCGCGCAGGGCGCCGTGGTCGAGCGCGCGGCGCAGGCGCTCCGCTCCGACTCCGTCTACCAGGACTCGTCCGCCGAGCGGAGGCTCGGGCGCGGCGAGCTCGCGGACCTGCGGCGGCAGATCGAGGCCACGGGCGACCCCATCTTCATCGCGATCCTGCCGTCGTCGGCCGGGCCGGCCAACGCGGTGCTGCGCCAGGCGGCGCGCGCCACGGGCCGTGACGGGACCTACGGCGTCGTCGTCGGCAGCGTGTTCCGCGCGGGGTCGACCACCGAGGCGACGGGTGTCGCACCGGCGGAGGCCAGCGCCGCCATCCAGGAGCGCCGCCAGGACGGCGTCGCTGCCGTGCTCGAGGACTTCGTCCGCCGCAGCGCCGAGCCTGGCCTCCAGGCGCAGGGCTCCGGGCGGACGGCGCCCAGCGGTGGCGGAAACGACGGCGGCGGCTTCCCGTGGCTGCTCGTCCTCCTGCTCGGCGGCGCGGGCCTGCTGGCCTTCCGCGCCGAGCAGCGAGAGGCGTTCGCCGAGGTCCACC
>DASZZZ010000066.1:0-14908 GCA_036260375.1 Actinomycetota bacterium
GCGTCTAGTGCCCATCGTTTACGGCGTGGACTACCAGGGTATCTAATCCTGTTCGCTCCCCACGCTTTCGCGCCTCAGCGTCAGATCATGCCCAGCAAGCCGCCTTCGCCTCAGGTGTTCTTCCGGATCTCTACGCATTCCACCGCTACACCCGGAATTCCGCTTGCCTCTACATGTCTCCAGCCTCCCAGTATCCCCCGGCGTGCACGGAGTTGAGCCCCGGCATTTCACGGGTAGACTTAAAAGGCCGCCTGCGCGCGCTTTACGCCCAGTAATTCCGAACAACGCTCGCACCCTCTGTATTACCGCGGCTGCTGGCACAGAGTTAGCCGGTGCTTCCTCTGGAGGTACCGTCAAACGAGGGGCATTGCCTCCCCCCGCCGTTCTTCCCCCCTGACAGCGGTTTACGACCCGAAGGCCTTCCTCCCGCACGCGGCGTCGCTGCGTCAGGCTTTCGCCCATTGCGCAAGATTCCCTACTGCTGCCTCCCGTAGGAGTCTGGGCCGTGTCTCAGTCCCAGTGTGGCTGGCCACGCTCTCACGCCAGCTACCCGTCATCGCCTTGGTAGGCCGTTACCCCACCAACAAGCTGATAGGCCGCGGGCCGATCCCGGACCGCCGGAGCTTTGCCCTGCACACCATGCGGTGCGCGGGGGTCATCCGGTATTAGCAACGGTTTCCCGTTGTTATCCCGGTGTCCAGGGCACGTTACCCACGTGTTACTCACCCGTTCGCCGCTTTCCACCGAAGTGGTTACCCACCTCGGCTTCGTCGCTCGACTTGCATGTATTAGGCACGCCGCCAGCGTTCGTCCTGAGCCAGGATCAAACTCTCCGTAGAGATTTGCATCCCGTGCGAACGCTTCGGACCCGAAGGTCCAAATGCGTCTGCCGGATTTATTCGTGTTCCTTGCCGTCAAGGCGTCACGGGCCGAAGCCCGGATCGTCTCGACGAGGGTCCACTGGTTACCGATCCGCTCGTCCGGAGGCGCTTCGGGGCTGTCGCCCCGGGGCCGTCCGCCGAGCTTCTCGGCAGGCACACTGTTCAGTTCTCAAGGAGCGACCACCGTCCGGGCAAACAAAAACGCCGGTCACGAGAACCGGCGAGCCTCCACTGCAACCTGGGTCTTGCAGGCTCAGGTGCGCTAGGCGACTCCCGTTCTCGTAGGTGCGTCCCCATCCGGGGACCATGCCAACGTACCGCTGCCCGTTCGGCCCGCCTACTCTACCGCCTCGGTCGGGGGGGGTCAACCACACGCCCCCGCCGGCGCACGTGCCAACGCGCCGCCATGCCGTGCCCTTCCGGCCGTGGTCCAATCGTGCCATGGATCCCGCCCCGGAGCGACCGACGCGGCGCGTCGCCGTCGCCGGCACCGACCTCGACGGGCGCGCGATCGCGATGTCGGCGACCGTGGCGCGCAAGCTCTATCGGTGCCCCGGATGCCGGGGGTCGATCGAAGTGGGCGCCGAGCACGTCCTCGTGCGCGTCTCGGAGCCAGGCGGCGACTCCTACCACCAGCACTGGCACGACGACTGCGCGGCCTCGATCCGCAGGGAGCTGACCGGCGCCCGCGCGGTCCGTCCCAGCCCCCCGCGGCGCCGGCGGCGGTGACGCCGGCTACACGACGCGCACGGCCCGCCGTCGCCCGACCTGGACGACCGCGCCGCGGACGCGCGCCGCGTCGACGTCGGGCGTGTCGACGATCTCGCCGTCGATCCTGACGCCGCGGCCCTCGACGAGGCGCCGGCCGGCGGTCGCGGACGGAGCGAGGCCGGCGGCGACGAGCAGGCGCGGGAGGTAGACGCCGGCGTCGCCCACGAGCTCGGGGTCGAGCGCGACCTCGGCGACGTCCTGAGGCACCTCGCGGTCGCGAAAGCGCCGGTCGAAGTCGGCCTCCGCGGCCCCCGCGGCGTCGTCGCCGTGGTACAGGGCGACGACGGCGCGGGCCACGGCGCGCTTGGCGCCGGCCGCGTCCGGCCCGCCTCCGGCCGCGGCCCGCTCGAGCGCCGCGACGTCGTCGGGATCGAGCTGCGCCCCGAGCGACGCGTACTGCCCGACGAGCTCGTCGGGCACGCTCATGAGCTTGCCGAACATGTCCCCGGGCGCGTCGCGCACGCCGACGAAGTTGCCGAGCGACTGCGACATCTTCTGCACGCCGTCGAGCCCCACGAGCAACGGCATGGTCATCACGATCTGCGGACGCTGCCCGTGGGCGCGCTGGAGGTCGCGGCCCACGAGCAGGTTGAACAGCTGGTCGCTGCCGCCGAGCTCGACGTCGGCGTGCACGGCGACGGAGTCGTACGCCTGCAGCAGGGGGTACATGAACTCGACGAGCGAGATAGGGCGGTGCGCCTCGTAGCGCGTCGCGAAGTCCTCCCGCTCGAGCATCTGCGCGACCGTGACGTGCGACGTCAGCCGTAACAGGCCCGCGAGGTCGAGCGGCGCCAGCCACTCCGAGTTGTAGCGGATCTCCAGGTTGTCCTCGGACAGGACGTCGAGGAGCTGCCCGACGCACGCCTCGGCGTTGGCTCGAACGGTCGCCTCGTCGAGCTGCGGGCGCGTCGCCGACTTGCCCGACGGGTCGCCGATGCGCGCGGTGAAGTCGCCGACGATGAGGACCGCCGTGTGGCCGGCGTCCTGGAAGTCGCGCAGCTTGCGCAGCGGCACGGCCCAGCCGAGCGTGACGCTGCGAGCGGTCGGGTCGACGCCGAGCTTGACGCGCAGCGGGCGGCCGAGCGCGAGGCGCTCCTCGAGCTCGTCGCGGCGCACCACGACGTCGGCGCGCTGGGTCAGGGCGGCCGCCTGCTCGGCGGCGGATTGGCTCACCGGGCGGATGCTAGAGCATCCCGGACGACGGCCCGCCGCTCGCTACACTGGCCCCATGGCCCCCCGACGTCCGCGCGCGCTCGTCGCGCTCGTCGCCGCGGTCGCCGTCGCGACCGCGGCGTGCGGTCGCATCGACCAGCTCATCGAGGACCTCCCGAGGCTCGAGCGCGCCGACCTCAAGTTCAAGCTGCCGCAGACGTCGAAGATCTACGCGTCGGACGGGCGCCTGCTGACGACGCTGCACCGCGAGGAGAACCGCACCATCGTCCCCCTCGACAAGGTGCCGAAGTTCGTGCGCAACGCCGTCGTGGCGATCGAGGACGAGCGCTTCTACGAGCACGACGGCGTCGACCTCCGGGCGATCGTGCGCGCGCTCATAGCGAACGTGGAGAGCGGTGAGATCCGCGAGGGCGGCTCGACGATCACGCAGCAGTACGTCAAGAACGTCATCATCTCGCCGGGGGAGATCCCTGAGCGGACGCTCGAGCGCAAGGTCGTCGAGGCGGCGCTGTCGCGCCAGCTCGAGAAGCGCCTGCCCAAGAACCGCATCCTGTACCGCTACCTCAACACCGTCTACTTCGGTCAGGGCGCGTACGGCATCCAGGCCGCGTCGAAGACGTACTTCCGCAAACCCGTGAACCGTCTCGCGCTCCGCGAGGCGGCGCTGCTCGCCGGCGTGATCCGCTCGCCGGAGAGCTACAACCCGTTCCGCCATCCCCGCCAGGCGAAGGCGCGTCGCAACCTCGTGCTGGAGAAGATGATCGAGCTCGGGTGGGCGGACGAGCGGCGAGCGCGCGCCGCGATGCGCCGCAACCTCGGCATCGCGCCGCTCGACGAGAAGAGCCGCTACCCGGCCCCCTACTTCGTCGACTACGTCCAGCGGCTCATCAAGTACGACCCGCGCTTCGACATGTTCGGCAGGTCGTGGAAGCAGCGTGAGAGGCGGCTGCTGACCGGCGGCTATCGCATCTACACGACCGTCGACCTCGCGACGCAGGCCGCCGCCGAACAGTCCATCGACCAGGTCCTCGCGTACGAGACGGACCCGTACGGCTCGCTCGTCGCGCTCGAGCCCGACACCGGCTACGTGCGCGCCATGGTCGGCGGGCGCGACTACTTCGCGAAGAGGAAGCAGGACCGCTTCGCCAAGATCAACCTCGCGATCCAGGCGGAGCCCGGGCTCGGACGCGTCGTCGACCCCGACACCGGAAAGGTCGTGCTCAAGGCGCCGGGGACGGGGCGGCAGGCGGGGTCCGCGTTCAAGCCGTTCGCGCTCGCCGAGGCGCTCGACCAGGGCATCCCGCTGCAGGAGGCGTACGAGGCGCAGGCGTGCATGGACTTCGAGATCGGCGACCCCGAGGGCCCGTGGCGCGTGTGCAACTACGCCGAGAGCGACTTCGGGGCGAAGATGTCGCTGCTCGAGGCGACGGTCAACAGCGTGAACGTCGTCTACGCGCAGGTCATCATCGAGATCGGCGCGCAGGCGGTCGTCGACCTCGCCAAGCGCATGGGCATCCGCACGCCGCTGTCGGGCGTGCACTCGGCGGTCTTGGGCAGCAACGAGGTCAACCCGCTCGGCATGGCGTCGGCGTACGGGACGTTCGCGGCCGACGGCCGCTACCACCCGCCGGTCGCGATCACCAAGATCGTCGACTCGGACGGCCGCGTCGTGTACCAGGACGAGAGCAAGCCGAAGCAGGTCCTGGACCCCGCGATCGCCTACCTCACGACGAGCGCGCTCGAGCAGGTCATCCTGCGCGGCACGGGCGCGACGTACGGCAACATCTTCCGGCCCGCCGCCGGCAAGACCGGCACCGCGCAGGAGTACCGCGACGCGTGGTTCGTCGGCTACACGCCCGACCTCGTCGCGTCGGTGTGGGTCGGCTATCCCGAGGGCCAGCTCGAGATGAAGGCGTACTGCGGGGTCGAGCCCGCGTGCCGCGACACGCGCATCGACGTCACCGGAGGATCGTGGCCGACGCAGATATGGGCGTTGTTCATGCAGCGCGCGCTCGCCAACGTCCCCGCGAGCGACTTCGTCGTGCCCGAGGGCCTCGTCGCGGTCGAGATCGACACGCGCACCGGCTGCTACTCGTCGAGCTCGACCCCCGACGAGTACCGCGCGTTGGTGTACGTCCAGGAGGGCGACCAGCCGACGTGCACGGCCCCCGTCATCGAGCCTCCGAAGCCCGACGAAGACGACCGCGGCGGCGGGGGCGGCGATGACGATGACGATGACGATGACGGCGACGGCGGCGGCGGCGACGGCGACACGGGCGGCGGCCCTCCCGACGACCCCGGCAACGGGAACGGGAACGGCAACGGCGGCAACGGCAACGGGAACGGCGGCAACGGCAACGGGAACGGGTAGCGCGTCAGCGCCGCCGCGACGCGTGTGGATGGCCGCGCACGACGAAGCGCCACGGGATGTCGTCGCCGCGGCCCGGCGCGAGGCCGATGCGCGTCGTCTGCGCCACGTCGCCGTGACGAAGGGCGCCGGTGGCGTCGTCTTCGGCACACCACAGGCGTCCCCCGCGCAGCAGCGACGCGCCGTCGTGCGCGCGCGTGAGGTTCATCGCCTGCGCGAGGCGCGCGGGGCCCGACGACAAGAGCCGGTCGTCGCGCACGCCGCCGCGGCGCGCCCGCATCGTGTCGACGCCGGCGACCGGCTCGCCCGCGCGTAGCAGCACCGCCTCGCATTCGCCGTCGCGCGCACAGACGACGTTGGCGCACCAGTGCATCCCGTAGGTGAAATAGACGTAGAGGCGCCCGGGCGGGCCGAACATGGTGCGCGTGCGCGCCGTCATACCCCCGTATCCGTGCGACCCCGGGTCGAGCGGGCCGCGGTACGCCTCGGTCTCCACGAGCCGCACGGCGACGCGCGCGCCGGGCTCGTCGTGCACGAACAGGCACCCGATGAGGTCGCGCGCCACGGTGAGTGCGTCGCGCGCGTAGAACGACTTCGGGAGACGCCTCACGCGCTGCCGGACGCAAGCAGCCACGCGAGCAGTGCCTTCTGCGCGTGCAGCCGGTTCTCGGCCTGGTCCCACACGATCGAGTGCGGGCCGTCCATGACGTCGGCGGCGATCTCCTCGCCGCGATGCGCAGGCAGGCAGTGCATGACGACGACGTCGTCCGCGGCGAGCGCGACGACCGACGCGTCGATCCGGTACGGCTCGAGCGCGGCGCGGCGCGGCGCGCTCTCCTGCTCCTGACCCATGCTCGTCCACACGTCGGTGTAGAGCGCGTGCGCCCCCGCGGCCGCCTCCGCGACCGCGTCGGTCACCGTGACGCGCCCGCCCGAGGCCGACGCGTTGGCGTGCGCCCGTGCGACGACCTCCGGGTCCGGTCGGTAGTCGCGGGGTGTCGCGACGCGCACGTCCATGCCGACCTTCGTCGCTCCCAGCATCAACGAGTGCGCGACGTTGTTGCCGTCGCCCAGGTACGCGAGCGAGACGCCGTCGAGCCCGCCCCTGACGGCGCGCAGCGTCATGAGGTCGGCGATCCCCTGGCACGGGTGCTCGGCGTCGCTCAGCGCGTTCACGACGGGGACGTCGGCGGCGTCGGCGAGACGCTCGAGGCGGTCCTGGCCGAAGGTCCGGATGACGATCGCGTCGACGTAACGCGACAGCACGCGGCCGGTGTCCTCGATCGTCTCGCCGCGGCCGAGCTGCAGCTCGTCGCCGCGGAGCACGACCGCGCTCCCGCCCATGCTCGTGACCGCGACTTCGAAGGACACCCTCGTGCGCGTGGACGGCTTCTCGAAGATCAGCGCGACGTGGCG
The DNA here is from genome assembly GCA_036260375.1 of Actinomycetota bacterium. GTDB lineage: Bacteria > Actinomycetota > CADDZG01 > CADDZG01 > WHSQ01 > DASZZZ01. The sequence goes on from DASZZZ010000066.1 coordinate 6,610, forward strand.
TCCGTCCAGCCGCCCGGCGAACGACGCCGGGTCGGACCTCGCGGCGTCGGCGTCGTCGAGCAGCGCGCTCAGCTCCCCGCCCGAGACGTCGTCCAACGACAGGAAGTCGCGTTCGCTCACTCGTCCTCCTCGGTCACGACCGGAGCTCGGCGCCGGTCCTCTCTCTGAGCGCACCGACGATGCGGTCCCGCACGGCCGCGGCGTCGCGGTCGGTCAGCGTGCGCTCCGGCGAGCGCAGCTCGAGCGCGTACGCCAGGCCCTTCTTGCCGTCGGGGATCTGGTCGCCGCGGTAGACGTCGAACAGGACCGCGGACACGACCTCGGGCATCCCGGCGCGCGCGACGACGTCGCCGACGGTCTGCGCCGGCACGGCGTCGTCGACGACGACCGCGACGTCGACGTACACCGCGGGGAAGCGCGGCAGGTCCGGCGCGGCGACGCGCTCCGGAACCGCGTCGAGGACCGGATCGAGCGCGACCTCGAACGCGGCCGCGCGCTCGGGGACCCCGAAGCGCTCGCAGACCTCGGGGTGGAGCTCGCCGAGCGCGCCGAGAGCCCCGCCGCCGAACGTCACCTGCGCGGCGCGCGTGGGATGGAACGGCATGTGGGCGACGGGCGCGGCCCCGGGCGTCTCGACGCCCAGGGCCTCGAACGTCGCCTCGAGCACGCCCTTGGCGCCGAAGTAGTCCCACGTGCGGCCGGAGTGCCACGAGCGCGGGTCGCGGTCGCCCGCGACGACGGCGGCGAGGACCAGCGGCTCGCGCGGCAGGTCGCCGGGCGCGCCGGGCTCGTAGACGTGCGCGATCTCGAACAGCGCGACCGAGCGCGCGCCGCGCGCGGCGTTGCGCCCGACGGCGCGCAGCAGCCCGGGCAGCAGGCTCGTGCGGAGCACCGATTCGTCGGCGGACATGGGGTTGGCGAGCTCGACCACGCGGCGCGCGGGATGCTCTTCGTCGAGCCCGAGGTCGTCGAGGTCGCGCGCCGACCCGAACGCGCTCGTCCACGCCTCGTGCAGCCCGAAGCCCGCGAGCGCACGGCGCACGCGCCGCTCGGACGCCTGGCGCGGCTCGAGCCCGCCCGCGCGGCCGGGGGGCAGTGTCTCGGGCAGGCGGTCGAAGCCCGCGAGCCGCCCGACCTCCTCAACGAGGTCGATCTCGCGCTCGACATCGGAGCGCCAGCTCGGCACGCGCACGGCGAGCGACGCGTCGCCCGGGCTCACGTCGAAGCCGATCGAGCGTAGGTGACGCGCCTGCTCGTCGGCGTCGACGTCGATGCCGAGAACCGCGTTCGTGCGCGCCGGCCGCAGCGTGAGCGTCGGACGGCGCACCGGCACGGGATACGCGTCGACGACGCGCGACGCGGGCGCGCCTCCGGCGACGTCGCGCAGCATCGCCGCCGCGCGCGCCGCGGCGAACGCGGCTCCGTCGGGATCGGTCCCGCGCTCGAAGCGCGTCGACGCGTCGGTGCGCAGCACGTGACGGCGCGACGTGCGCGCGACGGACTCCGCGTCGAACGCGGCGGACTCGAGCACGACGTCGCGCGTGTCCGGCGACACCTCGGAGCCCACGCCGCCCATGACGCCCGCGAGCGCGAGCGCGCGGCGGGGGTCCGCGATCGTGAGGTCTCCGGGGTCGAGGGAGCGCTCGACGCCGTCGAGGGTGGTGAGCTTCTCGCCCGCGTGCGCGCGCCGCACCACGATGGTGTGCCCGTCGATGCACGCGGCGTCGAACGCGTGCAGCGGCTGGCCGGTCTCGACCATGACGTAGTTGGTGACGTCGACGACGTTGGAGACCGGACGCAGACCCGCCGCGAGCAGCCGCGCCGCCATCCACGCGGGCGCGGGGCCCGGCGCGACCCCCGCGACGAAGCGCGCGACGTAGCGCGGGCAGCCGCGCGCGTCCTGCACGTCGACGCTCACGGGGTTGTCGCCGTCGGCGCCCACGCGCGCGTCGGGCACGCGCAGCTCCGTCCCGAGCAACGCCGCGACCTCGCGCGCGATGCCGACCAGCCCCATGCAGTCGCCGCGATTCGCGGACACCTCGAGCTCCACGATCGTGTCGTCGAGACCGAGCACGTCGACGACGTCGGCGCCGAGCGCCGCGTCGGGGGGCAGCACGAGGATGCCGGAGTGGTCCTTGGAGATTCCGAGCTCGGCCGGGGAGCACAGCATGCCGCGGCTCGTCTCGCCGCGGATGCGCCGCTCCCCGACCTCCATGCCGGGCAGCCGCGCGCCCACGGTCGCGAGCGGCACGCGGTCGCCGGGAGCGAAGTTGCGCGCGCCGCACACGACGCGCTGCTCGCCGGCGTCGGTGTGGACGTCGACGAGCGTGAGGCTGTCGGCGTTCGGGTGCTCGTGGATCGCGTCGACCTGAGCCACGACGATGCCTCCGAGCGATCCCGCGGGCCGGCGCACGGCCTCGACCTTGGTGCCGGAGAAGTCGAGCCGCCGGCACAGCTCGTCGACGCCGACGTCGACGTCGACGTAGTCGGACAGCCACCCGAGCGGCACCCTCACGCGACACCGCCGAAGCGCTCGAGGAAGCGGACGTCGTCGTCCCAGAAGGCGCGGATGTCGGCGACGCCGTGCGCCAGCGACGCAACACGCTCGACGCCGAGCCCGAGCGCGAACCCGCTGTAGCGCTCCGGGTCGTAGCCCACCCACTCGAACAGGTGCGGGTGCACCATCCCGCACCCGAGCACCTCGATCCAACCCTCGCCCTTGCAGACGCCGCACCCGGCACCGCGGCACACGAAGCACTGCACGTCCATCTCCGCGGACGGCTCCGTGAACGGGAAGAACGACGGGCGCAGGCGCACGTCGAGGTCGCGCCCGAACAGCTCGCGCGCGAACGCCGCCAGCGTCCCCTTGAGGTCCGCCATCGTGATGCCCTCGTCGACCGCGAGCGCCTCGATCTGGGTGAAGCCCGCGAGGTGGGTCGCGTCCTGCTCGTCGCGCCGGTAGCACCGCCCCGGAACCACGACGTAGAGCGGCGGCTGCGTCCGCTCCATCGCGCGTATCTGCACCGGCGACGTGTGCGGGCGCAGGCACACGTCCTCGCCCGCGCCGGCGACGTAGAACGTGTCCTGCGGCGCGCGCGACGGGTGCTGGACCGGGATCCGCAGGGCGTCGAACGTGTAGCTCGACAGCTCCACCTCGGGCCCCTCCGCCACGCGGTAGCCGAGGCCGGCGAAGATGTCGACGATGCGCCAGATCGTGCGCGTCAACGGGTGGATGCCGCCGACCGGCGGCGCGTCGCCGGGCAGCGTGACGTCGATGCGCTCCCGCTGCCACCGCTCGCGCCGCTCCGCCGCCGCGAGCGCCTCCACGCGGCGCCCCAGCGCGGTCTCCAGCTCCGCGGAGACGTCGTTCGCGAGGCGGCCGAGCTCCTTGCGCGCGTCGGGCGTCACGTCGCGCAACGACGCGCGCGCCCTGCTCAACGGCGCCTTGCGCCCCAGCACGCGCACGCGCGCCTCCTCGAGCGACGCGACGTCGTGCGCGCCCGCGATGCGCCGGATGCCGTCGGCGAGCGCGGCTTCGAGCGCGGCGCGCAGCTCCGAGGGGTCGGCGCTCACACCGCTCCGTCCGCGCTCGCCGGAACGGTCACGGTGAACGTCGCGCCGGCTCCGGGCGCGGTCTCGACCGCGAGCGTCCCGCCGTGCGCCTCGACGACGCGGCGGCCGAGGTAGAGCCCGAGCCCGCTGCCGGTGGGCCCCGCGGCCGCCGCGGCCGCCGCGCGCCGGGGGCCGGAGAAGATCTGCGGCACGAGCTCCGGCTCGATGCCCGGCCCCCGGTCCGCGACGCTGATCGCGGCGCGGCCGTCGCGCGCCGCGACCGTCACGATCACCGGTTCGTCGGAGAACTTCAGCGCGTTCTCGACGAGGCTGCGCACGACGCCCGCGAGGCGCTCGGGGTCGGCCCACGCGCGCGGCTCGCCGTCGACCTCGATCGCGACGCGGCCGCCGGGCTCGCCGCCCGGGAGCCGCTCGACGGCGCGCCGCACGAGCGCGGCGACGTCGACGTCGACGAGGTGCAGCTCGAGGCGGCCGGACTCTATTCGCGCGAGGTCGAGCACCTCGGTCACGATGCGGCTCATGCGCTCCGCGTCGGTTGCGATCGTCTCCACGAACGACCGGCGCTGGCCGTCGTCGAAGCGATCCCATTTCTTCGCCAGCGTCGCCGAGAACCCCTTGACCGACGTGAGCGGGCTTCGCAGCTCGTGCGCGATCGCCGAGATCAGCTCGGCCAGCCGTTGCTCGCTCATGAGGGGCAGAGGATAAACGCGGCGCCGCGGACGGCGGGAGCCGGGATCACGACGCGCCGCGCGCCCGTCGCACGGCCTCGAACAGCAGGATCGAGCCGGCGATCCCGACGTTGAGCGACTCCGCCGCGCCCGGCATCGGGATCCCGACGACGTCGTCGAGCAGCGTGCGGCCCTCGTCGCCGATGCCCCACGCCTCGTTGCCGACGACGAGCGCGACGCGCCCGTCGAGGCGGCCGTCGTCCCACGCCGACGGCGCGCGCGCGTCGGCGCCGACGATCCGCAGACCGGCGCGGCGCAGGCCGCCGAGCGCGTCCGCGAGCTCGACGGCGCGCACGATCGGGACGCGGAACAGCGTGCCGGCGGTGGCGCGCACGGTCTTGGGGTGGAACGGGTCGACCGACGCGCGCGCGAACACGACCGCCGCGGCGCCCGCGGCGGCCGCCGATCGCACGAGCGTGCCCGCGTTGCCGGGGTCGCGCACGTCGGCGAGGACGAGCGCCAGGCGCGCGTCGCGGGCGACGTCCGCGAGTGCCGCGCGCGGGGCGCGCGCCACTGCCACGACGCCCTGCGGCGTCGCGACGTCGGACAGCGCCGCCAGGACGCGCTCGGTCACCGGGACGATCGCGATGCCGCGCGCCGCGGCGGCGTCGGCGACGTCGGGCGCGTCGCACACGAACACCTCGGTGACGTCGGCCCCCGACTCGATCGCGGTCAGCACCGCGCGGCGGCCCTCGACGCGCAACGCCCCCGTCTCGTCGCGCGCCGCGCGCCGCGCCAGCCTGCGGGCCGCGCGCACGCGCTCGTTGGAGACGCTCGATACGACCGTCGTTACGACGACGCCCCGTCGAGCGACCGCTTGGCGACCTCGGCGAGCGCGGCGAACGTCTTCGGCTCGTTGACCGCGAGCTCGGCCAGCATCTTGCGGTCGACGTCGACCTCGGCGAGCCGCAGCCCCGCGATGAACTTGCTGTAGGAGAGGCCGTTGTCGCGCGCCGCGGCGTTGATGCGCGTGATCCACAGGCGGCGGAAGTCGCCCTTGCGCGCCCGGCGGTCGCGGTACGCGTACTGGCCCGAGTGCATGACCTGCTCGTGCGCGGCGCGCAGGTGCTTGCCGCGCGCCGAGTAATAGCCCTTGGCCTTCTTCAATACCTCCCGGCGGCGCTTGCGTCCCGGGACGCTGCGTTTGACCCGTGGCATCTCGACTCCTCCTCGAAGCTGCTGCCGGGGACGTCGTCCCCGCGTTGGCCCGGCCGCTACTGGCCGAGCATCCTCCTGATGCGCTTGGTGTCGGCGGGCGCGACGGTCGCGTCGCCGGAGCGCAGCCGCCGCTTCCGCTTCGACGGCTTCTTCTCGAGGATGTGGTTGACGAACGCGCGGCGGCGGCGGATCTTGCCGCTCGGGGTCGTCTCGAAGCGCTTCGCCGCACCGCGGTGCGACTTCATCTTCGGCATGGCGCTAGCCTCCCTCGGCTCGGGTGACCTTGATCGGCCGCTTCGGCTTCGGCGGCTCGGGCGCCGCCTCGGGCTCCGGCCTCGGCGGCCGCTGCCGCGCCGGGGCCGCCGGAGCGGGGGCGGGCTTCTGCACGACCGCGTCCTTGAGCGGTCCGAGGACCATCGTCATGTTGCGTCCGTCGAGCTTCGGCGCGACGTCGACCCGCGCGAGGTCCGCGACGTCGGTCGCGAGCTGGTCCAGCAGCCGGTGGCCGAGCTCCTGGTGCACCATCTCGCGGCCGCGGAACATGATCGTGACCTTGACCCGCGACCCCGCCCGAAGGAACCGCACGACGTGGCCCTTCTTCGTCTCGTAGTCGTGGGGATCGATCTTGGGCCGGAACTTGATCTCCTTGACCTCGATCCGCGCCTGTTTCTTGCGGGCCTCCTTCTGTCGGATGTCCCGCTCGTACTTGTACTTCCCGTAGTCCATGATCCTGGCCACGGGCGGCGTGGCGGCGGCCGCCACCTCCACGAGGTCGAGGTCGAGGGCCCGGGCCTGCCGGAGCGCCTCGTCGGTCGAGACGATCCCGATCTGGCCGCCGTCCGGGCCGACCAGGCGGACCTGCGGCGCCCGGATCCTGTCGTTTATGCGCGGGTCAGTCGCTACCCCGCATCACCTCCTATCGACAACGAAGCACCGACCTTCGCCGGTGCTCGGTAGCACTGCCGTGCATCGAGGGGAGTATAGGTTCGACCCCGGACGCCTGTCGACGACGACCGGATGGCCGCCTCGACCGGGCCCGAGCGGCCCGCGAGCCTCACCAGTCGGCCTCGAGCGGGCGACCGTAGTCGTCCTGGAGCCGCAGGGTGTCGTCCTCCGTCGTGTACCCGTAGGCGATCTCGAGCACGCGGCCCCTGCGCGGGCCGTCGTTCGAGATGCGGTGAACCTCCTCGGCCGAGACGACGAACTCCTCGCCGGCCGCGGCCCGGACGGTGCGATTGCCGATCTGGATCGTGAGCCCGTCGTCGAGCACGACCCACATCTCGTCGCGCATCTGGTGGTAGTGAACGCTCGTCTCCTGCCCCGGCTCGACGGTGATGACCCGAACCGACGACGGCTGGTTCAGGGCGTAGGTCGCCACCTTGCCCCACGGCTTGTCGACGATCACCGGCTCGCTATCCCTCCCGCTTCGGCAGTCGCTCGAGGAGCGAGACCATCTCCAGCGCCGCCATCGCAGCATCCCATCCCTTGTTGCCGTGCTTTCCGCCGGCGCGATCCCGCGCCTGCTCGAAGGTATCGGTCGTGAGGACGCCGAAGATGACCGGGATCTCCGCCTTCCGGCCCGCCTCGGCGATGCCGCGGGCCGCCTCGGCCGCGACGTAGTCGAAGTGCGGCGTGTCGCCGCGCACGACCGCGCCGAGGCAGATCACGGCGTCGTAGGCGCCGGAGGCCGCGAGTCGTCCGGCGACGGGCGGCAGCTCGAACGCCCCCGGCGTCCAGGCGACGTCGACGTCGTCGCCTCGAACGCCATGCTTCGCGAGACACGACGTCGCGCCGTCGACGAGCGAGCGCACGATCGCCTCGTTGAAGCGGGACGCCACGACGGCGATGCGCCGCCCGTGTGCGAGGAGGTCTCCCTCGAAGACGGTCACGTCGTCCTCTCCACCGGCGCCGGATCGGCGAACGGCTCGTCCTCCACGATGTTGTCGAGCAGGTGGCCGAGCTTCTCGCGCTTGGTTCGGAGGTAGCCGATGTTCTCGGCCGTCGGGGACGTCTCCAGGGGAATGCGCTCGACGATCGACAGGCCGTATCCCTCGAGGCCCGCCCGCTTGGCGGGGTTGTTCGTGAGCAGGCGCATCGATCGGACGCCGAGATCGACGAGGATCTGCGCCCCGATCCCGTAGTCGCGTGGGTCGGCCGGGAACCCGAGCTCCACGTTCGCCTCGACGGTGTCCCGGCCCTGCTCCTGAAGCCGATAGGCGCGGAGCTTGTGGCTGAGCCCGATCGCGCGGCCCTCATGGCCCCGGATGTAGAGGAGCACGCCTCGTCCCTCCTTCGCGATCTGCTGGAGGGCGCGGCGGAGCTGGTCGCCGCAATCGCAGCGCAGCGACCCGAATACGTCGCCGGTGAGGCACTCGGAGTGGACGCGCACCAGGACCGCGTCGCCGTCGCCGACGTCGCCCATGACGAACGCGACGTGCGTGCGCGCGTCGACGAGGCTCTCGTAGGCGAGCGTGCGAAACTCGCCGTGATCGGTCGGGATCGTCGCCTCGGCGACCTTCAACACGAGCTTCTCTCGCTGACGCCGGTACTCGATCAGGTCGGCGATGGAGATGATCTTGAGGCCGTGCTCGTCCGCGACGCGCACGAGCTCTGGCACGCGCGCCATCGTGCCGTCGTTGTGCATGATCTCGCAGATCACGCCCGCCGGGAACAGCCCCGCGAGCGACGCGAGGTCGACCGCGGCCTCGGTGTGTCCCGCGCGCTTCAGCACGCCGCCGTCCTGAGCGCGCAGCGGAAAGACGTGGCCGGCGCCGACGACGTGCTCGTACGCGTCCACTCCGAGTGCCTCACCGGAGACGTCTTCCACTCGCTGCGCTGCG
>DASZZZ010000067.1:0-18657 GCA_036260375.1 Actinomycetota bacterium
CGCAGGCGAGGTGCGGGGCGGCGATGGCGGCGCGGGCGGCCTCGGCGAAGCCCTCCAGGTCCTCGACGGCGCACACGTCGCCGATGCCGGCGCCGCACGCGATCGCGGCGAGGTCGGAGCCGGTGGAGGTGGCGGTGGGGAAGCCGCCGACGGAGAGCAGGCTCTCGTTGTCGAAGACGATGTGCGCGAGGTTGGGCGGCGCGTAGCGGGCGAGCGTGGTCAGGCCGCCGAGGTTCATGAGCACGGAGCCGTCGCCGTCGATCACGACCACTTTACGCTTTGGTTGGGCGAGGGCGATACCCAGGCCCATCGACGAGGCGAGACCCATGGCGTGTTCGAGATAGAAGAAGTTGGCGCGGTGGCCGAGCGCATACAGCTCGACCGCGACCGCGCCCATGATCGTGACGACGGCGCGGTCGCGCAGTTCGTCGTAGACCGCCGCGAGGCAGTCGGCGCGCCTCATGCGTCCTCCCACATCAGGTCGCGCGTCAGCAGCAGCGCGACCGGCGACAGCGACGACTGCGCCAGCGTCATCGCCTGGGCGACGACGCGCTCGACGTCTTCCGGCCGTCGCAAGTCGTGGTGGACGATGCGCAGCGCGTCGAGGACGTGGCGCGTCGCGCGGCCCCCCTCCGTCTGCCACGGGTCGCGCTCGCCGAGGTGCCCGCGGTCGCTGATCAGCATGAGCAACGGGATCTTGTAGAGCTGCGCGACCGACACGATGCCGTTGACCGACTGCAGGAAGCCGTGGTTCTGCATCAGCAGCGCGGAGCGCGCGCCGGCGAGGTGCGCGCCGGCCGCGACGCCGACGCCCTCCTCCTCCTTCGCGAGGCGCACGAGCGTGACGTCCGGGTCGTCGTCGGCCATCCGGACGAGGTGCACGAGCCACGTCTCGGGCAACGCCGACATCGACGTCACGCCGGCGGCCTTGAGGGCCGCGTACACGACCTTGGAGTTCGTCTCGGACACGGGCATCGCGACGGCGTCCTTCCGCGCGCGGGTTGGCGTCGGCGCGCGCGCGAAGCATAGGCGCGGCCCCCGGCGATCGCCGCGGAGGCGCATATATTTGTCGCTCCGGGGAGCGTCCGTCCCCCGTCGGTCAACGAGCCGGGAGGCCGCAATGCCCAGGAGCGACGTCGCCAAGGTGGTGCTGCCCGAGTCCGACATCCCCACCGCCTGGTACAACGTCGTGGCCGACCTCCCCGGCGAGCCGCTGCCGCCGCTGCATCCGGGCACGATGGAGCCCGCCGGACCCGACGACCTCGCGCCCCTGTTCCCCGCCGCGCTCATCGAGCAGGAGGTCTCCACCGAGCGTTGGATCGACGTCCCCGGCCCGGTCGTCGACGTGCTGCGGACGTGGCGCCCGTCGCCGCTGCATCGCGCGCACGGTCTCGAACGCGTCCTCGGCCTGTCCGGCCGTCAGCGCATCTACTACAAGTGGGAGGGCGTCTCGCCCGCCGGCTCGCACAAGCCCAACACCGCGGTCGCGCAGGCCTACTACAACGCGCAGGAGGGCATCCGGCGCCTCGCCACGGAGACGGGGGCCGGTCAGTGGGGCAGCGCGCTCGCATACGCGTGCGCGGTGTTCGACCTCGAGTGCGAGGTCTACATGGTGCGCGTCTCGTTCGACCAGAAGCCCTACCGCCGCGTCCTCATGCAGACGTGGGGCGCGACGGTGCATCCGTCGCCGTCGTCGCGGACGCAGGCGGGCCGCGACGTCCTGTCGGCCGACCCCGACTCGACGGGGTCGCTCGGCATCGCGATCTCCGAGGCGGTCGAGATCGCCGCGCGTAACGACGACACGCACTACGCGCTCGGCTCCGTCCTCAACCACGTGTGCCTGCACCAGACCGTCATCGGTCTCGAGGCGAAGAGGCAGATGGAGCTGTTCGAGGACGTCCCCGACGTCGTCCTCGGGTGCGTCGGCGGCGGGTCGAACTACGCGGGCCTGTCGTATCCGTTCGCGATGGACGTGCTGCAGGGCAACGCGCGCACGCGCTTCGTGGCGGTCGAACCGGACGCGTGCCCGACGCTGACGCGCGGCACCTACGCGTACGACTTCGGCGACACGGCCGGCACGACACCGCTCATGCCGATGTACACGCTCGGGCACACGTTCGTCCCGCCGCCCGTCCACGCCGGCGGTCTGCGCTACCACGGCGACGCCCCGGCCCTGTGCGGGCTCGTCCACGCGGGCGTGTACGAGGCGCGCGCGTACCCCCAGACGCGCGTGTTCGAGGCCGCGGTGACGTTCGCGCGCGCGGAGGGCTTCCTTCCCGGCCCCGAGCCTGCGCACGCGATCCTCGGCGCGATCGACGAGGCGCGCGCCGCGCAGGAGGCCGACGAGGAGCGCGTGATCCTGTTCAACCTGTGCGGCCACGGGCACTTCGACATGAGCGCGTACGACGCGTACGCGAACGGGCACCTCGAGGACCATCCCCTGCCCGACGAGGTCCTGCAGGACTCACTCTCGAAGCTGCCGCCGCAGCCGCAGCCGGCGTGACGCCGCGCGCGACGCCGGCCCGGCGCGCGGCGCGTGCTCCACGATGCCGCAGCTGAGGCCCTTCCACGGGATCCGCTACGCGCGCGGGCGCGACCTGGCGGAGCTCGTGTGCCCGCCCTACGACGTCATATCCGGCTCGGACCAGGAGCGCCTGCGCGACCGCGACGCGCACAACGCCGTCCATCTCGAGACCGGCGTCCACGCGGGCCAGGCGCGTGACTACGAGCGCACCGCGCGCGCGTTCGACGACTGGCTCGCCGCGGGGGTGCTGCGGCGCGACGACGAGCCGTGCCTGTACGTGTACCGGCAGGACTTCGTCGTCGACGGGGCCCGCCGGCGCGTCTCGGGCGTCATCGGCGAGCTCGCGCTCGAGCCGTACGGGGGGCCGACGGGCGTACTGCCGCACGAGCGAACGATGCCTGGGCCGATCTCCGATCGCCTCGCGCTGATGAGGGCGTGCCCGGTCAACGTGTCGCCGATCTACACGATCTATCGCGGCGGCGCGCAGCTGAGCCCGTTCTTCGACGCGCTCGTGCCGCGGCCCCCGGACGCCCGCTTCGCCGACGACGCCGGGACGCTGCACCGAATGTGGGTCGTGCGCGCGCCGGCGGAGATAGACGTGCTCGTCGCGGCCGTCGCCGGCGTCCCGCACGTCATCGCCGACGGCCACCACCGCTACGAGACCGCGCTCGCGTACCGCGCCGAGCGGAACGGTCCCGGCCCCCACGACGGCGTCATGTGCTTCTGCGTCGACGCGGAGGCCGAGGACGTCACGGTGCGGCCGTACCACCGGGGTCTGCTCGCCCGCGTGGACGCGGCCGAGGTCGCGCGCCGCGCGCGCGCCCGGTTCGCGACGGCGCCGCTCGACGACGACCCGCTCGCGGCGCTCGAGCGCTCGACGGCCGACCACCGCTTCGCGCTCGTCACGCGCGGGCGCCGGCTGCTGGTCGAACTGTCGTCCGGCGAGCTGGGGGCCGGCGGCGACGGCGAGGCGTGGCGCAGGCTCGACGTCGTCGCGCTGCACGACGTCGTCCTACCGGCGCTGCTGCCCGAGGGGGTCGACGAGCTGCGCTTCTCGACCGACGCGCGGCTCGTCGTCGACGCCGTCGAGCGCGGGGACTGGACCGCGGGCGTATTGCTCCGACCGCTCGATCCCGTGCTCGTCGTCGACGTCGCCCGCGCCGGCGGGCGCCTGCCGCAGAAGGCGAGCTACTTCTGGCCGAAGGCCGTCACCGGGCTGGTGTTTCGCTCGCTTCGCTAGGGTCGGCGGGCAGCAGCGCCTCGGTCGCCGCCCCGGGGTCGGCCTCGCCCGCGCGCTCGGGGGCCGCGGCCTCGCTCGCAGAGGCGGCGTCGTCCGCCTCGCTCGGCTCGGCCGCCTCGGAGCCCGCCGCGCTCGGCTCGGCCGCTTCGGAGCGCATGTCGGTCGCCTCGCTCGCCGTGACGTCGACCTGCGCCCGGTCCCCCTCGGAGGCCGCGGGAACGCCCGCGTCGGAGGGCGGCGGGCTCGCGGGGGCCGGCGGGTCGCACACGCGGCAGCGCGTCAGGCCCTCGGCCGCGGCCTGCTCCAGCGACACCGCGACCGCGCCGGGCTTGCCCTCGAGCACGCGGCATCCGGGACGGTGGTACGACGACCCCGCGGCTACGACCTCGCCCCCGGCGACGCCGCCGCCGCCGGCTCCCATGCGGGCGAGGTTGCGGCCCAGGAGCGTGATGACCTCGTCGTACTGGCGCGCGAGCGCCCGCCGCTCGGCCCGCAGCGCCGACATGAGCGCCAGCAGCATGCCGGTCACGATCAGCCCGAGGCCCATGACGCCGCCCGAGATCAGGTATGGGAACTGGCGCTGGATGAAGTTCTGCGACGCCGCGCCGTTCCACGCGAGCCCGATCAGCACGAACCCGGCCGTGATGAACAGCAGCGCCAGCACGTTGCCGAGGCGCGTGCGCCGGTCGGCGTCGCCGCGCAGCGACTGGCGTGCGGATCGGACCTTCTTGAACAACTTGCCCATCCTTGTCAGACTGAGTTCCGGGCCAGTAAAGCATGGGCGCGCGTCCGAGGCGCCGTCCGGTCCCAGCTAGGCGTGCAGGGGTTGGGCGTTTCGTACCGAAATCCCTCCACGGAGCAGCCACGTCCGCCGATTGCTTGGAGCCGATCAGCTTGAGCCATAGGGTGCTGGCGCTGGTGCTCTCGACCGCCGCCGCGGTCCTGCTAGCCGCGCCCGCCTACGCGAAGACGAGCCAGCCGCCGGTCGGCGAGTACGCGTGGTACTGGGAGGACCAGAAGCGGGTCAAGGATCCGAGCGGCGAGGACAACTTCGTCTTCGAGCAGCCCAACCCGTACTGTCCCGGCACGACGCTCGGCGGCGTGGACGAGCTCTGCAAGGCCGGTCGGCTCCCGATCGAGGTACGCAACGGCGACTACAAGACACCGAACAAGCTCGCGGCGGTGGGATTCGACCTAACGCTCGTGACGCCCGAGTCCGAGATCGAGAAGTTCAAGGTGACCTTCGTCGAGGCGAGAGACCACCACTCCGACACCGGCGGCTTCAACCACGAGCGCAAGAAGCTGCAGGCGTGCCGCGTGCTTGAGTATTTCGGAACCGGTGAGGCGCGCGAGTATTCCGAGACGCCGCGGTTCCGGTGCACCAAGGACGACCCGCGAGCCCGCCACCGCGTCGTCGGCGAGGGCGACGAGCAGCGCCACCAGTGGACGTTCGACCTCACTCCGATGGCACGCAAGTGGATGGACAAGGGGGCCGTCGTGACCGCGATCGTCCTGCGGCCGGTCGACCCCGCCACCGAGCGCGCCATCGGAGGGATCGAGGGCGTCTGCGACAACGATCCCATCGACGACGAGAAGCCGTGCAAGGAGGAAGAGGCGCAGGGCGAGCCGCACGACAACTGGAGGGTCGTGCTGCTCGGGCCGGAGGAGCGCAACGGCACGGGCATCGAGACCAAGATCGTCTACGACCCGCCGCCGCTCCCCGACCCGCCGCCGCCGCCCACCACGACACCGCCACCGCCGTCGTCGTCCCCGCCGCCGCAGTTCGACTCCGGGCCCGACTTCGGCACGTCGACCACCGGCGCGACGACCGACACGACCACCGACACGAGCACGACGACGGATGACACGATCGCGTCCACGACGCCTACGCCCGAGCCGACGCCGACGCCCACGCCGGTCGAGGCGAGCGGCGAGCAGCCGGTCAGCGCGACCGGGCCCGAGACGCCGTCCGTCGTCGGCTTCCCCTGGTACATGTGGCTCGCGCTGCTGGCGGGACTGATCGGCTTCTCGATGGTGCGCTCCGTGCTGCTCGAGAGCGCCACCGGCGTCCGCCCCGACGGCGTCCTCGCGCAGATCCGCAAGCTCAACGCCGAGCGCCGGGGCGTCCCGGCCGCGGCCGCGGCCCCGGCCGCCGGGACCCGTCCGGGCGGCGGGCTCGCGGCGCGAGCACGCGCTCTCGGCGCGCTGCCGCGTCGCGCCGTGGGGCTCATCGGAAGGGTTCGCAACAAGAGGGGGTAGCGGACACATGTCGCGCTCGTCGCGGCTCACGGCGGCGGTCGTCGCCGGCGTCATGCTGCTCGTCGCGGCCGCGTGCGGGCAGAAGCCCGGCGTGTCCGAGCAGGGCGTCGCGTTCGGCGACCTCGGTCTCGCGGGCGAGGACCTCCGCTGCGACCCGGAGACGGGCCAGTGCGTCGACGACCAGGGCAACATCATCGACGCCGAGACGGGCGAGGTCATCGGTCACATCGACGACGAGGGCTCCGGCGGCACGACGACTACGTCGGACGACGGCCTCGGTCCGACCGCCTCCGGATCGAACCCCGGCGACGGCTCCGGCGGCTCGACCGACGATCCCTCGGCGGGCGGCGACGACCCCGGCGGCGACCGGCGCGATCCGTCCGGCGGCTCGCCGTCGGGAGGCGACACGACCGGCGTCACCGGCACGTCGATCAAGATCGGTTACCACATCCCGATCACCGGCGCGGCCGCGGTCCCGGCCCCCTCGTTCCGCAAGGGCTCGACGCTGTACTGGGACTGGCTCCGGTCGCGCGGCACCAAGATCAACGGGCGCACCGTCGAGGCCGTCTACCGCAACGACGAGTACAACCCGTCGCGCGCGGTCGCGGTCTGCAAGGAGCTCGTCGAGGACGAGAAGGTCTTCCTGCTGATCGGCGTCGCGGGCACGGACCAGATCCAGGCGTGCGCGCGCTACGCGTACAGCGTCGGCGTCCCGTACATCTCGGCGGGCGTCACGGAGATCGGACTGACCAACCTCTCCAACTACTTCGCGGTGTGGCTGAGCTACAAGCAGCAGGGCCCGTTGCTCGCCGACCTCCTCGTCGACCAGCTCGGCGCGCGCAACGAGCGCAACGCGATGATCCGCTACACGTCGACGCTGTTCGAGGACGCGCACTCGTCGTTCGTCTCGGCAATGCGTGCGCGTGGAGCGTCGCTCGCCTACGACGTCGCGATCAGCAAGAGCTGCAACCAGTCCGACGTCACGCGCGTGTCGACGCAGATCGCGACGCAGCGGTTGCAGAACGTGTACGTCCTGATGTCGCCGCAGTGCTTCCTCCAGATCGCGAACGCCACGCAGAACCAGGGCTGGCATCCGCAGTGGACCGGCGTCGGGCTGTCCATGGCGCTCGACACCGTCGCGAACCTCGGATGCCGCACCGACGCGATCGACAACGCGCGCTTCCTCAGCCCCTATCCGGCGTTCATCGACTCCACCCGCTTCGATCGCAACTTCAGGGCCGCGGGCGGCGAGGACGACATCCAGTTCGCGTTCTGGGGCTTCTCGAAGGTGATCGAGCAGATGCTGCGCGCGCCGGGACGCGACCTCACGCGCGAGCGCTTCGTCTACACGACCGAGCGCCTGCAGAACATCCAGAGCAACGTGTTCCCGCCGGTGAGCTTCTCGCCCGGGGACCGGTTCGGCGGCAGCTCGATGCACCTCAACCGCGCCGACTGCGACATCAACCGCTGGCGCACGCAGGCCGCGTTCGTAAGGGACTTCTGAGTCGCCGCGTGCGGCGGCCACTGCGGTAGCGTCGGGCGCCATGAGGAACGTCGTCGTCGTCGCGGCGGTCGCGCTGGTCCTCGCGCTCGTGATGGTCGCCGGCGGGCCCGTCACCAACGGTCCCAACCCGCTGATCGTCGGCGGCATCGTCAACGGCGCGGTCTACGGCCTGCTCGCGATCGGGCTCGTGCTCGTATACAAGGGGACGCGCGTCTTCAACTTCGCCCAGGGCGAGTTCGGCACCCTCGCGGCGTACCTCGCGGCGGTCACCATCGAGCGGGCCGGGATGCCGTACTGGGGCGGCGTGCTCGCGGCCGTCGCGGGAGTCGCCGTCGTCGCGCTCGTCGTGGAGCGCCTGTTCTTCCGTCCGCTGCTCGACGCGCCGCGCATCACCGTGCTCGTGGCGACGATCGCCGTCGCGCTGCTGGCCGTCGGCGCGGAGATCCTGATCTTCGGCATCGAGCCCCTCCCCCTGCGCCCGGTCGTCGCCGCGACCGACGCATCCGGCACGCCGACCGGCGTGGAGGTCCTCGGGTACTTCGTGCCGCCGCAGGGCGCCATCACCGTGGGCGTGCTCGCGGCGCTCGGCGCGCTCCTCGCGTGGTTCTTCGCACGCACCGACCTCGGGCTGGCGATCCTGGCGACGTCGCAGGACCGGTTCGCGACGCGCGTGGTCGGCATCGGCGTCGCGCGGATGTCGCGCTTCATCTGGGTCGCGGCGGCGGTGCTCGGCGCGATCGCCGGCATCGCCTACGCGCCGCAGGTCGGGTTCGTCTCCGCGGGTCTTCTGACGCAGAACGTCGTGATCCCCGCGTTCACCGCGGCGGTGCTCGGCGGGATGTCGAGCCTGCCGGGGGCGTTCCTCGGCGGCCTCGTCGTGGGCGTCGTCCAGGCGCTCGCCGCGTGGGCGGCGAACTTCGTGACGATCGGCGGAACGCCGCTGGCGCAGGACGTACCCGGCGCCGACCAGCTGTCGGTCCTCCTGGTGCTCCTCGTCGTGCTCATGATCCGGCCGCAGGGCCTCCTCGGGAGGGAGACGTGACGGCCCCCGCAGCGGCCGCGTGGCGCCCGTCGCGCGCCGGCTGGGCCGCGCGCGTCGCGGTGCTCGTCGCGGTCGTGGGCGGCGTGCTCGTCGCGACCGCGGTCGTGCCGCAGTACTGGGCGGACCGCATCGCGCTCGCCGCGGTCTACGCCATCATCGGCCTGTCGCTCAACGTCGTCCTCGGCTACGCCGGCCAGGTTTCGCTCGGCCACCACGCGTTCGTGGGCATGTCGGCGTTCGTGTCCGCCGCGGTCGTCACCAACGGCGGCCAGTCGTTCTTCGCGGGACTGCTCGTGGCGGTGGTCGTGGGGGCCGCGTCTGCCGCGCTGCTCGGGCTCGTCGCGCTCCGCATACACGGGCTCTACCTCGCGCTCATCACGCTCACGTACGGCTTCGTGGCGGTGAACTCGATCTTCGAGCTCCCCGCGCTCACGCGCGCCGGCGCGGGGATGCCGGCGCCGCGGCCCGACGGGTTCACGAGCGACCGCGCCTACGCGTACCTCTGTCTGGCGTTCCTCGCGCTGTGCCTGTTCATCGACTGGCGCGTCGTCCGCTCCAAGGTCGGGCGCGCCATCCTGGCGGTCAAGGAATCGGAGGTCGTCGCGTCGTCCTACGCGGTCGACGTCACGGCGTACAAGGTGATCGCGTTCGTTCTCTCGGGCGCGCTGGCGGGTCTCGCGGGAAGCCTGTTCGCGCACCGCCGCACGATCGTGGTCGCCAACGACTTCAACTTCCGCGACGCGCTGCTGTGGGTGCTCATGGTCGTCGTCGGGGGGCTCGGCAACCGCACCGGCGTCGTCATCGGATCTGCGTTCTTCGCGCTGTTCGGCTTCCTCGTCCCGCTCGTCGCGCCGCTCGAGCGCTTCGTCCTCGATGTGCTGCATCGGGAGCCCGACGAGCTCGTGCTCGTCCTCGGCCCCCTCCTCGCGCTGCTCACGATCATCCGGTTCCCGGGCGGCATCGCGCAGCAGATCGCGCCGGTCACGCGCTGGTTGCGCGGCGAGCGCTTCACGCTGCATCCGGACGGGCGCAAGCCGCGGCGCCGCCCGTCGCTGCCCGCGCGCCTGCGCCGCGGGACCGGTCACCCGGCGCAGGACGAGTCCGCGCCGGACGCGGCGGTCGACGACGCTCCAGCGCCGGAACGCCCCGCTCCGGACGACGCGACCCCCGCGGCGCGCGCCGCCACCGCGCGGGGAACGGAGGACTGATGGCGCCGATCCTCGAAGTCCGCGGCATGGGCATCCGTTTCGGCGGTCTCGTCGCGCTCGACGGCGTCGACCTCGACGTCCCGGAGTGGGAGATCGTCGGGCTCATCGGTCCCAACGGCGCCGGGAAGACGACGTTGTTCGACTGCATCATGGGGGTCTACCGCCCGGACGCGGGCACGGTCGCCTATCGCGGCGGCGACGTGTCGCTCCTGCCCACCCACCGCCGCGTGCGCCTCGGCATCGGGCGCACGTTCCAGAACATCGGGCTCGTCAAGGAGCTCACCGTCGTCGAGAACGTCATGCTGGCGCAGCACGCGCGGGCGGGATACGGCGCGCTCGGAGCGATGCTCGGCTCGCCCCCGAGCTTCGCCGAAGAGCGCCGCCTCCGCGCGACCGCGCTCGAGGTGCTCGACTTCGTGGGTCTCGGCGACGTCGCCGGCGCGCGCCCGGCCGGGCTGCCCTACGGCACGCTCAAGCTCGTCGAGATCGCCACGGTGCTCGCCACCGATCCGCAGCTGATCCTGCTCGACGAGCCGACGTCGGGCATGGGGCCGGAGGAGGCGCACGCGCTCGGCGAGCGTCTCCTCGAGCTGCGCAAGACGCTGAACGTCACGATCCTGATGATCGAGCACCACGTGCCGCTCGTCGTGAGCGTGTGCGACTACGTCTACGTCCTCAACTTCGGGAGGATCCTCACCAAGGGCCGCCCGTCGGAGGTGCAGCGCCATCCCGACGTGCTCACGGCGTACCTCGGCGGCTCGGTCGACGGCGACGGGTCCGGCGGTCCCGGCGCCGGCCCGGACGACGACACGGTCGTCGAGGAGGAGCGCGATGGCGCTGCTTGAGGTGCGCGACCTCGACGTCGGCTACGGGGCGCTGCAGGTGCTGCACGGCATCTCGTTCGACGTCGAGGCCGGCGAGACGGCGGTGCTGCTGGGCCTCAACGGAGCCGGCAAGACGACGACGGTCCTGACGCTCGCGGGCCTGCTGAAGCCGTGGCGCGGCTCGATCGCGTTCGACGGGCGCGACGTCACGGGCATGGACGCGCGCGACCTCGTCGCGAGCGGCGTCGTCCTCGTTCCCGAGGGCCGGCACGTGTTCCCGGAGCTGACCGTCGCACAGAACCTCCGACTCGGCGCATGGCCGCACCGCCGCGACCGCGACGGGACGCGCGCGCTGCTCGAGCGGACGATCGAGTACTTCCCGCGCCTGCACGAACGGTGGTCGCAGCCGGCGGGGACGCTGTCGGGCGGCGAGCAACAGATGCTCGCCATCGCGCGCGGGCTCATGGCGCGGCCCAAGCTGTTGCTCGTGGACGAGGCGTCGCTCGGCCTGTCGCCGAAGCTCACGCAGACGGTGTTCGAGATCGTCGAGCGGATCAACGAGGACGGCACGACCGTGCTGCTCGTGGAACAGAACGCCGGCGCGCTCGCGATCGCGACGCGCACGCTCGTGATGGAGAAGGGCACGCTCGTGGTCGCCGCCGACCAGAGCGAGGGCCTCGACCACGCCGAGATCCGCCGCGCCTACCTGGGCGCCCCCGCCTGACGCCGGACTTCGCGCCCTTGCTCCGGAGCGACGCCTACTTGCGTTGCGGCAGCTTCAGCCGCTCCCATGCCCCCTCGTCCGAGAGGTCGAGCTCGAGCCGCGGGTTGCCGGCGAGGTCGTCGGCGGCGTCGATGGCGGCTGCGACGTCGTCTGGCGCGACGCGCCGTCGGCGCGGGGCGGCGATCCGCCGCCGGCGCGTCGACACGAGGACCACGTAGTCCATCCTCGAGGCGTCGAGACCGGCGCGGGTCGCGTCGTCGAGCCCGGCGCGGCACACGACGGCGCGATCGACGCCGGCACGTCGTGCGCCGGCGAGCACGGGCTCCAGCGCGGCTCCGTCGCCCACCGCCACCGTGCGGACGCCGTACGACGCCCGCTCGACGAGGTCGTCGTCCGACGCGTCGCCGAACGCGACGTACGCGCCGAGTGCGCGCCACCGCGCGGCCCCGGCCCTGTCCGCCACGACGATGCGCGCCTCGTCGCCCTCGGCGACGAGGCGGCGCACCAGCTCCTCGGCGACGTCGTCGTCGAGGCCGACGAGCAGGATGCTCACGCTCGCACCCGCAGCGCGTTGGCCGCGACCGAGAAGCGGGCGGAGCGCGCCGCCCCCACGGGCTCGCCGTCGACGTGCCTGCTGAACTCCCGCTCGCCTTCGATGGCGAACTCCGTGAGATCGCTGGCGTAGAAGACGTCGTCGTGGCGCGCCACGTTTCCCGTCATGACCCTCCACGCGTACGACGGCAGGGCCTCGACGCGCATCGTTCGCAACGCGAACACGTCGATCCCTCCGTCGAGCCGGACCTCGGGCGCGATCCACACCGGACGCCCCGCGAGGTACGCGTACGGCCCCGCGTTGCACGCGATCGCCATCGCCACCGGCACCTCTCCGAACGGCCCGGACAGCGTCATGAAGGGCCGACGGTGGCGGTAGGAGCCGGCGAGGACGCGCACCGCGCTCCAGTAGAAGAAGAGCTCGCCGAAGCGCCGCTTCGTCGGCACGTAGCGCTCGACGCGCTCTGCTGCCTCCGCGTCGAAGCCGCAGCCGGCGGAGAACGTGAAGTAGCGATCGTCCATGAGACCCAGAGGGACGTCGCGCGGGTGTCTCTCGAGCGCCGCGACGAGATGGTCGACGGCGCGAAACGGGTCGAGGGGCACGCCGAGAGCGCGCGCGAACACGTTCATCGTGCCGCCGGGGACGACGCCGAGCGCGGTCGCGGTGCCGGCGACGCCGTTCACGACCTCGTTGACGTGCCCGTCGCCTCCATATGCGATGACGAGCCTCGCCCCGGCGGCGGCGGCCTCGGCGGCGAGGGAGATCCCCGTGCCGCGCGCCGTCGTCGAGTACGCGTCGACGCGAAAGCGTGCGCGCAACGCGTCGACGACCTCGCGCCGCGCGCGTTCGGGGACGCGGCCCGCGTTAGGGTTCACGATCAACACGGCCGGGGGGCGGCGCGACTGCATCCGGCCAACGCTATCCCGCACGCGCGCCTCGGAGGTGACAAGGTCGACCCCCTCGTCGTGGACACCAAGATGCACGGCCGCGACCGCCTCACCGCGGCGTTCGTGGTACGGGGCGAACGCGCCTGCGCGCTCGTCGAGACGGGGCCGAAGACGAGCGTCGGAGCCGTCGTCGCCGCGCTCGACGCGGCCGGCGTCGACGAGCCCGACTGGATCGTCGTCACGCACGTCCACCTCGATCACGCGGGGGCCGCGGGCACGCTCGCCCGGCGCTGGCCGCGCGCGCGCGTCGCGGTGCACTCGGTCGGGGCGCCACACCTCGTCGACCCCACGAAGCTGTGGAACAGCGCGCGCAGGATCTACGGCGACGACATGGAGCGGCTGTGGGGCGGCATCGACCCGATCGACGCGCAGCGCGTGCGCGCGCTGGACGACGGCGACGTCGTCGACCTCGGCGGCCGGTCGTTGCGCGCCGTCGAGACGCCGGGCCACGCGTACCATCACCACGCGTTCCTGGACGACGCGACCGGAGCCCTGTTCACCGGCGACGCGCTCGGCGTGCGGCTGCCCGACGCGGGTGTGATCCGCCCTGCGTCGCCACCCCCCGAGTTCCACCTCGAGCGCGCCCTGGAGAGCATCGAGCGCATACGCGCGCTCGCGCCGAGCACGCTGTGGTTCACGCACTTCGGCGCGCACGACGCGGGGGCCGGCGCGGGGGGCGTCGACGAGACGTGCGAGCGCGCGTCGGCCGCCTTGCGGACGTGGGCGCGGTGGGTGCGCGACGCGCGCAGTGACGGACGGTCCGTCGACGACGTCGTCGCCGACGTGGCGCGGCACGCGCGCGGCGCGATGGAGGCGTCGCTCGACGACGCGACGATCGAGCGGCTCGAGGACACGACGTCCTACCGCATGAACGTCGGTGGCTTCGTGCGCTACTTCGACAAGCACACGGACGCGTAGGCGCGCACTCGCCGGCTAGCGCGCGCGGGGGCCCAGGCGGGCGGCTCTCTCGGCGGCGTCGGTCAGCTCGTCGTCGACGCCGGCGACCGCCTCGAACAGCTCGCGCGCCTGCGTGAAGCGCCCGCGGCGCTCGAGGAGGTCCCCGAGCACGTACCACGCCCGTACGTGGTGCTCCTCGGCGACCTCGGGGTCGAGGTCGAGCGCCTCGAGCCGCGCGACGGCGTCGTCGTGGCGGCCGAGGTCGACGAGCGCGCCGGCGGCGACGATGGCGCCCTCGTAGGCGATCCCGGGCGCCACCGCGCGGCCCTGCAGCTCGTCGCACAGCTCGAGGGCGCGCTCCGGGCGGCCCAGCGCGCGATAGCAGTCGGCGAGCACCGGGTTCTGCTCGACGGTTCCCGACAGACGCCGGAACGCGGCGAGCTCGCGCGCCGCGTCGCGCCATCGGCCGGCCCGATACAGCGCCAGGCCGAGCAGCTCGCGCACCGTCGCCGCCCGCAGCGCGAGATGCTTGCCCTGGTCGGCGAGCCGGATCGCGTCGCGGTAGTCGCCGGCCGCGAACGCCGCCGCGGCGTCGGCCATGACCTGTACGAGCACGTCGCCCTTGCCGGGGCGCGCCGTGGCTCGCAGCTCGCGCACGACACCGTCGGAAAGATGGACGGGTTCGCGCGAACCACGGGCGGGCGCCGGGCGCGAGGAGTAACCTGCTGGTTCATGTCGACCGCCGCGTCGCGGGGCTCCACCCTCGTTCTTCCCGTTCCGTCGGGCCATGGCACCGACCCTATCGGCCGCGCGCCGGCGCGTCGCGCCCGCGGGCGAGGGGTCGCTACGCCGTGACGGCGGCGGGGGGCGGCCCCGGGACGCCGCGCGACGCGCTCGTCACGGACGTGCTCGTCGACCGGCGCCGGCTGCTCGGCACCGCGGCGGCCGCCGGGGCGCTGAGCGCTCTTGGGTCACGACCGGCCGAGGCCGCGACGGCGCGCTGGAGCGATCCGGCGACGTGGCGCGACGGCGTTCCCGGCAGACGCGACGTCGCCGTGGTCCGCGGCCGTGTGCTGCTCGACGTCGACGTGCGCGTCGCGGGCGTCGTGGTGAAGCCGGGGGCCGCGCTCGTCTTCGATCCGCGCCGCAGCCGCTCGCTGTCGTCGACCGGCAACGTCGTCGTCGAGGGCGCGCTCGTCATGCGACCGGCGCGCGCCTCCGTGCGCCACACGATCACGTTCGAGGGCGTCGACGAGGAGCGCTTCGTCGGCGGCGGTCACGAGGTGCTCCGGAGCGACGTCGGGCTGTGGGTCATGCACCACGGCTACCTAGACGTCACCGGCACGCCCAAGCGCGCCTGGGCACGCGCAGCCGGCGCCGTGGCGGCCGGCGCGACCGCCGTCGAGCTCGACGCCGATCCCGACGGCTGGCGCGTCGGCGACGAGATCGTCGTGACGCCGACGGGCCCTCCGGCGCCCGGCCACCACGAGCGCTTCGACGCCGCGCGCGTCGCCGCGGTCGACGGGCGGCGCGTGACCCTCGACCGCGCCACGGTCCACTCCCATCCGGCGGTCGAGGTCGCTCCCGGCACGACGCTCACGGCGGAGGTGCTCAACCTGACGCGCAACGTGCGCATCGGCGGGACGCGCGGGGGCCGGGCGCACGTGTTCGTCCACTCGCAGCATCCGCAGACGATTCAGCACGCGGTCGTACGCCACGTCGGGCCGCGTCGCACGACCCGCTCGGTGACGACCGCGGTGCTCGGCCGCTACGGCATGCACTTCCACCATTCCTACGACGGGAGCCGCGGCAGCGTCGTGCGCGGCGTCGTCGTGCGCGACTGCGGCAACCACTCGTTCGTCCCCCACACGAGCCACGGCACCACGTTCGACTCCTGCATCGCATACGACGTGCTCGAGAGCCCGTTCTGGTGGGACGAGGGCGACACGACCCACGACACGCGCTGGCAGTCGTGTGTCGCGGCGCGGGTCGGCTATCACAACCCGATCGACGCGACCGATCTCACCGGCTTCTTCCTCGGGCGCGGCACCGGCAACACGGCGGCGGGCTGCGTCGCGACCGGCGTCGGGGGCCAGTCGAACGCGAGTGGCTTCGAGTGGCCCCCCGCCCCCGCCGCGGGCGTGTGGCTCTTCGAGGACTGCGTCGCGCACGACAACGCCGTCGACGGCGCGTTCGTGTGGCAGCACAACGACCACGCCAACGTCGTGACACGTCTCGTCGCCTACCACAACGGCAAGACCGGCATAGAGCACGGCTCGTTCGCCAACTCGTTCCGGTACGAGGACGTCACGCTGTTCGGAAACGCGGAGTCACAGCTCAAGCTCCACGCGAACGCGGAGTCGACGGGCGACGCGTTGTCGTTCGAGCGCGTGTCGTTCGACGGCGGCGGCGTGTCGCCGGCGGGCATCGTCGTCGCCATGCATCTCGAGAACGCGACCCGGCCGGCGCGCTTCACGGACTGCGTGTTCCGCGGACACACGCTTGCTGCGGTGCGCATCGCAGAGGTCGGGACCAACTTCTTCGGTCTCGAGGACTTCGTGCGCACGCGCGTCGGCGACCAGCAGCGCGACCTCGAGCCCGGCGACTTCGACCTCGCGCGCATGGCGGGCGGGGGCCGCGTGCGCGTCCAGCGTCAGCAGCCCGAGGCGTACCAGCTCGACGCCCAGGGAAACGTCACGCCGATCCCGCCGTTCGCATGACGCCGGGGACGCGCGACGCCGCCGGCCCTGTCGTGCCGCCGGGTGACGCGCGCTACCCCACGCTGGTGCGCGGCTTCAACTTGCGATGGGTGGGCGCGCCCGCCTACGTCGAGGTCGTCCGCGACGCCGGCGAGGTCGTCGACGCCCTGCGCCGCGCGCTCGACGCCGGCCTGCGCGTCACCGTGCGAGGCGGCGGGCACTGCTACGAGGACTTCGTCTCTGGAAACGACGGGGGCGTGATCCTCGACCTCTCCCCGATGCACGCGGTCTACCGCGACGGCGCGTCGGACCGCTACGTGGTCGAGGGCGGGGCGACGCTGTGGAACGTCTACGGCGAGCTGTACCGGCGGTACGGGGTCACGCTGCCGGGCGGGTCGTGCTACTCGGTCGGCGCGGGCGGGCACGTGACCGGTGGCGGATACGGACTGCTGTCGCGCAAGCACGGCCTCGTCGTCGACTACCTCGACGCGGTCGAGATGGCATGCGTCGACGCGTCCGGCGAGGTCGAGCTCGTGACGGTCGAGCGCGGCTCGACGGCGACCGACGAGGCGGACCTCCTGTGGGCCAACCAGGGCGGCGGCGGCGGGAACTTCGGGATCGTGACGAAGTTCGTCTTCCGCGATCCCCCGCCGGCACCGGCCGAGGCGCTGCTCCTGACGCTTGCATGGGACTGGGCCGGTCTCACCGAGGACGCCTTCGCACGCCTCGTGGGGAACTACGGCGCGTTCCTCGCCGCGAACAGCGACGTCGACAGCCCGTACGACGGCCTGTTCGCGCTGCTCCACCTCACGCAACGAGCGCCCCACCCGGCACCGTCGACGCAGGTCGTCCTCACGGCGCAGTACGTCGGGGCACGGTCGGAGCTGTTGCGCGACTTCGCACGCGCCGTGTGCGACGGGCTCCCATCCGCCGTGGGTCAGCGCGCGCCGGTCGGGTGGCATCACTTCGCGCTTCCGACGACCGACGTGCGCGCGCTGCCGTGGCTGTTCGCGACGCAGACGCTCAACGGCTCGGGGCCGAACCGGCGCGGCAAGTACAAGTCGGCGTACATGAAGCGGCCCTTCCCCGCGTCGCAGGTCGAGGCGATGTGGCGTCACCTCGCCGACGCCCGCGTGCCGAACACGCAGGCGCTGCTGCAAGTCGACTCCTACGGCTGTCGCGTGAACGCGGTCGCACCGGACGCGACCGCGATACCGCAACGATCGTCGATCATGAAGCTGCAGTACCAGACGTACTGGACCGACTCCACGCAGGACTCCGAGAACCTCGAGTGGATCCGCGCGTTCTACCGCGACATGTACGGCGAGCGCGGGCCGTACCCGGACGACGTCGTCGACGGCTGCTACGTCAACTACCCCGACGTCGACCTCGAGGATTGGCAGTACCTCTACTACAAGGACGCGTACGCGCGCCTGCAGCGTGTCAAACGACGCTGGGACCCCAACGACGTCTTCAACCACGCGCAGTCGATCGAGCTGCCGCCCGACGCGTGATCGCGACGGCGCGCCGAGGCGCGCCCGGACGCGAAAGGGCCGCCCCGCAGGGCGGCCCTTTCGAGAAAGATCCCGGCGGCGACCTACTCTCCCACCCCGTCACCAGGGCAGTACCATCGGCGCTGGAGGGCTTAACTTCTGGGTTCGGAATGGAGCCAGGTGTGTCCCCTCCGCTATGGCCACCGGAAACCGCTATT
Source organism: Actinomycetota bacterium (assembly GCA_036260375.1). GTDB lineage: Bacteria > Actinomycetota > CADDZG01 > CADDZG01 > WHSQ01 > DASZZZ01. The sequence goes on from DASZZZ010000067.1 coordinate 18,133, forward strand.
CGTTTGTCGTGGTTCGGACTGGAGCCGGCACGCGGCCGAACGTCCGAACCGTGCGGCGCCCGACGAGCGGGCGTCGCGCCGTCCAGGCGGGGCCCTGGACCCTCCAAAGCGAGCGCGAGCGATACCAAGCCCTCGGCCTATTAGTACCGGTCGCCTGAACACATTGCTGTGCTTACAGCTCCGGCCTATCAACCTTGTCGTCTAGCAAGGGGCCTTACCCGGTTGTCCCGGTGGGAGATCTCATCTCGAGGTCGGCTTCGCACTTAGATGCTTTCAGCGCTTATCCGCTCCGCACGTAGCTAAACAGCATGCCCTTGGCAGGACAACTGTCACACTAGAGGTGCGTCCGTCCCGGTCCTCTCGTACTAGGGACAGCTCCTCTCAAATCTCCTACGCCCGCGGAGGATAGGGACCGAACTGTCTCACGACGTTCTAAACCCAGCTCGCGTGCCGCTTTAATGGGCGAACAGCCCAACCCTTGGGACCTGCTCCAGCCCCAGGATGCGACGAGCCGACATCGCACGT
>DASZZZ010000068.1:0-97550 GCA_036260375.1 Actinomycetota bacterium
GGAGGTCGCCGCGAGCCTGCGCGGCGACTCGATCGCCGACGTCGCGCGCGCCCTCGCGCGCACCGCCCCCGACCCCCTCGCGGCGCGCTACGACCACCTCGACGCCGACCAGCGCTACCGCGCCGTGCTGCGGCACCGGGCCGAGCGGCAAGGGAAGAGTTGATCGCCGTGGGACGCGCGACGGTTGCGCCGTCACTCCGCAGGGTCGTCCTCGCCGCGGCGGGGCTCGCGGTCGTCGCCGGCGGCACGGCGGCCGTCGCGACACACGTCGACAACCTCTACCCGACCGACAACTACGCGCGCGCGTGCCCGGACGGCGGCATGAACGACGGTTTCTGTCTGACCGACAACAGCTCGGTTTCGACCTACCGGCAGTCGTCGCTGACGTCCACGGGGAAGACCAACATCGGAACGGTCCTGGGCACCGAGTTCGCGACGACCGACCTCACGATCACCTACTCGACGTCGCCGGTCTACAGCGGTGACGGGGAGACCGATCTCATCTACCAGGCGCGCAGCGACGTGCCGACGGGCTCCGACGGCGTCGCGTGGTGCAACGACGCGGTGTCGACGTACCGCTGCGACCAGCACTACGCCGCGTTCCGCTCGAGCACGCCGACCTTCGAGATCTCGTGCCACGAGACGGGTCACACGATGGGTCTCACGCACGGCTACAACGCGAGCCCCCGGATCTCGAACACAGATCCGTCGCTCGGTTGCATGCAGGCCCCGGTGCCGACGTACGACCTCGGCGCCCACAACACGAACATGATCAATGCGGCGTACTGAGTAAGCCACAGACGTTCCGGCGCGGAGGATCCCCCCCGACGACCGGAGCGACGGCGGCGCTCGACGGGCGGAGCGCCGCCACCGCGTGGCGCGCGCGTCCGGTCGACACCCCCCGGGCGCGCGCGTCGCCGCGCGTCCGGACCGGGGCGTCAGAGGCGCGCGAGGAAGCCCGCCAGTGCGGCGTCGAACTCGTCGGGCGCCTCGAGGTTCGGGAGGTGGCCCGCGGCCGGGATCACCACGAGCTGTGAGCCGCGGATCGCCTCGTGCAGCCGGCGCGCCTCGTCGGGCGGCGTGATGACGTCGTCCTCGCCCACGATCACCAACGCCGGCGCGTCGACGCCCGCGACGTCGGCGGTCGCGTCGTGCCGCGTCCTCATCGCCTCGAGCGCGCCGACGTAGCCGGCCGCCGGCTGCTCCATCAGCGCGCGCGTCCGGGCACGCAGCTGCGCGTCGCGCGCGACCGCGCGCTCCGACAGCAGCCGGTCGAGCGTCGCGTCGGCGACCGCCGTGATCCCGTCGCGATGGATGGTCTCCTGCTGCTCGGCGCGGCGCCGCGCGACCTCGGGCGTGTCCGCGCCGGCGCGTGTGTCGGCCAGCACGAGCGCCGCGACGCGGGCGCGGTGGCGGCGCCACAGCGCGAGCGCGACGTAGCCGCCCATCGACACGCCGCACACGACCGCGTCGCGCGCGCCGGCGTCATCGAGGAGCGCGGCGAGGTGGTCGGCGTACGCGTCGATCGAGTAGGCGGCGGGATCGTCGGGCACGCTGGAGTCGCCGAACCCGGGCAGATCGGGCACGAGCAGCCGCTGCCGGTCGCCGAAGCGAGCCACCTGGCCGTCCCACATGCGTCCGTCGAACGGGAACGCGTGCACGAGCAGGACGATGCGGCCCGGCCCCCCGGTGTCGCGGTACGCGAGCGAGAGGCCGTCGATCGTGGTCTCGGGCATCGGCTCTCCCCCCTGTGTCGTGGCCGCGGCCGGTCGCGCGCGTCAGGATAGAGGCGCGGCGCGTCGGCCCGAGACCGATCCGGCGCCGGACGCCCTTGTCCGCGCGCGGAGCCCTCCGTAGACTTGGGCGCCTCGGTCGAGCGGCGCGACGCCTTGGAGGGGGATGAGGGAGACGAAGGAGGCGCACGTCGTCCTCACCGAGCGCGAGGGCCGCGTCCTGGAGCTGGCCGGCTCGGGCTGTTCGAACCGCGAGATCGCGGCGCTGCTGCACGTCAGCGAGAAGGACGTCGAATACCACGTCGGCAACCTTCTCAGGAAGCTCGGCAGCCGCAATCGCACCGAGGCGGTGAGCCGGGCGTACGCGTTCGGCTACCTCACGGCCGGCAGCTGGCCACCCACGATCGCGCGCGCTGCGTGCGCGGTCCGCGGGCGCGACGACGACGGCACCTCGACGTCGAATTAGGGAAGTCCCCAAGGACTGCGCCGCTTCCGTTTGCTAGCGTCGGCGATGTTCGAGGGTCCGCGCTACGTCTGGGGGGATGCGTCATGACGAAACCTTCTGCGACCGGCGGCGACGCCGGCTTCGACTCCGTGCGAACGTGGGACGCGCGGCGGAAGGTCGTCGCGACGGTCGCGATATTCGTGCTGCTGCTGGCGGCGATCGTCTGGACGGCGCCCAGCGCTTCGGCGGGCTACTGCGGTCACGACGATCACTACCATTCGCACAACGGCCACCTCGACTTCTACCACTGGCACGACCACTACCCGGAGCACGGCTACCACTGGCACGTCTGGCACAACCACACGCACGGCGAGATCTTCACCGTCAGATGCTGACGGCGGTTCGATAGTCCGAGACGCGACGGCCGCGGCGGCGCTTCGCCCCGCGGCCGTCGCGCGGCTACGGTGTCGTCGCGGGAGCCGCGCTGAGACCTCTCAGCCCGGCACGGCCTCCTCGGCCATTACGAGGCCGAGACGACGCGCGATGCCGTGGCGGTCGCACGGGATGTGGATGCGGAACGACGTGCCGAGCGACGACGACGCGAGGTCGATGCGCCCTCCCATCGCGGACACGAGCTCGCTGACGACGTAGAGCCCGAGCCCCACGCCCTCCTGCGAGCGTGATTCCTCGTCGCCGCGGCCGAACGCCTCGAACAGCTTGTCGCGCTTGTTCGGCGGGATGCCGTCGCCGTCGTCGGCGACCTCGATCACGATGCCGCCGTCGTCGGCGCGCGCCGCGACCGAGATGCGCGCGCGCTCGGGCGTGTACTTGTACGCGTTCTCGACGAGGTTGCGCACGACCTGCGACACGCGCGACGCGTCGATGTCGCACGTCAGCGGCTCGACGAAGACCTCGAGGTGCTGCGCGCGTCGCCGCGCCGCGGCGGCCTCGAGCGCCTGGTCGACCGCGGCCCGCAGGTCGGCGGGAGCGACGTGGAGCGCGAGCTTGCGCTCGCGCAGCTGCGACGTCACCAGCAGGTCGTCGACGAGGCGCGCGAGCTGGTGACCCTGCTGCGACACCATCTGCAGCACCCTGCGCCGCTGGTCGTCGCCGAGGCGGTCGCCGCGCCGCTGGATCGTGTCGACGCCGGCGATGATCGCCGTGAGGGGGCCGCGGATCTCGTGCGACGTGACCGCGATGAAGCGGTCCTTGACGCGGTCGATCTCCGCGAGGCGCGCGCTCTGCGCCTCGAACGACGCCGCCTGGCGGTGCCAGCTCTCGGACATCGAGCCCGTGACCCCGGCGACGAGCGCGCACAGGCCGACGACGAAGACGAAGGTCGACACGTCGAACGACGCGTGACGGATCTCGGCGACGTGCCACGACTGCCACACGAAGAACGCAGCGACCGCGGCGGTCGCGGCGAGCGCGCCTCGCATCCGGTAGCGGAGCGCGCCCTCGAGCGGCAGGACGAGCAGCAGCGCCCACGTGACGTACGGCGTCTCGAACGCGAACACGGTGACGAGCGCCATGACGACGACGGCGTCGAACGCGAACGTGCCGGCGGCCAGCAGGCGACGCGCGGTGTCCGTGGTGGTGCGCGCCAGCGTGCCCCACACGACCGAGTTGCCGAGGGCGAGGAGCACGACGACGCCCCACGCGGCCCGCTTCGTGGCGTCGCTGGGGTACACGGGCTGGAACGCGAGCGCCGTCGCGCCGAACGCGACGGCGAACCAGCGCAGGCAGATCAGCCAGCGCTCCAGGCGGTGGAGCTCTCCAGGGCCCGTCATGGCTGTTTGTATCGGCCGTCACCATCGGGGGGTTGAGGCGATCGGCGGGTGCCGGGCGTCCCCCGGGCGGGGGACGAGGCGGTGGCCCCGACGCGCCGGAGCCCCGGCCCCCGCGGGGGCCGGGGCTCCTCGGCGCTGGGGTCTCTACGCCGCCTTGGGGACCTGCGTGGTGGTGCGGCGGGTGGTGAGCTCCTGGACGCGCTCGAGCGCGTAGGGGGCCGCGTAGCCGGCCGCGGCGATCATCAACCCGGTGCCGACGTAGGCGAGGGCATCGCTGCGCACCGCGACGTCCCACTGCGCGAACAGCGAGAAGTCGAGCGCCCATGCCACGACGATCCCCGTGCCGATGGTGAGCGCGGTGTGCAACGAGCCGAGGCCCGTGCGCTCCGCGATCGTGTCGACGAGCTTGACGGCGGCGATCCCGAGCAGCACGACGATCGCGAACTCGTACATCGTCTTCCTCCAGTTGCTGTTGGACCGGTGCGTTCCCGGATCACCGAGTTGGACGCCGCGCGGCGCGTCGCGGTTACAACGCGCGTCAGCCTTGTGCGAGCTTGACGGGGAAGCGGACGCGCGCGACCTCGTTGTCGTCGAGCGTGAAGACGACGGTGTAGTCGTCCGCTGCGTAGTCGAACGACAACCCGTCGACCTCGTCCTCGACCGTTTCGACGTGCGTGTCCGACGCGACGTGGATCTCGCGCGGGACGCCCTCGTACACGAGCGCGCCCTCCGGGTCGCGTATCGCCCAGCGCTCGGTGAACGTCCCGTGGTCGTCGGACCACGCGCGCAGCACGAGGAAGGCGCCGGCGACGCCCGGCTCTCCGTTCACCAGCACCTCGTTCTGCAGACCGGGATGCAAGCGCGCGCCGCGCGCGTAGAACTGCTCACGGTCGATGACCTTCGCGTAGCGAAGACGAGCGCCCATGTTCCTCCCCTCGAGCGTCGTGCCGGGGCGCGCCCAGCACGTCGATGACGACGCCCGCAGGCGCGAGCGTCCTTTCGGCGACGTCGAGTCCGAGGGCCTGCACCGGGGCGACGACGCCCGCGTGCGCGAAGCCGGGGCGCGCCATCTCGAGCGCGCCGCGTGCGAGCGTCTCGGCGGTGAGCCCGTACGGGTCCGTGCCGGTCGCGACGACGTTGCGCCACGCGCGCGGCCCCCGCGCCTCCGCGAGGATCGTCCAGCGCGAGCGCGCCCGCGCGTCGTCGCCGGGCCCGTCCGGGGCGCGCGCGACGAGCCGGTCGAGCGCCGCGCGTCCCGCGGCGCGCGCGCGGACCGCGCGCAGCACCGGCACGCCCACGGCCGCGAGCGCGCGGCGCGCGCGCGTCGTCGTGACGTACGTCTCGAGCGAGCGCAGTGGCAGGTGCAGGGGCACGACGTAGCCCGACGACAGCGGGAACGTCATCGCGGCGCGCACGCCGAGCGGCGCCGGCAGCGGCGCCCATCGCAGCCTCTGCGCCGCGCGCACGGGCACCGGACGGCCGGCGCGCAGCGCGCGGCCCTCGGACGCGACGATGCCGAGCGCGGAGCGAATCGTGCCGGCCGACGCGTGCGACGGGAGCGCGTAGGTCAGCGTCAGCGCGGCGTCGTCGATGCCCGCGGCCGCGATCGTCGCGGCGACGTCGGCCGGGACCTCGTCGAAGCCGAGCGCGGGCGCCATCGCGATGCCGGCGGCGCGGGCGCGCTCGTCGTAGCGGTCGAGCAGTCGCGCCACGAACTCGCCCTCGCCGGTGGAGTCGACGTAGTGGACGCCGGCGCGCACGGCGGCCTCGGCCGCGGTGTCGCCCAGCGTCGTGAACGGCCCGACGCACGTCACGAGGACGCGCGCGCCGTCGAGCGCGCGCACGAGTGCGTCGACGTCGCCGACCGCGACGCGATGCGTTGCGGTCGCGCCGGTCTCGTCCGCGATGCGCGCCAGCTTCGCGGGATCGCGCCCCGCGACCGCGAAGTCGGCGCCGCGGCGGGCGAGAGCGCGCGCGGTCAGCCTCCCCGTGTAGCCGGTGGCTCCGAACAGGACGACGTCCGGCATCGACCGAGCCTATGCGACGGCTAGCATGCTGTCGCGATGGAGACCGTGATCCACCTCGTCCGTCACGGCGAGGTCGAGAACCCCAAAGGCGTCATATACGGCCGCCTGCCCGGCTACAACCTGTCGGAGCGCGGCAAGCGTCAGGCCGCGGCCGCGGCGCGCCATCTCGCCGCGGCCGACGTCGGGCTCGTGTGGACGAGCCCGCTCGAGCGCGCGCAGGAGACCGCGGCGATCGTCGCCGAGCCGCACGCGCTCGACGTGACGATCGACCACCGGCTCATCGAGAGCGACACGACGCTGGAGGGCATCGGGCGGACGCTCGGCGCGATCCTGCGGTCGCCGCATCGCTGGTGGCACCTGCGCAACCCGCTGCGGCCGTCGTGGGGGGAGTCGTTCGTCGAGATCCAGACGCGCATGGTGGAGGCGATCGACGACGCGGTCGCGGCCGCCGGGGGCCGCGACGTCGTGCTGGTGTCGCACCAGACGCCGGTGCTCGTCGCGCGCCGCGCGTTGACGCGCGGACGACGGCCGCCGTGGGCGATGCTGAGCGAATGCGCGACCGGCTCCGTGACGACCGTCGTGCTCGACGGCCGGCGGGTGCTCCGTTCGTCCTATTTCGCGTCGGACGTGTGAGCGTTCGTGACGTCGCCCGCGCCGTCCTCGGCGTCGCCGACCTCGACGGTCTCGAGCAGCGGCGACGAGCAGACGGGACACACCGGCGTGTCATTCTTCTCGACGTAGACGGTGCGCTGGCACGTCGTGCAGAACGCGGTCAGAGCCATGGCGACAACCGTAGCGTGCCGCGGCGGTCTCGGCCAGAGGGAAACGGAACGGAGAGGATTCGATGTCGTACGTGGTGATCAACGCGATCACGGTGCCCGGCGAACGCTCCGAGGAGCTGGAGCGGCGCTTCTCGCAGCGCGCCGGAGAGGTCGGACGCCAGGAGGGCTTCGAGCGCTTCGAGCTGCTCCGGCCCGACAACGACGCGGCTGCGGGCCGCTATCTCGTGTACACGCGCTGGGCGTCCAAGGAGGCGTTCGAGGCGTGGATGTCCAGCAGCGCGTTCGGGCGCGGCCATCGCTCCGAGTCGTCCGAGGGGCCGGTGGGGACCGGCTCGGAGGTGTGGGCGTACGAGGTCGCGCAGGACGAGGACGCCGCCCTCTAGGAGATGGAGCCGTACGACGCCGTCGTGGTGGGAGCGGGGCACAACGGCCTCACGTGCGCCGCGTACCTCGCGCGCGCGGGGCTGCGGACGATCGTGCTCGAGCGCGCCGAGCGCGCCGGCGGGGCGTGCGTGACCGACGAGCCGTGGCCCGGCTATCGCGTCCCGGGCGCGGCGTACGCGCTGTCGCTGCTGCTCCCCGAGGTCGTCGACGAGCTCGGGCTCGACCTCGACGTGCGCGCGCTCGACCCGCAGCTGTTCGCGCCGCTCGACGACGGGGGCGGCTTGTTCGTGTGGCGCGACCGGGCCCGGACGGTCGACGGGATCGCGCGCCTGTCGCAGTCCGACGCGCGCGGCTACGCCGCCTTCGACGACCTGTTCGGCGACGCGGCGGCGCGCCTCACGCCGCTGCTGACGTATCCCGCGACGCGCGCGCACGTGCGGCGCGCGTTTCGCAAGTCGGAGCACGAAAACCTCTTCGCGCGCACCGTCACGGGATCGATCGCCGAAGTGTGCGAGCAGCACTTCGAGACCGACGCGTTGCGCGGGCTCGTGGCGTCGCAGGGAGTGACGGGGACGTCGGCGGGCCCGCGGACGCCGGGCACGGCGTACGTCTACCTCCATCACGCGACCGGCCGCGCCGCGGGCGCGCGCGGCGCGTGGGGCTTCGTGCGCGGCGGCATGGGCGCGGTCGCCGACGCGCTCGAGGGGGCCGCGCGCGCCGCGGGGGCCGAGATACGAACGGGGGCCGAGGTCGCGCGCGTCGACGTGCGCGACGGGCGCCGCGCCGCGGGCGTCGTGCTCGCGTCGGGCGAGGAGATCGAGGCGCGCGCGGTGTGCTCGAACGCCGACCCCCGCCGCACCGTCTCGCTCGTCCCCGCCGGCACGCTGCCGCCCGAGTTCGTCGAGGACGTCGACCTGCTGCCCGCGTCGGGCACGGTCGTCAAGGTCGACCTCGCGCTCGGCGCGTTGCCGCGTTGGCGGGGCATGGGGCGCGACGCGGGGCCGGAGCACCGCGGGCTCACGGTCGTCGCCCCGTCGATCGACTACCTCGAGGATGCCTGCCGCGCCGCCGCGGGGGGTGAGCCGGCGCCCGCGATGGCGTGCGAGGTCGCGCTGCAGAGCGCGACCGAGGACGGCCTCGCGCCCGCCGGCAAGCACGTCATGACCGTGCTCGCGCAGTACGCGCCGTACGACCTCGCGCGGGGGACGTGGGGCGAGCGGCGAGACGAGGTCGGCGAGCTGGTGCTCACCGCGCTGGAGCGGCACGCTCCGGGACTCACCGAGCTGGTCGAGCACCGGCGCGTGCTCGGTCCGCCCGACCTCGAGGCGCGCTTCGGGCTCACGGGCGGGCACGTCTTCCACGGCGAGGTGCTGCCCGACTGGTCGTTCGACGCGCGCCCGAGCGCGCCGTGGCACCGCTACCGGACGCCCCTGCCCGGGCTCTACCTGTGCGGCGCCGGCGCGCACCCCGGTGGCGGGGTGTCGGGGGCGCCGGGACGCAACGCCGCGCGCGCGGTCCTGTCCGATCGCGTCGCGCGCGGCGACTAGACGCGCCCGCGCCACGTTTTCGCCGCGCGCCCGAAGGGTAAGCGTGCGCCCTAGCGAGCAAGGTAAGCGGCCGGCGCGGCCGGAACACCATGGGGCGCGACGCGGACGCGCCGCCCCGGGAAGCGAGGACTACGGTGGGCATCGGTGCGAGCCTCTTCCTGATCGCCATCGGCGCGATCCTCACGTTCGCCCTCGAGACGGACATCTCCGGCATCGACCTCGACACGGTCGGCATCATCCTGATGATCGTCGGCGGCCTCGGGCTGGTGCTGTCCCTTCTGTTCTGGAGCAGCTTCTCGCCGTACCGCCGCGACCGCGGCGCCGGCGGCACCGTGGTGCGCGAGCGCGACCGCGAGATCATGTAACGCCGGAGCCCGCGCACGGCGCGCCCCCAGGCGATACGGACGGACGATCTGCGACCGATGTCGGCCGGTTCCCGCGCGGGAAACACGGCTTTCGTCGCACGCCGCCGGTACCGTGGGTCCATGATGACGACCCAGGTAGCCGAGATCGACAGCGGCGAGCATTGCCCCGGTTGCGACGGCGCAGTGACGATCGCGGCAGTGCGGGACGACGGGACGCTCGTGCTGGAGTGCCCGTGCTCGTCGGTCACCGCGCTCGCCTGACGTCCGGCGCTCATACCGACAGCGCCGTGCGCAGCGCGAGCACGAGGATGACGACGCTGCCGGCGACGCTCGTCGCCCGCCGCACGCGGTCGTCGAGGCGCGCGCCGGCCCACGCCCCGCCCGTCGCGAGCGCGGTCTGCCACGCCGCCGACGCTCCTCCGGCGCCGGCCACGAATGCGACCTTGGCCTCCGGCGCGGCGTCGCCGACGTCGAGCCCGATGACGAGCGACGCGAAGTAGACGATCGTCACCGGATTGAGGACCGTAAGGCCGAGGAACGTGGCGAACGTCCGCAACGGTGCGCTCGCGCGCACGTCGGGCGCGTCGTCGTTGGCCGGTCGCAGCGCGCGGGCGAGGTTCCGGGCCGCGATCGCGATCAGGACCACGACCGCCGCGACGCGTAGCGGCGTCGTGACCGGCGCGAGGAGCTCCGCGCTCGCGGCGCCGAGCGTGACCGCGGCGGCCGCGTAGAAGAGGTCGGCGCTCGCGGTGCCGAGGCCCGCGGCGAGCGCGTCGGCCCATCCGTTGCGGATCCCGCGGTCGACGATCAGGACCGCGATCGGCCCGACCGGCACGGCGATCGCAAGGCCCGCGACGGCTCCCTGCCAGAACATGCTCATCGCGTGCCGCGCGCGAACGCGCCCGCGTGCGCGCGCCGCGGCGCGCCGCGTCCCGGACGTGCCGCGATCACGCCGATCAGCCGCTCGCGAGCGCGAGAGCGACGAGCGGCGCGCGCACCGCGGCGAGGACGTCGCGCCACAACGACGCGTCCGGGACGATCGCCGTCGCCGCGGGTGCGGGGGCGCGCGCCCGGTCGGCGACGATCGCGACGATGCGGTCCTCGACGTCGGCCGCGACGCCCTTCGGCATGCCGCGCGACATGATCGAGAACTCGGCCCACGTGTCGGAGCGCCGCAGCCACACCCATCCGGACAGCGTCGATATCTCGTCGAGCGTGCCCGTCTTGGCGCGCACGCGCACGCCGCCGAGCCGGTCCTCGAGCGTCCCCTTGCCCGCGGCCGGCAACGTCGTCCGCAGGTTCGTGCCCCAACTGGCGGCGCGCGCCGCGGTGAGCAGACGCACGATGCCGCGCGGCGACGCGCGGTTGTCGTACGACAGGCCGGAGCCGTCGCGCGCGGTGACGTCGACGCCGGCACGGCGCGCCCACGCCTCGATCGCCCGGCCGGCGCCCGCGATCGTGCCCGGGCGCCCGTAGCGTTCGACCGCGAGCCTCTTGCCGAGCACCTCGGCGAAGAAGTTCGACGACACGAAGTTCATGTGGCGCAGCAGCGACGCGAGGCGCACGGAGCGGACGCGCGCGACCTCGCCGAGGTCGCGCGGAGGGTCGCCGGTGCCCGGCCGCCCGACGACGCGCACGCCCGCGTCCTCGAGACGACGCGTCATCGCGCGCGCCGCGTACAGCTCCGGCGTGCGCGTGTGGCGCCCGGCGCGCACGTTGCCCTCGAACGTCAGCGACGTCGGAAGCGCGACCTCCTCCGACGGGAACTCGGGCTTCCATCCGGGCGCCCACCAGTCGCGCCCGAAGTAGGTCGTGCGGCCCATGACGCGCCCCTCGATGCGCCGGACGCCGGACTCGTGGACGCGGCGCGCCAGCGCCGCGAGGCGCGTCGGCCGCAACGGCAGGGCGCGCCCGTAGCGGCCGCCCCCGGTCACGGTCGGGTCGCCCGTGCCGAGGAGCCACAGGTTGCCGCGCACGACGCGGCCGCGTCTCGTCCCCGTCGCCGCGACCGTGGCGAGGCGCGCGCGGGGGCCGAGCTCGTCGAGCAGCGCCATCGACAGCAGCAGCTTCTCGTTGGACGCGGGCACGCGCCGGTCGGACGCGTTCTCGCCGTAGAGGAACGATCCGCCGACTCCGACGGAGACGTCGATCGACCGACTGCGCCGGATGCGGTCGATGCGCCGCTTCCACGGCGCGCGGGCCGACGCCGGGGGTGCCGTCGCGGCGACCGCGATGGTCGCGAGCAAGGCGAGGATCAGGGCGCGGCGCACGCCCTAGTCTGGCGCGTGGGCGCCCGTCAGTCCATCTCCGCGTCGTCCTCGAACAGGGTCGGCTGGCGCGGGAACAGCGTCAGCTGGGCGCGCCCGGGCGCCGGCGGGGCGGGGCGGTCGATGGCGAGCGCGAGGCGGTGGTACCCCTGCTCGCGGGCGAGCTGGACGGCGCGGCGCGCGGCGCGCGCCGTCTCCTCGGCGCGCCTGCGCTCGGCGGCCGCGATGACCTCGTCGACCAGCGCCTGCTCCCACTCCGGCAACGCCTCCTGCTCCATCGCGCCCTCCCGCGTCGGATCTCCGGCCCCCACGCTCCGTGCGCCCGCGGCGCTCGGGGTTCTGGAGTATGAGCCAGCGCGACGGCGCGCGGCCGGATTTCGGACGCCCGGAATGCCCGGTCCCGGAGCGGCGTTTAAGCTGGAGCCGAACCCGTACGGCGCACGCGCCGTAGTCCCATCGGGGAGCTGCCGCCGGCCGCTCCGTGCCACTCCGAGCCAAGGGGTCCGACATGCGAGTCAAGCTGCTGCGCCTGGCGGCGGTGACCGTCGCCGCCGCCGTCGCCCTCGTGGGCTTGTCCGGCGTCGCCGGGAGCCGCGAGGTCATCAAGGCGGTCGAGAACGACTCCGGGGGCTGGAGCTGGGATCCCGCCACGGTCCACGACGCCCACAAGGGCGAGAAGGCGATCTGGCGCGACACGTCGGGCGTGTCGCACACGGTCAAGTTCTACAAGGGCAAGTACAAGGGCCTCGTGCTGAGCCTCCCGGCGAACGAGAGCGTCAGCAAGCGCATGCGCAAGACCGGCTTCCACCGCTACCGCTGCAGCATTCCTGGTCACGCAGAAATGAAGGACGGGGATTGCATCAGCGGGATGTGCGGCGCCATCCACGTCCAGTAGGGCGTAGCGCCGCAGGCCGCGCCCCCGCGTGGCGAAGACTCGGCGTCCCGCCGGCTCCGCGCGGCCTGCTGGCGGCGCCCTCGCGCCGCGGCCCTCGTCCGGCTTCTCGTCGCAGGGCGGCTGTAGGTTGGCCCCGTGACCCAGACGACCGCCTCCGCCGTCCACCTCGACGACGACCAGCGCCTCGTGGTGGCCCACGAGCGCGGGTCCCTGCGCGCCCTCGGGGGGCCGGGCACCGGCAAGACGACGGTGCTCGTGGAGCGCTTCGTCGCGTGCGCGCTGGCGCCGGGCTCGGCGCCCGACCGGGTCCTGTTCCTCGTCCCGAACCGGGCGCAGAAGATCGCGCTGCGCGACCGGCTCACGCGCCGCCTGCTCCTAGAAGAGGGGCTCGACGCGCTCGTCGAGGTGCCGGTCTACACGTGGCACGGCTTCGCGTACCACCTCGTGTCGCGCCACTACGACTCCCTCGGCTACCCCGAGCCGCCGGTGCTGCTGACGTCGCCGGAGCAGTGGGGCGACGTGCGCGACGCGCTCGCCGCCGAGCCCGAGGCGAACTGGCCTCACTTCAAGCACCTGCTGCGCAACCGGGCGTTCGTCGACGAGGTCGTCGACTTCTCGATCCGCGCCAAGCAGCGGGAGCTCGTCGGAGACGAGCTCGAGCGGCTCGCGCAGGCGCGCCCGGAGTGGGCCGAGATCGTGCGCTTCTTTCGCGCCCATCAGGCGCGCGTGCAGGCGCGCGCCCGCATCGACTACCCGACGCTGCTCGCCGACGCGCTGTGGCTCGTGTCCAACCGCGACGACATCAGGGCCGCGCTCCACGAGCGCTTCCGCCACGTCGTCGTCGACGACGCGCAGGAGCTGTCGCTCGTGCAGCAGCACCTGCTGCGCTTCCTCGGCCCGACCGGGGACGACGATCGCTCGCTCGTCGTCGCGGGCGACCCGGACTCCGCGATCGAGACGTTCCGCGGCGCCGACCCCGAGTGGCTCGGACGCTTCGACGCGCTGTTGGGCCGGCACGACTCCGTGACGCTGCGAACGTCGTACCGGCTCGGACCCGACGTCGGCGCGCGCGCCGCGACGTTCGTCGGGGGGCCGCAGCACGAGCCGGGCGAGCGCGCGTTCGCGGGCGACGCGGCGCTCGAGGTGCGGCGGCTCCCGAGCCTCGCAGCGGAGGCCGACGCCGTCGCGCGGGAGCTCCGCCGTGCGCACCTGCAGGACGGCGTCCCGTTCGACGACATGGCGATCCTGCTGACGTCGCCGCGCGCGCTGCTCCCCGCGCTCGAACGCGCCCTGCAGGCGGTCGAGGTCCCGTATTCGATCGCGGCCCCCGACCGGCCGCTCGAGTCGGAGCCCGCCGTGCGCGCGTTCTGCGACCTCGCGCGCGTCGCGTTCGACGGCGACGCCCGGGAGCGCGTCGACGAGCTGTTGCGCTCGCCGTTCGCCGGCCTGACCGACGCCGAGGTGCGCGACCTCGAGCGCCGCTGCCGGCTCGCCGGCGTCGCGCTCGCCGAGGCCCTCGGGCGCGACGGTCCGTCCGAGCTTCTCGGCGACGTGCCCGACGGCGTGCGCGCGAAGCTGGAGTCGCTGGCGCGTCTGCGCGGCATGCTCGAGGCGGCGCAGGCGCGACCCGCCGACGAGGCGTTCTGGGTCGTGTGGGAGGCGGCGCCCTACTACCGCGCGCTCGTCGACGCCGCGCGCGCCGACGCGTCGTCGCCCGCGCACCGCGACCTCGACGCGCTCGTCGCGTTCGCGCGCGCTCTCGGCCGCTTCGTGGAGCGGCGGCGCGGCACGGGCACGCTCGCCGACTACCTCGACGCGATCGGGCGCGCCGACTTCGGCTCGGACCCGTGGCTGCCGCCGGAGCGCGCCGCGGGAGGGGTCGAGGTGTGCTCGTTCCACGCCGCCAAGGGCCGTGAGTGGGCCGTCGTCGCGGTGTGCGGGTGCACCGAGGGCGCGATCCCCAAGGGCCGGCGCGCACGCGGCCTGTTCGACCCGTACTTCCTCGACGAGACGAGCCCGGTGGAGCGCGCGCGCAAGAACGACGCCGAGGACCGCAGGGTGTTCTACGTCGCGATCACGCGGGCGCGCACGCGCTGCCTCGTCACGACGTCGCCGGGCGTGACGCGCAAGGCCCAGCCGAGCCGCTTCATCGAGGCGCTCGTCGGCGAGGTGCCGCCGGTCGAGACCGCGACGTCGCGTGCGCCGCTCACGTTCGCGGAGGCCGCGACGCGGCTGCGCGGCGTGCTCGGCGACGCCGGCGCGCCGCCGCCCGAGCGCGTCGCCGCGCTCGGCGCGATCGCGCGCGTGTGCGAGCTCGACCCCGGATGCAGCGCGGCGCAGCCGGTCGAGTGGTGGTGGCGGTGGGACTGGACCGAGGGCCGCGTGCCGGTGCGGCGTCACGGCGCCGAGGACGACCTGCCGCCCGACAAGCTGCGCACGAGCTACTCGCGCATCTCCCAATACGACGACTGCGGTCTCAAGTACCTGTTCTCGGTCGTCCTCGGCCTCGATCCGGAGTCGTCGCACAACATGGCGTTCGGCACGTGGATGCACAAGGTGTTCGAGGAGTGCGAGACCGGCGTGCTGACCAACCTCGACGCCGCGCGCGCGCGCTACGACGAGCTGTTCGACGAGTCGGTGTTCCCGAACCGCGTCGTGGCGCGGCAGTTCCGGCGCGACGGCGAGCTGATGCTCGAGCGCTACGTCCGTCACCTGCGGCCCGGGCGCGCCGCGCTCGCGGAGAAGCGCTTCGAGGTCGACTTCGGCGGCCACGTGCTCACCGGCCGCATCGACCGCGTCGACCGCATCGGCAAGGGCCTCGTCGTGTCGGACTACAAGACGTCGCGCTACGCGATCTCGTGGGACGAGGCGCGCGCGTCGCTGCAGCTCGCCATCTACTACCTCGCGGCGCGCTCCGATCCCGAGATCAGCGCGCTCGGCGAGCCGATCTCGATGCAGCTCGTCTATCCCGGCAAGGTCGCGCGCGGCGACGTCGTCAAGCGCTGCCAGACGCCGGAGGAGGCCGAGGAGGCGCTCGCCCGCCTCCCGGACCTCGTCGAGGGCGTGCTCTCGGAGGACTTCCGCCCGAACCCGGAGGCCGACTGCACGTGGTGCCGGTTCAAGCCGCTGTGCCCGCTGTGGAGCGAGGGCAAGGAGCTGCCGTCGTGAGCGCGCCGGCGGGTGCGTCGCCCGCGCTCAGGCGCGCGCTGCACGGCTTCGAGCCGACGCCGGAGCAGTGGGCCGCGATCACGCACCCGCTCGAGCCGCTGCACCTCGTCGCGGGGGCCGGCGCCGGCAAGACCGCGGTGATGGCGGCGCGCATCGTGTGGATCGTCGAGACGCACGGCGTGCTGCCGTCGCAGGTGCTCGGGCTCACGTTCACGAACAAGGCGTCGGAGGAGCTGCTCGAGCGCGTGCGCAACGCCGTCGGCGTGGGGACGTACGGAGCCGACACGGTCGTGCAGACCTACAACGCGTTCGCGGCCGGCATCGTGCGCGACCACGGCCTGCTCGCCGGCGTCGAGCCCGAGGCCGGGCTGCTGACCGAGGCACAGCAGTGGCAGCTCGTGCTGTCGTGCCTCGACGACGTGCCGCCGTTCGAGGCGATCGAGCTGCGTTCGCCGGCGGCGCTCGTCAAGGACACGCTCGCGCTCGCGTCGTCGCTCGCCGACCACATCGTCGCGGTCGCCGACGTCGACGCCGCGGCCGACCGCGTGCTCGCGTCGGCGAACGCGCCCGAAGCGGTCGAGCGCACCGCGCGCAAGCGCAAGGAGCTGTGCCGCGTCGTCGAGGCGTACCGGCGGGCGAAGGCGCGCAGCGGCCGCATCGACTTCGGCGACCAGGTCACCAAGGCGGTCGAGATCCTCGAGGGCCACGCCGACGTGCGCGCCGCCTTTCGCGCCCGATGGCCGGTCGTCCTGCTCGACGAGTACCAGGACACCAACGTCGCGCAGCGGCGGTTGATCCAGGCCGTCGTCGAGCGCGGGGGAGCGGTGACCGCGGTCGGCGACGCGCGCCAGGCGATCTACGCGTTCCGCGGGGCGACGATGTACAACCTCATCGGCTTCCCGGAGCACTTCCCGCGCGCGTCGGGTACGTCGTACAGGGAGCTGTCGCTGTCGGAGAACTTCCGCTCGGGGCGGCGCATCCTCGCGGTCGCGAACCGGATCGTCGCGCGCATCGACCCCGAGCGCCGCCCGGGCGACGACCTCCGTCCGCACGAGCCGAACGGCGACGGCGCCGTGTCGCTCGGGCTGTTCGCCGACGAGCACGCCGAGGCGTCGTGGATCGCGCGCCGGTGCGAGGAGCTGCACGGCACGCCGGCCGCCGGGGGCCGGGCTCCGGTGCAGTGGCGCGACATCGCGATCCTCGTGCGGCGCAAGGCGTCGATGGACACGATCCTTCAGGCTCTCGAGGAGCGCGACGTCCCCGTCGAGGTCGTCGGCATCGGGGGATTGCTCAAGACGCCCGAGGTGACCGAGATCGTGGCGTGGCTGCGCTGCCTCGAGACCAAGCCGTCGGCGAACCGATGGCTCGCACGCATCCTGCTCGGCCCCCGTTGGCGCGTCCACTACCGCGACCTCGCACTGTGCGCGCGCTGGGCCGCGGGGCGCAACCTCGACCTCCGCACGACGCTCGCCGGCGGCGACGCCGACGCGGCGCGCGACGTCGAGCCCGGCGACGTCGGCTTCTCGCTGCTGGAGTCGCTCGCGCACCTCGACGAGATCGAGGGCCTCGGGGCCGACGCGAAGCAGCGCCTCGGCGCGTTCGCGCGCCGGCTCGCGCGCGTGCAGGAGAAGGCGACCGGGCCGTTGCTCGACCTCGTGCAGGAGGTCGTGCGGACGTCGGGCCTCGCCGACGCACTCGACGCGTCGCGCGCCCGCGCCGCCGCGTCGGCCAAGCAGAACGTCGCCAACCTGCTCGATCACGTCGCCGCGTTCGCGCCCGTCGAGGGCGACGCGACGCTGCGAAGCTTTCTCGCGTACCTCGACGCCGCCGACGACGCCGAGGAAACGCTCGAGGCGACGCAGCCGGCGGACCAGGACTCGGTCAAGCTGATGACGGTGCACGCGGCCAAGGGTCTGGAGTTCGAGTGCGTGTTCGTGCCGTCGGTGGCGGCGGGGCGCGGCGCGGGCGGCGACTACAAGTGGTCGGTCTTCCCGAACACGCGCGCGTCCAATCCGCTCACGAGCTACACCGAGCTGCCGTACGAGGTGCGCGAGGACAGCGGTCACCTGCCGCGCTGGACCGGCAAGCTCGGCGACTTCTCCGACGCGGTCACGGAGCGCGCGCTCGAGGACGAGCGGCGGCTGTTCTACGTCGCGCTGACGCGCGCCAAGCAGCGGCTCGCGGTGACCGCGGCGTGGTGGTACGGGCGCGACCGGACCCCCAAGGGCCCGTCGATGTTCTGGGACGAGCTCGACGCGATGTCCGCCGACGGCCTCGTCGACGTCGTCGCGCGCGCCGACCAGCCCGACGACAATCCCGTGGTGGGCGTGCTCGAGGGGCGGCGCGCGTGGCCGCCGGCGCCGCGCGCGGGGGCCGACGACGAGCTGTTTCCGGAGGGGTGGGGCGCCGCGGCCGACGCGGTCGTGCGCGGCGACGCGTCGTTCGACGATCTCCTCGCGCGCCTCGCGGAGCCCGAGCGCGACGCAGCGCGCGCCGCGCTTCGGCGTCACGTCGCGGATCTCGACGTCATCGACGCCGCGCGACGGCGCGCCGCGGACCCCGCGGCGGCCGAGACGCCGATCGTGAGCGCGACCGACTACGCGCGCGTCCGATCAGGTCGCGGCGACGCGTACGACGGCGCCGGGCGCGAACTGCCGTCGCGGCCCACCGCGGCTCGCCGCATCGGCACGGAGATACATCGCGTCGTCGAGGAGCACACGCGCGGCATCTCGCCGTATGCGGAGGAGCACGAGCTCGACGAGCCGGCCGCGGCCGCCGACCTGCGGTCGGTGGCGCGCGCTCTCGGGCGGTGGAGCGAGCTCGGTTACGACGAGCGCACGGTCGCGTCGCTGCCGTCGGGACAGCCGATGATCGAGTTGCCGTTCGCACTGCGGGTCGACGGGTCGATCGTCCGCGGCCGGATCGACGTCGTGTTCGAGACCGACGACGGGGGCCTCGAGATCGTCGACTACAAGACGGGCGAGCGGTTCGACGTCGGCGAGACCGACCAGCTCGAGGTCTACGCGCTCGCGCTGCACGCCAACGGGCTCGTCCCACCGGGCGCCACCGTGACGCTGACGTACGCGTTCCTGCTCGACGACGGGGAGCCGGTCACGCGCGTGTGGTCGCCGGCACCCGCGACGACCGGCGTCGGGTCGCGGTCCTAGCGCCTGCCGAGGCGCGCGGCGAGGCCGCCGGTGCGCGTGGGCTCGCCGGCGGCGGCACGCCGCGCGAGGTCCTCGGGGGTCACGACGCCGAGGGTCCGGCCGGCGCGCACGGCGACGATCCACGAGCCGCCCGACGGGCCGAGCGCGTCGAGGACCGCGTCGTCGGGATCCGCCACCCTGACGCGCTCGGGCGGCACGGCACGATCGCGCACACGCGTCATGGCGCGGTGCTCGGGCGCGACGGTGCGCATCGCGCCGAGCGTGACGACGCCCTCGAGCGCGCCGTCGAGCGCGCGCAGGACGTAGGCGTGCGGCGCGTCGCCGCCGTCGTGCCGCTGCAACAGCGCGTCGACCGTCACCCACGCGGGCGCGTCGACGGCCGGCATCGCGAGGTCGCGGACGCGCGTTCCCGCGAGCCGCTCGCGCAGACGAATGTCGCGCTCCTCGGTCGCGGCGGCCGACGCGACGAACCATCCGATGAGCGCGAGCCACGGCCCGTCCAGCGCGTCGCCCGCGACCGTGAGGAACCCACCGGCGCCGACGAGCACGTAGCCGATGCCGCGCCCGACGCGCGCGGCGAGAGTCGTCGCGCGGGCGCGCGAGCGGCGGCGCCACAACCACGCGCGCAGCACGCGCCCGCCGTCGAGCGGGAACGCCGGCAGCATGTTGAACAGAGCGAGGCTTCCGTTGATCCAACCGAGCCACGCGACGGTCCCGGCGAGCAGGCCCGGCGCCCCGAGCGCGCCGAGCGCGGCGCCCGCGGCGACGAAGGTGAGCGCCAGAGCCACGCTCACCGCCGGTCCGGCGAGCGCGATGCGCAGCTCGGAACGCGCCGCGGGCACGTCGCCGGCGAGGCGCGCCACGCCTCCGAGCAGCCACAGCGTGACGCCCTCGACCCCGACCCCGTGGCGCCGCGCCGTCATCGCGTGGCCCATCTCGTGGGCGACGAGCGACGCGAAGAACGCGCACGCGGCCGCGACGCCCGCGGCCCAGTACAGCGACGGGTCGTGACCCGGGTGCTCGCGGGGCAGGACGCGCCCCGCGAGCGCCTGCGCGACCAGCGCGAACACGACGAACAGGCTCCAGTGAGCGCCGACGGGGACGCCGGCGATGCGGCCGAGGGGGATGCTCGCGGTCATCGTCCACCGAGCTTCGCGCCGCCGCGGCGTTAACCGCCATGCCCCGCCCCGCCGGCGCGTGCCGTAGCGGGCGGGGCAGGCGATGATTGCTCCGTGACGACGCCGCGCGCGCCCCGCGCCCTCCGCCGGTCGCCGTGACCGGGCCCGACCCGCTCGACGGCTTCTCGCCGGTCGCGCGCGCGTGGTTCGAGGGCGCGTTCGAGGCGCCGACCGCGGCGCAGACGGGCGCGTGGGCGCACGTTCGCTCCGGGCGCAACGCGCTCGTCGTCGCGCCGACGGGGTCGGGCAAGACTCTCGCCGCGTTCCTGTGGGCGCTCGACCGCGTCGCGACCGCGCCGGCGCCGGACGAGCGGCGCGGCGTGCGCGTCCTGTACGTGTCGCCGCTGAAGGCGCTCGCGGTCGACGTCGAGCGCAACCTGCGCACGCCGCTCGCCGGCATGCGGGCCGCGGCCCAGCGGCTGGGCCTCGCGCCGCCGTCGGTGTCGGTCGCGGTGCGCACCGGCGACACGCCGGCGGACGAGCGCCGCCGGTTCGCGACCGCGCCGGCCGACGTCCTCATCACGACGCCCGAGTCGCTGTTCCTGCTGCTGACGTCGCGCGCCCGCGGCGCGCTCGAGTCGGTCGAGACGGTGATCGTCGACGAGGTCCACGCGCTCGCGGGCACCAAGCGGGGCGCCCATCTCGCGCTGAGCCTCGAGCGCCTCGACGCGCTCGCGGCGCGTCCGGTGCAGCGTGTCGGCCTGTCCGCGACCGTGCGCCCGCCCGACGAGGTCGCTCGCTGGCTCGGCGGGCCGTCCGACGTCCACGTCGTGCACGCCCCCGGAGACAAGCGCTTCGAGCTGTCCGTGGTCGTGCCGGTGGAGGACCTGTCCGAGCTGGGACGTCCGACGGGGGAGCC
This sequence comes from Actinomycetota bacterium, assembly GCA_036260375.1. Taxonomy (GTDB): domain Bacteria; phylum Actinomycetota; class CADDZG01; order CADDZG01; family WHSQ01; genus DASZZZ01. Next base: position 20,608 of record DASZZZ010000068.1, read on the forward strand.
GCACGAGGGCTCGGCCGCCGGCGCCGAGGCGCGCACGAGCGTGTGGCCGCATGTCGAGGAGCGCGTGCTCGACCTCGTCCGCTCGCACTCGAGCACGATCGTGTTCGTCAACTCCCGCCGCCTCGCCGAGCGCCTGTGCGCGCGCCTCAACGACCTCGCCGGCGAGGAGGTCGCGCGCGCCCACCACGGCTCCGTCGCGCGCGACCAGCGCCTGCGCATCGAGGAGGACCTCAAGGCGGGCCGTCTGCCGGCCGTCGTCGCGACGAGCTCGCTCGAGCTCGGGATCGACATGGCCGCGGTCGATCTCGTGGTGCAGGTCGAGGCGCCCGACTCGGTCTCGTCGGGCTTGCAGCGCGTCGGACGCGCCGGGCACCACGTCGGCGCCGTGAGCCGGGGGATCTTCTTTCCGAAGTACCGCGGCGATCTGCTCGAGTGCGCCGTCGTCGTGGAGCGGATGAGACGCGGCGAGATCGAGGAGCTCCGCTACCCGCGCAACCCGCTCGACGTCCTCGCGCAGCACGTCGTCTCGATGGTGGCCCTCGACGACTGGACCGTCGACGACGTCGACGCCGTCGTGCGGCGCGCGGCCCCCTTCCGCGACCTCCCGCGCAGCGCGCTCGAGGGTGTCCTCGACATGCTCGCGGGGCGCTATCCGTCGGACGACTTCGCGGAGCTGCGCGCGCGCGTGACGTGGGACCGCACCGCGGGCCGCATCTCCGCGCGCCGCGGCGCGCAACGGCTCGCGGTGACGTCGGGAGGGACGATCCCCGACCGCGGGTTGTTCGGCGTGTTCCTCGCGGGCGAGCAGACGACGCGCGTCGGAGAGCTCGACGAGGAGATGGTCTACGAGAGCCGCGTCGGCGAGGTCTTCGTCCTCGGGTCGTCGAGCTGGCTCATCGAGGACATCACGCACGACCGCGTCCTCGTGAGCCCGGCTCCGGGACAGCCCGGCAAGATGCCGTTCTGGCACGGCGACGCCCCCGGGCGGCCCGTCGAGCTCGGGCGCGCGCTCGGCGCGTTCGTGCGCGAGCTCGCGTCGATGCCGCCGCAACGACGGCTCGAGCGCCTGCGCGGCGCGGGTCTCGACGACTTCGCGGCGGGCAACCTCGCCGCCTACCTCGACGAGCAGCGCGCCGCGACCGGCGTGCTGCCCGACGATCGCACGATCGTGGTCGAGCGCTTCCGCGACGAGCTCGGCGACTGGCGCCTGTGCGTCCACTCGCCGTTCGGCGCGCGCGTGCACGCGCCGTGGAGCCACGTCGTGGAGGCGCACGTGCGCGACCGTCTCGGGCTCGACGTGCAGTGCATGTACACCGACGACGGCATCGTCGCGCGACTGCCCGAGTCGGACGACGCGCCGCCGGGCTCGTCGGTGGTGTTCGATCCCGACGACGTCGAGGACGCGGTCGTCGCGGAGCTCGGGGGCTCGGCGCTGTTCGCGAGCCGCTTTCGCGAGTGCGCCGCGCGCGCGTTGTTGCTCCCGCGCCGGCGTCCCGGCAGCCGCACGCCGTTGTGGCAGCAGCGCCAGCGCAGCGCGCACCTGTTGCAGGTGGCGCGGCGCTATCCGTCGTTCCCGATCGTGCTCGAGACGTATCGCGAGTGCCTCCAGGACGTCTTCGACGTGCCCGGCCTCGTGGAGCTGATGGCGGCGATACGCCGGCGCGAAATCCGCGTGGTCGAGGTCGACACCAGCGCGCCGTCGCCGTTCGCGACGTCGTTGCAGCTCGACTACGTCGGCGCGTTCATGTACGAGGGCGACGCGCCGCTCGCCGAGCGCCGCGCGCAGGCGCTGTCGCTCGACCGGACGCTGCTGTCGGAGCTGCTCGGGCGCGCCGAGCTGCGCGAGCTGATCGACGATGGCGCGCTGGCGGACCTCGAGCTCGAGCTCCAGCGCGTCGTCGACGGCCGCAGGGCGCGCGACGCCGGCGAGCTCCACGACCTGCTCCGCGCGCTCGGGGACCTCGACGACGCGGAGGTCGCGGCGCGCTCCGAGCGTCCGGCCGACGCGGCGTCGTGGCTCGAGGAGCTACAGCGGACGCGCCGCGCCCTCGAGGTCCGCATCGCGGGGACGCGCCGATGGATCGCCATCGAGGACGCCGCGCGCGTGCGAGACGCGCTCGGCGTCGCGCTGCCGGTGGGCGTGCCCGGCGCGTTCCTCGAGCCCGTCGACGACCCGCTCGGCGACGTCGTGGCGCGCTACGCGCGCACGCACGGGCCGTTCGTCGCCGACGACGTCGCGCGCCGCCTCGGCCTCGGCGTCGCGGTCGTGACCGGCGTCCTGCGCGCGCTCGAGGAGCGCGGGCGCGTCGTGGAGGGCGAGTTTCGGCCCGGAGGCACGCGCCCGGAGTGGATCGACGTCGACGTCCTGCGGCGGTTGCGCAGGCGCTCGCTCGCGGCGCTGCGACGAGAGGTGGAGCCCGTCGACCACGACGTGCTCGCGCGCTTCGCGCTGGCGTGGCACGACGTCGGCGGGCGTGGCGGACCGGGCGACCACGACGCGCTCTACCGCGCCGTGGAGCGCCTCCAGGGCGCGCCGTTGCCGGCGTCGCAGCTCGAGACACAGATCATGCCCGCGCGCGTCCCGGGCTACCGTCCCGGCCTGCTCGACGAGCTGTGCGCGTCGGGCGAGGTCGTGTGGGCGGGGGCCGGCGCGCTCGGGAGCGACGACGGATGGGTGCAGCTCGCGCTCGCGGAGCACGCGCCGGCGCTCGTGCCCGAGGCCTCCGACGTGCCGCTGTCGGACGGCGCCGCGGCCGTGCGCGGCGCGCTCGCGGCGCGCGGCGCGTCGTTCTTCCGTCAGCTCGCCGACGCGACCGGCTCGACCGACGACCGCGAGCTGCTGCTGGCGCTGTGGGAGCTCGTGTGGGCCGGCATCGCCACCAACGACACGCTCGCGCCGCTGCGCGCGCTCGTCGGCGGCGCCGCGACGCCGGCGCGGTCGCGCGCGCGCCGACGCGGCCCCTCGTTCCCGTCGCGGCTCGGCCCGCCGTCGGGCGCGGGACGATGGAGCCTGTTGCCGCGCGACGGCGTCGAGCCGACGCGGCGCGCGCACGCGCTCGCGACCGTGTTGCTCGAGCGCCACGGCGTCGTCACGCGCGGCGCCGTCGCGGCCGAGCGGACGCCGGGCGGGTTCGCGGCCGTCTATCCGGTCCTCAAGGCGCTCGAGGAGTCGGGCCGCTGCCGGCGCGGCTACTTCGTCGACGGCCTCGGGGGTGCGCAGTTCGCGCTGCCGGGCGCGGTCGACCGACTGCGCGCGCTGGCGCACGAGCGCGCCGGGCGCGCGGTCGTGCTCGCCGCGGCCGACCCGGCCAACCCGTACGGCGCGGCGCTGCCGTGGCCCGAGCGCGACGTGGGGCCGGGCCACCGGCCGGGGCGCAAGGCGGGCGCGTCGGTGGTCGTGCTCGACGGCGTCGTGGCGCTCTACGTCGAGAAGGGCGGGCGGTCGGCGCTGTGCTACTGCGACGACGACGACCTGCCCGAGGTCGCCGCGGCGCTCGCGGCGGCGGCGCGCGCCGGGACGATCGGGCCGCTGCACGTCCAGCGCGCCGACGGGGTCGAGGTGTTCGGCTCGCGCCTCGGCGACGCGCTCGAGGGCGCCGGCTTCCGGCCCACGTCGCGCGGGCTGAGGCTCGCGCCGGGGACGCCTGAGGCGCGGCCGCGCGCGGGCGCCAGTGCCTGAGGGCGACACCGTGCACCTCGCCGCGGCGCGACTGCGGACGGCGCTCGGGGGTCGCGTCCTGACGGCGGCCGAGCTGCGCGTGCCGCGCCACGCCACCGCCCGCCTCGCGGGCCGCCGCGTCGTGGACGTCGCGGCGCGCGGCAAGCACCTGTTGGTGCGGCTCGACGGCGGGCTCACGTTGCACACCCACTTCGAGATGGACGGCTCGTGGCACCTCTACCGGCCGGGCCGCCGGTGGCGCGGGCCGGAGCACGAGGTGCGCGCCGTGCTGGCGACCGACGAGTGGGTCGCGGTCGGGTTCCGCCTCGCCGCGACCGACCTCTTGCCGAGCGCGCGCGAGGCCGAGCTGGTCGGCCACCTCGGCCCCGACCTCCTCGGCGACGACGGCGTCCCGGTCGCCGCCGGAGGATGGGACGCGGCCGAGGCGGTGCGACGTCTCGCCGCGGCGCCCGAACGGGCCGTCGGCGACGCGCTGCTCGACCAGCGAAACCTCGCGGGCGTAGGGAACGTCTACAAGAGCGAGCTCTGCTTCCTGCGCGGACTCGACCCGTGGACGCCCATGGGGGACGTGCCCGACGTCGCGGGGCTGGTCGCGCTGGCGCGCCGCCTGCTGTGGGCGAACCGCACGACCGGGAGCCAGGTGACGACCGGCGACCCCGTGTCGGGTCGCAGCCGCTGGGTATACGGACGCGCCGGGCTGCCGTGCCGGCGCTGCGGGACGCCGGTCCGGCGAGCGCCGGCGCGGGCGGGGAGCGAGCGGGTGACGTACTGGTGTCCGTCGTGCCAGCCGCGGCCGGCACCACGGTCGAGCGCGTGACGACGACGCGCCCGCGACGAGTGACGGAGAGGGACGGGACGTGAACGTACAGGACGCCGTGACGACCGCGGACGCCGGGGAGCCGCTCGCGGCCCTCGGACGCCTCGTGCGTGCCGAGGGCGTCGACCTGCTCGACGCGCTCCCCGACGAGCTCGCGCGCGGCACGCCCGTGTACGTCGACGGAGGCGCCGACTTGCTCGCCGTCCAGCGCCGCATGGCCGAATGCCACGTCCGGCGGGTGCTCGTGGTCCGTGGCGACGACGTCGTCGGCATTCTCGACCTCGTCGAGCTCGCGCTCGGCGACGCGTTCTCACGCGCCCAAGCGCACGCCGACGCCCGGCCCCCGGTGGTCGCGCCGCGGCCCCGGCTGCCCGAGCCGCGCGCCGGCGCGTAACGGCCGCGCGCCGGTCGAGTTGGGCGCGTTCGGCGTTACTCTGGGTGCCCATCCGCCGCAAGCGCCGCGTCCCTGGAGGTGTGGGTCGACATGTACGACGCGTTCAAGGACCAGCTGCCCGACATCGACCCGGAGGAGACCCAGGAGTGGATCGAGGCGCTCGACCAGGTCGTCGAGCACTCTCCCGCACGCGCGCGCTTCCTGTTGCACCGCATCCTGCACCACGGGAGGTCGCGTCAGGTCGGCTTGCCGGCGATGGTGTCGACCAACTACATCAACACGATCCCGCCCGAGCAGGAGCCGTACTTCCCCGGTAACGAGGCGATCGAGCTCAAGATCCGGCGAATGATCCGGTGGAACGCGGCCGTCATGGTGTCGCGCGCCAACAAGCGGTTCGACGGCATCGGCGGGCACATCTCCACGTACGCGTCGCAGGCGTCGCTCTACGAGGTCGGGTTCAACCACTTCTTCCGCGGCAAGGACGCGCCCGGCGGCGGCGACCAGGTGTTCATCCAGGGTCATGGCGCGCCCGGCATCTACGCGCGCGCGTTCCTCGAGGGCCGCGTCACGGAGGAGCAGCTCGACGCGTTCCGGCGCGAGTGCAGCGGCGGGGGGCTCGCGTCGTACCCGCACCCGCGGCTCATGCCCGACTTCTGGGAGTTTCCGACGGTGTCGATGGGGCTGTCGCCGCTCAACGCGATCTACCAGGCGCGCTTCAACCGGTACCTGCACCACCGCGGCATAAAGGACACCTCGGAGCAGCGCGTGTGGGCGTTCGTGGGCGACGGCGAGATGGACGAGCCGGAGTCGATGGCGGCGCTGTCGCTCGCGGCGCGCGAGGGCCTCGACAACCTCGTGTTCGTCGTCAACTGCAACCTCCAGCGCCTCGACGGCCCCGTGCGCGGCAACGGCAAGATCATCCAGGAGCTCGAGTCGATCTTCCGCGGCGCGGGCTGGCACGTCATCAAGGTCGTGTGGGGCCGCGAGTGGGACGAGCTGCTCGCGCGCGACACCGACGGCGTCCTCGTCAACAAGATGAACACGACGCTGGACGGCGAGTTCCAGAAGTACTTCGTCGAGGGCGGCGCCTACATCCGGGAGCACTTCTTCGGCCCCGACCCGCGTCTCAAGAAGCTCGTCGAGCACCTGTCCGACGAGGACCTCCACCGCCTCCGCCGCGGCGGTCACGACTACCGCAAGATCTACGCCGCGTACGCGAACGCGATGGACCTGAAGGACGCGCCGGTCGTCATCCTCGCCAAGACCGTCAAGGGATGGATGCTCGGCGGCGCGATCGAGGGCCGCAACGTGACGCACCAGGCCAAGAAGCTGTCGGAGGAGGAGCTCGAGCGCTTCCGCGACCGGCTCCAGCTCCCGATCGACGACGGCGAGATCCACGAGGGCGTCGCGCCGTACTTCCATCCGGGCGAGGACTCGGAGGAGATCGAGTACCTGCGCGAGCGCCGGCGGGCGCTGGGCGGCGTGCTGCCGCGGCGCAAGTTCGTGGAGCAGAAGCCCGAGCTGCCGTCGCAGGACCTCTACAAGGAGTTCTCCGAGGGCACCAAGCAGAACGTCGCGACGACGATGGCCTTCGTCCGGATCCTGCGCAAGCTGCTGCGCGACGAGAACCTCGGCAAGCGCATCGTGCCGATCATCCCCGACGAGGCGCGCACGTTCGGCATGGAGTCGCTGTTCCCGGACTTCAAGATCTACGCCGCCAAGGGCCAGTTGTACGAGCCCGTCGACGCCAAGCACCTGCTCGCGTACCGCGAGTCGCAACAGGGGCAGATTCTCGAGGAGGGCATCACAGAGGCCGGCTCGATGGGGTCGTTCACCGCCGCCGCGACGTCGTACGCGACGCACAGCGAGCCGATGGTGCCGTTCTTCATCTTCTATTCGATGTTCGGCTTCCAGCGCATCGCGGACGAGATCTGGTCGCTCGCCGACCAACGCGGACGGGGCTTCCTGCTCGGCGCGACCGCGGGCCGTACGACGCTGCTAGGCGAGGGGCTCCAGCACCAGGACGGCCACTCGCTGCTGATCGCGACGACGAACCCCGCGTGCGTCTCCTACGACCCCGCGTTCGCCTACGAGATCGCGACGATCGTGCGCCACGGGCTCGAGCGGATGCTCGACGACCACGAGGACGTCGTCTACTACCTGACGCTCTACAACGAGCCCTATCCGCAGCCGCGCAAGCCCGACGGCGACGTCGACGACGGCATCCTGCGAGGGCTCTACCCGTTCCGCGCCGCACCCGAGGAGCGGAGCCACCGCGCCCACATCTTCGGATCGGGCAGCCTCATGAGCGAGGCGCTGCGTGCGCAGGAGCTGCTCGCCGAGCACCACGACGTCGCGGCCGACGTGTGGAGCGCGACGTCGTACCACCAGCTGCGCGTCGACGGGCTCGAGACCGAGCGGTGGAATCGCCTGCACCCGGAGGAGCCGCGTCGCCAGCCGTACGTCACGCGCTGCCTCGAGCAGAAGGAGGGGCCCGTCGTCGCCGTCAGCGACTGGATGAAGACGGTGCCGGACCAGATCGCGCGCTGGGTGCCGGGGCCGTTCGTGCCGCTCGGAACCGACGGCTTCGGACGCTCCGACCACCGCGCCGCGCTCCGCAGGTTCTTCGAGATCGACGCCGGCCACGTCGTCGTCGCGACGCTCGCCGCGCTGGCGGAGTCGGGCGACGTCAAGCCGGAGGCCGTGACCGAGGCGATCGAGCGCTACGAGGTCGAGCCCGACCGCACGCCGCCGTTCTTCAGCCACTGAGCGCGGTGCGCGCCGGCTCGAAGTCGGGGCCGGCCACCGAGGTGGCGGCGCAGGGGGGCCGCGCCGTGGGAGACCGTGAAGTGCGCGGGCGTGCAGGCACGCCCGCGCACGACTCGGGCTTAGGTCATCTGGAGGATGACGATGATCAAGATGATCGCCACCAAGATCCAGATCCAAATGGGGACTCTCATGCGGTGATGTCTACCACCAGAACGAGCGACTAAACGCCCGCACGTCCAAGTGGACCCCTATATCGGGGCGACTCCGGACAAAAGGATCCCGGGGACGCGTCACCCGCGCGTCGACGTGCGCCGCCAGCGCCTGCGACCCGCGTCGGCCCGGGCGCGCGCCGCGGCCTCTTCGAGGCTGATGCCGCCGTGCTCGGGGAACAGCCGGCGCCGCCGTTCGTAGACCCACAGGAAGAGGTCGCCGTCGGTCGAGCCGCGCGTGACGTCGTGCAGGCGCTCGGCGCGGATCGCGTCGATCGCCGGAAGATACACGCGGTCGTACCAGTCGCCCGCGATCTCGGCCGGCGACAGCACCTCGCCGCGCTCCGTCATCAGGTGGTAGCCGTGGACCTTGACGTTCTCGAGCAACTCGAGGTAGCCGTGCGCGCGCGTGCACTCGACGCGCGCCTCGGGACGCGCGCGCTCGAGCCCGCTCTCCTCGAGGAACAGCCGCTGTTGCTGTGCGTGGATCGCCTTGCCGACGTCGAGGTCGGCGGGGAGCTCGAAGCGCGCGTGCAGCTCGGTGACCTCGGCGTCGATGTACTCGGTGCCAGTCTGGCGCGCGACCGCGACGCGATGGTGGCCGTCGACGAGGAAGTACGAGTCGCCCACCTGGTACACGACGATCGGCGGGAACTCGCCGCTCGGGTACGCGCGCTCGACGCCGCGCCAGCGCGGACGCAGCTCCTCGGTGCGCGGCAGGAACTCCGCGTCGAAGTCGGACGTGCGCTCCGTCGTCCCGACGATGCGAGCGACGGGGATCGGCTGGATGCCGCGGTACGTCTGCTCGAACAGGCGCAGCCGGTCCTTGACCTCGTCGAGGTCGACGAGCTCGTCGTCGCGGCGCCCGCGCACGATGCGCGTGAGCCGCTTGAACGTCTCCCGCCGGCGCGCCCGCTCGAACGACGTCGTGTACCTCAGGTGCTCCCAGCTCACGGCACTTCCAGCCAGCGATGCCCGACGGCGTTGACGACGTCCGTCGCGCCGACGCGGCGAACCGGCGGCGGCGGCCCGTACGGGTGCACGTGGCCGTGGACGAGTACGTGCGGACGCAGCGCGCCGATGAGCCGGTGGAACGCGTCGAAGCCCTGGTGCGCGGCGTCGTCGCCGTCGCCGACCCCGCGCGGGGGCGCGTGCGTTACGAGCACGTCGACGCGCCGCTCCCCGCGCGCGCGACGCACGCGGCAGCGAAGCTCGAGGGCGAGCGCGCGCGTCCGCATCTGCGCCTGCGTGTACTGGTTCGGGCCGGCGCGATAGCGCGGCGAGCCCCCGAGACCGCCGACGCGCACCCCGGCGACGTCGACGACGCGGCCGTCGACGTTGACGCAACCGTGCGCGCCGGGAAGCGGGCGCATGCACTCGGCGACGAACGGCCCCGCGCTTCGCCTCGGCGGCCGGATGTCGGGGTCGTGGTTGCCCGGCACGTACACGAGCGGCACACACGTCGTCGTCACGACGTGCTCGAGGTAGTCGAACGGCAGGTCGCCGCACGCGACGACGAGGTCGGGACGGGGCGATCGCGCGCCCGGCGCGTAGAAGCGTTCCTCGACCTCGTCGGACAGCGCGAGCAAGAGCGGCATCGCGCCATGTTAGGGAGGGGCCGGACACATCGGATCACGGCGCGGGAGAGCTCGCATGACGGCCGAACGGACGTGGTGGCGCGACGGCGTCCTCTACCAGCTCTACCCGCGCTCGTTCGCCGACTCGGACGGCGACGGCGTCGGCGACCTGCGAGGCGTCGTCGAGCGGCTCGACTACCTCCAGTGGCTGGGGATCGACGGCGTGTGGCTCAATCCGATCACCGCGTCGCCCGACGACGACTGGGGCTACGACGTCGCCGACTACTGCGCGGTGCACCCCGCGCTCGGCGATCTCGACGCCGCCGACGACCTGGTCGCGCGCGCCGGGGAGCGCGGGATCCGCATCCTGCTCGACCTCGTGCCCAACCACACGAGCAGCCGCCACCCGTGGTTCGTCGACGCGCTGACGGGACGCGGCGCGCGCCACCGCGACTGGTACGTGTGGGCCGACCCCAAGCCCGGCGGCTCGCCGCCCAACAACTGGCGCAGCGTGTTCGGGGGCCCGGCGTGGACGCTCGACGACGCGTCCGGTCAGTACTACCTGCACAACTTCCTGCCGACGCAGCCCGACCTCAACTGGTGGAACGAGGACGTGCGCGCCGCGTTCGACGACGTGCTGCGCTTCTGGTTCGATCGCGGGGTTGCGGGGTTCCGCATCGACGTCGCGCACGCGGTCGTCAAGGACCGCGACCTGCGCGACAACCTGCCTGCGACCGAGCGCGACCACCCGAGCGTGCAGCGCTTCGGGCAGCAGCACACCTTCAACATGGACCAGCCCGAGGTCCACGACGTGATCCGCCGGTGGCGCAAGATCGCCGACTCGTACGACCCGCCGCGCGTCCTCGTCGGCGAGACGTTCCTGTACGACCTCGAGCGCGTCGCGCGCTACTACGGACGCGGCGACGAGCTGCATCTCGCGTTCAACTTCCCGTTCGCGCTGTCCGAGCTCGACGCCGCCACGATGCGCGCCGCGGTCGAGCTGACCGAACGCGTCCTGCCCGACGACGCGTGGCCGGTGTGGATGGGCTCGAACCACGACATCGGCCGCTTCCCGACGCGCTGGTGCGGCGACGACGACGCGAAGACGCGCGCGGCTCTCGTCGTCCTGCTGACGTTGCGCGGCACGCCGTTCCTCTACTACGGCGACGAGATCGGCATGACGAACGTCGACGTCCCGCACGACCGTCTCGTCGACCCGGTCGCGCACCGCTCGGGCCCCGGCGACGGGCGCGACCCGGCGCGCACGCCGATGCAGTGGAGCGCCGCGCCCAACGCGGGGTTCACGACGCCCGAGGCGCGCCCGTGGCTCCCGGTCGGGGGCGGCGCCGACGTCGCGTCGCAGCGCGACGACCCCGGCTCGACGCTAACGCTGACGCGCGCGTTGATCGCCTTGCGCAAGCGCTCGCGCGACCTCGCCTCCGGCGCCTACCGAACCATGCGGTCGCCGGACGGGACGTGGGCGTTTCGGCGCGGCGACGCGACCGCGGTCGCGGTCAACCTGTCGCCGGCGGCGGCGCCGGTCGACGGGATCCACGGGATCGTGGCGGTCGCGACGGACGAGGGCCGCGCCGGCGAGCGCGTCTCCGGCACGGTCGAGCTCCGGCCGTGGGAGGGGCTCGTCGTGACTCCCGACGGCTAGGCGCGTCACGGCGCGGCGAGCCGCGTCAGTCGCCGTCGTCCTCGCCGCCGTCGCCGGCCTCGCCGTGCTCGTGGGCCCGCTGGCGCGTCCGGACCCGCTCCATGACCTCGATCGTGCGCCGGCCGACCTCGCCGTCGACGTCGAGCCGCGGCCGGCGTCGGTTCGTCCACTGCTGGAACGTCATCGTCGCCTTGTGGGTCGCGGGGCCGAAGTCGCCGTCGACGTCGAGCTCGAACCGGAACCCGGGCGAGTGGTAACGCGCGAGGTGGCTCATCCAGCGGTTGAGGTCGGCCTGCCACGCCCGCACGTCGGCGCCCGCGTCGCCCCGGCCGAACGACGCCTTCGCCTTGAACTTGAACGACGGCACCTCGGGCTTGCCGGCCGCGGGCAGCCGCCCGAAGCCGACGACGTGGGCCATCGGCCGCTGCTTGATCGCGACCACGCCGCCGTTGTCCTGGCTGCCGCCGGCGTCCAATGACGTGTTGCCCTCGACCGCGCGGATCGTCGAGCCGTCGCCGTCGACGACGAAGCCGACGTGCTGGATGCGGTCCTTGGTGTCGGGGAAGTTGTAGAACACGAGGTCCCCGGGCCGCGGGTCCTCCTCGAACCACTGCTCACGGTCCATGAACCACTGCGCGCCGGCCGGCGTGAACTGAAAGCGCGGCATCACGTCGATGCCGCACTTCTCGATGACGACGTAGCTCACGAACTGCGCGCACCAGGCGACGCACGGGAACGGATACCACTTGCCGTAGCGCGTGCAGTTCGATCCGGGCGGGTCCTCCCACGGCCCCTTCTGGAGCTCCTCGCGCGCGGCGCGCAGGATCTCGTCGGCGACGTCGTCGCGTGCCGCCATGCCGCCTCCTCCCCGGCGCCGGGCGTGTGACCCCGGCGCCGAACCCGTTCCGCCCTCGGCCCAGCATCGGCGCGCGTCGCGCCGTGCGTCAAGGTGGTCGAGCGCGGCGGGAGGCTACTCGTTGTCGTAGATGCCGCGGCTCGTCTCGGGGTCGAAGAAGTGCATGCGCGACGTGTCGACGTTGAGCACGGCCGTCTCGCCCTGGCCGATGCGGGTCTTCGGGTCGAGCTGGGCGACGAACTCCGTGGTGCCCTCGCGCGCCCGCTCCTCGAGGCGCTCGACCTGGTCCTCGCCGGCGTCGGCCGCGAGCTCCTTCATGTCCTCGGTCACCACGACCGGCGCGTCGACCTTGAAGTGGACGAGCGTCTCGGTTCCGATCATCTCGACGAGGTCGATCTCGGCCTTCAGCCGGCAGTCCTCGGGGCTCTCGGGCTCCAGCTTCGAGTCCTCGAAGTCCTGCGGCCGGATGCCGACGATGATCTCGCGGCCCGAGTAGCGCTCGAGCGCGGGCCGCTCGGCCTTGACCTTCTCGTCGAGCGTCAGCGTCTGGTTGCCGATGTTGATGCGCAGCTTGCCGTCGTGGCTCTCGAGCGTCGAGGCGACGAAGTTCATCGACGGGCTCCCGATGAAGCCGGCGACGAACAGGTTGTCGGGATGGTCGAACAGCTGCGGCGGAGAGCCGACCTGCTGCAGCTCGCCCTTGCGGATGACCGCGACCCGGTCGCCCATCGTCATCGCCTCGACCTGGTCGTGCGTGACGTAGACGGTCGTGACGTTGAGGCTGTTCTGGATGCGGGCGATCTCCGAGCGCATCTGGACGCGCAGCTTCGCGTCGAGGTTCGACAGCGGCTCGTCCATGAGGAACGCCTGCGGCTTGCGGACGATGGCGCGGCCCATGGCGACGCGCTGGCGCTGGCCGCCGGACAGGGCGCGGGGCTTGCGGTCGAGGAACTCCTGGAGCCCGAGGATGCGGGCCGCCTCCTTGACGCGCTTGTCGATCTCGGCGCGGTCCTCCTTCGCCAGCTTGAGCCCGAACGCCATGTTCTCGTACACGCTCATGTGCGGGTAGAGGGCGTAGTTCTGGAACACCATCGCGATGTCGCGGTCCTTGGGCGGCACGTCGTTGACGACCTTGTCGCCGATGCGGATCCGTCCGTCGGTGATCGCCTCGAGGCCGGCGACCATGCGCAGCGCCGTGGTCTTGCCGCAGCCCGACGGCCCGACGAGCACCATGAACTCGCCGTCCTGGATGTCGAGGTCCAGGTTGCGGACGGCGACGTTGTCCTCGCCGTAGCGCTTCGTGACGTCTTCGAGGACTATCTCAGCCACCTCGGCCCCCTTGTAGGCGGTTAGGGACGTGCTGGTTGACCTGCACTCTAACCGCGTCGCGCCGCCCGCAAACGGGGGCCTCGGGCCGCGGGGGAACCCGGGGGCCGCGCCTCCGCGCGCCGGCACCGTCCGCCGCGCGCGGCGACCTACCCGCCGCCCGCGCCTCCGCCGCCGCCGTAGTTGCGCGTCGACCACAGACGCGCCTCGGCGTTCTGTGCCTCGGCATCGCGGCCCGGCGGCGCCTGGCCCCAGTTGCGCAGCGAGCGCGCGAGGCGCCACAGCCCGTAGGCGCCCGCGAGGCACACGACGCCGAACGCGATCCATCCCCAGTCCACGACGCGAGCGTACGCCCGCGCGCCGCCGTGCGCCAGGGACGTCGGCTACAGACGCTCCACGATCATCGCCATGCCCTGGCCCCCGCCGACGCACATCGTCTCGAGCCCGATCGTCTGGTCGCGCGTCTCGAGGTCGTTGAGCAGCGTGCACAGGATGCGCGCGCCGGTCATGCCGTAGGGGTGGCCGAGCGCGATCGCGCCGCCGTGCGGGTTGACGACGTCGCCGAACGGGTCGAGGCCGAGCTCGCGGCAGACCGGGAGCACCTGCGCCGCGAACGCTTCGTTGATCTCGACGGTCTCGACGTCGTCGAGCGACATGCCGGCCTGCTTGAGGACCTTGCGCACCGCCTCGATCGGGCCGAGGCCCATGACCTCCGGCGCGAGCGCGGAGACCGACGTCGCGACGATGCGCGCGCGCGGCGCGATGCCGAGCTGGCGGGCGCGCTCGTCGCTCATGACCACGGCGGCCGCGGCGCCGTCGTTGAGCGGGCACGAGTTGCCGGCCGTGACCGTCCCGCCCGGCTTGAACGCCGGCTCGAGCGCGGCGAGCTTTTCGAGCGTCGAGCTCGGGCGCGGACCGTCGTCGTGCTCGACGACGGTGCCGTCGTCCTTCGTGTACGGCGAGATCTCGCGCGCGAAGAAGCCCGATCGCTGCGCCGCGACGGCGCGCTCCTGCGATCGCTGCGCGAACGCGTCCATGTCGTCGCGCGACACGCCGACGCACTCGGCGACGTTCTCCGCGGTCATGCCCATCGGGATGTAGACGTTGGCGATCGGCGCATCGTCGCCGAACAGCTTCGGATGCAGCTCGTCGACGTCCTTGGGGTAGCCGTCGACCTGCGAGATCGACTCGACGCCCGCGGCGACGAACGCGTCGCCTTCGCCGGCCACGATCGCGTGGAATGCCATGCGCACGGTCTGGAGGCTCGACGCGCAGAAGCGGTTGACGGTCGTGCCCGGCACGTGCTCCGGGAGGCCGGCGAGGAGCGCGGCGCGCCGGCCGAGGTTCATGCCCTGCTTCTGCTCGGGGAACCCGCACCCGACCATGACGTCGACGATCTCGCCGCGGTCGAGCTCGGGGACCTTGGCCAGGGCCGCGTCAACCGCGAACGCGAGCATGTCGTCCGGGCGCACGTCGAGGAGCGATCCCTTGCGAGCGCGGCCGATCGGCGTGCGGGCGGTCGAGACGATGACGGCTTGGGGCATGTCCGGCTCCTCGGAACGGCGGCGAAGCGTCCAGCCTACGTCCCGGCGCGCCGGCCCCCGCGCGCGCACGGCGACGCCCCGGCTCGCACGCGTACGGTCGCCCCCGCGCGCACGTGCACGCAGTCGGCGCCGCCTCCGGGCCACTCGACGCGCACGCGCGCCGCGCGCGCCCCGGCGAGGCCGAGATGGACGAGGCTCGCGTCGGACTGCGACCGGAACGTGACGCCGTCGGTGACCTCGCGGCGGTAGCGCATGCGCCCCGCACGGACGACGAGGCGCGCGCCGTAGCCCCACGGGTTGGCGCGCGGCCCCGACAGCGCGACGCGCGCCCACGTCTGCGCCCGCGAGCGGTTCGCGAGCAGGGTCGCGCGCGCGTTCGCCGCCGCCCAGCCGTTCGTCACGAGCACGTCGACGCGCCCGTCGCCGTCGAAGTCCGCGACCGACACGGAGTCGGTGTCGCCCCCGAGCGCGGCGCGGTACGACCACCCGCCGACGCGCTCGAAGCTGCCCCCGTCGTTGCGCAGCAGGAGCTCGGGCCGGTCGCGCACCCGGATCGCGGCGTCGTCGGGAGGCAGCAGCCTCTCCGGGATGCCCTGCGCGACGACGACGTCGAGGTCGGCGTCGTTGTCCGCGTCGAGCCACGCGCTCGTGCGGCCCTGCGCGAGCCTCATGCGATGGACGACCTCGAACCGGCCGGCGCGGTTGCGCGCGACGACCGCGCCGCGCTCGCCGACGAGGTGCACGTCGGTCCACCCGTCGCCGTCGAAGTCGCCCCATGCGGCCGACGACCACGGACGCGCGGTCGCCACTCCGAGCGGTGCGCGCCGGAAGCGGTCTCCGTCGTTGACGTACGCGATCGGCGCGCGGTCGCCGTACTGCAGCGCGAGGAGGTCGGGGTCGCCGTCGCGGTCCCAGTCCGACCACGACGACGAGATGGTGCTCGTGCCGCGCGCGAGGCCCCAGTCGACGCGCCGGAATCGGCCGCCGTCGTTGCGCAGCAGCGCGTCGGGATGGCCGGGGCGCCGCTTGTTGCCGACGAACAGGTCGAGGTCGCCGTCGCCGTCGAAGTCGAGCCAGTTGGTCGAGCGCCCGCGACCGAACTTGTCGCGCGCGCCGCGCCGCTTGGCCTCGTTGAGGAGCCGTCCGCCGCGCTGGACCGCGAGGTAGTTCGGCCCCGCCGCGGTGCCCTCGAGCGCGCCGCGCGTGCAGTAGAGGTCGGGGCGACCGTCGCCGTTCGCCTCGCCCCACGCGCAGCCGTGCCGGTCGAACTGGTCGACGACGTCACCGGCCCCCGCCGCGGGACGGAACCGCCGGCCGTCGTTCTCGAACAGCAGCGCGTGCGCGAAGTGGCGCCCGAGCATGAGGTCGGGATCGAGGTCGCGGTCGTAGTCGCCCCACGCCGCTCCCCACATGCCAGAGTCCTTGTCCTGCGCGACGCCGGCGGCGGCGGTGACGTCCGTGAAGCGGACCGCGGGCCGGCGCGCGGGGGCGCCGCCGGAGCGGTCGCGGGGCGCGGACTCGTCGCACGCGGTGACGGCTGCGGCGAGTGCCGTCAGCGCGGCGGCGAGCGCGCGGTGACGGCGGCGGGGTCGGGCGGCGGGCACGCCGGGAGACTAACGGGCGGCGGCGAGCCCTCCGCGGTCCCCGCGTGCGCGCGCGGGATGCGATAGTCGTGCGATGACCGGCCCTCCGTCCGACGGCTTCGCCTCGCCGCTGGCGCGCGAGCTCGCGCCCGAGGCGCTCGAGCGTCTGCTCCGCTACGTCGTGATCGACACGCAGGCCGACCCCTCGTCCGACTCGCAGCCGAGCACCGCGAAGCAGCTCGAGCTGTCGCGCATGCTCGCCGACGAGCTTCGTGCGATCGGCGCGCGCGACGTCGACCTCGACCGGCACGGCTACGTCTTCGCGACGGTCCCCGCCACGACGACGCGCACCGTGCCGGCGTTCGGGCTGCTCGCCCACGTCGACACGAGCCCGGACGCCACGGGGGCCGGGGTGCGTCCGCAGGTCGTGCGCTACGACGGCGGAGACGTCGTGCTGCCGGGAGACCCGTCGCAGGTGCTGCGGCCCGACGACATGACCGAGCTGCGCGAGCACCGCGGCCACGACATCGTGACGACCGACGGCACGACGCTGCTCGGCGCAGACGACAAGGCCGGCGTCGCCGAGATCATGACGGCCGCGGCGTACCTCTTGCGGCACCCGGAGATCGAGCACGGCGACGTGCGCATCGCGTTCACCGTCGACGAGGAGATCGGCCGCGGCGTGCGGCACTTCGACATCGAGCGCTTCGGCGCGATCGCGGCGTACACCGTCGACGGCTCGTCGGCCGGGGAGATCGAGGCCGAGACGTTCCACGCGTGCGGCATCGAGGTCGTGATCCACGGCCACGTCGTCCACCCGGGGCTCGCGAAGGGGCGCATGGTCAACGCCGTCAAGCTCGCCGCCGCACTGGTGGACGCGCTGCCGAAGGACTCGATGTCGCCGGAGACGGCCGAGGGGCGCGACGGTTTCCTGCATCCGATGCTCGTCGAGGGCAGCGCGCAGCGCTGCACGATCACGATGATCGCGCGCGACTTCGAGCGCCCCAAGCTCGACGACTACGTCGAGCACCTACGCGGCCTCGCACGCGCGCTCGAGGAGCGCGAGCCGCGCGCGCGCGTCACCGTCGACGTCACCGAGCAGTACCGGAACATGTGGGACTACCTGCGGGACGCGCCCGAGGTCGTCGCGCGCGCCGAGGAGGCGATAAGGCGCGCCGGGCTCGAGCCGCGGCGTGCGTCGGCGCGCGGCGGCACCGACGGAGCGTTGCTCAGCGCGCGCGGGCTGCCGACGCCGAACATCTTCACGGGCGGCCACGCGTACCACAGCGTGCGCGAGTGGATCTGCGTGCACGACATGGGGGCCGCGGCCGCGACGCTCGTGCACCTCGCACGAGTGTGGGCGGAGGACGCGCCCTAGAGATCGAAGAGGCGGCCGACGAGACGGTCGCACAGCGTGCCCACGCGCGCCGCGGTGTCGCGGTGGACCTGCGCGGTGCGTCCGATGGGATCGGCGACCTCTTCGCCGCCCACGCGGCGAACCATCCGGCGGCGCGCGTGCGCGGCACGCACCAGGGCGCGAGCGCGCGCGACCGGCTCGCGTTCGGCCGGCTCTGCCACGCCGTCGAGCAGCTCGACGAGCTCGACGAGGCCGAAGACGCGCTCGGGGGCGGCGCCCCCTTCGACGACCGCCGCGGCGGCGTGCGCGAGCTCGAACCCCACGACGAGGTCGGCGCGCTCGAGCCCCGCGCCCTGGACGCCGCGCGACCGGTGCGCGGAGAGGTCGACGCCGAGCTCGGCCATCGCCGCGACGGTGTGGCGCGGCGACGGCGCGCCGTCGATCCCGAGCGTCCCGGCCGACGACACGTCGACGGGCGCGCCGGCGGCCGCGGCGCGCACGAACGCCTCCGCCATCGCGCTGCGGCATTGATTGCCGGTGCACACGAACACGATGGCGAAGCGCTCGGGGCTCATCGGCGCACGAGCTCGACGGCCGCGGTCCTCGGCTCGTCGAGCACGCCGGAGAGCTCGAAGCCCCGCTCGGTCACCACGCCGGCGTCGCCGGCGACCTCGAGCCCGTGTCCGTCGGGCGGCGCGATCGTCAGCTCGAACTGGTCGACGTGGACGGTCGCCTGCGGGAACAGGGTCAGCTCGAAGCGGCGCGCGTCGTCGCCGGCGGGGACGCGGTAGGCGAGGCGCACGTCGCGTGTGCGGCCCGGCGGGACGTGGACGAGCCCGAACCGCAGCGGATGCTCGTCGTCGCGCCCCGGGAGCGCGTAGCGTCGCCGGCCCTCGATCTCCAGCCGTCCGCCGCGCGCGCCCTCGGGCAGCAGGAAGTACACGAACGCGCGGTCGACGCCGACGAGGCCCGGCGCGCGCCCGAGAAGGATCGACGGGGGCCCGGTAGGCGCGTTGCTCTTGAGCGTCACGGTCGTGACGACCTCGGCGTCGCCGTCGGCCTCGAGCGCGACGTGCGTCTCGATGCGCCGGAACATGAAGTAGTCGACCTTGTTGGGCAGCGCGCTGTTCTGGAACACCATCTGCACCTGCGGGCCGGCCGACTCGTAGTCGCCGTCGGCGTCGAGTGCGGCGAGCGCGGCGCGGCCCCCGCCGTCGCGCGCGTAGACCTTGAAGTGCTGTCCGCGCACCGCATCCCCGAGGGCGCGCCCGAGCTCGGCCGCGTCGACGCCTCCACTTCCGAGGCGGGTCCAGAAGTCGCGCACGAGCCCGGCGAGGAAGCGGTGTTGCGTGCGTTGGTCCTCGAAGTCGAGGTAGATGTCGCGCATGAGGACCTCGGCGCCGTTGTCGGGACCGACGCGCGTGTCGAAGCCCGGGCTCGACACGGGCCCGATCGCGGCGGTCAGGCGGGTGAGGGCGACGGGATCCATCGCGACGACGCCGTCGAGCGTCTCGCCCGCGAGCTGGTCGTACATGTCGAGCAGGACCTCGGACGTGACCGGGAAGTTGGGGGAGTAGTTCACCTGGCGCGGGTCGCGGAGCGAGCTCGACGGGCCCCACGTGCGACGGAACCACTGCGGCGCGTCGATGCCCTTGGCGGGGCCGAGCGCGACGAGGTTTCGGATCGACGACACGCGGGCGAGCCGCAGCCGTCCGTCGTAGGCCTCGAGGATGCCGTACATGCCGATGAAGCCCCCGCCGCCGCGCGCCTCGCTGGGCGTCTGGAACGCGAGCAGGTAGCGGCGCGTGGTGTCCTCGCCGAGCAGGCCCGGCAGGGCGTCGACCAGCACGGTGCCGCGGCGCGCCGTCGCGCGCGCATCGGCGAGCCGGCGCCCCGCCGCGGCGCGCGCGTCGCGCACGAGACCGAGCCGCGGCGCCGGGCTGCCGGCGACGACGTCGGCGGCGCGCTCGAGCAGCGCGGCCGCGTCGTGCACGTAGGGCCGCAGCGTCGCGAGCGCGTCGAAGTCGACACGCCCGGCCCGGTACAGAGCCGCGGCGAGACCGCCGCCGCCCCCGACCTCCGCGGCCCCGTCGGTCGCGGCTACGCCGGCGCGCGCCGACAACGCCGACGCCGTCGCGAGCGCGCGCACGGCGTCGGCGTCGCGCGCCAGCGGCGGCACGACGCCGGCGAGCGCGTAGGCGGGATGGCGCGTGAGCGACTCGGCCCCCTGCGCGGCGTCGAGCGCGTCGTCGAACGCGGCCGCCGCGGCCCGGACGCGCGCGCCGGACAGCTCGTCGCGCCCGCGCTCGAGCGCGGCGCGCGCGTCGTCGAGCGAGGCGGGCAGGCGCCACGCCACGTAGAGGCCGTCGGCGACGAGCGCCACGAGCGCGACCGCCGCCGCGAGCCACAGGGCGCGCCGGGCGCGCTGCGCGGGCGTGCGCGGGGTTCCGGGGGCCGGGTGCGGCGCGCGCGTCACGGGGCGGACGCGCAAGAGGCCCGCCGTTCGCGGCGGGCCTCCGCTGTCAGCAGAAGTGCGCTACTCGTCGTCGCTCGGCCGGACCTTGATGATCGGCGAACGGTCGCCCTGGCACTTGATGGTGTGCGCGTAGCCCTGGTAGAACTTCGGGCCGATCTCGGCCGTGTAGCGGCCCTTGGGGTTGTCCTTCGGGATGCGCCAGTTGCCCGAGCGCCCGGTACGGTCGCGGCCCACGAGCCGGCGGTCGCCGTCGCGCTGCAGCTTGTAGAGGCGCACGTTGCGGCCACGGACGCACTTGCGCTTGACCGACGACACGTCGCCGTAGAACTCGTGGCGGTAGTGGATCGACAGCGTGGACGAGACCTTCTTGACGTGCGTGGCGCTCGCGAGCTCACCGCCGCCCAGCAGCATCGCCCCCGCGACCGCGGTCGCGGTCAGCGCTCTCGCCATCGTGGTTCGCTTCGTCACGAGCACCCCCTGGTGGGATCGGGCGTGGTCCGGCGGCGAGCCGCACGCCGTGCGCACACGGTGTGCGCGGCCGCTCGGTCGGCTCGTCCGCAGGAGCATCCCACGGGGGCTCCCGCGGTGTCAACGACGGTTACGCGCAGGTAATTGCTGGCTGGCGCTCGTCCCGGTCGTGTTCCATACCGGGCCATTTGCCGCGTCGTGGTTCCTTCGGTCGGCTCGTTCCGGTAGATTGCGTGCGGCGGAACCGTTGTCGCCGGTTACCCCCCAACCGCGGGGTCCGGCGCGTTCGCACGGCACGCGCACGGCCCCGAGCGAGACCGAGGATGGCGCAGACCGCTTTCGAGCACGCAGACGTCGACGTCCACGGCGCGATGCCGGTGCGCGCGGCGCGCGACAAGCCCGCCGCGCTCTACCGCAGGATCGCCGTGGGGATGGCGGTGACCGACGCCCTCTGCGCGGTCGCCGCGATGGTCGCCGCGTACGAGCTGCGCTTCGACATCTCGGCGGTCGGCCCCGACTCTCTGCTCGTCATCGTCGTCGCGCCGGTCGTGTGGGTCGCGGTGTTCCACGGCTTCTCGCTGTACTCGCCGCAGCGGCTCTCCGCGTGGGAGGAGTTCCGGCGCGTGCTGAGCGCGACGAGCCTCGGCATCGTGCTCGTCGTGCTGGCGAGCTACTGGTCCAAGACGTCGTTCTCGCGCGCGTGGGTGGGGCTGACGTGGGTGCTCGCCCTCGTGCTCGAGCTCGCCGCGCGGCGAGCGTGGCGTCACCGCGTGACGCGGTTGATGCAGCAGGGAGCGCTCGCGTTCCGCACCGTCGTGGTGGGGGCGAACGACGAGGCCGCGCGTCTCGCGGACGCCCTTGCGGAGCCGGGGCTCGGGTTCCGGCCCGTCGGCCACGTCGCGACGTCCGCGGGCGGCGCCGTGTCCGGTCCCGTGCTCGGGACCGTCGGCGAGCTCGACGCCGTCGTCGACGACCACGACGTCGACTGCCTGTTCGTCGCCACGACCGCGGTCGACGGGCCCGACATGCTCGCCGTCGCCCAGGCGGCGCGCCGCGCCGGCATCGAGGTCAAGGTCTCCGCCAACCTCCCGCAGATCCTCACGCCGCGCCTGACCGTGCAGCCGATCGGCTCGGTCATGGCGCTCACGGTGCGGTCGCCGCGCCTGACCGGCACGCAGGCCGCCGCCAAGCGCGCCTTCGACCTCGCCGTCGCCGGCGTGGGCCTGCTGCTGGCGGCGCCCGTCATGGCGGTCGTCGCGCTCGCCATCCGCGCGACGTCGCCGGGCGACGTGCTGTTCCGCCAGGCGCGCGTGACCAAGGGGGGCCGCGCGTTCACGATGTACAAGTTCCGCACGATGGTGCCGGGCGCCGACGCGCCCGGCGACGGCGACCGCAGCGCCGCGTTCTTCAAGGTCAAGGACGATCCGCGCCTGACGCGCGTCGGGCGGTTCCTGCGTCGCTACAGCCTCGACGAGCTGCCGCAGCTCGTCAACGTCGTCAAGGGGGAGATGAGCCTCGTCGGCCCGCGGCCGCTGCCGGTCGACCAGGTCGCCGCCAACCTCGAGCTGCTGGGAGCGCGCCACGAGGTCCCGTCGGGGATCACCGGGTGGTGGCAGATCCAGGGTCGCAGCGACGTCGGCGCGCAGGAAGCCGTGCGCATGGACCTCTTCTACATCGAGAACTGGTCGCTGAGCCTCGACCTGTTCATTCTCATCAAGACCGTCGGCGCCGTGTTCGCGCGCCGCGGCGCGTATTGACGCGCCCTACGTCAGCCGGATCGGCGAGCCGTCCGCCCACGCGTTCTCGCGCGCCCACTCGACCGTGCGGCGCAGGCCGTCGACGAGCCCGACCTTCGGCTCCCACCCGAGCGCCCTCGTCGCGAACGTGATGTCCGGGCGGCGCAGCTCGGGGTCGTCCTCCGGCCGGTCGACGTAGACGATCTCCGACGACGACCCGGCGACCTCGACGATCGTGCGAGCGAGCTCGCCGATCGTGATTTCCTCGGGGTTGCCGAGATTCATCGGACAGCCGACGACGTCGGACTGCAGCAGGAGCCACAGGCCCTCGATCATGTCGTCGACGTAACAGAGTGACCGTGTCTGCGTGCCGTCGCCGTGGACGGTGACCGGCTTGTCGGCGAGCGCCTGGTGGATGAACGTCGGCACCGCGCGGCCGTCGTGCTTGCGAAGCCGCGGTCCGTACGTGTTGAAGATGCGGGCGATCTTGACCGGCACGCCGTGGACGCGGTGATAGGCCATCGCGGTCGCCTCGGCGTAGCGCTTGGCCTCGTCGTACACGCCGCGCGGCCCGACCGGGTTGACGTTGCCCCAGTAGTCCTCCGGCTGCGGGTGGACCTGGGGGTCGCCGTAGACCTCGGACGTCGACGCGAGCAGCAGGCCCGCCCCCTTGGCGCGGGCGAGCCCGAGCGCGCGCAGCGTCCCGAGGGCACCGATCTTGAGCGTGTGGATGGGATGCTCGAGATAGTCGCGCGGCGACGCCGGCGACGCGAAGTGCATGATCCAGTCGACGGGTCCGCCGACGTGGAGGTAGTTCGTCGCGTCGTAGTGCTCGAAGCGGAACGTCGCCTTGCCCAGCACGCCCGACAGGTTCTGCGGGTTGCCGGTGAGTAGGGAGTCGAGGCACACGACGTCCCACCCGTCGCCGACGAGCCGCTCGCACAGATGCGAGCCGAGGAAGCCGGCCCCCCCGGTCACGATCGCCCTCGGCATCGGTACCCCCCTAGCCTCCGGCCGGACGCCCGGTCGGCACGTAGTTGAACCCCGCGGAGACCATAACCTGCGGATCGAACAGGTTGCGCCCGTCGACGACGACCGGATACGCCATCACGTCCTTGAGCCGCGCCAGGTCGAGCCGGCGGAACTCGTCCCACTCCGTGCTCACGACGACGCAGTGCGCGCCGCGGGCCGCGTCGTAGGCGTCGGGCGCGACCTCGAGCTCGGGAACGTCGGCCTTCGCGTTCGATGACGCCTGTGGGTCGTAGCCGATCACCGTGGCGCCCTCCGACAGCAACCGGCGCGCGAGCACGAGCGCGGGCGACTCGCGCGTGTCGTCGGTGCCCGGCTTGAACGCGAGGCCGAACAGCGCGACGCGCTTGCCCTCCACGTTCCACAGCGCTTCCTCGACCTTCTCGGCCGTCGCGTCGACGGCCTCGCGGTTGATGCGGGCGACCTCCCGCAGGAGCGGCATGTCGTAACCCAGGCGCACGGCGAGACGCTCGAACGCGACGATGTCCTTCGGGAAGCAATAGCCGCCGTAGCCGAGGCCGGCGTCGAGGAACGCGCGTCCGATGCGCGGGTCGGTGCCCATGACCTCCGCGACGCGCGTCACGTCGGCGCCGGCGCGCTCGCACAGCCGCGCGAGCGCGTTCGCGTACGAGATCTTCAGCGCTAGGAAGGCGTTGCACGCGTGCTTGGCGAGCTCCGCGGTGTCGATGTCGGTCTCGATCAGCGCGTGACCCTTGGCGGTCAGCGGCGCGTAGAGACGGCGCATCACCTCGAACGCGGTCTCCGACTGCGCGCCGACGAGGATGCGATCCGGCTCGAGCGAGTCCTTGATGGCGTTGCCCTCGCGCAGGAACTCGGGGTTGGACGCGACGTGGAGGCGTCCGCTCAGCTCTGGACGCTCGCGCTCGAGCGTGCGCCGGACGCGCGCCGACGTCCCGGCCGGGACGGTCGACTTCTCGACGACCACGACCGGTCCCGTCGCGTGCCGCGCCACGGCGCGCGCCGCGTTCTCGACCGCGACGAGGTTGGCGTCGCCGCGCGCCCGGGCGGGCGTGCCGACGCAGATGAAGACGACCTCCGAGCCCGCGACCGCGTCGCGGTCGTCGGTCGTGAAGCGCAGCCGGCCGCGCGCGAGCGTGTCGTCGAGCAGGTCCTGGAGACCGGGCTCGAAGAACGGAGCTGTACCGGCCTGCAGCGACGCGATCTTCTCGCCGTCGTGATCGGTCCCGACGACGTCGTGACCGAGCGCCGCGAGCGTGACGCACGTCGTGAGCCCGACGTGGCCCGTGCCTATGACCCCTACGCGCATGCGGGCCTCCCGCGCCCTGACGGAGAGCGTCGCCGCGCGGGCGCCTCGGGGCGACACTCCATCGTAAGCGCATCGACGCGGCACGACGCGGAGCCGCCGTGGCGATCATCCGATCGGACTAGTCCCCGCCGGACGAAACATAACGCGAGCGAGCTATTGGACGCATCGACCTTAACCGTCATCATTCTCGATGCGTGGGGCGGGCGCCGAAAGGATGCCGATGCATTCCACGTTGCGCACGCTTCGCCTCGCGGCGATCCCCCTGATCGTGCTCACGGCTGCGTTGTTGGCGATGCCCCGCACGAACGCCACGCAGCCCCAGGCCGCCGACGACGGCGGCGTCGTCGGGACGTCGTTCTCGCGCGCCGAGCGCCAGTCGGCGCTCGACTACTGGACCGAGGAGCGCATGCGAAACGCGACGCCGATGCCGATGCCGAAGGCGTCCGGCGCGCCGTCGGCCGACACGACGAGCTCCGACGGGCCGAGCGGCCCGCCGCGGCAGATCGCCGGCGCCGCGCCGGCGAACGCGCGCTCGTGGAGCGACGACGAGCCCCCGATGCCGGCCATGACGAGCCCGACGCCGACGGGCTACACGTACCCGTTCCCGTTCACGCGCCACGCGGTCGACGGATCGTACCTGCGCTACCCGTACCGCACGGTCGGCAAGATGTTCTTCACGCAGGGCAGCTCGAACTTCGTCTGCTCCGGCGCGTCGGTCGTGAGCTCGCCGCAGAACGCGGTCTACACGGCGGGCCACTGCGTCAGCGACGGCGCGGGCAACTTCTCGACGAACGTGATCTTCGTCCCCGCGCGCAAGACCGGCGCGAACCCGTACGGGCAGTTCGCCGGATCGCAGCTGTGGACGACGAGCGCGTGGCACTTCAGCGGCGATCTGACGCGCGACTTCGCGGCGTTCAGCGTCGGCACCAACGCCTCCGGCCAGACGCTGCAGGCGCGCGTCGGCACGCTCGGCTTCCAGTACGACCAGAGCCGGGTCCAGCACTGGGACGCGTTCGGCTACCCGGCCGCGGGCGGCTTCAGCGGCGAGGCGCAGATCACGTGCAAGGCGTCGCACGGCGCCGACGACACCGGCATCCCCGGCTCGGGCCCCGACCCGATGGGCATCGGCTGCGACATGACCGGCGGCTCGAGCGGAGGCCCGTGGATCACGATGTTCCAGCGCGGCAGCTTCCTCAACAGCGTCAACTCGTACAAGTACCCGTCGACGCAGCCCGACGCGATGTACGGGCCGTACTTCGACATCCTGGCGAACCAGGTGCGGTGCGCGGCCGCGACCGGCGGCTCCACCTCCTGCTGATCGCGCGGCACCACGAGTCGTGTGCGAGGGCCCCCGGGAGGGGGCCCTCGACGCGCGCGGCGGGCTCACGCCGCGCGCGCGGCCGTGCGATTCCCGGCGATCTCTACGGTCGGTCGCGCCGGGCCACGACCGCGAGCTTGTTGCCGGCGCGTCCGAGCGCGGCGTTCGCCACCCTCCACGCCGCGGTCGCGATCGGGAACGCGACCGGCGCGCTCGCGGCGCGGAAGATCGCCCCGGGCTCGTGCCTGTAGTACATCGCGTAGCGCTCCACGCG
This sequence comes from Actinomycetota bacterium, assembly GCA_036260375.1. Taxonomy (GTDB): domain Bacteria; phylum Actinomycetota; class CADDZG01; order CADDZG01; family WHSQ01; genus DASZZZ01. The sequence goes on from DASZZZ010000068.1 coordinate 46,968, forward strand.
CACGGGGACCACGCCCGCGCGCGCGAGCTTCGCGGCCACGTCGGCGGGGTCGAGGCGCGCGATGCGGTTGCCGGCGTCCTCGTACTCCTGCGCGAGGCCCGCGCGCACCGCGAGCGCGGTCACGCCTGCCTTCGCCGGCTCGGTGACCGACACCGCTGTGCCTGCGACACGCGCCATCTCGGCGAGCCCCGCGAACGGGGCCTCGAGGTGGTGCAGCCCGTCGTGGACGTACGCGACGTCGACCGCGCGATCCCGCAGCGGGAGCCGCTCGGCGTCGGCGACGACCGGTAGCAGCGGCACGCCGAAGCGCTCGGCGCGCGCCTTGGCGCGCCTCATCGCGCCGAGCGAGATGTCGGTCACGACGACGCGCGCGCCGGCGCGCGCGAGGAGCTCCGCGTCCATCGCGGAGCCGCCGCACACCGTCACCGCGGTGCCGCCGTCGACGACGTCCTCGATGCCTGCGACGCTGCGGCGGAACTTCTCGCCCATGAGCCACGCGTAGAAGCGCGGCGCGCCGTGCGGCCGCGCGATCTCGAACTCCTCGTCGACCGCCTCGTCGAAGTACCGCGCCTGGCGCACCTTGTCGGCGGTCGAGCCCCCGTCCGCGGCGAGGAGCACGGGGATGCCGTCGACGACGGGGTACGCGGCGCTGCAGCGGTCGCAGCGCGCGCGGTCGTCGTGCCAGTCGAGGTCGCCGCGGCACGACGGGCATGCGAGCGCGGCGCGCAGCTCCGCGTGCGGCGCGCGCGGCGCGGGGGCCGCGAGCGACCCGGCGCGCAGCGCTCGCCGGCGCGCGGTCGCGGCCTCCAGCGCGCGCACGTGGTCGTCGGCGCAGCGTTCGACGTCGAAGCGCTCGACCGCGACCGCACGGGCGCGGCGCGCCATGGCGCGCCGGCGGTCGTCGTCGTCGAGCAGCGACAGGATTGCGGTCGCGACCGCGCCGGCGTCGAGCGGCGGGACGACGACGCCGGTGTCGCCGTCGTCGACGACCTCGGGGATCGCGGCGACGCGCGGGACGACGACCGGGACCCCGCACGCCATCGCCTCTAGCGCGGTCGTCGTCGTGCCCTCCGAGCGCGGCACCGACGTGACGACCTTGACGTCCATGGCGGGGTAGAGGCGCTCGACGTCGGCGCGCTCGCCGGCGAGGAGGAAGTGGCCGCGCGGTATCGGGCTCGCATCGAGCTCGGCGAGAACCCGCGCGGCGTAGCGCCGGTGGGTCGCGTACGTCGCCCCGACGAGCACGAAGCGGCACTCGGGCCGGCGCGCCGAGACGAGCGCCGCGGCGCGCACGAAGTGCTCGATGCCCTTCTGCGGATTGACGTTGGCGACCATGCCGACGACGGGCGCGGCCGCGGGGATCCCGAGCTCGGCGCGCGTGGCGGAGCGTGCGTCGTCGGACGGAGCGAAGCGGGACGTGTCGACGGGCGGGTAGTAGACGACGATCGGGCGCGCCGGCGGCCTGACGCCGAAGTGCAGCGGGATCAGCGCGTGGCCGTCGAACATCAGCGCGTCGGCGAGGCGCGCCACGACCGGGCGGAGCGCGACGCGCAGAGGGGCGGGCGTGCGGCTGTCGACGACCTGCCACACGACCGGGAGGCCCTCGAGGCGCGCCGCGACCGCGGCGTGCGGGTTCACGAAGCCGCCGACGATCACGGCCGACGCGTCGCGCGCGCGCATGAGCGCGCGCAGGCGCGCGACGTCGCCCGGGAACGCGGCGGCGACGCGCGCCTGTGCGCGCGGGTCGGGCGTCGCTCGGAGGCGGCCGAGGCGCACGGTCGCGACGTCGACGCCCCCGGCGCGCAGGCGGTCGCGCGCGTTGCCGGGCTCGTCGGGCACCACGACCGTGGTGTCCCAGCCGCGCTCCGCGAGCGCGCGGTTCATGCGCATGGCCTGGTTGTGCGGCCCGCCGAAGACCGGATAGTGGACGACGTAGAGGAGCCTCACGGCGGCGCCCACGGCACGGGCCGCCCGAGGAGGCGCTCGAGACACGCCGGCTCGTCGCGGTAGGCGTCCTCGAGCAGTCTTCGCACGCGCTCGTCGATCGGCGGCTTGTCCTGCGCGCGCAGAAGGAGGGAGCGGAACGCGGCGCGGCCGCGCGGCGGCACTAGCCGGCGCCCCAGCGCGCGCGCCGCGGGGCTCCCGAGCAGCGCGGTGCTGAGACGGCTTCGGGGGGCCGCGTAGGGATTGTGGACCTCCGCTTCGGGCGCGGCCTCGGCGTCGTCGACGCCGAGGAACGAGCACACGCGCGCGAACTGCGCGCGCACGTCTGCGAAGAACTCCTCGAAGAACAGCACGAGCACGCGGTCTCCGAACAGGTCCATGTAGCGGCGGACCGGGGCGCAGTAGCGGCCGAGGTCGACGTACAGCGCGGCGCCCCAGCGCGGCGGCTCGCCGGCGAGCCCCGCGCGCACGGCGTCCTCGAACGAGCGCGCCTCGAGGCCTTCGCGCACGCCGTTGAGGTAGTGCGAGTGCGCGCGTTCCACGGGCTCGCGCAGCATGATCACGATGCGCGCCCCGGGGACGTCGGCGGCGATGCGCGCCGGCGCCGTCGGGTCGCACAGGTACGACGTGCTCGCCTCTCCCGCGACGCGCGCGCCGGCCGGCTCGAACAGGCGCGCGTACGCGGCATCGTCGCGCACGATGGTGTAGATCGACGCGACGCGCGGATCCGGCTCCACGCGCGAGTAGAAGTGCGGCTCCTTGACCGGCGACATGTAGACGCCGGGGTGCGCCGCGAGATACGCGTACAGCGACGTCGTGCCCGCCTTCGCCGCCCCGACGACGAGGAAGTCCGGCCGTCTCTTCACGCTCGTCACGTCGTCGCGTCGCACGGGCGGCAAGCTATCGCGCGTGCGCGCGCCGCGCGAGCAGCGGCGCGTCGCCCGACGACCCGAAGATCGCCACCGACACCGCGAGGCCCGCCGCGGACGACGCGACGAGCGCCCACGCGACCCCCGCCAGCCCCCAGCGCGGCGCCAGGAGCGCGAGGGCGGGAGCCAGCACCGCCCACGACGCGAGCTCGCCCACCGTGACGAGGCCGGGCCGGCCGGCGCCGCGCGCGCCGTCGGCGAGAACCCGGCGCGCGCCGGCGAACAGCGCGCTGAGGAGCAGGATGCGCGTGACGGTCGTCGCACCGGCGAAGTCGTCGCCGAAGAATCCGGTCACGAGCTGCGGCGCCGCGATCTCGAGCGCCGCGACGACGGCCGCGCACGCCGCCGCGGCGGCGTAGAAGAAGGCCCACGTCGACCGGCGCGCCGCGGGGGCCGAAGTCTGCGCCGCGACGTGGGGGTAGGCGACCATGCCCATGCTCTGCGCCATGAAGCGCGGCAGGTTCGTGAACGCGAGGCCGACGACGTAGAGCCCGAGCGCCGCGGGCGACAGGAACAGCCCGACGACCGCCTGGTCGATCCGGAACGTGTCCACCGGCGACACCGACCCGAGCAGCCCGCGCAGGCCGAAGCGCGCCACGTCGCGCAGTGCGGGCGCGTCGCGCACGGGGTCGTCGACGCTCGCCAGGACGACCGCCGCGGCGACGACGGCGGCGACGCCGACCGCGGCGAGCGCGCAGACCCACACGAGACAGACGAGCGCGAGGTCTCCGTCGCCGGCGACGAACAGCGCCGCGAGCGCGACCGCGTACCCCGCCGGCTGCGTCAGGCGCAGCGCGTTGAAGGCGCGAAAGCGGCGGTGTCCCTGCAGGAACGCGAGTCCGTACTGCTGGACGATCGAGCCCGGGACCGCGGCGAGCGTGAACCACGCGGCGCGCGCCACGTGTGCGGGCTCGCCCGCGACGTAGAGCGCGACGAGCACGGCGTGCACCGCGGTCAGCGCGGCGATCTGGACGGCCACCGGCCGGAGGAGCGCGCGCGCGAGCGCGGGGCCGCGACGCGCGTCGTCCGCGACGAAGAACGGGATCGCCTGCGGCACGCCGAGGCTGCCGAGCTGCGACACGACGGTCGCAAACAGGACGAGGAGCGCGAAATAGCCGCGGTCGGCGACGCCGAGGAGGCGCGCGACGATCGGTCCGCTGACGACGAGAGCGGCCTGGATCGACAAGCCGGTCGCGACCGTCGCGATCGTGGTCCGGTGGACGGCGCGCAGGCGCCCCCCGGGCTCCGGCGGCTGGTCGGGGGCCGCGACGACGGCGCCCGCGTCGTCGAGCGCGGCGCCGCCGGCCCCCGTCGCGCCGCGTGCGCCCGGCTCGTCGCGCGGCGCGCTGTCGTCGCTCACGCGCGCGGCGCGTCCGGCGGACGGCGCGCGTGCAGCTCGTAGCCCAGCCGTGTCAGGGACCCGCCCGCGATGCGCTCGAAGCGTTCGAGGTCGTCATCGTCGAACGACTCGCTCCACTGCCCTGCGGCCGCCCGGCGCACGAACGGGACGTCGTTGCGCTTGCGGCGTGCGAGCAGTGCCGAGTCGTCCTCCTTGGAGCGCATGCGCGTCGCGGTGTTGGACTCGACCACCGCGCGCAGCGTCGCGTCGTCCGGGCGCGCGCCGAGGAAGTCGGCGACGCGCGCCAGCGCGGCGACGGTGTCGGCGAGGAGGTCCTCGTAGCGGACGACGAGCGTGCGCGCCCCGCCCGGGCGCGACAACCACGACTCGACGTGCTCGTGCCACGCGCCGTAGCCCTCGACCTCGCCCCGCAGGAAGTGCGTGAGGAACTCGGAGAACCCGCCCGCGAAGAAGTCTCGCCGGATCTGATGGAAGTAGTACGAGACGGCGACGTCGCGTCCGTCGCGCACGAGGTAGACGACGTCGCCGTACGCGCGCCCGTGCAGGCGCCGGTACGGCTCGTGGCTCTTGATGACGCGGCCGCCCGACGGCGCCATCCGCGGCGCACCCGCGTGCATGCCGACCGGAGGCACGAGCTCCTCCGAGCGGTCGAAGCCGACCTCCTCGCCGGTGAGCAGGTGGGCGACCATGAACTTCAGCCACGTGTTGCCCGAGCGGGGGTACGAGACGAGGAACACGTCGTCGGCGCGGATGCGGGCGTGGCGGCGCGCGACGACCGCGGCGCGCACGGCCCGGTTCGTGGCGAGCCGCCGCCGCAGCGGCGAGAACTCCGACACGTCACCTCCTCCCGCGCGCGTGCGCGACGTCGTCGAGCAGGGTCTCGAAGTCCGCGAGGGCGCGCTCCGGCGCGAGCTCCGCGTCGACGTAGGCACGCCCCCGCGCCCCCAGCGTCGCGCCGAGGCGCGGGTCCGCGCGCACGCGCTCGAGCGCGTCGAGCAGGCCGACCGGGTCGCCCGGCGGCCCGACGACGCCGGCCCCCGCGGCGTCGATCTCCCGCGCCGCCTCGCTCCCCGCGGCGATCGACGCGACGACCGGGCGGCCGGCGGCGAAGTACGCCGTCAGCTTGCTGGGCAGCGCCATGTCCGTCACCGCGGGGCGCTGCGACAGCAGCAGGACGTCGGCCGCCGCGAGCACCGACGGCAGTGCCGCGCTCGGCTGCACGGGCACGAACGCGACGTTGTCGAGCGCGTGCGACGCCGCAAGGCGTTCGAGCGCGGGACGCTGGTTGCCGTCGCCGACCAGCACGAAGCGGAGCGGCAGACGGCGCTCCGCGGCGACGCGCGCGCACTCGACGACGGTCTCGAGGCCCTGCTTGTGCCCCATGTTGCCGGCGTGGAGGCACACGAACGCGTCGTGCGGGACGCCGAGCAGGGCGCGGCCCTCGTCGCGGTCGCCGGCGCCCGGGGTCATGCGGTTCCAGTTGCGGACGCGCACGATGCGCCCGGGCGCGACGCCGAGCGACTCCAGGTAGGGCCCGAAGCCGTCGGCGACGACGGCGACGCGCGCGGCCCCGCGCGCGACCGCGCCCTCGACGCGGGCGACGAGCCCCGCGACGCGCCCGCCTCCCGCGACGCCGCTCTGGCGCGCCGCGGGGGCCGCGAGGTCCTGCACGACGAGGCCGTACGGCCGCCGCCACCGGCGCGCCGCGGCCGCCGCCGCGACGCCGGCCGCGACCGCGGGCGTGACGCCCAGCACGGCGTCGGGCCGCGGGCCGGCGAGCGCGCTCAGCGCGCCGGCGAGGAAGCTCGCCTCGTAGGCGGCGCGCGCGACCGCGCCGTGCGAGCGCGGCACGTAGAGCCAGTGACGGCGGACGTCGACCCCGGCGCGCGTCTCGCGCGCGCGCAAGCGTCCGCGGTAGTCGTCGAACACGCGCCACTCCGGATAGTTGGGGAACGCCGTGAACACCGTGACGTCGTGACCGCGGCGGACGAGGTGCTCGGCGAGCTCGGTCGTGTAGGGCGCGATGCCGGTCTGCTCGGGGGCGTAGAAGATGCTCGTGACGACGACCCTCATGCCGCGGTCACGGGCGTGCGATCGCGGCGCGCCACAGCGCCGCCCGGGTGCCGTCTCGCCCCACGGCGATGACGTCGCCGGTCGGCACGACGGTCGCGCTCGCCGCGGCGAGGCCGCCGACCGCGACGGTGCCTCCGACGCGCGCCGGCACGACGTCGGCGTCCCACTCGACGCCGTCGTCCGAGGTCCACGCCACGAGGCGCGCCCGTCCGCCCGCGATCTCGTAGCCGACCGCGGTGAAGCCGTGCCGGTCCGCGACGACGTCGAGCGGGACGCGCTCGGCGCCGCCGCCGAACGCGTCGCCGCCCGCGGTGCGCCACGACTGTCCGTCCGGCGACGTCCACGCCGCGGCCACGGTCGCGTCGCCGGACTCCACGGTGCCCAACGCGACCACCGTGCGGCCGGTCGCGGCGCACGCCGCGAGCGAGGTCCCGTCGCCCGGCAGAGGGTCGTCGACGCGCCGCCACCGCCGCCCGTCGCGCGACGTCATGACGACTCCCTCGGAGCGTCGCCCGCGCGTGTGCGTGCCGACCGCGACCACCGCGCGCCGCGTCGGGCACACGCCCGTGAGCGCGTCGCGTCCGGCTCCGTCGAAGACGCGCGCGGGGCCCTCGACGGCCCGCCACCGCCGCCCGTCGGGTGACGTCGCGATCAGCGCGCGGCCGCGCCGCCCGCGCCCGTCGACGCCGACGGCGACGTAGCCGTCGGCGACCGCGGCGACGTCGTCGAGCGTCTGCAGCAGCGACCCGCCGAGGCCGGCGACGCGCGCGTCGCGCCAGTCGCCGCCCCCGCCCGAGCTCCACGCCGCGGCGTCGCCGGCGGGATCCGACGCGTACGACGCGCCGGTGGCGACGAAGCCGTCGCGGCCGTACGCGAGCGCCGAGATCGACGCGTCGCGAACCTCCGACGCGCGCCGCCACGAGCGCCCGTCGTCGAACGACAGCCACGTCACCGCGGCGGTGTCGCGGTCGCGCCCGGGAAGCTCCATGCGGCGCGCGCTGCCGGCCGCGACGACGGTCGCGCGGCCCGACTCGACCGCCTGCAGCTCGAGCGCCTCGGGCCCGCGGCGCACCGCGAGGCCGTCGGTGGCGGCCGCGACGTCGGTCCACGCGCCGTCGTCGCGGCGCCACAGCACGGGGGCCGCGACGCCGCCGCCGACGACGACGGCGCCGTCCGCGACGTCGACGTTGAGCAGCAGGTTGTTGTCGGCGCCGAGCTCGAGCCGGCGGGGCAGGGGGAGTGGACGCCAGCGCGTCCCGGCGCGCGACTCCCACGCGCGCGTCCCGGCCGCGCTGCCTCCGACCGCGACGACCGAATCGCCGTCGCTCGCGACGTCGGTCATGACGACGTTGCCGGCGCGCGCCCGCAGGGCCGGGGACGCGGGCGCCTGCGACCACGAGCCGCCGTCGTCGGACGTCCACGCGGCCGCGACGCGCCGGCCGCGGCGCTCGACCTGTCCCACCGCGACGAACGACGAGCGGTGTGCGACGACGTCGACCGGCTGCTCGTCAGCGGGCGCTCCGATGCGCTTCGGGACCTCGGACCAGTCGCGTCCGTCGTCCGAGCGCCAGAACGCGGCGTCGACGGTGCCGCCGTCGTCGAGCGACCCCGCCGCCACGACGACGTCGTCGCCCGCCGCGAGGCTGATCGGGCGCCGCCACGCGTCGCCGAACGACTCCGGCTCGGAGCGGTCCCAACGCGCTCCGTCGTCCGACGTCCACACCACGACCCGCCCCCCGTCCGCGGTCTGCGACGCGCCGATCGCGACGTAGCCGTCGGCGGTCGCGGCGACGTCGAACACGTAACCGGCGCCGTCGCCGGAGGGGACGTCGGTGCGCGACCACGTGCGCCCGTCGTCGGAGCGCCACGCCGTGACCGCCGGCTCGTCGCCCGAGAGGTCGCGCCCGACCGCCACGGCGCCGTCGGGGCCGCGCGCCAGCGCGACCATGGCGACGTCGCCGTCGCCGCCGAAGTCGTCGTCGTCGACGAGGGCCCACCGGCGTCCGTCGTCGGACGCCCACACCGCGGCGCGCCGCGGCCCCCCGGGCGCCGCCAGGTAGCCGCCCGCGAGCCACGGCTCGCCGGTCGCGCCGGCGACGATCTCGTGCACGAAGCCCGGCTCGCTCTCGGCCTCGCGCTCGAGCGCGGCGCGCGCCCACTCGGTGCCGGGCGGCGCGGGCCGGGGGCCGGGGGGCTGCGCCGGCTCGTCGCGCGGGTTCGGCGTGCACGCCGCCGCGAGCGCGATCGCGGCCGACGCGACCGCCACGAGGCGCCGGGCGCCGCGCGTCGGCCGACGGCGCACGCTCAGTCCGCCTTCACCGCGGCGCGCACCGAGTGGTCGATGCGGTTGAGCAGGATCGTGACGCCCGCCGCGTCGAAGTACTCGTCCGCGGCGCGCCGCGCGCCCTCGAAGTGGCCGTAGTCGTCGAGCACGAGGACGCCGTGACGCACGAGCCGCGGGTAGAGCTGCTCGAGCGCGTGGCGCGTCGACCGGTAGAAGTCGGTGTCGATGCGCAGCAGGGCGACGTCGCCGGGCGCGTGCGCCGGAATCGTGTCCTCGACGAGGCCCTCGACGAAGTGGAGCCTGTTGCTCGGGTAGCCCGTCGACAGCATGCGCGCGCGCACCTCGTCGAGCGGCGCGTAGTTCCACTCGTTGTGTTCCGCGCGCTGCGCGCGTCCCCACGCCGTCGACGCCGGCCGGCCCGCGTGGTCGACGTCGACGGCCTCGGGGGCCGGCATGCCCTTGTAGGTGTCGAAGAGGTAGATGTCGCGCGACGTGTCGCCGAGCTCCGCCAGCGTCAGCGCGCACAGCATCGCGCTGCCGCCCCTCCACACGCCGCACTCGACGATGGCGCCCGCGATGTCGTAGCGATGCAGGTACCGCACGGAGTAGTAGAGCGCGTGCATGCTCCACTGCGTCGTCTGCGTGTACTCCCTGCAGCGTTCGAAGATGCGCCGGAAGTCGTCTTCCACCCCTATGCGCGTGTTGACGACCGCGTATCCCGTGCGCGCCAGCGCGCGCTTCACGAGCCGTTTCACGGACGCGCGCCCACGGAGCGGAGTCCGGGCGCGCGGGCGGCGCCGGCGCGCCGCGCTCGTGCGAGCGCGTGTACGCCGAGGATCACGCCGGCGGGCACGAAGAGGTAGCGATCGTAGATCTGGTTCTGGACCAGCCCCGCGGTGATCCACACGCCCATCGACGCGGACGCCGCGGCCGCGACCATCTGCACGCGCGTCGGAAGGACGTCGTCGCGCGCCGCGCGCCATCCCGTGTGCAGGACGCCGCCGGCGAACAGGAGGAAGCCGAGCAGCGCCGGCAGGCCGCCAGCCTGGAGCAGCTGCAGGTAGATGTTGTGCGCGATGCGCACCAGCCCGAAGCCGTGTCCGGTCAGCGGTCGCTCCGCGAAGTCGGCGCTCGCCTGCTCGTAGAGCCCGAGGCGGGTCTGGTTGCTGATCGTCACGTCGCTGACGTCGACGGACTCGGCCGCTACCAGACGCTGCACGCCGACGAACACGCCGGTCTCGGCGGGGACGTAGACGGCGAGCGCGACCGCGAACGCGGCCCCCAGGATCACGACCGCCACGATGCTCCGCCGCGCCCGGCGATGGAACAGCGGCAGCAGCACGACGCCGGCGACGCCCGACAGGATGCCGGCGCGCGACCCGGACACCAGGATGCCCATCACCAGGACGCCGGCGAGGGCGAACGAGGCGGCCTTCTTGACGACGTGGCGCGTCGTCGTCGCGAGCGCGAGCGTCACGGGCAGCGCCATCGCGGCGGCGAACGCGAGGTGGTTCGGGTGCGTCGCGAGCCCCGCGGCGCGCCCGAGGAACCGCTCTCCGGTGACGCTCACGCCGACGTCGCTGAGCCTGAAGAAGTCGCTCGCGGCGACGACGGAGTTGAGGGCCGCGGAGACCGCCCACGTGGTCGCGACCGCCACGACCCGCGCCGGCGACGACGACGCCCACGAGATGATCGCCGGGACGAACACGAGCGTCACGATGAAGCGCAGCGCCGGCGGGACGTTGTCCGCGGGGGCCGTCGAGAACATCGTCGAGAGCAGAGCGGCGACCGCGAGGATCGCGCCCGCCGCGGGGAGCCACGCGGGGAGCGTGCGCCGTCCGCCCTCGAGCACGAGCGCGAGCCCCATGACGACGCCGGCCGCCGCGAAGAAGAGGTCGGCGACGGTCATGTACGCCCCGACGCGCACTCCGTTGAACGTGACCGCGACGAGGGCGACCAGCGTCACGACGCCGCCGGCGAAGCGGATCGTCGACACGCCGGCCCCGAACCGAGACGCGCGCAGCGCGACTACCAGCGGCACCGCGAGGGCGGCCACGCCGGCGAGCGCCACGTCGACGCGCTCCGGTCGCGCTCCGACGATCGCGGCGCCCACGGCGGCCGCCCCACACGCAGTCGCCAGCGTGACGAGCGCGTCGCGCGCGCCGATGCGCGCGCTCGTCGCGCCGCTAAGCACGGCGTCGCGGCCCCGGCCGCGCCACGACGGTCCGAGGCTGCATGCTCAGCGCCGGAAGAGGCCCGCGATGCGCGACCGCTCGCGCCGCTCCTCGCCGGCGCCGTCGTCGCGCCGCTCGCCGTTGCCGGGCGCGGATTCGTAGCTGTGGTAGCGGCGGTAGTACGGATAGTAGTAGTCGTACGGCGACGTTCCCGGGTCGAACGCGTTCAAGACGGTGCCGATCACGCCCGTCCCCACGCGCTCGAGAGCCTCCTTCGCATGCAGCGTCGCCGAACGGTGGCTCGCGGCCGCGTCGACGACGAGGATGCTCCCGCCGACGTGCGACGCGAGGATCGCGGCGTCGGCGACGGGCAGCACGGGCGGCGAGTCGACGAGCACCATGTCGGCGTTGAGCTCGAGCTCGTTGAGCAGGCGCGCGAGGCGCGGTGACGCGAGCAGCTCGGCGGGGTTGGACGGCACCGGACCGCACGCCAGGATGCGCAGGTTCGGGACGTCGGAGTCCTGCAGCAGCGACATCGGGTCGTCGTCGACGTCCTCGCCGAGCAGCCACGTCGACAGACCGTGGCGGTTGCGCACGCCGAAGAAGCGCTCGAGGGTCGGCCGGCGCATGTCGGCCGACAACAGGATCACGCGCTTGCCGGCCTGGGCCAGCGCGGCCCCCAGGTTCGACGTCGTCGACGTCTTGCCCTCACCCGCCGACGGGCTCGTGATCAACAGGCTGCGGATGCCCTGCTGCGACGCGATGAACTGCACGCTCGTGCGCAGCGTCCTATAGGCCTCGCTCGCGGTGCCCTTCGGCTCGGCGGCGACCATGAGCTCGAACGGCTTGGCCGACGCGCCCTTGCTCGGGCGGAACTTCGGCACCGCCGCGAGCACGGGCGCCTCCAGCGCGCGCTCGATGTCGGCGCGGCCGCGGAACTTGTCGTCGAGCCGCTCGCGGAAGAACGCGAGGCCGGTCCCGAGGACGACGCCGGCGATCGCGGCGAGCAACCCGTTGACGACGTGGTCGGGCGACGACGGCGCGGCCGGGCGCGTCGCGGGCTCGATGACGTCGCCGGCGGCGAGCCGGACGGAGTCCTCGGTCTGGACGCCCTCGAGACGCTCCTGCAGCACGCCGAGACGCGCTACGAGCGCGGTGCGCTCGGTCTCGAGCGTCGACACGAGCGCGTCGTCCTCGGCCTTGCGCGCGCGCTCGATGCGTTCGGCGAGGCCTTCGAGGTTGTCGCGCGTCGCGTCGATGCGGTCCTCGACCGAGCTGCGCGTCGTGATGACGCTCTCGAGCGCCTGGCGCACGCGGAAGCGGATGTAGTTCTCGGCGAACGAGTTGGCCGCGCGCGCCGCTATGCGCGCGTCGGGCGACGTGTACGTGACGACGAGGACCTCGGTGTCGGCGAGCGCCTCGACCTCGAGGTCGTCGAGCAGCTCGGTCGGGTCGGCGACGTCGAGCTCCTCGGCCACGAGCTGGGCGACCGGCACCGACGCGACGACCTCCTTCTCGGTCTGGAGGTTCACCGGCGCCGCGAGCTGGTTCGGCACCGTCGTCACGGTCGCGCTCGGCAACGGGTTGACGAGGACGCGCGCTTCGGCCCGGTAGAGCGGCGTCTGGCGGAACGAGAGCAGCAGCGCCGCCGCGATCACCACCGCGGTCACGACGAGGATCGTCCACTTGCGGCTCTTGAGGATGCCGAGGTAGTGGCGCAGATCGGCCGACTCGTCGGCACGGGGGATGTCCATGGGAGCGAGTCTAGCGACAACGAGCGACGGCTCCGAGGGGTTTGGGCGGATCTGTGGCGCGCGCCACGGCGCCGCGCGCCGGGCCGCGACGACGATGCCGCCATGCGTTCGAAGCCCCCGATCGCGGTCGTGTCGGTCGTCGTCGCGGTCGCGGTTGCGTCGTGCGGCGGGCGGGCGGTCGATCTCGCGGTGCAGGCGCCCGCGACGATGGCGCGCGAGCCCGTCACGGGCGAGGCCGCGGTCGTGACGCGCGTCGTCGACGGTGACACGATCGAGGTCCGGGTCACGGGACGCGCGGGCGCGGCGGTCGGCGGCCGCGCCGACGTGCGGCTCATCGGCATCGACACGCCCGAGTCCGTCGCGCCCGGGCGGCCCGTCGAGTGCTACGGCCCCGAGGCCGCGGACGCGACCGCGGCGCTGCTCGACGGCGCGCGCGTGCGGCTCGTGCCCGACGTCGAAGAACGCGACGGGTACGGACGCCTGCTCCGCTACGTGTACGTGGGCGACGAGATGGCCAATGCCCGCCTCGTCGTCAACGGCTACGCGACGGCGTACCCGTACGCTCCCAACCTCCGCCACTCCGGGCTGTTCGCGGCCCTCGAGCGCGCCGCGCGGGCCGCGGGGCGAGGTCTGTGGGGCGCCGACGCGTGTGGCGCGGGGTCCCATGACGCGGCGTCGCCGCGGCGCGCCCTCGTCGCGCGGCGCGAGAGCAGTCGCCGACGGGCTCGTCCGGCCTAGCATGTCCGCGTGCGCCTCTCGCTCGCCGCCCGCGCCGCGTTCGCCGCGCTCGCCGTCGCGGGTCTCGTCGCCTACGCCGTCATCGTCGACCTCGGCGTCAACGCCGGACGCGTCCACCGGGGGGTGTCGGTCGACGGAGTCGACGTCGGTGGGCTGTCGGAGGTCGAGGCCGCCCGGCTGCTCGCGACGCGTGCCGAGCGGATCCGCTCGGGACCGGGCGTCGAGTTCGCCCTCGAGGGCCGGACGTTCACGTACCGCATTCGCGCCGCCGACGTCGGTTGGACGCCCGCCCCGACCGAGACCGCGGCCGCGGCGATGGCGGTGGGCCGGTCGGGCGGACTGGTGCGGGCGCTGTGGGATCGCGCGCGCGCGACGGTCGGCGGCATCGAGCTGACGTGGGGCGCGACCGACGGCCGATTGGTCACCGGCGTCCTCGACGAGCTTGCGGCGGCGCTCGACGCGCGCGGTGTGACGCTCGATCGCGGGCGCATGCGCTACAAGATCAGGCGCGCCTTCGTCACGGGATCGACGCGGACGTGGCGGATCCCGGTGACGGGCTCCTAGGAGCCTTCGGCCTCCGGCGCGGTTCCGTCGTCGTCGGGGTCGTCGGTGTCGTCCCCGGACGCGCCGGCTCCACCGCCCGCGGCGTCCTCGCCCGGGGCCCCGTTTCCCGACGCACCGTCGCCCTCGACCTGGTCGCCGTCGGCGCCGCCGTCGATCGGCGCGTCGGTGGGGTCGTCCGTGGGCTCGTCGATCGGGTCGTCGGTGGGATCGTCGCTGGGGTCGTCGCTGGGGTCGTCGCCGGGATCGTCAGTCGGGTTCTCGTCCCCCTCGTCGCCAGTGGCTTCGTCCCCGTCGTCCCCGGTGGCCGCGTCGTCCTCTGCCGTGTCGCCGGGCGTCTCGCCGTCGCCGCCCTCGGCGCGGTCCTCCGACGCGGGCGCGGCGTTCTCGACCGCGTCGGGCGCCGGCGACGCGTCGCCGGCTGCGTCACGCCCGCGCGCGCCGCGGTCGTCGCGTCCGGCGTCGCCGTCGGTCGTCGTGGCGACCGCTCCGTCGCCCGACGTCGCCGCGACGACGACCGTCGCGAGCACGGCCGCCACCACCGCGACGAGCGCGCACGCGGCCACGAGCACGCGCCGCGGGCGCCCTCGCCGGCGTCGAACGGGGTCGTCGCCGCCGGCGTCTGCGGCGGCATCGCGCGCGGCGGCGTCGCCCACGGCGAACGACGATCCCGCCGCCACCGCGGCGGCCGACGACAGCACCGCGGTGGGTGGGACGCCGGCCCGCGCGGTCGCGGGCGTGACGGCGTCGAGCGCGGTCGCAAGCTCGGTGCCGGTTGCGTAGCGGTCCTCGGGGCTCTTCTCGAGACAGCGCAGGATGACCGCCTCGATCGTCGGGTCGAGTCCGTCGACCAGCTCGCCCGGCCGGCGCGGCTCCCGCTCGACGTGCCCGACCACGATCGCGGCGATGCTGTCGCCGTCGAACGGCCGCGTCCCCGTGACGAGCTCGTAGAGCACCACTCCGAGCGCGTAGACGTCCGATGCCGGCGACGTGCCCACGTCCATCGCCTGCTCCGGGGACACGTAGTGGGGCGAGCCGACCGCCGTCCCGGTCGCGGTGAGGCGCTCGTGGCCGCGCGCCGAGGCGATGCCGAAGTCGGCGAGCTTGGGCGTGCCGGTGTCGTCGAGCAGGACGTTGGCGGGCTTGACGTCGCGGTGCACGATCCCGGCCGCGTGCGCGGCGCCCGCGGCGGCCGCGACGCGCGCCACGATCGCGCACGCGCGACCGACGTCGACGGGCGTCGCGACGTCGGCCAGCGAGCCGCCGGGGAGGTACTCCATCACGAGGAACGGGCGGTCGTCGTGCTGCCCGAAGTCGAGCACCGTGACGACCCCGGGGTGCGTGATGCGCGCCACCGACTGCGCCTCGGAGAAGAACCGGACGAGATTGTCGGGCTCCTGCGCCACGTGAGGCGACAGGAACTTGATCGCGACGGGTCGCTGCAGACGTTCGTCGTCCGCGCGCCATACCTGCGCCATGCCCCCGCGCCCGATCGGCGCGCGCAGCCTGTAGCGATCGTGAACGACGTCCCCGGGTCCCACGCTGGTTCGATTCCCCCGGAAGGGCCAGGCAAACGGCGCGCGGACGCGCGCATGGCGGGGATCATGGACTCGTGACCGCTACGAGCGCGCCGCCGCCGCGACCGCCCCGCGCCGAAGGACCGGTTCGGTGACGGCGTGGGAGCTCGGCGTCGCCCTGGCGGCGGTGACTCTCGGGTCGCTGGTGCAGGGCGCGCTGGGCTTCGGGCTGTCGCTCGTCGTCGCCCCGATGCTCTCGCTGGTGCAGCCCGACGCGCTGCCGGCGACGATCCTGTTCCTCGCCCTCCCGATGACCGCGGTCATGGCGCTGCGCGAGCGCGGCGCGGTCGACGGTCGGGGAGTGGCGTTCGCGAGCGCGGGACGGGTGGTCGGAACGGCCGGCGGCGTGGCGCTCGTGTCGGTCGTCGCGGACGACGGGCTCAGCGTGCTCGTCGGCGCGGTCATCGTCGCGGCGGTCGCGCTGAGCGTGTTCGGCCCCGCTCTCGAGCCGGGAGCGCGCACGACGCTGCTCGCCGGGGCCGCCTCGGGCGTCATGGGCACCGTCGCGGCGGTGGGCGGCGCGCCGCTCGCGCTCGCGTACCAGACGCGGCCCGGTCCCGAGGTGCGCTCGACGCTCGCCGTCGTCTTCGTCGTGGGGACCCTCGTGTCGCTGGGCGCGCTCGCGATCGTCGGACACGTGCGCGCGTGGCACGCGCTCCTGGCGCTGGAGCTGACGCCGGCGATGGCCCTCGGGCTCGCGCTGAGCGGGCGCGCCGCGAGCCTGCTCGACCGCGCGTGGCTGCGCCCCGCGATCCTGACGTTCGCCGCGCTCGGCGGAGCCGCCGCGGTGGCCGAGGGCCTGCTCGGCTGACGCGGCGCGCGCCGAGGACGGCACCGCGCCGGTCGCGCACGCGGTCAGCGGGACGCTCGCCGCCGGTACGCGTGCCACGCGAGTGCGATCGCGGCGGCGATGGCGAACGAGCACGTCACGCCGGCCCAGCCCCACGCGTACGAGCCGAGCCGGTCGACCGACAGCCCGAACGTGAACGGACCCGCGACGAAGCCGCCGTAGAAGCCCGTCAGGACCCATCCCGACGCGCGTCCGGCGTCGCCGGGGCCGGCCTCCGCGACGACGGCGAGCATGCCGACGGAGTTCCACGTGACGGCGGTCGCGCCGAGCAACAGCGCGGCGACCCACAGCAGCGCACCACCGGCGGTGCGGGCGTACAGCACCAGCAAAGCCGCCGCGGCGGCGCCCGCGGCCATGACCGCGAGGGGCAGCGCGAAGCGCCCCAGCCGCTCGGTGCCCCAACCCCATGCGACGCGCGACACGATCCCCATCGCGCCGAGTGCGGCGGTCAGCGCGCCGCCCGCGGTGACCGACATGCCGACCGCTTCGCGCGCGTAGAGCGGGAGGTAGTTGGTCGTGGACGACACGCCGAGGCCCATGAGGAACGCGTACGCGCCGATCCACGGGACGACGGACGCGGCGGTCGGCCGCGCGCGCGGCCCGGACGCGTCGACGCGCGCGTCGCGTGGCACGACGCGCAGCGTCGCCAGCGCGCCGGCGACGGGCACGATGACGGTGGCCGCGAGCGCGCGCCGCCATCCGAACGCGCCCGAGGCGGCCGGCAGGAACGATCCGGCGAAGAACGCGCTCATCTGCACGCCCGCCTGCTTGACACCCATGACGACCCCGCGCTCGCCGGGCGCCACGTGCATCGCGACGAGCTTGTTGGTCGTCGGATTGCCGGCCGCGATCGCGCATCCCGACACCGCCGCCGCGGCCAGCATCCACGCGTACGACGGTGCGGCCGCCATCGCAAGGGTCGTCACCGCGACGAGCGCCATCGACGCCGTCAGCACGCGCCGGCCCCCGAAACGGTCGACGAGCCCGCCGGCGGGGACGGAGCCCGCACCGCCGGCGACGAACGCGGCCGTGGTCAGCAACCCCAGCTGCGACCGCGTGATGTCGAACTCGTCGATGAGGAACGGCGCGAGCACGCCGAACGCGCTCGCGCTCAGCGTCCCGGTCGCCATCCCCGTCGCGAGGATCGCCGCGAACGCGCCGCGCCAGGCACGCGAGCGGGGGTGCGTGACGGCGCCTATCTGCGCGTCGCGGCGGGCGCCGACTCGGTCGCCGCGGCCTTGGCGCGCGCGCTGCGCGCCGCCTGCTCGGCGATCGCGATGCCCGCGACGACCAGCAGCGCGCCCACGAGCGTGTCCCATCCGACGCCCTCGTCGAGCACGATCCAACCGAGCGCCACGGCGAAGATCGGGATGAGATAGGTGACGAACGACGTCGACGTGGGCCCGATGTCGCCGATGAGGCGGTAGTAGAGGACGTAGGCGAGACCGGTGCCGAGCACTCCGAGCGCCACCAAGGACGCCCACGGGGCGAGCCCGAACTCCGGTCCCCCGGCCGCGAGCGCGTCGACCAGCGCGATCGGCAGCATGACGAGCGCCGACAGCCCCACGGTCGCGGCGGCGACGACGAGCGGCGGCAACCCGCGGCTGGTGATCTTGACGCGCGCCCACACGAACGCGATCGCGTACGACAGCGCCGCGACCACCACGGCGACCTGGCCGGCGAGCTCGTTGTCGCCGTCACCGAAGCCGAGGATCACGCCGACGCCGGCGAAGCCCAGGAGCGCGCCGGCGAGCCGTCCCGCCGTGAAACGCTCCTCGCGCAGCGCGAACACCACGATCGCGGCGGTGAACAACGGCGTCGTCGAGTTGAGCACGCCGGTCATGCTCGACGTGATCCGTTCCTCGCCCCACGTGATGAGCGCGAACGGCAGCACGTTGGCGAGCAACGCCATGACCGCGAGCGCGCGGTACGCGTCGCGGCCCTCGGGGAGACGGAGGTCCTTGACGCGCACGAGCGTCAGGAGGACCGCGGCGCCGAGCAGCAGGCGCAGCGCGACGAGCTGCAGCGTGCGGACGTCCTCGAGCGCGACCTTGATGAACAGGTACGACGAACCCCAGATCAGTCCGAGCGCCACGAGCCGCGCTACGTCGGAAGGCTTCATCGCCGCGTCCCCTCGTCACGGGTCTCGAACACGATGCCGGCGTCGGTGCGGAGGTAGCATATGTGCCACGCGCCGCCACGCGGCGACCGAGGCGCGTTCCGCGCCCGCACGAGGAGGTGATGGGTGCAATGGAGGAGTTGAGTCCGCAAGAGCTTCCGGAGATGCCCGAGCTCATGATCGCGGGGCCGTGTGAGCTCCCCGACGAGGATCTCGCCCTGCTCGGGCGTCAGGTCATCGCGCACTACGGTGACGTGTGGACGTCGCTGCACAACCGCGTGATCGACGTCCTCGGGAAGCTGCTGGGGACCGACGACCCTCCGTACCTCATGCCGGGCAGCGGCACGACCGCGCTCGACGCGACGATCATGAACCTGTTCGAGCCGGGCCAGCGCGTCGTCACCGCGTCGAGCGGGTTCTTCGGCAGCCGTCTCGCGCAGATCGCGCGCTCGCACCGTCTCGAGGTCGTCGAAGTCCCGGTCGAGATCGGGCACGCCGTCGACGTCGGCCGTCTCGCCGAGGCGGCCGCCGGCGCGCACGGCATCCTCGCGACCCACGTCGAGACCGCGACGGGCGTCAGGCACCCGATCGAGGACATCGCCGCCGTCGCGCGCGAGCTCGGGGCCCTGTGCGTGATCGACGGGATCGCGTCGGTCGGCGCCGAGCTGCTCGACATCGACGCGATGGGGATCGACGCGGTCGTGACGAGCACGCAGAAGGGCCTCGGCGGCCCGCCCGGGCTCGGCATCGCGGCCCTCGGCGAGGGCGGGCGCGCCCGCGTCGAGGCGCGCGGCGAGCCGCCGCCGTCGTGGTACCTCGACTTCCGGACGTGGGACTGGTACCGGCGCGAGTGGGGCGCGTGGCACCCGCACCCCGTGACGATGCCGACCAACCTCGTGCTCGCGCTCGGCTCGAGCGTCGAGCGCATCCTCGCGACGGGGCTCGAGGCATGGGTCGCCGAGCGGGCCCGGCTCGCGGCGCGCTGCCGGCAGGGGCTGACCGAGCTCGGGCTCGAGTCCGTTCCGGCCCCCGGCGTCGGCGCGAACCTCGTCGTCGCGATGTACGCCGAGGACCCGACCGCGATCCAGAAGCACCTTCTTACGCAGGGCATCATGATCTCCGGCGGGCTCGACCCGCTCATGGGCAAGGCGATCCGCGTCGGCCTCATGGGACGCACCGCGACCGACGAGATGATCGACCGCGTCCTCGCCGGCGTGGCCGCCGCACTGGGCCGCTGAGCGCCACCCGCTCGGGTACGCTGCCGCCATCATGACGTCGAAGCTCCTGGAGTCCCGCGCCGACCGCCTGCGCGACGCGACCGTGCTCGCGATCTTCCGCATGGCCGCGGCGGAGCACGCCGTCGAGGGCGTCGGCGCGGCGGTCCGCGGCGGCTTCGAGGCGGTCGAGGTCACGATGAACACGCCCGGCGCCACGGACGCGCTCGCGGAGCTCGCGGGGCGCGTCGACGCGATCGTCGGCGCGGGGACGGTCCTCGACGCGGAGCAGGTGAAAGAGGCCTACGACGCCGGTGCCGAGTTCGTCGTGACGCCGGTCGTCGCGCCCGAGGTCGTCGAGGCGGCGCACGCGCTGTCGCTGCCGGTCGCGCTCGGCGCGTCGACGCCGACCGAGATCCTCCAGGCGCGCCGCGCCGGCGCCGACTGGGTCAAGGTGTTCCCCGCCGAGCGTCTCGGAGGGCCCGCGTACGTCGAGGACGTGCTCGGCCCGCTCGCCGGGACGCCGGTCCTAGTGACCGGCGGGCTCACGGCCGAGAACTACCTCGGCTACCTCGACGCGGGAGCGGAGATCGTCGGCTTCGCCGGCGCGGTGTTCGACGCCGACCTCGCGGCCGAGGGCCGCTACGACGAGCTCGAGCGGCGCGCGATCGACATCAACCGCCGTCTCGACCTCTACTTCACCGACCAGGGCGAGGAGTAGCCGCCGACGCGACGGCCGACGGCCGTCAGCCCGCGGCCCGGACGAGCTCCGCGATCGACTTCTCGATGCCCTCCGCGAGCACGCCGATGTCGCGCGCCGCGTCGTAGTCGCCGAGGAGGCCGAAGCCGATCGTGCCGTCGTAGGAGAACAGCGCGACGCCGACGGTGGTGTTGTCGGACAGCGGCAGGATCGGATACACCTCCTCGAGCTTGCGCCCGAGCGTGTAGAGCGGGATCTGGGGGCCGGGGACGTTCGTCACGACGACGTTGAACGCCCGCTGGCGCGCGACGAGTCGCGCCGCCTGGGCGAGGATCGTCGGCGGGGCGTACTCGCCGAGCGACGTGAGCAACTGCGCGCCGACGGCCTGTCCGGAGGTCTTGAGCTCGCGCATCGCGTCGCGCACGCGCTCGAGGCGGCGCACGGGGTCCCGCTCCGGCACCGGCAGCGCGGCCCACATCGTGGCGACGCGGTTGCCCAGCGCGCCGCGCTCGGCCTCGGCGCGCACCGACACCGGGACCATGGCGCGCGGCTCGAGGTCGTCCACCGGCTCGCCCCGGCTCGCGAGCAGGTGCCGCAGGCCGCCCGAGACGACCGCGAGGACGACGTCGTTCACCGTCCCGCCGAGGGCGTTCTTGACGCGCTTGAAGTCGTCGAGCTCGGCGAGGACGGTCTCGAAGCGCCGGTGCGGGCCGATCGGCTGGTTGAGCGACGTCGCCGGCGCCGCGAACGACTCGCCGACGAACGCGCCCACCGCGCGAACCGCCTCGAGCAGCCGGTTGGGGACCTGGCGAGGGTCGAGCGCGGCGCTCTGCAGCGTCCGGACGAGCTCCGCGGGCGACGTGAGACGGTCCCTCAGCGCGTCGAGCAGCAGCTCGTCGGGCGTCGGCTCGGGCGCGGGGCGCCACGGCGCCGGCGGGACCTGCGGCGCGTCGGGCGCGAGGTCGAGCAGCGCGGACATGATGTCGGCCCCCGACACGCCGTCGATGAGGCAGTGGTGCGTCTTGCTGACGAGCGCGAAGCGGTCGCGCGTGAGGCCCTCGGCGAACCAGATCTCCCACAGCGGCTTGGCGCGGTCGAGCTGCTGCGACATGATGCGGGCCGTCAGGCGCTTGAGCTTCGTCTCGTCGCCGGGAGCGGGCAGCGCCGTGTGGCGGACGTGGTACTCGAGGTTGAAGTGCGCGTCGTCGACCCACACCGGGCGGCCGAGCCCGAAGGGCACGAACGCAAGCTTCTGACGGAAGCGCGGGACCATGTGCAGCCGCGCCTCGACCATGTCGAGGACCTCCTGGTAGTCGGGCGGAGGGCCCTCCAGGATCGCGACGCCGCCCACGTGCATGTGCGTGTTGGGCCCCTCGAGGTGCAGGAACAGCTCGTCGAGGACGCCCAGGCGCTCGAATCTCGACATGGATCGTCGATCGTAGCGGCTCCACTAGTGTCGCGGCCATGCCGAGCTCGCAGGAGGGCCTGGCGCGGCTCGTCGAGCGCGAGAGCCTCGTCGACCTGCGCATCGTCGACGCGTTCCGGGCCGTCGACCGGGCGCGCTTCGTGCCGGCGCACGCGGCCGCCGACGCCTACCTCGACCGCCCCATCGGCATCCCCGAGGAGCAGACGACGAGCCAGCCGTCGCTCATCGCACGCATGCTCGACGCGGCCGCGCCGCGCGCCGGGGACCGGGCCCTCGAGGTCGGCACCGGCTACGGGTTCCAGACCGCGCTGCTGTCGCGGCTCGTGGACGACGTCGTGTCGATCGAGCGCTGGCCGGCGCTCGCCGACGCGGCGCGCGCCAACCTCGACGCCGCCGGGGTGCGCAACGTCGAGGTCGTCGTAGGCGACGGCTGGCGCGGGGTCCCGGACCGGGCGCCGTTCGACGTCGTCGTCGTGTCCGCGGCGGCCGACGAGGTGCCGGCCGCGCTCGGCGACCAGCTCGCCGACGGCGGCCGGCTCGTGATCCCCGTCCGGGCGCGCCTGTCGGACCGCGTCTACCTGTACGTCAAGGAGGGCGCGCGCCTGCGCCGACGTCGTCTCGTGAGCCCGGCGCGCTTCGTGCCGCTCGTGCGGGGCGACGACGGGTGACGCGCGCCGCGGCGACGCTGGCCGCGCTCGCGCTCGCGGCGACGGCCGTCGCGGCGTGCTCGCCGGCGACCGACGGGACGCAACGCGGCGACGGGAGCCGGGGGGCCGACGCGTCGCCGACCGCGCCCGAGCCGGGCCCGGGGGGCGACGGGCGCGACCCGCGCGTCGTGCGGGTCGTCGCGCTCGGCGACTTCGGCAGCGGCACCGACGGGCAGTACGACGTCGCCCGCGCGATGTGCCGGCACCGCGAGCGCGAGCCGTACTCCGACGTCGTCACGACCGGCGACAACATCTACGAGACCGGTGCGCCCGAGGACTTCGAGCTCAAGTTCTTCACCCCGTACCGGTGCCTGCTGCAGCGCGGCGTCGAGTTCCACGCGACGCTCGGCAACCACGACGTCGCGACCGACGGGGGGCGCCCGGAGCTCGCCGAGCCGGCGTTCGGCATGCCGGCGCGCCACTACACGTGGCGCGCCGGACCGATCACGTTCGTCGCGCTCGACTCCAACGGGTGGGTCGACGACGGCGTCGACGAGGCGCAGACCGCGTGGCTCGTCCGTCGGCTTCGCGCCGCGCGCGACCGTCCCTGGACCGTCGTCGCGATGCATCATCCGATCTACTCGGGCGGCGCCTACCACGGGCCCACGCCGTCGTTCGCCGCGACCTTCGACGAGCGCTTCGCGCGCCTCGGGGTCGACCTCGTCCTCCAGGGCCACGACCACATCTACTCGCGCGCTCGCTCCAACGGCGTGACCTACGTCGTCACGGGCGGGGGCGGGGCGGCGCTGACCGGGTGCGCGGACCCACCGCGCCCGCGCGTGGCGCGGTGCGAGTCCAAGCTCCACTTCGTCGAGCTCGAGGCGACCCGGCGGACGCTCGTGACGAGCGCGATCGGCGAGGGCGGGGCGACGTTCGACCGCTACGACGTGCCGCGCAACCGGGACGGTTCGCTCGATCCGTGAACCCGTCACACCCCTGCCCTAGCCTGAGCGTGTGGAGGCCGCGCTGCTCGTCGTGCTCGTCGCCGCGCTCGGCGTCGCGCTCGCGCGCGAGCGGGAGCGCGGCCTCGCCCGCGCCGCCGGCGAGGCGCGCGCCGAGGTCGCCGCGCTGAGGGCGGACCTCGCCCGCGTCGGCGAGCGCCTGTCGGTGGAGTCGCGCATCGTCTCGGAGCGTCTCGAGGGATCGACTCGCGCATGTCGTCGTCGCAGGGCGCGAGCACGGAGCTCGCGCAACGCATCTTCGACACGCTCGGCGAGGTGCGGAGCGCGACGACGGCGGTGGCGGCGCAGGCGCGAGAGTTCTCGTCGCTGCAGGACCTGCTGAAGCCGCCCAAGGCGCGCGGCGGGGTGGGCGAGGCGATGCTGGCGGAACTGGGCCGCCAGGTCCTGCCCCCGCAGTCGTTCTCGCTCCAGCATCGCTTCTCCTCCGGCGCGATCGTCGACGCAGTCGTGCGCGCGGGCGGCAAGCTCGTGTGCATCGACTCGAAGTTCCCGCTGCCGAACTACCACCGCATGGTCGCGGCGCGCGACGACGCCGAGCGCGCCGACGCGGAGCGGGCGTTCGCGGCCGACGTCGACGCCCACGTTCGCGCGATCGGGTCGCGCTACGTCGTCCCCGACGAGGGCACGTTCGACTTCGCGGTGATGTACGTCCCGGCCGAGGGCGTCTACTCCGAGGTCCTGCGGCTGTCGCATCGCCGCCGCCCCTTGTTCGAGACGGCCATCGAGGCGCGCGTCGTGCCGATGTCCCCACTGACGATGTACGGCTACCTCCAGACGGTCCTGTTCGGGCTCAAGTGCCTCAGCATCGAGCAGAGCGCGCGCGAGGTGCTCGACTTCTGCGCCCGCCTCCAGCAGGACATCGAACGGTTCGCGTCCGAGTACGAGACGCTCGGCAGGCATCTCGGCAACGCGCGCGCGAAGTACGAGGAGGGCGCGCGCCGCCTGGACCGGTTCCGCGACAAGCTCGAGGGCGCCGTCGACCTCGCCGCGGCTCCGGAGGGGGCCGCGGTCCCGCCCCCGGAGCCGCCGCCGCTCGAGGCGGTCGGCGAGTGACGGTCATGCCTGCGGGGCCGGCGCGCTCGCGGCGCGCGTGACGTAGTCGTCCGCGACCTCGACGAGGTCGCCGACGAGCTCGGCGGCGCGCGCGAAGCCGTCCTCGTGCAGCCGGTCGCGCAGCCCGGCCAGCGTGCCGGCCAGCAGCACCACGACGAGGTCGCCGAGATCCGGTCCGCCGTCGGACGGCTCCTCGGCGGCGGCGACCGCGTGCGCCGTCACCGCGCGCTCCCGCGGCCGCGCGGCTGCATCACGTCGC
Organism: Actinomycetota bacterium; assembly: GCA_036260375.1. Taxonomy (GTDB): domain Bacteria; phylum Actinomycetota; class CADDZG01; order CADDZG01; family WHSQ01; genus DASZZZ01. The sequence goes on from DASZZZ010000068.1 coordinate 71,652, forward strand.
GGTGTCGGCGCCAGTAGTGGCGGCGGACCGCGGGTCCCGCGCTCCAGCCGCCCGGCACGCGGATGCTGCGGCCGCAGCGCTTGCAGCGCGGTTGGGGGCGCGGCTTGGACGAGGCCGACGGAGACAACTCGCTCACCTCCAGACGGCCCCGGCAGCGCGGCCCTGCGTCGCGCACGTTAGACGGCCGGTGTGACAGAGACGCCCGCGATCGGGTATCCAGGTGGCGGCGACCGGCGACCGGCGACGAGACGACGTGCGGCGAGGGGGGACGATGAAGGCGATCGCGATCGACGGCTACGGGCTCGACGCGCTCGGGCTCGTCGACGTCGACGATCCGACCCCCGGCCCCGGCGAGGTCGTCGTGCGCGTGCGGGCCGCGGCCCTCAACCGTCTCGACCTGTGGACGCTGTCGGGCTCGCTCCGGATCGAGCACCGCTTCCCGCACGTCCTCGGCGCCGACGGCGCGGGGGAGGTCGAGGCGCTCGGCGACGGCGTCACGGGCATGCGCCCCGGGTCGCGCGTGGTCGTCAACCCGGCGCTGTCGTGTGGACGGTGCGAGGCGTGCCGCGCCGGCGAGCAATCGCTGTGCACGACGTTCGCGATGCTCGGCGAGCACGACGGCGGCACGTTCGCCGAACTCGTACGCGTCCCCGCGCGCAACGTCTACCCGATGCCGTCGCATCTCGGCTTCGCGGACGCCGCCGCGCTGGGCGTCACCTACGTCACCGCCTACCGCATGCTGTTCACGCGCGGCCACCTCGCGCCGGGGGAGTGGGTCCTCGTCACCGGCATCGGCGGCGGTCTCGCGCTCGCGCTCCTCGATCTCGCGCGCCCGGTCGCCGGGCGCGTCTTCGTGACGTCGTCGTCGCGCGACAAGCTCGCGCGCGCCGCCGAGCTCGGCGCCGACGTCGGCATCGACTACACCGAGGAGGACGTCGGCAGGTCGGTGCGGGCCGCGACCGGAAAGCGCGGCGTCGACCTCGTCGTCGACTCCGCCGGCGCCGCGTCGCTCGACGGCGCACTGCGCGCGTTGCGCAAGGGCGGCCGGCTCGTGATCGCCGGCGCGACGAGCGGGCCGAAGGGTGAGGTCGACCTCCGCAGGGTGTTCTGGAACCAGCTCGCCATCGTCGGCTCGACGATGGGCTCCGACCGCGACTTCTCCGACATGCTGCGCTACGTCGCCGGCGCCGGCCTCCGCCCCGTCGTCGACCGGACGTTCGCGCTCGCCGACGCGCGCGACGCGCTCGCGTACCTCGACTCGGGGGCCGCGTTCGGCAAGGTCGTGCTCCAGCTCGACTGACGCGTCGCGCGCGTCAGCGCGTGACCGCGGCCCGAACCGCGGCTGCGACCGCCTCGGTCGCATGGCGTCCGAGGACGTCGAGGTCGTGCGGCGCGGCGCCGTCCGGCGGCGGCACGGCGAGCGCGAAGCAGACGTCGCCGTCGTAGCGCGTGTGCGCCGGCCGGACCGACACCGTCACGCCGTCGGCGCCGCGCGCCGCGAGCCAGCGCGCGTCGCGCTTTCCGAGCGCGGCCGCGGTCGCGACGACCGCGAGGACGGTGTTGAACGGCGCGGGCGGCTCGCCGCCGGCCACGCCCGTCGCCGCCGGGGCGCGCGCGCCGGCGAGCACCGTGCCGTCGGCAGCGACGACGTCGCCGACCGGGTTGACGACCGCGAGCGCGGAGACGGCGTCGGGCCCGTCGCCCGCGCGTCCGATGCCGAGCCCTCCGTCGACCGCGTGCTCGCGGCCCGCCCACTTGCCCGCGGTCGTCCCGGTGCCCGCCCCGACGAGGCCCGTCTCGACGCCGTCGTCGGCGGCCGCGTCGCACGCGGCTCGGCCCTCGGCGGGTCCCGGTCGCACGTCCGCGCGCCCGGTGGCGAGGTCGTAGACGACCGCCGCGGGCACGATCGGCACGACCGCGGCGCTCGTCCGGTAGCCGACGCCGCGTTCCTCGAGCCATGCCGCGACGCCGTCGGCCGCCGCGAGGCCGAACGCGCTGCCGCCCGTGAGCAGGATCGCGTGGACCTCGGTGAGCCGCCGGTCCGGATGCAGCAGCTCCGTCTCGCGCGACCCGGGCGACGAGCCGCGCACCTCGCACGACGCGACGTTGCCGGGCGGCGGCAGCACGACGGTGCAGCCCGTGCGCGCGTCCGCGTCGGTCCAGTGGCCGACGCGCACTCCGAAGCCCAGCGACGTCATGGCGGCATCATCCCGCACGCGCGACCCCCGTAGGATCGTCCGCATGCCGCTGCGCGTCTTCGAGCACCGCGTCGTCGGTCCGCTGCAGTGCAACTGCTACGTCGTCGGCGACCCCGACGAGCGGCGCGCGATCGTGGTCGATCCGGGCGGCGACGCCGACGCCATCGTCGACGCGGTCGCGTCGCACGGCCTCGTCGTGAGCGCGATCGTGGCGACGCACGCGCACTTCGACCACGTCGTCGCGGCGGAGCGCGTGCGCGCGCTGACCGGTGCGCCGTTCCGGCTGCACCGCGCCGATCGCCCGGTCCTCGACTGGTACCAGGAGTCGGGGCGGTTGTTCCTTGGCATCGAGCTGCCGCCGCCGCCCGACGTCGACGAGGGCCTCGACGAGGGCGACGTCGTGCGCGCCGGAGGCGTCGGCCTCGAGGTGCTGCACACGCCCGGGCACTCGCCCGGATCCGTGTGCCTCGTCGCCGACGGCGTCGTGTTCTCGGGCGACACGCTGTTCGCGTCGTCGGTCGGGCGCACCGACCTCCCCGGCGGCGACGCCGACGCGCTGTTCGCCGCGATCCGCGACAAGCTCTTCGCGCTCGACGACGACGTGCGCGTCTACCCCGGGCACGGGGTCGCGACGACGCTCGGGGCCGAGCGGCGCGACAACCCGTTCGTCGGCTCCGGGCGCCGGCTGTGGACGCCGCCCGCGTGACGCGCGCGGCTCACGCGTCGCGGCGCGCGGCCCATTCCGGCCACAGCCGGCGCGCGACGGTCCGGTCGACGCCGCCCCCGGCGTGCATCGCGCGCCACACGCCGCGGTAGCCGGGCAGCGCCCCCGACGCGACGATCACGTGACCGGCGAGCACCGGCGTGAGCAGGTACGTCGACCACCGGTGCACGCGTCCGAGCCACACGAACGCGGGGCCGCCGTGCACCGCGGCGAGCCCGGCCCCCGACGCGGCGACGACGGCGAGCAGGACGGCGATGACGACGTTCGCGACGCGCTGCCCGGGATCGAAGTGGCCGCGGTGCGGCGCGAAGCGCCCGGTGAGCGCGGCGCGCGGCCACGTCGCGACCCAGCGTGCGTCGCCCGGGTCGCGGCGCAGCGACTCGGCGACGAACGTCCGCGTCGCGCGCCGGCCGGCGAGCGCGCCGGCGCCGGCGACCGCGACGAGCAGCCAGCCCGCGTCGACGTGGAGCGCCGCGTCCGCGACGCCGAGCGCGCGCGCCAGCGGGCTGGCGTCGCCCTCGCGTCCGAGCAGCAGCCACCATCCCGTGCCGAGCGCGACGAGCGTGAGCGCGTAGACGCCGGCGTGGTACCAGCGCGCCGCGCGGCCGTAGCGCTCGAGCCGGTCGGGCGAGGGTCTAGTACCCGCCGCCGTTGCCGCCGCCCCCCGTGCCGTAGCCGCCGCCTCCACCGGTGCCGTAGCCGCCGCCGTTGCCGCCCGCGCCTCCGTCGCCGGCGACCGTGACGGTCACGGTGTCCTCGGCCCCCGCCGCCGAGTGGTCGGCGTGTCGCAGCGACGCCTCGATCGTGTGCTCGCCGGAACCGAGGCCCTCGACGTCGAAGCTGTCGGACGTGACGACGTCGTAGTCCTCGTCGGCGCCGTCGTAGTAGAGGTGGACGTGCATCGCGCCGCTCTCGGGCGGGCCCAGCTCCTCGCCGGTCGACAGCTCGACGGTGAACGCGGCCGGGACCTCGGCGCCGTCGTCGGGGGACTCGATCGAGAGGTCGCCGCCGGAGCCGGCGGCCGCGCCGCCGTCGTCGGAGCCGCCGCCGCACGCGGTGAGCGCGGCGACCGCCGCGGCGACCGCCGCGAGAAGCCGGAGATGCGTCGTCATGTGTCGCCTCCTACGCGTGCGTGCCGTCGCGGGTACTACGGCGCGCGCGGCGCGGCGGTTTTCCACGCCGCGGGCGACCTCCGCCGCGCCTACTGGATGTGCGGATGGACCGGCGCGAGCGGGACGCCGGGGTAGCGGTCGATCTCGCGCTCGAGCGCCACGCGCACGTGGTCCTCGCGCGCGGCGATCTTGCGGTCGACCTCCCGGAAGCCGAGCTTCTGGAGGCGGCGCAGCTCGCCGGCGTGCGACTTGCGAGGCTTGCCGCCGGGCTGCGTCAGGTAGACGTCGACCGTGATCCTCTGCTTGACCCTCTTCTGCTTGCCTTCTGCCATGCCCCGCAGGCTAACAGCTCGGGCGCCCGCCGCGGCGCCGTCACATCCAGTCGCGCGTCTTGAAGTAGCGGTAGAGGAAGACGCCGCACACCGCCATGAGCGCGAGGGCGAACCAGAAGCCGAACAGGGTCTGGTCGGGCGGCACGAGGCGGAAGTTCATGCCGTAGATCCCGGCGATGAGGGTCTCGACGGCGAAGATCGCGGCCCACGCGCTGAGCTTCTTGGTGACCTCGTTGAGGGCCATCGCCTGCTGCGAGTGCGTCAGGTCGAGCACGGCCTGGGTGAGGTCGTCGACGTTGTGGATCTGGTCGGTGATGCGTAGGAGGTGGTCGTGCACGTCGCGGTACAGCTCCCGCGTCGCGCGCGACAGCTCCGTCTGCCGGTCGCCCGGGTCGACGACGTGCTCGAGCAGTCGGCTTCCCGGCAGCACGTAACGGCGCAGGCGGGCGAGCTGCTGCTTGACGGAATAGACCTGCTCCTGGATCGGCGCCGCCGGCGTCGACAGCGCGATGTCCTCGAGCTCCTCGACGCGCGCCTCGAGCCGGTCCGCGTGCGCCTGGTAGTCGTCGACCACGACGTCGACGAGGACGTGGAGCAGCTCGGCAGCATCGTGACGGTCGGACGGGGGCTCGGCGCGCCACCGGCGGGTCGCCTCCGCGAGCGTGCGCGTCGCGCCGGCGTGGATCGACAGGACGTAGTTGCGCCCGACGAAGCACGCGATCTGCGCCGCCTCGAGCTGCCCGTCGACCTCGTCGAGCTGGTGCACGACGACGAAGAGATGGTTCTCGTACGCCTCCAGCTTCGGGCGCTGACGGGGGTTCTCGGCGTCCTCGACCGCGAGCGGGTGGAGCCCGAACTCCTCCGCGATCGTCGCCACGTCGCCGGGCGTGAGCGAGGCGACGTCCGCCTCGGCCCACAGGAGCCGGTCGGACCGGGCGCGCAGCTCGGACAGCGTGTCGAGGTCGTCGACCGTCGTCCACCCCGCGTCGTCCGAGTGACTCGTCGCCTGCAGCACGCGCCGCAGGATAAGCGACGCGTCCGCGTCGCTGCCTTGTGGCGCACGAGCGGTGGCGCGCTTGGACAGAACGGCCAACGGCGGCGGCTCCTCCGGCGGGCTAGCCTAGGCCGAGCCCGACGGACGCGGCGTGCCCCGCGCGTCCGTACCGCCCATCTCACTGGAGGTGCATCGTGTCGAGCCCCGCGGTCGGCGAGCGGGCGCGACGGCTCCTCGACGACGAGCTCGCCCGCTACGAGGCGCGCACGCCCGCGTCCCTCGAGCTCTACGAGCGCGCCCGGCGCTCGCTTCCCTTCGGCGTCGCGTCGTCGTTCCAGGCGGGCGACCCGTACCCCATCTACCTCGTCTCGGGGGCCGGGAGCCGGGTGACCGACGTCGACGGCAACGACTACGTCGACTACCACAACGGCTTCGGGACGATGGTCGTCGGCCATTCGCACCCGAAGGTGCGCGCCGCGATCGAGCGCGCCGCGGCGTCGGGCACGCACTTCGCCGCGACGACGCGCGAGGGCGTCATGCTGGCGGAGGAGATCAACCGCCGCTTCGGGACCGACGAGGTGCGCTTCACCAACTCGGGGACCGAGGCGACCATGGACGCGATCCGTCTCGCGCGCGCCGCGTCCGGCAAGGACGTCCTGCTCAAGATCGAGGGCGCGTACCACGGCCACCACGACGCCGTCATGTTCTCCGTCGTGGCGAGCATCGACTCCGGCGGCCCGCACGAGCGTCCGTGGAGCGTGCCGTTCTCGCGCGGCATCCCGCCCGACACCGCCAAGCACACGATGATCGTGCCGTTCAACGACGTCGACGCGCTCGAGCGCACGCTCGCCGAGCACGGCGACCGCATCGGGGCCATGATCGTCGAGCCGGTCATGATGAACGCCGGCATCATCCTGCCGCGCCCCGGCTATCTCGAGGCGGTGCGCGCGCTGTGCGACCGTCACGGCGTCGTCCTGATCTTCGACGAGGTCAAGACCGGCGTGACGATCGCGCCCGGCGGCGCGACCGAGTACTTCGGCGTGCAGCCCGACCTCGTGTGCCTCGCGAAGGCGATCGGGGGCGGGACGCCCCTCGGCGCGTACGCGGGCAGGGCCGAGATCATGGAGGAGATCACCAGGGGCGTGACCGCGGTCGGGACGTTCAACGGCAACCCGCTGTCGATGCACGCGGGGCTTGCGGCGCTCACCGAGGTGCTGACCGACGACGCGTACGCGCGCCTGCGGAGCCTCGGAACCCGCCTCGCGCAGGGCTGCCAGAAGGTGCTCGACGACGCCGGCATCCCCGCGGTCACGACCGACCTCGGCTGCAAGGGCTCGATCACGTTCCGCGACCGCCCGCTCGAGCGCTACCGCGACTACGACGAGATCGACGACTCGCTGTTCGACGCGTACTGGTACTGGGTCGTCAACCGGGGCATCTACCAGACGCCGGGCAAGGAGGAGCAGTGGACGATCTCCGTCCAGCACTCGGAGGCCGACGTCGACCACACGATCGAGGTCCTCGCCGACTACTGCGCCGCCGTCTCGCGTTAGCGCGTCAGGCCGCGCGCTCGCGGCGTCGTTCGCGTAGCAGCGTGCCGGCGACGTAGACGACTCCGATCGCGAACAGGATCGTGCCCATGACGTTGACCTGCGGCGGGACGCCGAAGCGCGACACGCCGTAGATCCACAGCGGGAACGTCACCGTGCCCCCCGCGTTGAACGTCGTGATCACGTAGTCGTCGAGCGACAGCACGAACGCCAGCAGCGCGGCCGCCACGAGTCCCGGGAAGATGAGGGGGAACGTCACGGTCCAGAACGTCGTCCACGGTGTCGCGCCGAGGTCCTGTGCGGCGTCTTCGAGGTTGTGGTCGAAGCCGGAGGTCCGCGCCTTGACCGTCACGACGACGTAGGAGATCGAGAACATGACGTGCGCGATCACGATCGTGAGAAAGCCGCGGTCGACGCCGAGAGTGACGAACAACGCCAGCAGCGACACTCCGAGCACGATCTCGGGCGTCGCCATCGGGATGAAGATGAACAGGTTGAGTCCCGAGCGGCCGCGGAAGCGGTGGCGCGTGAGGGCGAGGGCGATCGCGGTCCCCAGCGCGGTCGCGAGCGCGGTGCTGATGGCCGCGACGAGCGCCGAGTTCTTCAGCGCCTCGACGAGGTCGGGGTCGTCGAACAGCGTGCGGTACCACTCCAGCGTCGGACGCCTCCACACGAAGTTGAAGCGACCAGCGAAGTCGTTGAAGCCGAACAGGATCATCACGACCACGGGCAGGAACAGGTACGCGATGACGAGGGCCGTGTAGGTCGGCAACAGCCACTCCCTGCGCCGCCGCCGCCGACGGGGGGCCGGACGCGCGACGGCCCCCGCGACGCCCGCGGCGCGGTCGCTCACGTGCGTGCCTCGCCGCCGGTCAGCTCCTCGGTGCCGAGGGCGCGCGCGTACAGGAACACCCCCGCAAGGATGCCGGCGATGAGCACGAACGAGATCGCGGCGCCCTCGGGGTAGTCGAAGGTGTCGTTGAAGAGCCGCTCGACGACGTTGCCGATCATCTGGTTGTTGACGCCGCCGAGCAGCTCGGCGTCGATGAAGTCGCCGACCGACGGGATGAACGTCAGCAGCGAGCCGGCGAACACGCCCGGCAGCGACAGCGGCAGGGTGACGCGCACGAACGCCTGCACGCGGCTCGAGTAGAGGTCGTGCGCCGCGTCGAGCAGCGACGGGTCGAGCCGCTCGAGCGCGACGTACAGCGGCAGGGCCATGAACGGCAGGAAGTTGTAGATCATCCCCGCGACGACGGACACGTGCGTCGCCAGCAGGCGGAAGTCGTCGCCGAGCAGGCCCGCGTCCTTGAGCGTGCCGAGCACTATGCCGCGGTCGGCGAGGACGAACGTCCACGACAGCGTGCGGATGAGGAACGGCGTGAAGAACGGCAGCAGCATGAGGAGCAGGAAGAGGTTCTTGCGCCGGCCCCCCTTGAACGCGATCCAGTACATCATCGGGTAGCTGATGAGCAGCGTCGCGATCGTGACGATCAGTCCGTAGACGAGCGACCGGACGACGTGCTCGCTGTAGGCGGACAGCTGCTCGGTGTAGTTCTGCCACCGGCCCGTGAAGCGGAAGCCGGTGTCGATGGTGCCCTCCTGCAACGACACGGAGAACATCGTGACCATCGGCACGACGAAGAACACCGCGAGCCACAGCACGCCGGGCAGCGACAGGAGGTAGGGCGCGAGGCCGCGTGCGCGGCGCCGCGGCGGCGCCGCCGCGCTCACGCCGCGACCACCCGGCCCGGCGGGCGCCGGCTCAACCCTGGACGACCTCGTTGAAGAGGTCGTCCCACGCGTCCTCCTCCTCGGGGCTCAGGTTCTTGTAGTGGTGGAGGCGCGACTCCATCTCGGCCGTCGGGAACACGAGCGGGCTCTTGGCGACCTTGCGCGTGTAGCCGTCCTTGGCCTGCAGCAGGATGTCCTTGGCCTCCGGGACGGGCGAGATGTAGTTGATCCATGCCGTCATCTGCGCCGCGACCTCGGGCTGGTAGACGAAGTCCATCATCATCATGGCGTCGATCGGGTGCGCCGCGTTCTGCGGGATCGCCATGTTGTCGACCCACAGGATCCCGCCCTCGTCGGGCACGACGAAGCGGATGTCGGGGTTGGAGAGCTCGGCCCCCAGCACGTCGCCGGACCACGCCATCGTCAGAGCGAGGTCGCCCTGCTCGAGCGGCTGGACGTAGTCGTTGCCGTAGTACTTGCGGACGATGCCCGCGTCGCGCTGCTCGATGAGACGCTGCTGCGCCGCCTCGGCGTCCTCCATCGTCGCCTCCTGCGGGTCGACGTCCATCCCGAGGAGCACGAGGTTCATCGTGTCGCGCATCTCGGTCATCATCCCGACGCGACCCTCGAACTCGGGGTCGAAGAGGTCGTTGACCGACGTGATCTCGCGTCCCGTCAACGAGATGTTGTACGCGATCCCGGTGATGCCCGACTGCCACGGGACGCTGTGTGCGTTGTCCGGGTCGTAGGTCGGGTCCTTGTAGATGTCGCCGGCGTGCGCCTCGAAGTTCGGCAGCTTCGAGTGGTCGAGCGTCTCGAGGTAGCCGAGGTTCGCCATCTTGGCGATGAGCCAGTCGGTCACGACGATGAGGTCCCAGTCGACGGGGTCGCCGTTGGCGAGCGGCTCGCGGATCGTCGCGAAGAAGCTCACGTTGTCGTTGATCACCGTCTTGTAGTCGACGGTGATGCCGGTCTCCTGCTGGAACTGGTCGAGCGTCGGCGACGTGCCGCCCTTCTTGTCGATGTACGCCGGCCAGTTCGCGAAGTTGAGCTCTCCCTGCTTCTGCGTCGTCGTCAGCTCGTCGGCCTCGTCGCCGCCTCCGCCCCCGCCGGGCGACTCGCTGTCGATGCCGCACGCGGCCAGCAGCGCCGTGGCCGACAGCGCGCCTGCGCCGATGCCCATCCGCCGGAGCAGGTCGCGCCTCGAGACGCGCCGCGGGGCGCGCGCCAGCAGCTCCTCGAGCCCAGGGTCACGTCGCATCGATGCTCTCCTTCCGGGAGGTTGCGGACGCGGACACGGCGAAGGTGTGCTCGGGGTCCCACGACAGGCGCACGCGCTCGCCGGCGCGCGCCCCGCCGCCGGGGTCACCGAGGTTCTGCGTGTAGACGACGATCTTGGAGCCGTCGGCCGTCGTGCACTCGTACGACGTGCTCACGCCGGTGTAGGTCGAGATCGTGACGAGCGCGTCGACCGCGTTGGCAGCGGACGCCGGCGCGTCGGTGCCGATGTGCAGCTTCTCCGGTCGCACGCCGACGCGCAGCTCGCCGCGCTCGGGCGGGAGCCGGTCGGCCGGCATCGAGATCGTGCTTCCGGCCGCGAGACGCACCTTGGCGACGTTGCCGTCGATCCCTTCGACGTCGCCATGCAGCAGGTTCGACGCACCCAGGAACGACGCGACGAACTGCGTCGCCGGGAGCTCGTAGACGTCGCGCGGGGCACCGACCTGCTCGAGCCGGCCGGCGTTCATCACGCCGATGCGGTCCGACATCGTCATCGCCTCCTCCTGGTCGTGCGTCACGTAGACGAACGTGATGCCGACCTCGCTCTGGATGCGCTTGAGCTCCAGCTGCATCTGCTTTCGCAGCTTGAGGTCGAGCGCGCCGAGCGGCTCGTCGAGCAGGAGCACCGCGGGGCGGTTGACGAGCGCGCGCGCCAGCGCGACGCGCTGCTGCTGACCCCCCGACAGCTGCGTGGTGCGTCGCTCGCCGTAGCCGGTGAGGTCGACGAGCTCGAGGACGCGCTCGCAGCGCGCCGCGATCTCGTCGCGCGGCACCTTGCGGCGCTTGAGCCCGTAGGCGACGTTCTCGAGCACCGTCAGATGCGGGAACAGCGCGTACGACTGGAACACCGTGTTGACGTTGCGCTTGTAGGGAGGGACGTCGGTGACGTCGTCGTCGCCGAGAAGGATGCTGCCGGCGGTCGGCTCCTCGAAGCCGCCGACCATGCGCAGCGTCGTCGTCTTGCCGCATCCGGACGGCCCGAGCAGCGAGAAGAACTCGCCCTCGTCGATCGTGAGCGACAGGTCGTCGACCGCGACGACGTCCTTGAACGACTTGGAGACGTTGCGGAGCTCGACCGACGACATCGCTAGCCGGGGGCCGTCCCGTGCTCCGCCTGGTAGCGGACGTAGTCCGCGTACGGGTACCACCACGGCTTGGCGTCCATCTTGGAGTCGATGTGCACGTGCTTGGTCTGACGGAAGTCGTCGAGCCCCTCGGTCCCGAGCTCGCGTCCGTTGCCCGACGACTTCATGCCGCCGAACGGGGCCGCCTCGTTGTCGGTGAGGGGGTCGTTGAACCACACCGTCCCGGCCTCGATGTCCTCCATCGCCCTCATCATGTAGTCGAGCCGGCGCGTGTAGACGTTGGCGCCGAGCCCGTACTCGCTCGCGTTCGTGCGCTCGATCGCCTCGTCGAGGCTCGCGACGCGCGCGATCGGCGCGACCGGCCCGAACGTCTCACGGCGCATGAGGTCCATGTCCTCGTCGACGTCGACCACCACCGCGGGCGTGAGGAAGTAGCCGCGCTCGAAGCCGCCGCGGTCGCCGCCGTGAAGGACCGTCGCGCCGGCGGCGCGCGCCGCGGCGAGCTGATCCTCGACGCGCGCCCGCTGGACGCCGCGCACGAGCGGGCCGACGTCGGTCGCCTCCGACATCGGGTCGCCGACCACCAGCTTGCGCGTCTCGTCGACGAACGCGTCGACGAAGTCGTCGTAGACGTCGCGCAGGACGTAGAAGCGCTCGGCGGAGGTGCACACCTGGCCGGTGTTGAGGTACGCGGCCCACACCGCGCCGCGCGCCACGACGTCGAGCTCGACGTCGTCGCACACGATGAACGCGTCCTTGCCGCCGAGCTCGAGGTGGACCTTCGTCATCGTGTCGGCCGCGGCCCGCATGACCGCCTTGCCGGTCTCGACCGACCCGGTGAACGCGACGAGCGCGCAGTCGCGGTGCGCGACGAGTGCGGCGCCGACATCGGCGTCGCCGGTCACGACGTTGACGACGCCGGGCGGGAACGCGGCCGCGAGACCGTCGCACAGCGCGAGCGTCGACAGGGGCGTGTACGGCGACGGCTTGACGACGACGGTGTTGCCCGCGGCCAGGGCCGGCGCGAGCTTCCACGCGAGAAGCAGCAGCGGGTAGTTCCACGGCACGATCGCGGCGACGACGCCGTACGGCTCCTTGACGACGAGCGACAGCTGGCCCGCCTCGCCCGACGGGACGATGCGACCGCGCTCGACGCGGCCGAGCTCGGCGTAGAAGTCGCAGCACGCCGCGGTCCACCCCATCTCGTCGCGGTTCTCCACGAGCGGCTTGCCGCCCTCGGACGTGAGCGTGCGCGCGAGCTCCTCTGTGTGCTGCGCGATCCACGACGACAGCGCGTGCAGCATCTCGGCGCGCTCGGGCGCCGGCGTGCGGCGCCACTCGCGCGCCGCCCCGCGCGCCGCGCGCACCGCGTCGTCGACCTGCCCGGCCGTGGCCGACGCGACGCTCGCGACGACCTCCTCGGTGGCGGGGTTGACGACCTCGACCGGCGCGCCGCGGCCCTCGACGACGTCGCCGCCGACGAGCATCAGGACATGCCCCGGTCGGCCCACTCGAGCGCCTCGACGACGACGTCGAGGCCGGCGTGGAGGTCGTCGTCGTTGATGACGAGCGGCGCGAGGAGCCGGACGACGTTGTCGTACGTGCCGGCCTTCATCACGATGACGCCGCGCTCGTGGCACCGGCGCAGGATCGCCGCGGCCTCGACCTTAGCGGGCTCCTTCGTGGCGCGGTCGCGCACGAGCTCGACGCCGACCATGGGCCCGATCCCGCGCACCTCGCCGACGATGCGCAGACGCTGCGCGAGCGGATCGAGGCGCTGTCTGATCGCACGCCCCTGGCGCTCGGCGCGCTCGAGCAGGTCCGACTGTGTCAGCTCCGCGAGCACCGCGAGGGCCGCCGCGCACGCGACCGGGTTGCCGCCGTAGGTGCCGCCGAGCGCGCCGACGTGCGGCGCCTCCATGACGTCGGCGCGCCCGGTGACCGCGGAGATCGGGAACCCGGCGCCGAGCGACTTCGCCGTCGTCACGACGTCGGGCACGACGCCGTAGTGCTCGATCGCGAACAGCTTGCCGGTGCGCCCCATGCCGCTCTGGACCTCGTCGTCGATCATGACGATGTCGCGTTCGGTGCAGAGCGCCCGCAGCGCGGGCAGGTAGTCGTCGGGCGCGACGACGAAGCCGCCCTCGCCCTGCACCGGCTCCACGATGAGCGCCGCGACCGCGCTCGAACCGATCTCGCTGTCGATGACGTCGGCCGTGTGCTCCGCGCACGCGATCCCGCACGACGGGTGCTCGAGCCCGAGCGGGCAGCGGTAGCAGTAGGCGAACGGGACGCGGTAGACCTCGGGCGCGAACGGGCCCATGTTGTCGCGGTAGACGGTCTTGGCGGTCAGCGTCATCGCCATCAGCGTGCGGCCGTGGAACGCGTTGGAGAACGTCACGACCGCATCGCGTCCGGTCGCGTAGCGCGACGCCTTGACGGCGTTCTCGACCGCCTCGGCCCCCGAGCTCGCGAGCATCGTCTTCTTCGGGTGGTCGCCGGGCGTGAGCCGGTTGAGCGTCTCGGCGAGCTCGACGTAGCCCTCGTACATCGTGACGTGGAAGCACTCGTGCACGTACGCCTCGAGCTGGGCGCGCACGGCCTCGAGCACGCGCGGGTGCGCGCGCCCGACGTTGAGGACGCCGAGGCCGCCGGCGAAGTCGACGAAGCGGCTCCCGTCGACGTCGACGACCTCGGCCCCGGACCCGTGCGCCACGAAGATCGGCACGGTGTTGAAGACCGCGCGCGGCACCGCCGCGACGCGGCGTGCGAGGAGCTCCTCGGAGCGGGGGCCGGGCACCGCGCGGGGGCCGGGTGCGGCGCGGGCGCCGCCGCGCGGCTGCACTTCGGCGGTCGCGGGCGGGGCGGCGTGGCCGTCGGCGGTCATACGGCGCGGACGGTAGCACCGCACCGCGCGCCCGCGTAGGTTCAGCGCGGCAAAGGCGCCGGATGGCGTTTGTACACTCTGCACATGCCGCTGACGGTGCGCGACCTGCTGTCGGTGCCCGGGCTCGGGCTCACGGTCGTCGCGGGCGCCGCCGGGCTCGACCGGCCGATCCGTTGGGTGCACACGTCGGAGCTCCAGGACCCGACGCCGTGGCTCTCGGGCGGCGAGCTGCTCCTGACGACCGGCATGGGCCTGGCCCACTCGGGCGCGCTCCAGCGCGCCTACATCCGGCGCCTCGTCGGGGCCGGGCTCGCGGGGCTCGGCTTCGGCGTGGGGTTCGGGTTCGACGCGGTGCCGTCGTCGATCACGCGCGCCGCCGAGCGCGACGGCTTCCCCGTGCTCGAGGTGCCGTACCCGGTGCCGTTCATCGCCATCGCCGAGGCGGTGTCGTCGCGCCTCGCGGAGGAGCGCGTGCGCGACGCGCAGGCGTCGGTCGAGGTCCACGAGCGGCTCGCCGCGCTCGTCAGCCACGGCGCGGGGCCCGCGGACGTCCTCGACGAGGTCGTCGCGCTCGCGGGCGGGTGGGCGCTGGTGTTCGACCGCCGCGGGGCCGTGGTCGCGGGCGCCGGGGTCGACGCGCCCGATCCCGCCGCGGCGTGGGCCGCGCTTCCCGACGGCATCGCGGCCGCGGGCGCGTTGAGCGCGTCCGACGTCGCGCCGCGCGGCACGACGGTCGCGCTCGCGGTCGTCGTCGGCGGCCGGCGCGAGGGCGTGCTGCTGTTCGGCAAGGACGCGCGCCTCGACGCGCACGACCGCATGGTCGTCCACCACGCCGTCACGGTGCTGGGCGTGCTGCTGTCGGCCCGCCGCGCGGTCGCCGACGCGGAGCGCCGCATCGCCGGCGACCTCCTCACCGAGGCGTTCGGCGGGCGCGTTCCGGCCGCCGACCTCGTGCGGCGCCTCGAGCTCGCGGGCTTCGCGCCTGACCGGCGCGTCGCCGTCGTCGTCGTCGACGGCGTCGACCCCGCGCACGTGCCCGACGCGGCATGGCTCGTCGACGCGGCGCTCGGTCCCGGCGTGCTGCGCAGCGCGGTCGTGGGAGGCCGGGTCGCCGCGCTGGTCGCGGACGACGACCCCGAGCGGCTCGCGCGCGCGGTGCTCGACGAGCTCGACGCGCAAGGACGCTCCGTCGGCATCGACCCGGGGGCCGCGCGCGTGGGCGTCGGCGACGCCGTCGAGCCCCGCGACGTGCGGTCGTCGTACCTCACGGCGTCGTTCGCGCTGCGCGCCACCGACCGGCGCGTCGCGTCGCCGCGCGATCTCGGCTCGTACGCCCTGTTGCTCGGCGCGCAGCCGCGGCCGGTCCTCGAGGGTTACGTGCGCTCGATCCTCGGCCCGCTGCTCGAACGCGACCGGCGCCGCTCGTCGGAGCTGGTCGCGAGCGTGCGCGCGTTCGTCGAGGCGGGCGGGCGCTGGGAGCCGGGGGCCGAGGCTCTCGGAGTCCACCGCCACACGCTGCGCTATCGCGTGCGCCAGGCCGAGGAGCTGCTGGGCCGCGACCTGTCGCGGGCCGAGGACCGCCTGGAGGTGTGGCTCGCGCTGCGAGCCGCCGACGTCCTCGACGCCTAGACGGCCTACAGCTTCGGCAGGACCTCCGACTCGTAGAAGTCGAAGAAGCCGTCCTGGTCAGGGCCGATCTGGTGGACCCAGATCCGGTCGTAGCCGGCGTCGGCGAACTTGCGGATCACGGCGAGGTGCGTCTCCGGGTCGGGCCCGAGCGCGATCGTCTCGGTGGCGTCGTCGGGGTCGATCATGGACGCCGCCTGCTCGAAGTGCGCCGGCAGCGGCAGCTCCTGCATGAGCTGGCCCTCGACGCCGGCGATCGGCCAGTAGCGGTACGAGGTCTCCTTGGCCGACCGCTCGTCGCGCGCCCAGCACACGGTCACCTCGGCGTGGCGCGGCTTGCCCGCGCCGCCGCTGCGCTCGAACGTCTCCACGACGTCGTCGGACGGCGCGAGCGCGATGAGCCCGTCGCCGACGCGGCCGGCGAGCTCGAGCGAGCGCTCGCCGCTCGCCGCCACCATGACCGGGATGGGCCGTTCGGGCGCGTCGTAGACGCGCGCGTTCTCGACCGTGTAGTGGCGGCCGTAGTGGGTCGTGAGCTTCCCCGACCACAATTGCCGCATGACGTCGATCGCCTCCTCGAGCATCTCGAGACGCTTGCGCACCGGGGGCCAGTGGTCGCCGAGAACGTGCTCGTTGAGGTTCTCGCCCGTGCCGACGCCGAGCTCGAAGCGCCCGGGCAGCAGCGCCGCGGCGGTCGCGGCGGCGTGGGCGACGATCGCGGGGTGAATGCGGACGGTCGGGCACGTCACGCCCGTGAGCACGCGCAGGCGCTCGGTAACCTGCGCGATCGCTCCGATGACGCCCCATACGAACGGCGCGTGGCCCTGCGCGTCCGTCCACGGGTGGTAGTGGTCGGAGATCGCGGCGAACGTGAAGCCGGCCTCCTCGGCCCGGCGTGCCTGGCGCACGAGGTCGGGCGCGGCGTGCTCCTCGCTCGAGATCTTGTAGCCGATCTCCATCGGTCCTCCCTCGCTCGTCGGTTCCGCGGGTGCGTTACCCACGCACGACCGAGCGTCAACGCGCATGAGGCCGCGGGCGGATGGGTACGGGGGCGCGCATGACGGATCCTTCCGCCTCGACCGAGGGCGAGCGGCGCGAGCCGGGCGTCCCCGAGCGGAGCGAGATGCACGGCGAAGTCGACTCCTTCACCGGCGGCCCCGGCGTCGTGGCCACCAAGAGCCAGGCGCGCGGCGGGCTCGCCGGGGCGGTCGTCGGCGCCATCGTCGGCGCGCTCCTCGGGCTCCTCGTCGGCGTCCTGTTCCTCGACGCGGGCTCGGGCATCGTGATCGCGGTCGTCGCGTTCGCGGTCGCGGGCGCGACGACGGGCGGTGTCGCGGGCGGCTTCGTGCAGCCCCGCCGCAAGGGCGTGGGCGACTCGACCGACGTCTAGACCGGCGCGCCACGGCGCCGCGCCCCGCGCGGCGTCCGTGTGGACGCGCGCGGCGCGCGGCGCCGGTGGGCGGGGCTACCGGCTAGAACGACGCGGAGCCGCGGCACACCTCGTCGCCGTCGAGGTTGCGGGCGCGGGCCCGGAACGAGTCCGTGCCGGCGAGGTTCGGCTCGACGCGCCGGACCTCGAACGAGCCGCTCGGGCCCTGCGTCGTGCGCTTGCCGCGGAAGAAGACGTCGCCCTCGTGACGCATGACGACGCGCCACTCGTCGCCGACGACGTTCTGGTCGACCTCGAACTCGACCTCGATCTTGCCGTTCTCGGGGCTCAGCTTCAGCTTCCAGTCGCTCGAGCCGCTGCACGCCCCCTCGCGGATGACGTCGTCGTCGTTCGCGGCCGCCCACGGCGCGACCGACAGCGACGCCGCCGCGACGACGCCTGCGAGCCCGATCCGCAGACCTCTGCCCATCGTGGTGCTCCTTTCTTCGGTGCGATCTCGGTGTGCACGGTCAACGCCGGCGGGCCGGGCGCGTTACGCATCCGTGCGAAAGGAGACCAACGGCTCCGTCGTGCCGCCGCTTCCGGGCGGCGCCTACGTAGTTCGGGCGGATGGGCCCGTCCGGCGGGTGCTCTTTGGTCACGTTGGACAAACACGGCCCCCGGCATGGTCCGATCCGCACCGTGGCGGCGCGCGCCCGCCCCACTAGCATGGCCGCGCGAAGCCCCGGACTGAGTCGAGGAGGCTCCATGTACTCCAACGGTCACTTCATCGGCGGCGAGTTCGTGGAGGCCGCCTCGGGCAACGTCGACGAGATCCTCGACCCGGCGACCGAGGAGGTCGTGGGCACCGTCCCGCGCGGCGACGCGGCCGACGTCGATCGCGCCGTGGAGGCGGCCCGCGAGGCGTTCGAGGACGGCCGCTGGTCGGAGCTCGGGCACGGCGAGCGCGCCGCGGTCCTGTGGAAGATGGGCGAGCTCGTCGAGGAGCGGGCCGAGGAGCTCGTCCGCCTCGAGATCGCGTGCAGCGGCAAGACGCACAAGCTCGTCGCCGACGGCGACGTGCCGATGGCGGCCGACCAGCTCAAGTACTTCGGCGGGCTCGCGCGCACGCTGTCGGGCGCGGCCGCGGCCGAGTACCTGCCCGGCTACAGCTCGTGGCTGCGGCGCGAGCCCGTGGGCGTCGTGGCGCAGGTGACGCCGTGGAACTACCCGATCCTGATGGCGGTGTGGAAGATCGGCCCGGCACTCGCGGCCGGCAACACCGTCGTGCTCAAGCCCGCGCCGTGGACGCCGTTCACGACCCTCGAGCTCGCACGCATCGCGAAGGAGGCGGGGCTGCCGGACGGGGTGCTCAACGTCGTGACGGGACGGGGGCAGGAGGTCGGCGCCCCGCTCGTCGGCCATCCCGACGTCGACATGGTCGCGCTGACGGGCTCGATCGAGACGGCGCAGTCGGTCATGCGGGCCGCGGCCCCCACGGTCAAGCGGCTCCACCTCGAGCTCGGGGGCAAGGCGCCGTTCATCGTCTACGACGACGCAGACCTCGAGGCCGCCGCGCAGGGCTGTGTCGCCGGCGCGTTCGTCAACACGGGCCAGGACTGCACGGCGGCGACGCGCATCTACGTGCAGCGTCCGGTGTGGGACGAGTTCCTCGCGCGCGTCACGGACCTCGCGTCGGAGATCCGTCTCGGCGACCCGATGGAGCGCAGCACCGACATGGGCCCGCTCATCAATGCGGCACAGCTCGAGCGCGTGCAGGGCTTCGTCGAGCGCGCCCGCGAGCAGGGCGCGAAGGTGCTCCTCGGGGGCGGGCGTCCGGAGGGCTTCGAGCGCGGCTACTGGTTCGAGCCGACGCTGATCTCGGGGGCCGACCAGCAGGCCGACATCGTCCAGCAGGAGGTCTTCGGCCCGATGCCGACGTTCCTGCCGTTCGAGACCGAGGACGAGGTCCTCGCCAAGGCCAACGACGTCAAGTACGGGCTCGCGTCGAGCGTGTGGACGCGCGACGCGCACAAGTCGCTGCGCGCCGCCAAGGCCCTGCGCTTCGGAACCGTATGGATCAACGAGCACATCGCGCTGACGCCGGAGATGCCGCACGGCGGCTTCAAGCAGTCCGGTTTCGGCAAGGACATGAGCCTGCAGTCGCTCGAGGAGTACACGGTGTCGAAGCACGTCATGGCCGATCTCTCCGGCGCGCGGCGCAAGGACTGGTATTACGTCGTCTTCGGCGACGAGTAGGCGATACGGACGAACGGAGGCGCTTATGCCTGACGTCAAGAGCTTCCTGGTCGCGGGCGAGTGGCGCTCCGGCGACGACACGTTCGACGTGACGAGCCCGTACGACGGTGACGTCGTCGCGCGCGTCGCGAGGCCGGGCGCGGACGACGTGGAGGACGCGATCGCGGCGGCGGCGTCGTGCTTCGACGACGCGCGCAAGCTGCCGCTGCACGCGCGCGCCGAGGCTCTCACGCACGTGTCGCGGCGTCTCGTCGAGCGCGTCGACGACGTCGCGGAGGTCATCGCGCGCGAGGGCGGCAAGCCGCTCAAGTGGGCCAAGGTCGAGGCGGCGCGCGCGGCGTCGACGTTCCGGTGGGCCGCGGAGGAGACGCGCCGGACGGGCGGCGAGGTCATGCGCTTCGACGCCGACGCCGCGCTCGGCGCGCGCATGGGCATCGTCCGGCGCTTCCCGCTCGGCCCGGTGCTCGCGATCGCGCCGTTCAACTTCCCTGTGAACCTCGTGGCGCACAAGATGGCGCCGGCCCTCGCGGTCGGCGCTCCCGTCGTCGTCAAGCCGGCGACGTCGACGCCGCTCGGGGCGCTGCTCCTCGGCGAGCTGTTCTGCGAGACCGACCTGCCGCCGGCGATGTGCTCGGTCCTGCCGGTCGGCGGCAGCGAGGCCGGGGAGATGGCGCTCGACGACCGTTTCGCCAAGGTCTCGTTCACGGGCTCGACCGAGGTCGGGTGGAAGCTCGCGCAAGCGGCGCACAGAAAGGCCGTCACGCTCGAGCTCGGCGGCAACGCCGGAGTCGTCGTGCACTCGGACGCGGACGTGGCCAAGGCCGCGGCCCGCATCGCGTACGGCGGCTACTACCAGGCGGGACAGTCGTGCATCTCGGTGCAGCGCGTGCTCGTGCAGCGCGGCGTGTACGACGACCTCACGCGTGAGCTCGTCGCGAAGGTCGCCGAGCTGAGGACGGGGGACCCGCTCGACCCCGACACCGACGTCGGTCCGCTCATCGACCACGACGCGCTCGAGAAGGTCAGCGCATGGGTCGACGAGGCGGTGCAGGGAGGCGCCGAGGTCCTCGCCGGCGGCAAGCGTGAGGACCCGTTCTACGTCCCGACGGTGTTGACGCGCACGCGCCCGGACATGAAGGTGCGCTGCGAGGAGATCTTCGGCCCGGTCGTCACGGTCGAGCCGTACGACGACTTCGACGACGCGATCGCCGAGGTCAACTCGTCGCGCTACGGGCTCCAGGCCGGCGTGTTCACGTCGAGCCTCGAGCTCGCGCTGCGCGCCCACCGCGACGTCGTGGTCGGCGGCGTGATCGTCAACGACGTGAGCGCGTTTCGCGCCGACCAGATGCCGTACGGCGGCGCCAAGGACTCGGGCACCGGGCGCGAGGGCCTGCGCTGGGCGATGGACGAGATGACCGAGACGCGCGTCCTCGTGCTCAGCGACGTCCCGCTGTAGCGCACCGGATCCGCCGGCGCGCCGCGCCTGGACGATAGCGTCGCGCCGTACGGACTGCCGGATGTAGGAGACGGGTGCATGCGCGCGCTGAGGTTGCTGTGGGCGTCGCCCTACTCGCTCGTCGGGCTCGTGCTCGCGCCGTTCTTCCGACGCCGGCGCGCGACGCGCGGCGTGCTGCTGTGCGCCGGCGCGTCGTGGCCGCGCCGGCTCGGGTGGCGCTACAAGGCCATAACGTTCGGCCACGTCGTGCTCGCGGTCGACGACGCGCCCGAAGACGCGCTGCTCGAGCACGAGCTCGTGCACGTGCGGCAGTACGAGCGCTGGGGCGTCGCCTACGGGCCGATGTACCTCGCCGCGTCGGTCGGCGCGCTGCTACGCGGGGGCCACCTGTACCGCGACAACGCATTCGAGACCGAGGCCCGCCGCGTCTCCGGCCGCTGAGCGGACCGTGCCGAAAGAGACGTAGGGTCCCGGCTCACGACGGAGACGAGCGCGCCTCCGCGGCGGCCGCAACCTTTTCGGGGTCCGATCGGTCCTTTCCTCCGTACGCCGCTGCGTGCGATGCTTCCCGGCACCGTGGACAAGAGGAGGAACGGGTGAGAAGGCGGCTGTGGGCAGCTCTGGTGGCGGGGCTCGTGGCGGCGTCGACGTTCGGAGCGGCCCCCGCGGCCGCGACCGACGACGCCGGGGCCGACGACTCGATCTCCGCGATCTCCGCGACGCCGGCTCCGGGCGACGGCTCGGCGGCCGCCGGCGGCGCGCCGGACGACGGCACGACCGATGACGGCGCGCCGGACGACGGCACGACCGACGAGACCGACGACGGGACGACCGGCGACGACACCGACGACGGGACGACCGACGACGGGACGACCGGCGACGGAAGCACCGTCGTCGGGGACGGCGGAACCACCGACGACGACGAAGGGGCCGCGGACGGCGGCGCGGCCGAGGGCGAGGAGGAGCCGCAACCCGACGTCACGATCCACGCGTCCCGCAAGCGCGTGGCGTTCGGCGGCACGGTCAGGCTCACGGGCGAGATCACGCCCGCGGCCGGAGGACAGACGGTCGAGATCGTCGACGACTCCGACGGCTCGGTCCTCGGCCGCGACGAGACCGGCAACCGCGGGCGCTACGAGGTCACGATCGCGCCGCGCCACAACGTCGCGGTGCGGGCCCGGTGGGCCGCGGTGCAGAGCGCGCCGGTCGCGCTGCGCGTCGCGCCGGTCGTCACGTCGAAGCTCCATGCCGTGCGTCTGTTCGGGCGCGTGCGAGTCAACGGCTACGTCCGTCCCGCGCGGCCCGGCGAGAGCGTCACGGTCCAGCTCCTCCGGTGGGGCGACCCGGTCAGCAAGAAGCGCGTGAGGCTCAACCGCAAGAGCTGGTACTCGACGAAGTTCCTCGTGCGCAAGCCCGGCGGCTACCGGGCCCGCGTCACGTTCGACGCGCCCGACCTCGTGGCGCGTCGCGACGCGACCGCGCTGCGCGAGACGCCGCTGCCGAGCCTCGGCCCCGGCGCCCACAACGTTTACGTCCGTCTGCTCGAGACGCGCCTCGTGGCGCTGAACTACCACCTTCAGGGCGTCAACTCCCGTTACGACGTCCGCACCGCGGACGCCATCCGAGCGTTCAACAAGGTCCAGCGGCGCCCGCGGCTCGGGACGGTCGGGGAGTCGACGTGGCGCGCGCTCGCGGACCCGCGGCGTCCCCACGCCCGCGACCGGAGCGCGGGCTTCCACGTCGAGGTCGACCAGACGAAGCAGGTGCTCTATACGGTCGTCGACGGCAAGATCACCAACGTCCTGCACGTGTCGACCGGCAAGCCGAGCACGCCGACCTACGACGGCGTCTACCGCTTCTTCCGCAAGCTCGCCGGCTACAGCCCCCATCGCCTCTACTACCCGAGCTACTTCCACGAGGGCCGGGCGATCCACGGGTGGCCGTCGGTGCCGACCTACAACGCGAGCCACGGGTGCGTGCGCGTCCCGATGTGGGCCGCGACGTGGATCTACGGCAAGGTCGACGTCGGCGACGAGATCCGCATCTACCACTAGCTCCGAGGCTCGGCGTGCGGACGCCTTCGTGGCACGCAGCAGGGCGCGCGGGTCGACCGGGAAGACGGAGTCGGGGCGTCCGGCCGCGGCCCACACCTCGTCGAACGTCAGCAGGTCCTCGTCCATGAACACGGGCATGTCCGACGCGAGCCCGAACGGCGGCGTCGCCCCGATCGAGTAGCCGCTCGCCGCCTTGGCGGCGTCGGCGTCGAGGCGCTCGAGCGAGTCCGCGCCGACCGCGGCGGCCCCGAGGGCGACGTCGAGCCGGTTGGCTCCCGAGACCAGGAACAGCGCCGGCGCTCCGGCGGCGCCGAACACGAGCGACTTGACGATCTGCGCGACCGAGCACCCGATCGCCCGGGCCGCGGCCTCGGCGGTGCGGGTGTCGCGCTCGAACGTGACCGGCCGGACGTCGATGCCGAGCGCGCGCCCGGCGTCGACGACGCGGGCGATCTTGGAGTCGTGCGGGGCGGGCTTCACGGCGGCGACGATACCCGGCGCCGGAATCAGGACGGCCCCCCGGGGATGGGCGGGGGGCCGTCGCATCCAACCGGTCGCGGGTCCGGTCGGGTGGATATTCGTCGTCGTGACGGGCTGTGTACCCGTCGGGCGCGGCGCCAAACCCGCGCTTTTGACCCGCTTCGCGCCGGCGGTCGCCCGCCCGGGAGAGTGCGACCGCTACGGGCGCGTCGAGCCCGCCGCGGGCGTCCACGCGAACGACAGCTCGTCGTCGCGGCCCCGGGCGTAGCGGCGAAGGATCTCGCCCGCGCGCGCGTAGGCGCCGCGGACGAGCTCGTCGTCGGAGATCTGCACGAAGCGGTATGCGTAGCCGTGGCGAGTGACGTCGAGCAGCCCGTACCCGAACGGATAGTCGCGCGGGATCGCGACCTCGTGGGCCGGCACGTGTCCGAACGTCCGCGTGCGCGCGTTGCGGTGCGTGTGACCCGCGAACACGCCCCAGACGTTGCCCGAGTCGCACGTCGCGTGCAGGCGTCCGGAGTCGGAGTCGCGCAGACCGAACAGCACGGGCGGGAAGCCCGTGTAGGGCTGCGGGGGATGGTGCAGGAACACGAACGCGGGCGGCGCGCCGGGGGCCGCGACGTCGGCGAGGATGTCGTGCTGCGTGACGGTCAGCGATCCGCGCACCACCGCGCCCCCCGTCGCGCCCTCCACGAACGACCCCGTGACGAGGTCGAACGGGGCGAACGGCGACGCGCCGTGCTCGGCCGAGTCGAGCACCGCCACGCGGATCCCCGCGTGCTCGACGACGACGCCGTCGGGCTCCCGCCCGAACGACGCCGGGTAGTACTCCCGGCCGGCGAGGCGCTGCTCGCTGACCGCGTACACGTCGTGGTTGCCCATCATCGTCACGCACGGCATGCCGAGATCCGCGAGCGCGCTCGTCGCGGCCTCGAACTCGGCGCGCTCGCCGTGGTCGGTGATGTCGCCGAGCTGGACGACCAGGTCGGCGCCGCACCGGTTCACGTCCGCGATCGCGGCCCGGGCGAGGTCGTCGCCCGTCGACGAGCCGAAGTGCAGGTCGCCGAGGACCGCGATGCGAACGACGACGTCGCCGGGCGGCTCCACCGGCGGCGCGACCACCGGGTCGTACGGCGGCGCGGGCGGGAGCCGCTCCGGCCACCGCACCGCGGCGCGCTCCTCGGCTCCGAGCTCCGCCAGCGCGCTCGCTCGTTCGAGCAACGGCGCCGCGTGGGCGTCGATCCAGTCGCCGAGCCGCACGACGAGCAGCGCTGCGAGCGGGACCTCGTCGGGCCGCGCCCCCGCGACCGAGCGCAGCCACGCCGCGTGAGGTTCGACGAGATCGCGGTCTGGGGGCCGCGACAGCGCCGCGAGGCCCGCCGCGACGATCTCGGCGCGCGCGTCGGCGCGGCGCGCAGAATCGGCGAACGAAGGCTGCGCGCGGGCCCACTCCCTGTACAGCAGGGCGCGCGCCCGCTCGACGATCCACGCGGACCGCAGGAGGTCGGTCTGGACCTCGGCGGCGACGTCGGTGCCGGTCATGCGGGCGAGGATACGGGGCGACGCGGCGCGGCGATGTCGGATAGCGTCGTCGCCCGAAGACGCCGCCGCGCCGGCGCGGCGGCCGCGGCATCGAGGGAGCGACGCGTGACGACGGCTCGGCGTGCGGGCGCCAACCAGCGCACCGACTGGGACACCTACTTCCTGAACATCGCACGCGAGACGGCGACGCGCTCCAACTGCGTGCGCCGCCAGCACGGCTCCGTGATCGTGCGCAACCGCCGCATCTCGTCGACGGGCTACAACGGGCCCCCGTCTGGCCACGCGCACTGCGACGAGGGCGCGTGCCCCCGCGCCCGTTCGGAGGCGGCGAGCGGGTGGGGCCACGACAACTGCATCGCGATCCACGCCGAGGCGAACGCGATCCTGTACTCGTCGCCGGTCGAGCGCGACGGCGCCACGATCTACATCACCGGCGTGCCGTGCTTCGGCTGCGCCAAGCTCATCGCGAACTCCGGCATCCAGGAGGTCGTCGCGACGGGCGCGCCCTACGAGGGCTGGGAGGACGTGCGCAACTTCCTGCTCGACTGCAACGTCCGCGTCCGCCTCATCTGAGCGGGGGCTTGACCGCCTCGACGACGAGCGCGAGCCGGTCGCGCGCCGACGACGTCACGCGCAAGCCCGCATCGTCGAGCAGCGCGACGACGTCGCGGCGCCCGCGCATGACGACCGGAAGACGCGCCGCGGCGCCGCGGGGGAGCGCGGCCCCCACCGGGACGCCGACGACGGTAACGAACAGCTTCCCGCCAGGAGCGAGCACGCGCGCGAGCTCCGCGACCGCGCCGCGCGCGCCCGGGATCACCTGGAGGCCGTTGGAGCACACGACCGCGCCGAAGGCGCCGTCCGCGAACGGAAGCGCGTGTGCGTCGGCGCACACGACCGCCAGGTTCGGCGTCCCGGCGCGGCTCGCCGCGGCGGCCGCGGCGCGCACCATGCCGGGCGCGATGTCGACGCCCGCGACGAGCCCGGGGTGCGCCGCCGCGACCGCGGTGGTGAAGCACGCGGTGCCGACCGGCATGTCGAGGATCGGCCCGCCGCCGGCGGCGGCGGCGACGGCCCGGCGCCCGTGCTCGGCGACGTGCGCATTGAGATCTCCGCCGAACAGCGGGAACGCGCGCCGGACGACGAGCGGCTCGTAGAGCCGGCCGGCCGCGGCGGAGTAGATCCGCGCGACCGCGCGCGTCGCGCGCGGTCGCGC
>DASZZZ010000069.1:0-5712 GCA_036260375.1 Actinomycetota bacterium
TCGATCGTCTGCTCTCGTACCGCAACTTCGAGGGCACGAACGACTCGGCCGATTACACCTACGACGCGCTCGACCGCGTCGTGAAGGAATCGGAGCACCACGGCGCGACGTCGAAGATCACACGCTTCAACTACCTCGGGACCACGCCGCTCGTGGCGTCCGAGGACCAGACGGGGTCGACCAGCGCAACGCGCGCGTATTCCTACGACATCTACGGTCACCGCCTTGCGATGAGCGACATGAGGGGCGGGAACACCCGCGAGTACACGTTCGGCTACGACGTCCAAGGCTCGGTCTCGACGCTGTTGCGCGAGGATGGAGGTGTCGACGACGCGACGGTCGAAGCGTCGTACGGATATCTGCCCTTCGGCGGCGAGGACCGGCAACTGTCGCAAGGCGACGAGCTGACGAACGCCCAGGGCGAGGTCACGAACTTCGACCCCACGAACT
Organism: Actinomycetota bacterium; assembly: GCA_036260375.1. Classification (GTDB taxonomy): domain Bacteria; phylum Actinomycetota; class CADDZG01; order CADDZG01; family WHSQ01; genus DASZZZ01. The sequence continues at coordinate 451 of DASZZZ010000069.1, forward strand.
CCTTCCGCTACACCGGCAAGCGTTTCGACACCGGCTCGAAGACGCTCGACACCGGCGCCCGGCGATTCGCCGTGGGGACCGGGCGATTTCTGCAGCAGGACCTCTACCGGGGGGCACTGGCAAACCTGTCGTTGTCTCTGGACCCCTTGACGTCGAATCGCTACAGCTTCGCCGGCGGCAACCCGGTGAGCTACATCGAATGGGACGGCCACCAGCCCGTCGGCGCCGACGGGTCGATCGCGGCGCGCCACGTCTACAACGGTCCGAGCAAGCGACCGAGCGCCGGCGACGACAACGACGGCGACGGCCACTTCTCGACGAACCCGGGCTTCTACGCGCCTCAGGGCCGGTTCACGACGAACGACGGCGACGGCGTTCTGACGGCCGAGCGCATCAGACCACCGCAGGAGCAGCCGTGGGGAGACGACCTCGCGCACGGCTTGCGTGACGGCGTCACCGGGTACGACGTTCAAGATCACGGCGACTACATCGCCGAGGTCGCGAAGGAGGCGGGGGTCGATCCTCGTACGCTGTGGGCCATCTACAAGGTCGAGTCGAATTTCGGCGCCATGTCCCCGTTGACGCGGGCATGGGATCTTGTGTTGTTGATCGGCGATACCTTGGGCGTCAAAGAGACGTCCATCGGACCCACGCAGATGCAACGTCGTGACTTCGTCGACACGCTGATGAGGTATCCGGAGGTGCTCGGGCATCGCGTCAGCGAGAGTGAGGCCTCCGATCGTTGGAACCAACTCAGCACGGACAGCGGCTTCGCGATCCGAGTGACGGCCTATCGGCTCGCCCGGCTACAGGATATCGTTCGCGAGAGCGGCGACTACTCGTACTTCGAGCAACAACGGATGATCGCAACGGGGTACGGGCCGAAGGGAGGGCCGCTGAAGCCGCCGAACGACGACTACCTCGACGACTTCGACGACGCCTTCGCCGACGCGAGCCAGTTCTATTGTGGCGTCGAAGCCCCCTACGCCTGCACGGGGCCATAGGCGGTGCGCCGTGACATCGGTAGGTTCGACGTTGCGAGGGTCGCGTGAGCGCGATCGGATCCTCTGGTCGTGGGCGGCTTCTCGTGGCGGCGACTCTCGGACTCACGAGCGTCTGCTTCGCCGCCGTAGTGGCTTATCTCGTGGTCGGCCTCGTCGACGTCCCGCGCACTCGCACCGAGCGGCCGCCTGGGACGGAGCGCTACCTCCAACGCTTCGGTCTGCCGGTGCGCGCCGACGAGGGCTTCGAGGGGTTGTTCGCCGACTATCCGCTGGCGAGCGGTTCGACCTTCGTGGCGAACTCGACTTACGTCGCGATCGGCGCCGTCGCCGCGAGCGTCACGGGATGGCTGCTGTTGCTCTCGAGCGCCACGCTGCGCCAAGTCGCGTGGGTGCGGATACCGAGCGCGTTCACCTGCGCCGTACTCGCCGGCTTCTGGCTGCTGCTCACCGTCAGCATCGCCCAGTCGACTGTCAGCGGCTTAGGCCAGGCCGTCATGTTCACGACCCCGGCGGGAGTCGTGAGCGCCGTCGCCGCATGGACGGCGTTCGTCCGGCGTGATTCGGGTGTCCGTCCGGTGCGGCCTGGTCACGCCGGCGTGAGCGGAGGATCCCCTGGTCGCACGAGCGCGCGCATCGCGGCGCGGACCTTGGACGTGCTGCTCTACGTGTTCGTCGTCGCGCCGCTCGTCGGCGTCCTCCACGCGCTGCTCTCGGGTGACGACGCGCCCGAGGTGCTCGGAACCGTGCACGCGCTGCTCGCCGTCGGAGTGGCGATCGCGTTCGAGGCGGAGGCGACGGCCCAGTGCGGGCAAACCGTCGGCAAGATGATCACCGGAGTCCGAGTCGTCGGCTACGACGGCGATCTCGTGACCCGTCCTCGAGCGCTGATACGCGTCGTCACGTCGGCCGTCGGCCTCGTGCCGCCTCTCGGGTTCGTGATCTACGGGCCCGCGCTGGCCGACGCGCGGCGACGCGGGGTTCACGACAGGCTCGCCCGTTCGAGCGTCGTCCCCGGGCCGATCTTCGACCGTGGTGCCGCCGCGTCGGTGCGTCGTGATCGTGATGCTGTCGCTGACGGTCGGCGCAGCGTGTGAGGGCACCCGTGAGCCGGCCTCCGAGCCGATGCGCGTACTACGTCGTAATCGGGTCGGTCGTCGCTACGCTCGATTACGCGTTCGCGGGGCTGGACGCTCCCCGAGTCATCGAGACCATCGTCTCGCAGTTCTCGGTGGCAGTCGTCGTCGCGTACGAGATCTTCCTGGCGGCGAGCGGGAGGCCGTCGTTCGGAGCGTTCGTGGTCGCGCGCCCGCGCGCGCGCCGCGGCGCACGCGGAGTAGGTGGGCGGATGGGCGCGCGGACGGGCCGGCGTGCCCGCTGGCGGTCGACCGCTCCGCGGCTCTGCGCCGCGGCGACGGCCGTCGCCCTGGCGCTGTCGTCGTGTGACGCGCCCGGAGACGGTGGCGCGACGAGCGCGGGATCGCCGTCGTCGCCTCCCGATGATCGAACGTTCCGAGAACAGGTCGCAAGCTTGTGCGAGCCGGTCGAGGACGCGCACGAGGCGCTGCTCGAGTCCGAGGACACGGCCGGGCTCCAGGCCGCGGTCACGCGCCTGAACGAGGCGGAGGCGGAGCTCGTCGACGCGATCGGCCGGCTCGAGCCGCCCGACGGCGCGGGCGAGCACTTCGCTCGTTACGTCGACGCGCTCGAGCGCTACACCTCGGCGGCCAGCGACGCGTCGGCCGGATCGGGCGACGCTCGCGCGCGTCTGACGGCCGCCGTCGAAGCCGCTCGGGCGGGTGTGGGACTGGAGGACGCCGCGGCCACAGCGGACGTGCCGGACGAGTGCCCCCCGCCCCCCGGGGTCGACGCGCACAACACGCTGTTCGCGGCACGCGCGAACCTCGCGTGCTTCGACATCGGGACCGAGATGCGCGCGGCGGGACCGTTCGACGCGCCGGCCACGGCCCGCGAGGTCGTGACGGCATTGGAGCTCGGCGAGCGCGTGACGGCCGGTATCGCGGCAGCCGTCCGCAGCGCCGCGACGCGGCAAGTCGACGGGTTGCCGGTCGACGACATCATCGAGACCAGCAGGCGGCGTTTCATGGCGCTCGCCACGCTGCGCACCACCTTCGAGAAGGGAAACTACGCCGCCTACAGAGCGGCGAACCGCGAGCTGCGTACCGTCACGGCGGAGGCCGATCGCCTGCTCCTCTCCGTGGGGCTTCTGGAGTGCAGCAAGGCGCTCGGCTCGCTTCCGCTGTGACGGCGGGCTCGGCGACGGCGATGGGACTGCATCAGCCGCGCGACGAGCGCGTTCGCCGCGCCGAAGGTCATCGAGCAGGGCCGCGCTGCGATTCTCGTCGCTACGAGCAACGTAGACAGCTCTATGAAGAAGATCGAGGACCTCTTCTGCTTGCCGGAGCGCAAGACGTTCGCGGCGAAACCGGAGATGGACCCACTGACGGAGGGCGCGTCTTTGATGGAGTCTCGACTGATCGGCGTCCGCTTCGACGCGGTCGCTTCCATCGCCGGTTTGCTGTTCGACTTGCGTCAGGCGATCCAGCTCCGCCTCGCCAATACCGGCGTGTTGATCGTGCGCGGCGTCGAACGGCTGACCTGGGAGCGGCGCCTTCACGACATGGAGAAGGAGATGTTTGCCGAGGGCCCCTGGTTGCAGGAACGAACTCGTTGGAACAGGGAGCACGCGGTCATGGGCTAGGGAAGGTCAACGCCGCGGACGTCGCGGCTGCACCGGACCGCCAGACCTGCGTCACGCCCCCGCCGTTCGTCCCTCGCCCGCGCCGAAGGTCATCGAGCGGAGCGCGGCGATGCGGTCGTCTAGCGGCGGGTGGGTCTCGAACAGGCGGTTGAGCCACGCGCCGCTCCTGGTCGCGCCCTTCGGCCCCCGGGCGGCGTGGTGCGGCACCGGCGACTCGATCCACAGGTGCGCGGTCGCGCGGCTGCGTGAGCGCACGACTGTCGTCGTCCTTCAGCTTCGTGAGGGCGCCGACGAGACCGTTGGGGTAGCGCGTCAGGAACACCGCGTCGGCGTCCGCGAGGAACTCGCGCTGGCGTGAGATCGCGGGCTGCATGACCTGCGCGATCAACGGCGCGACGAGCAGCAGCACGACGCCGAAGACCGCCACGAGGCCCCCGAGGCCGGTGCCGCGTCGGTCGTCGTCGCCGGCCCCGAACCACAGCGCGCGCAGGAAGAAGTCCGCGAGCAGCACGATGGTCCCCACGAGCGTGACCGCGAGGGTCATCACGAGCGTGTCGCGGTTCTTGACGTGCGCGAGCTCGTGGGCGACGACGCCCTCGAGCTCGGCGCGGCTCATCCTCTCGAGCAGCCCCGTCGTCACCGCGACCGCCGCGTGCTCCGGGTTGCGCCCGGTCGCGAACGCGTTCGGCGCGCGGTCCTCGACGACGTAGACGCGCGGCTTCGGGATCCCAGCGGCGATGCTCAGCGCCTCCACGACGTTGTGCAGCTGCGCGTGCCGCCGCGGGTCGGCCGGCTTGGCGCGGCTCATCGCGAGCGCGATCTTGTCGGACGAGAAGTACGACCCCCATGACATCGCGATCGCGACGACGGCGGCGACCGCGAGCCCCCATAGCCCGACGTCGAGGTAGAGCCCGAACAGCCACCCCACGAGGACGACGAGCGCGACGAACGCCGCGATCAGCAGCCACGACGTCCGGACGTTCGACGCGATGCGGTCGTACAACTCGCTCTACGCGCCCTCGCCGCCGCGCGGCCCCCGGTGACCGAAGTCGATCTGCACCGGCGCGCGTGACTCGGTCTCCGCCTCGAAGTACTCCCTGGGCTCGAAGTGGAACGCGCCGGCGAAGAGGTTGGTCGGGAACGTCTCGCGCGCGTTGTCGTACGCGAGCACCTGCTCGTTGTAGAACTGCCGCGCGAACGCGATTCTTTCCTCCGTCCCCGTCAGCTCTTCCTGTAAGGCGAGGAAGTTCTCATTGGCGCGCAGTTGGGGGTATGCCTCCGACACCGCGAACAGCTGACGCAGCGTCTGGGTGAGGATGTTCTCGGCCGCGGCTTGGCTCTCGACGCCCTCGGCCGCAACGGCTTGCTGTCGCGCTCTCGTCACGGCTTCTAGCGTCTCCCGCTCGTGGGCGGCGTAGCCCTTGACGGTTTCGACGAGGTTGGGCACGAGATCGTGCCGGCGGCGCAGTTGGACGTCGATCTGAGCCCACGCGGCTTCGATCCGGTTACGGAGACGAACCAGTCGGTTGTAGAAGGCAA
>DASZZZ010000070.1:0-17931 GCA_036260375.1 Actinomycetota bacterium
GTCGGGGGGGAGGACATCGGCTCCGCCGACGACGTCACCGACGTCCTTCGGGATCGCGATCCGGGCCAGAGCGTAGAGGTCGCCTACGTGCGGGATGGCTCGGAGGAAACGGTGGAGCTCGAGCTCGGTGCCCGGCCCCCCGTGTTCGAGGACGATCGCGGCTAGATCCTCCCGGAGGCCGCAGCGTGATTACGACTACGCTAGCGACATGAAGGTGAGACTCCGGAACCCCGAACGTGTCGTGGAGGTCAGCGGCCCCGAGACGGTCTCCGCCCTGCTCAAGGAGCTCGAGATCGTCCCCGAGAGCGTCCTCGTTATCCGGGATGCGACCCTTCTCACGCGCGACGAGAAGCTCGCGGAGGACGACGAGCTCGAGGTCAGGCCGGTGCTTTCCGGGGGCGCGCGGTGAAGTGCAAGGTCTGCCGCGAGCACGCGGTCATCGACATCCGGCGCCACAACGCCGGGTTCTGCAAAGACCACTTCCTCGCGCACGTCCGCAACCAGGTCGCTCGCGCGATCAAGGAGTTCAAGATGTTCGGGCCGGACGACCGCCTTCTGGTGGCGGTCTCGGGCGGCAAGGATTCGCTGGCGGTGTGGGACATCTTGCTCGATCTCGGGTACGACACGACCGGCTTCTACCTCGACCTCGGGATCGGCGGCTACTCGACCCGCTCGAAGCAGGCGTGCATCGACTTCGCCGAGCGCAAGGGGGCCAAGCTCCTGGTCCGCTCGCTCTCGGAGGAGCACGGATTCACGGTCCCCGAGCTCGCGCGCCTGACGGACCGGGTTCCCTGCTCCGGCTGCGGGCTCAACAAGCGCTACGAGTTCAACCGGGCGGCGCTCGAGGAGGGCTTCAACGTCCTGGTCACGGGCCACAACCTCGACGACGAGGTCGCGACGCTGTTCGGCAACGTCCTGCACTGGAACGTCGACCAGCTGGGCCGCCAGAGCCCCGCGCTCGACGAGCGCGTGATGGGCTCGGGCGACGACGCGCGCGTCGCGCTCGTGCGCAAGGTGAAGCCACTCGTGCGCGTGGCGGAGCGAGAGACGGCCGCGTACGCGGTCGTCCGCGGGATCGACTACGTCGTCGAGGAGTGCCCGATGGTGGAGGGCAACACGCAGCACCGCTACAAGGAGGCGGTGACGCTGCTCGAGGAGGCGTCGCCCGGCACCAAGCAGCAGTTCCTGTTCGGCTTCTACGACCGCGCCGGCGAGCGCTTCGCCCGGCCCCCCGACGACGTCGAGGTCGTCGCGTGCGCGCGCTGCGGCGCGCCGACGGTCGCGTGGGACGGCGACGCCGCGGTGTGCGCATTCTGCAAGACCAAGGCGCTCGCCGAGCGGCGCCGCGCCGCGGGGCCGCGCGCTCGCCGGCCGGGGCCGGGCAAGCGGCGGAGGACGTGAGCGGGCGGCCGTTCGCCGCCGGCGAGCGCGCCCTTCTGATCGACGGACGGGGACGGCGCTACCTCGTGTCGCTGGCACCGGGCGGGCACTTCCACTCGCACATGGGCGCGGTCCCGCACGACGACGTCCTCGGGCATGACGAGGGCGTCGCGGTGTCGACGCCGAGCGGCGCGCGCCTCGTCGCGGTGCGTCCGACGCTCGCCGACTACGTCCTCAAGATGCGCCGCGGTGCGCAGGTCGTCTATCCGAAGGACGTCGGCCTGATCCTCGTCTACGCCGACGTCTTCCCGGGCGCGCGCGTGCTGGAGGCCGGCACCGGCTCGGGCGCGCTCACGCTCGCGCTGGCGCGCGCCGCGGGGCCCGACGGCCTCGTCGTGTCGTACGAGATCCGACCCGACCACCACGAACGGGCCGTCGCCAACGTCGAGGCGTGGTACCAGGCGCTCGGCGGCAAGCCACAGAGCCTCGAGCTGCGGCTCGGCGACGTCGCCGAGAGCCTCGCCGACGACGAGGAGTTCGACCGGCTCGTGCTCGACCTCCCGGAGCCGTGGCGCGCGCTCGACGCGGCCGGCGGGGCGCTCGTGCCCGGCGGCATCGCGTGCTGCTACCTGCCGACCGTCCCGCAGGTCGCGCAGACCGTCGACGCGCTGCGCGCGGCCGGGTTCGGACAAGTCGAGACGCTCGAGGGCCTGGTGCGGACGTGGAACGTCGACGGACTGTCGGTGCGGCCCGACCACCGCATGGTCGCGCACACCGGATTCCTCGTATTCGGCCGAAAGCACTCAAGTTCCGGACGATCCGCCCGTTGGTGAAGGGAGGCGTTACGCTAGACGCGCGATGAGGAGGTGGTTCTGATCCGCGACGACGAGCTCGACCCCAAGATCGCTCAGTACGACCGCGAGGTCCAGGACCTGAGGGGGCAGCTCAAGTTGCTCGAGGAGGAGCTCGCGCTCAGCCGTCGCCGCCTCGACGCCGCCCCCCGTCAGATCCACGCCCTCGAGCGCCGCCTCGCGGAGACGTCGGCCGAGCTCGGCAGCGCCCGCGACCACAACGACCGCCTCGCCACGACGCTGCGCGAGGCGCGCGAGCAGCTCGTCGCGCTCCGGGACGAGGTCGAGAAGCTGAGCCAGCCTCCCGCGAGCTACGGGGTCTTCCTCGAGGCCTACGACGACGACACCGTCGACGTCTTCACCGGCGGGCGCAAGCTGCGCGTGCACGTGTCGCCCGAGGTCGACGCGTCGCAGCTCGCGCGGGGGCAGGAGGTCCTGCTCAACGAGGCCGTCAACGTCATCGGCATCAAGAGCTTCGAGATCCAGGGCGAGGTCGTCACGCTCAAGGAGGTCCTCGAGGACGGGACGCGCGCGCTCGTCATCGTGCGCGCCGACGAGGAGCGCGTCGTCGAGCTCGCCGAGCCGCTGCGCCACGAGCACATCCGCGCCGGCGACAGCCTGCTGCTCGAGTCGAAGTCGGGCCACGTGCTGGAGAAGCTGCCCAAGCCGGAGGTCGAGGAGCTCATCCTCGAGGAGGTGCCCGACATCTCGTACGAGGACATCGGCGGGCTCGACTACCAGATCGAGGAGATCCGCGACGCGATCGAGCTGCCGTACCTCCACGACGAGCTGTTCCGCGAGCACCAGCTCGAGCCGCCCAAGGGAATCCTGCTGTACGGCCCTCCGGGGTGCGGCAAGACGCTCGTCGCGAAGGCGGTCGCGAACTCGCTCGCCAAGAAGGTCGCGGCGAAGTCGGGACGCAGCGACCGGCGCTCGTACTTCCTCAACATCAAGGGCCCGGAGCTCCTCAACAAGTACGTCGGCGAGACCGAGCGACAGATCCGCCTCATCTTCCAGCGCGCCAAGGAGAAGTCGGAGGAGGGCGTGCCCGTCATCGTCTTCTTCGACGAGATGGACTCGCTGTTCCGCACGCGCGGCTCCGGCATCTCGAGCGACATCGAGTCGACCATCGTCCCGCAGCTGCTCGCCGAGATCGACGGCGTCGAGAGCCTCAAGAACGTCATCGTCGTCGGCGCGTCGAACCGTGAGGACCTCATCGACCCCGCGATCCTGCGCCCGGGCCGCCTCGACGTGAAGATCAAGATCGAGCGGCCCGACGAGTTCTCCGCGGCCGACATCTTCTCGAAGTACCTCACGCGGGACCTCCCCATCGCGCAATCGGAGATCGACGCGCACGGCTCGGCCGAGAGCGCCGTCGAGGCGATGATCTCGGCGACCGTCGAGAAGATGTACTCGGTGGAGGACTCCAACCGCTTCCTCGAGGTCACGTACGCGAACGGCGACAAGGAGGTCCTCTACTTCAAGGACTTCTCCTCGGGCGCCATGATCGAGAACATCGTCCGGCGTGCGAAGAAGCTTGCGATCAAGCGCGCGATCGGCGGCGAGGGCAAGGGCATCAGGACGTCCGACCTCATCGCGGCGATCCACCAGGAGTACCGCGAGAACGAGGACCTCCCGAACACGACGAACCCCGACGACTGGGCGCGGGTGTCCGGCAAGAAGGGCGAGCGCATCGTCTACATCAGGACGCTCGTCGCCGAGCACCAGCAGGGCGAGCAAGAGGGCCGTCAGGTGGAGCGCGTCGCGACCGGCCAGTACCTCTAGGCGCGCCGGACGCCGGACGGTCGTCGTACCCTCGTGACATGGCGATCCCGAAGATCTGCGGCATCGAGACCGAATACGGGATCTCCGTGCGCGACGCGGGCGAGTTCAACCCGATCCTGACGTCGTCGCTGCTGATCAACGCGTACGCGCAGCCCGCGTTCAAGCGCGTCAAGTGGGACTACGAAGAGGAGAGCCCGCTGCGCGACGCGCGCGGGTTCGAGCGTCCGGCCGCGGAAATGCAGGCGGACGACGACTCCGGGCTCGTCAACGTCATCCTGCCGAACGGCGCGCGCTACTACGTCGACCACGCGCATCCGGAGTACTCGAGCCCCGAGTGCTCGAACGCGCGCGACGCGGTCGTGTGGGACAAGGCGGGGGAGCGCATCCTCGAGGACTCGATCGAGGCGGCGCACGCGCTCGTCCCCGGAGGCGAGCGCGTGTTCATCTACAAGAACAACTCCGACGGGAAGGGCAACTCGTACGGCTGTCACGAGAACTACCTCGTCGACCGCCGGACGCCGTTCCCCATGCTCGTGCGCCACCTCATCCCGTTCTTCGTGACGCGCCAGGTCTATACGGGCGCCGGCAAGGTCGGGAGCGAGAACAACGCACAGAGGGTCGACTTCCAGCTGTCGCAGCGCGCCGACTTCTTCGAGGTCGAGGTCGGCCTCGAGACGACGTTCAAGCGTCCGATCGTCAACACGCGCGACGAGCCGCACGCGGATCCCGACCGCTACCGCCGGCTCCACGTCATCGTCGGCGACGCCAACCTCGCCGAGCTGTCGACCTATCTGAAGGTCGGTACGACCGCGCTCGTGTTGCAGATGATCGAGGACGACTTCATCGGCGACGACTTCTCGCTCCAGGAGCCCGTGCGCGCGATCCGCACCGTGAGCCACGACCCGCGCTGCCGGGCGACGGTCGAGCTCCTCGACGGACGCCGCCTCACCGCGATCGAGCTGCAGTGGGAGTTCTTCCGCCTCGCGCGCAAGTACGCGCAGGAGAACGACCTCGACGACGTCTCGCTCGACGTCCTCGACCGTTGGGAGGAGGTCCTCGACGACCTCGAGCGCGATCCGTCGTCGCTCGCCGACCGGCTCGACTGGGCCGCCAAGCTGGCGCTCATGGAGGCGTATCGCGCGCGCGACGGCCTCGCGTGGGACGACCCCAAGCTGAAGCTCATCGACCTCCAGTACCACGACGTGCGGCGCTCCAAGTCGCTGTACTGGAAGCTCGTGCATTCCGGCAAGATGCGCCGCGTCGTGTCCGACGACGAGGTCGCGTGGGCCGTCGATCATCCGCCCGAGGACACACGCGCGTACTTCCGCGGCGAATGCCTGCGGCGGTTCTCGCCGCGCATCGTCGCGGCGTCGTGGGACGCGCTGATCTTCGACTCGGGGGACGACGTCCTGCGCAAGGTCCCGACGCTCGAGCCGATGCGGGGCACCAAGGACCGCGTCGGACCGCTGCTCGCCGACAGCGCCGACGTCGCGGCGCTGATACGAAACCTCGGCGCGTGACGCGCACGGTGCGCGCGGCGCACCGTATTACGATGGTCGCGCCGCGTCGACGAGTGTGAGGTGACGAATGAGCCCCAGTGGCGAGCAGACGCGCAAGCCGAAGCCGCAGCGCGACGAAGAGGCGCCGCAGGCCGAGGCGACCGAGGCCAAGGAGAGCTCCACGAGCGAGGTCGACGACCTCCTCGACGAGATCGACGAGGTTCTGGAGACCAACGCCGAGGAGTTCGTGCGCTCGTACGTCCAGAAGGGCGGGCAGTAGAGGCGTGGAGGGCTTCGAGCCCGACGTCCTGCGCGTCCCTCTCCACGGGCCCGGGTCGTCGTTCGCCGAGCTCCTGAGGGAGCGCCGTCCGGACATGCTCCCCGGCGGCACGGCGGTGGGGGCCGGGCGCGTCGAGGCGCCCGAGGGCACCACGGTCCTCGCGCTGCGCTACGCCGGCGGCGTCGTCGTCGCGGGCGACCGGCGCGCGACCGAGGGCTTCCAGATCGCGCACCGCTCGATCGAGAAGGTCTTCGCGGCCGACGACATGTCGGCGGTGGCGATCGCCGGCTCGGCCGGCCCCGCGATCGAGATGGTGCGGCTGCTGCAGACGGAGCTCGAGCACTACGAGAAGGTCGAGGGCGACCGCCTCAGCCTCGAGGGCAAGGCCAACAAGCTCGCGCAGATGATCCGCGGCAACCTCCCCGCCGCGATGCAGGGGCTCGTCGTCATCCCGCTGTTCGCGGGCTTCGACGAGGCGCGCGGCGTGGGCCGCATCTTCAAGTACGACGTGACGGGCGGACGCTACGAGGAGGACGACTACCACGCCACCGGCTCCGGCGGGAAGGACGCGCGCTCGTCGCTGAAGAAGCGCTACCGCGACGGGCTCGAGCGTGAGGAGGCCGTCAAGATCGCCATCGAGGCGCTGTTCGACGCCGCCGACGAGGACGTCGGCACCGGCGGGCCGGACCTCATGCGCGGCATCTTCCCGACCGTCGTCGCGATCTCGGACGAGGGCACGATCGAGGTGTCCGAGGACGAGATACGTACGCTCTTCGAGCAGCTGATCGCGGAGCGCCGCCAGGAGCTCGTGCGCCACGAGACCCACGCCGTCGACGTCCGCCGGCCCCCGTCCGAGGAGTAGCCGTGCCGCTGCCGTACTACGTCTCGCCCGAGCAGCTCATGAAGGACAAGGCCGACTACGCGCGCAAAGGCATCGCGCGCGGCAAGTCGGTTATCGCGCTCGAGTACTCCGACGGGATCCTGTTCATGGCCGAGAACCCGTCGGCCACGCTCCACAAGATCTCCGAGATCTACGACCGCATCGCGTTCGCGGGCGTCGGCAAGTTCAACGAGTTCGAGCAGCTGCGCATCGGCGGCATCCGGCTCGTCGACCTGAAGGGCTACTCGTACTCGCGCGAGGACGTGACGGCGAAGGCGCTCGCGAACGCGTACTCGCAGTCGCTCGGCAACATCTTCACGGCCGAGCTCAAGCCGTACGAGTGCGAGATCCTCGTCGCGTCCGTCGGCGAAGGCGGCGACGACAACGAGCTGTTCCACATCCTCTACGACGGCTCGGTGAGCGATCGCAGCAAATGGGTCGCGATGGGGGGCCAGGCCGACGCGCTCGGCGCGTACCTCGGCGAGCACTACCCCGACGACGGCCTCGACCTGCGCTCGGGGTTCGCGCTCGGCCACGACGCGCTGCGGCGCGTCGAGCAGCGCGACATGCCGACGGAGCACCTCGAGGTCGCGGTCCTCGACCGCACGCGCGGCCGGCGCAAGTTCAAGCGGCTGTCCGACCCCGAGGTCGCGGCGCTGCGGGACCCGGGCTAGGCGCTCATCCGCCGTCGCCGCCGCCGGGCGGCGCCGGCTGGTCTCCCGGCTCGGGCTTCAGCAACGGGTCGTCGACGCGGTCCGACTCCGACGGCCCGCGGCGGGGGTTGACCTGTCCCGGCGCGTCGGCGGGCGACAGCGGCTGGGTGTCCTCGGGGTTGCCCCCGGGCGTGGGATCGAGGTTCGCGTCGTCGTCGGGCAGCGGTCGCGTCACCATGACGTCTCCTTCCGTCGTCGGCGCGCTGTTCCTACCCACGCGCCGGCCCCCGGACGCACGCCGGTCGCTCCGGCGCCCGCTTATCCTGATCCCATGGAGCGGCGGATCTTCGGCACCGAGAACGAGTACGGGGTGACGTGCACGTTTCGCGGGCAGCGCCGCCTGTCGCCCGACGAGGTCGCCCGCTACCTGTTCCGCCGCGTCGTGTCGTGGGGCCGCTCCAGCAACGTGTTCCTGGAGAACGGCGCGCGCCTGTACCTCGACGTCGGCTCGCACCCCGAGTACGCGACGCCCGAGTGCGACACGGTCTACGACCTCGTCGTGCACGACAAGGCCGGCGAGCGCATCCTTGAGAGCCTCCTGAAGGCGGCCGAGGCGCGCCTGCGCGAGGAGGGCATCTCGGGCGACATCTACCTGTTCAAGAACAACACCGACTCGGCCGGCAACTCGTACGGCAGTCACGAGAACTACCTCGTGTCGCGCTACGGCGAGTTCGGCCGCCTCGCCGAGGTGATGATCCCGTTCTTCGTGACGCGCCAGATCTTCGCCGGGGCGGGCAAGGTCCTGCAGACCGCGCGCGGCGCGTTGTTCTGCATCTCGCAGAGGGCCGAGCACATCTGGGAGGGCGTGTCGTCGGCGACGACGCGCTCGCGCCCGATCATCAACACGCGCGACGAGCCCCACGCCGACGCCGAGAAGTTCCGCCGCCTCCACGTCATCGTCGGCGACTCGAACATGAACGAGTGGGCGACATACCTCAAGGTCGGGTCGACCGCGCTCCTGCTGCGGATGGTGGAGGAGGGCGTGCAGATCCGCGACATGACGCTCGAGAACCCGATCCGCGCGATCCGCGAGATCTCCCACGACACGACGTGCCGGCGCCGCGTGCGCCTCGCCAACGGGCGCGAGGCCTCCGCGCTCGACCTCCAGAAGGAGTACGTCGACAAGGCGCTGCGGTGGGTCGACGCGCGCGACGACCCGGTCCTCAAGGAGATCGCGGCGATGTGGGAGCACGCGATCTCGTCGCTCGAGAACGACCAGGACGCGCTCGACCGCCAGGTCGACTGGATCACCAAGCGCAAGCTCGTCGAGGCGTACCGCGCGCGCCACAACGTCTCGCTGGCGCACCCGCGGGTCGCCCTGATGGACCTCGCGTACCACGACGTCAACCGCGCGCGCGGCCTGTACTACATCCTCGAGCGGCGCGGCAAGGTCGAGCGCATGTGCGACGAGCGCGACATCGAGCGCGCGACGCACGAGCCCCCGCAGTCGACGCGCGCGCGTCTGCGCGGTGACTTCATCCGCGCCGCCAAGCGCAAGCGGCGCGACTTCACCGTCGACTGGGTGCACCTCAAGCTCAACGACCAGGCGCAGCGGACGGTCCTGTGCAAGGACCCGTTCCGCGCCACCGACGAGCGGGTCGCGAAGCTGATCGCGTCGCTCTGATGGCGACGTTCCGAACCGGCGCGGTCGTGCGCGTCGACGTGGCGGACGACGACCTCGTGCGTGCGCTCGTGCGCGTCGACGACGACGACCTCGGCGACGTGCCGGCGGTCGCGTTCCCGCCCATGACCGGCCCCCTGCGCGCGGGCGACCGCGTCGTGGTCAACACGACCGGCATCGAGCTCGGCCTCGGCACCGGCGGCGACGCGTTCGTGCTGTGGAACCTCGACGGCGCGGCCCCCGACGTGCGCGACGGCCACGTGGTCAAGCTCCGCTACACGCCGTGGCAGACCAACGTCGTCGCGGTCGAGGCGCCCGAGAGCCCGCACCACGAGGTCATGCGCGAGCTGGAGTCGCTCGACGGCACGCCCGTCGTCGCGTGCTCGCTGCACTCGCAGGTCGCCGGCGTCGCGGCCGGCGTCAAGGCACGCGCGCCGGGCGCGCGCGTCGGCTACCTCATGACCGACGGCGCCGCGCTGCCGCTCGCGTGGAGCGAGCTGGTGCGCACGCTGACGCGCGCCGGGCTCGTCGACGTCACGTGCACGTCGGGCCACGCGTTCGGCGGCGACCTCGAAGCGGTCACGGACCACTCCGGGCTCGCGGCGCTGCGCGCGGTGGGCGGCGCCGACATCGTCGTGGCCGCGATGGGTCCCGGAATCGTCGGCACCGGGACGCGCCTCGGGCACACGGGCCTCGAGCAGGGACGCCTGCTCGACGCGGCGCACGCGCTCGGCGGCGCGCCCGTCGCGTGCGTGCGCGTGTCGTTCGCCGACGAGCGCCCGCGCCACGCCGGCGTGAGCCACCACACGCTCACGGCCCTGCGGATCGCGGCGCGCGAGCGCGCCACGGTCGTGCTTCCCGCGCTCGACGAGCCCGTCGTCGCGCGCCTGCGCGCCGCGCTCGACGACGGCGGGGTCGCGGCGCGCCACGACGTCGTCGTCGCCGACGGGGGGCCGGGCGTGGAGCTGCTGCGCGAGCGGGGGATCGAGCCGGCGTCGATGCGCCGCCCGATGGCCGCGGCGCCGGAGCCGTTCCTCGCCGCCGCCGCCGCCGGCGCGCACGCGGCCGCGGCGGCCGCCTGACGCGCGCGGTTCGGTACCCTCGCGCCATGCGGCGCATCGAACGGCTCATCAACCTGATCGCCGCGCTCCTCGAGACGCCGCGCCCGATGACCGCGGACGAGATCCGCACGAGCATCGCCGGCTACGACCAGCCGAGCTACGAGGCGTTCCGGCGCTCGTTCGAGCGCGACAAGGAGGCGCTGCGGGCGATGGGGATCCCGCTCGAGGTCGTCCCCGCGGACCCGCTCTCGGAGCGCGCCGTCGACGGATACGTCATCCCCAAGGACCGCTACTACCTCCCGCAGCTCGACCTCGAGCCCGACGAGCTCGCCGCGCTGCAGATCGCGGCGCAGGCGCTGCCGGGGGCGGGCGACGCCGCCGGGGCCGGAGTCCTGAAGCTGTCGCTGCAGGGCGACGACGGACCGCCCCCCGGCCCCCGCGTCGCGTGGGGCGCCGACGTCGCCGCCGAGCAGCCGCTCCTCGCGCCGCTGTACGCCGCGCTCCTCGAACGGCGGCGGGTCTCGTTCCGCTACCGGCGGGGGTCGGGCGAGGCCGGCACGCGCACGGTCGAGCCGTACGGCATCGTGCACCGCCGCGGCAACTGGTACCTCGTCGGCCGCGACCTCGAGCGCGACGCCGTGCGCTCGTTTCGCGTATCTCGCATCGAGGGCGGGGTGCGGCGCGACGAGGGCGGCTACGAGGTGCCCGCCGGCTTCGACTCGTCCGCCTACGTCGGCGACGAGGCGTGGGAGGCGGGACCCGACGAGCCGTCGACCGCGCTCGTGCGCTTCGACGCCGCGCTGCGCTGGTGGGCGGAGCAGAACCTCGCCGGACGCCCGCGCCGGGACGCTCCCGGCGGCGCGCTCGACGTCGAGCTGCCGGTCGCGAACGTCGACGCGCTGGTGTCGTGGGTCGTCGGCTTCGGGGGCGCGGTCGAGATCGTCGAGCCGGCCGCGGCCCGGAGGCGCGTCGTCGAGCACGTCGCCGCGATGCTCGAGGGCGCGTCGTGACCGAGGACGCGCAGGGCCGCCTCGGACGCCGGCTGCGCCGCATCCTGCTCCTGCTCCCGTACGCGATCCGCAACCCGGGCGTGACGGTGGGCGAGCTCGCGGAGCGCTTCGGCGTCGCGAAGCGCGACCTCATCGACGACCTCAACCTCGTCTTCCTGTGCGGGCTCCCGGGCTACGGCCCCGGCGACCTGATCGACGTGTCGGTCGACGACGACCGCGTCTACGTCGAGATGGCCGACTACTTCGCGGCCCCCCTGCGCGTGACGCCGGTCGAGGCGCTCGGGCTGTACGCGGGCGGTCAGGCCCTGGCGTCGCTTCCCGGCATGGAGGAGGCCGACGCGCTGCGCCGGGCGCTCCGCAAGCTCGGACGGGCTCTCGGGGGCGGGGCGCACGACGA
The DNA here is from genome assembly GCA_036260375.1 of Actinomycetota bacterium. Taxonomy (GTDB): domain Bacteria; phylum Actinomycetota; class CADDZG01; order CADDZG01; family WHSQ01; genus DASZZZ01. Next base: position 11,478 of record DASZZZ010000070.1, read on the forward strand.
CGCCCCCGACGCCATCGCGGTGCGCATCGATCCCGGCCCGTCGGAGCACCTCGATGCGATCCGGCGCGCGGTCGCCGATCGGAGGCGCGTCGTCATCGAATACTTCTCCGCGTCGCGCGGCGAGCTGACAGAGCGCAAGGTCGACCCCTGGGGCCTCGTCGCCGCGCTCGGGCGCTGGTACCTGGTGGGATGGGACCACCGCGCCGGCGACGAGCGCATGTTCCGGGTCGACCGCACCAAGCGCGTGACGGTCACCGACGAGGCGGCCGACGTGCCCGGCGACTTCGACCCCGAGCGCTACCGGCGCGCGTGGCGCGGCGACGGAGGCGAGCTGACCCTGGCGCTGGAGATATCGCCGCACGCGGCGACGTGGTTCGAGGACTACTACCCGGTCGCGTCGTCGCGCCCGCTCGACGACGGCTGGGTCGCGGTCGAGCTCGTGGCGAGCGGCGTGCGCTGGGCCGCCACGCTCGTCGTGCGGCTCGGCGCCCACGCGCGCACCGTGCGCCCCGAGGAGGTCGTCTCCGAGGCGCGCGCGATCGCCGCCGCGCTCGCCGCGCGCCACGCCGAGCCTGCGTAACGGCCGCGAGCCGGCGTAGCGGCCCCGCGCCCGCGGGGGCCGCGAACATGCCGAAATCGCTAAACCATCCGAGCGGCGTGCCCGATAAGAAGCGGGACGGCACAACACGACACGAACGGGGCTTCACCCATGACGACGATCAAGGCGACGTGCCCGGGCTGCGGCGAGGTGGACCTCACGGCCGAGGACATCCTCCTGCGGATCGGCGGGGCGAAGGAGGCCAACACCTACGGCTTCTCGTGTCCCGACTGCGGCGCCTTCGTCGAGAAGCCCGCCGACGACCGCGTCGTGCGACTGCTGCTGTCGGGAGGCGTCGTACCGCTGCTCGTGCACGTGCCGGCCGAGGCGCTCGAGACGAAGTCCGGTCCGCCGATCAGCTACGACGACGTGCTCGAGTTCCACGAGCTGCTCGCCGACGACGACTGGCTCGCTCGCGCCACCGATCCCCGCTCGCACGCCTAGCGTCTCAGGCCGCGTGGAGCGGCCCCCCAATTAGACTGCGCGGATGCCGAACATCGGGCCGCTGGAGATCGTGATGGTCGCGGTCGTCGCGCTCGTCGTGTTCGGTCCCCACCGCCTTCCCGAGATCGCCCGCACCGTCGGCCGCGCGCTCAACGAGGTCCGGCGCATGGCGAGCGACGTGCGCAGCGAGTTCGACTCCGGCTTCGGGCTCGAGGACGACGACGAGGACTTCGTCGACGACGACGACGAGCCGACCGCCGACGGCATCGCAGAGAGCGCGCCCGCGCGCGCGGGGGGGACCGCGCCGGTGCGCCCGCGCGGCGCGTCGGCGCGCTCGACGGCCGACGGGATCGCGGCCGCGGGACGGGCCGCGGCGCGCCGGGGGCCGGAGCCCGCCCCCGCGTCCGACCACGACGTCGACATGGCCATGCCCGAGCCGTCGCCGTCCGACGTCGTCACCGCCGACGGCATCGCGGCCGCAGACGTCCCGGACGACGCCGGCCCCGACGACGGCGGCCCGGACGCGCCCGCGCGCTGATGGCGGTCGGGGAGCGACGCCGCCGGCTGCGTCGCTGGTCGCTGCGGCGTCGCAAGCGCACGCGCGCCGCCGTCATGACGGTCGTCGAGCACCTCGACGAGCTGCGGCGCCGGCTGATCCTCTCGGCCGTCGCATTCGTGCTGTTCGCGACCGTCGCGTTCTTCTTCTTCGACGAGTTCAGCGACTTCCTGCTGCGGCCGCTGTGCGGCCTGCCGCGCGAGCAGCTCGGCCCCAACGGGTGCCGGCTCGTGATCGGACATCCGATCGAGGGCTTCACGGTGCGGCTCAAGGTGAGCGCGATGGGCGGGCTCGTGGCGGCGTCGCCGGTGTGGCTGTACCACCTGTGGGCGTTCGTCGTCCCGGCGCTGACGCCGTCGGAGAAGCGCTACGCGCTACCGTTCGTGACGACGTCGGTGACCCTTTTCGCGATCGGCGCGACGTTCGCGTACCTCACGCTTCAGACCGGGCTGCGGTTCCTGTTCGCGCTCGGCGGCGACAACTTCGTGCCGTTCCTGCGGGCGCAGGAGTACCTCGACTTCGTCGGGCTCGTGCTCGTCGCGTTCGGAGTGACGTTCGAGCTGCCCCTGATCCTGTTCTTCCTGGGCCTCGCCGGAGCGGTCTCGGTGGACCAGCTCCGGCGAGGCCGCAGAATCGCAGCCGTGTCGATCACCGCGCTCGCCGCCGTCGTGACGCCGAGCCAGGACCCCTACACGATGCTCGTGATGGCGGTGCCCTTGTACGTGCTGTACGAGGCGACGATCGCCCTCCTGGCGCTGGTGATCAGGAGACGCAACCGCCGCCCCGCGCAGCCTTCTGCTACTCGATGACGTCCTCGGCGGCGCCGAGCGACACGAAGTCGGCGGCGTCGTTGCTCCACTCGTAGATCCAGATGTCACGCAGCGGCTCGGCCTCGAACTCGCCGTTGTCGGCCCACGTGTAGGTCTTCGCGATGCCCTCGAGTCCCTCGGCGTTGTCGAAGTACTCGACGACGTGCTGGCGCACCTCCTCGATGTCCTCGTCGCCGTTGAGCTCGCGCAGCGCGTCGATGATGAACGTCGTGACGTCGTACATGTCGGCCGCAAACGTGCCCGGCGGGCGCCCGTACGCGTCCTCCATGCCCTGCGCGAAGTCCGCCGCGGGCTCGAGCTTGAGCGGGTCGACGCACGGGCACGTCACGACCGCGCCCTCGGCGCCCTCGCCGGCGAGCTCGCCGAACGACGGGTCCTTGGCGCCGTCGTCGGACACGAACTGCGCGTCGACGCCCGCCTGCTGCAGCTGCTTGAGCAGGGGACCGGCCTGCGGCGTGTAGCCGCCGTAGTAGACGACGTCGGGGTCGTAGTCCTTGATCTCGGACACGACGCTCGAGTAGTCGGTCTCCTCCGGGCTGATGATGTACGGCCCGTCCGCGAGGTCGCCGAGCTCGTTGAGGACGGTCTCGGCGAGGCCCTTGGAGTAGTCCTGGTTGTCGTGCACGACCGCGACGCGCTGCGGATTCAGCGCGCCGGTGATGTAGTCGGCCGCCACCGGGCCCTGGACGCCGTCGCTGGCCACGGCGCGGAACCACGTCTCGAACTCCTGCTCGTCGATCGTGTCGTTCGTGCCGGTGCCCGTCATGAGCACGCCGGCCTCGGCGAAGAACTGGCCGGTGGCGAGCGTCTCGCCGGAGAAGTACGGGCCCGCGACCGCGACGAGCTCCTCGTCCTCGATCAGGCCCTGCGCCAGCTGCGGCGCCTGCTCGGGGTTGCCCTGGCTGTCCTCGGCGCGCAGCTCGAGCGTGCACGGGACGTCGCCGGCCTCGTTCGCCTCGTCCACGGCGTACTCGACGCCGTCCTTGATCGGCGCCCCCAGCGTTGCGAAGTCACCGGACAGCGCGCCCATCGTCCCGATGACCCAGGTGCAGTCCTGCTCGCCCTGTCCGACGTCGCCGCCGTCGTCGCCGCCGCCGTCGTCGTCGCCGCCGCACGCCGCGCCGACCAGCGCGACGACGGCGAGCGCCGCGAGCATCGTCTTCGGTCCTCTCACGTTGCCCCCTGCTCCCCGGGCCGGAGACGTCTCCGGCGTTCGATTACGACAGGACTCGTATACACCGGGGGGGACGACCGAACAAGGGACTTGTCGGGCACCTCGGCGCTCGCCGGGACGTCCGTCGTGCCCGGTATAGTCCGTTCCCATGGCGATCAAGGGCAAGAAGAAGTCGGGCGCGCGCGGCAGCCAGGCCCGCCGCCGGCCGTCGTCCGCGCCGCGTCCCGTGGCCGCGGTCCGCCACCGCGAGCCGTGGCATCGGACCGCCACCGGACGCGTCGCCGCCGCCCTCGTCGTCCTCCTGCTGTTCGGCGTCGTCGCCGCCGTGCTGGCGGCGCAGGCGGCCGACCGCGACCGCGTCGCGGCGCGCCAGGAGCGCGTCGACGCGTTCACCGACCGCTTCCGCGCCCTGATGGAGGGTCTGCGCACGCCCGCGGGCGGCATGGCGTCCGCGCCCGCCGGCGTCGGGGCGCCGGGCGTCGACGAGCTCGCCGACGACTCGCAGCAGTGGCTGACGGACCTCGGCGGCGCCCAGGGCCAGATGGCGCGCCTGCCGGTAGTCGGCGGCACCGAGACGGCGCAGGACGTCCTCGGGCAGGCGATCGCGGCCTACATGTCCGCGGCCAAGGCGTACGCGCTCGTGCCCGACCTCGACGACGACGCGCAGGAGCAGCAGCTGATCGTCGCGTCCGAGGCCCGCAACGTCGGCAGCGCCCTGCTGTCGACCGCGATAACGGAGCTCGACCGCGTCCGGGAGGCGTCCGACCTCGACGCGTCCGGCATCCCGGTCCCGGGCAGCGACGCGCCGGCGGCGCCGACCCAGCCCGAGGCGACGCCGACGGACGGCGCGGGGGGCGAAGGTGGCGACGGCGACGACGGCGGTGGGCGGAAGCGCGGCGACGACGGCGGCTCGAAGGGCGACGGCGACGACGGCGGGCTGAAGGGCGACGACGGCCGCCGGGCGAAGCGCGACGACGGCGGCGGCGGAGACGACTAGCCGTCCGCGGCGCGCGCCGCGCGCCGCCGAGTTCGAGCGCGCCTACGGGTTCGAGTTCGACGAGTTCCAGCGGCGTGCGTGCGCCGCGCTCGAGGACGGCTCGTCGGTGCTCGTCGCGGCCCCCACGGGCGCCGGCAAGACCGTCGTCGGCGAGTTCGCCGCGTGGCTCGCGCTGCGCGGCGGCGGCAAGACCTTCTACACGACGCCGATCAAGGCGCTGTCGAACCAGAAGTACGGCGACTTCGTCGCGCTGCACGGCGCGTCGAACGTCGGGCTGCTGACGGGCGACAACTCCGTGAACGGCGACGCGCCCGTCGTCGTGATGACGACCGAGGTCCTGCGCAACATGATCTACGAGGACTCGCCGACGCTCGACGGGCTCCACTACGTCGTCCTCGACGAGGTCCACTACCTCCAGGACCGTTACCGCGGCGCGGTGTGGGAGGAGATCCTCATCCATCTCCCGGTCGACGTCCTCACCGTGTCGCTGTCGGCCACGGTGTCGAACGCCGAGGAGTTCGCCGAGTGGCTGCAGGCGTTGCGCGGCCGCGTCGAGATCGTCATCGAGGAGCGGCGTCCCGTCGAGCTGCGCCACTGGTACTTCGCGTCCGACGACTTGATGCCGATGTTCGTTCGCATCGCGTCGGGCGAGCTCGTGCCGAACCCGCAGGGCGTCGAGATCGACCGCCGGCGGAGGCGCGGGGGGCCGAACCGTCCGCAGCGCGGCGGGCGCCGTCCCAGCGTCAACCGGCCGCGCATCCCGTTCCGCACCGACGTCGTCGACCGCCTGCGCGCCGAGCGCATGCTGCCGGCGATCTACTTCATCTTCTCTCGCCGCGGCTGCGACGACGCCGTGCGCCAGTGCACGCGCGAGCACCTCCGGCTCACGACGCCGGACGAGCGCGCGCGGATCACGGCCTACGCCGACGCGCGCGTCGCCGACCTCGACCCCGCGGAGCTCGACGTCCTCGGCTACGCCGAGTGGCTGGCGGGGCTCGCCGACGGCATCGCGGCGCACCACGCGGGGATGATCCCGCCGTTCAAGGAGACGGTCGAGGAGCTGTTCGTGCGCAACCTCGTCAAGGTCGTGTTCGCGACCGAGACGCTGTCGCTCGGCATCAACATGCCGGCGCGCAGCGTCGTCATCGAGAGCCTGACGAAGTTCACCGGCGAGAAGCACGAGCTCATGACGCCGGGCGAGTACACGCAGCTCGCGGGCCGCGCGGGACGTCGCGGCATCGACGAGGTCGGGCACTCCGTCGTGCTGCTGCAGCGCTACACGCCGTTCGAGACGATCTCGCGCCTCGCCTCGACGCGCACGTACCCGCTGCGGTCGTCGTTCACGCCGTCGTACAACATGACCGTGAACCTCGTGCGCAACTACGAGCGCGCGGAGGCGGAGCACCTCGTGAACTCGTCGTTCGCGCAGTTCCAGGCCGACCGCGCCGTCGTCGAGCTCGAGCGCACGCGCGACCGGTCCGAGGCCTACCTCGCCAGCTACCGCGACCGCATGCAGTGCGAGCGCGGCGACTTCGGCGAGTACCACGCGCTCGTGGCGCGCCGGCAGCGCCTCGAGGAGCGCCGGCCGGTCGACCTGCGCCACTGGTACTTCGCGTCGGACGAGCTCATGCCGATGTTCGTGCGCACCGCGTCGGGCGAGCTGGCCCCCAACCCGCAGGGCGTCGAGATCGACCGGCGGCGCCGGCGCGGGGGGCCCAACCGGCCGCAGCGCGGCGGGCGCCGCCCCGCGGCCAACCGCCCGCGCATCCCGTTCCGGAGCGACGTCGTCGAGCGACTGCGCGCCGAGCGCATGCTGCCGGCGATCTACTTCATCTTCTCGCGCCGCGGCTGCGAC
>DASZZZ010000071.1:0-49390 GCA_036260375.1 Actinomycetota bacterium
TTCCGCTACGAACCCAAGAAGTTCATAACCGGCACCTTCGACGACTGGGCCTACGACTCATACGGCGTCTTCGCGTTCACGATCGAGTTCTGGTCGGCCGCCAGGAGCGCGGGCGTCGAGGTAGAGGACTTTATCGAGTTCTTCCGCAATCCCCCCGAGGAGGCCCAGCTCAGGATGCTCGCCTGGAACGATAAGGAACTCGGCGGCGAGGGGTTCGTCCCCTGGACGCCCTGCGAGCACCCCCAGCTCGGGCGCGTGGAGCTCGGGGGCTGGAAGACCAAGTTCACCAACCAGAACCCGCCGCCCAAATTTCTCAAGGCCGAGTGCGAGAAGCTGGCCCGGTTCGCCCTCTCCCACGCCTCGACCGCGCCACGCCTGGAGGCCCGGCTCGAGGTCGAGGAACTCTCCCCCGGCATGAGGAGGATAGAGTTGATCGTCGAGAATACCGGGTACCTGCCGACGAACGTGACCAGGGTCGCTCTTGACAAAAAGCTCGTCAAGGCCGTAAAGGCCGAGATAAAGATGCCCGCAGGGACGAGCCTCGTCTCGGGTAGAGCCGAGGTCGAACTCGGCCACCTCACCGGTCGCTCGGCGCTCTGGGGCAACCGGTGGAAGAGCGCCGCGTTCTTCGACGGCCTCCCTTCGGATTACGCACGCAGGGTCGTCTGGGTCATGCGGGGCGAAGATCCTCTCCAGGTTGAGGTGAGCAGCGAGAGGGCAGGGACGGTGCACCTAGAGAGCGGTTAGAGAAGGTTCCGCAGGTGGAAGGGTCCTGAGAGACCCCTCGCCCTACTCTCCGGCGCGGTAGGGGGTGCTCGTGGCGGGCTCCTCGATGTGCTGACCCTCCTCCACGGGGAAGAAGCAGGCGGCGCGGTGGGCACTCACCTCTTGCGGTATGAGGTTGGGTTCGTTCTCCACGCAATACGCCTGCGCGCGCGGGCAACGGGTGTGGAATGAGCACCCCTGCGGCGGGTTCGCCGGGGAGGGGACGTCGCCCGCGAGGACTATGCGGCTGCGCCGCCGCTCCTTCTCGGGATCGGGGATAGGGATGGCCGAGAGGAGCGAGTTCGTGTAGGGGTGGCGCGGCTCACCGTAGAGCCGCCTGCGGTCCGTGATCTCGACGATCTTGCCGAGGTACATCACCGCCACCCTGTCGGAGATGTGCTTGACCACCGAGAGGTCGTGGGCGATGAAGACGTAGGTGAGGTCGAACTCCTTCTGCAGGTCTTGTAGGAGGTTTATGACCTGCGCCTGGATCGAGACGTCCAGGGCGCTCACCGGCTCGTCGGCGATGATGACCTTGGGTCTCAGCGCGAGCGCGCGCGCCACGCCGATGCGCTGGCGCTGGCCGCCAGAGAACTCGTGCGGGTAGCGGTTGTAGTGCTCCGGGTTGAGGCCGACGCGATCCATGAGCTCCTGGACCTTCTTCTTCGTGTCGCCCTCGGTGCGGTGGATGCGGAACGGCGCGCCGATGATCGTCCCGACCGTCTGGCGCGGGTTCAGCGACGCGTACGGGTCCTGGAAGATGACCTGCATGTCGCGCCGCACCGGACGCATGCCGCGCGAGTTCAGCTTCGTGATGTCGCGCCCGTCGAAGACGATGCGGCCCGACGTCGGCTCGAGGAGCTTCGTGATGAGACGGGCGGTCGTCGACTTGCCGCAACCCGACTCGCCGACGAGCCCGAGCGTCTCGCCGGGATAGATCTGGAACGTGACGTGGTCGACCGCGTGGACGCGCGCGACCTCCTTGCGGAACACGATGCCCTGGGTGATCGGGAAGTACTTGGTGAGGTCCTCGACGGCGACGAGCGGGTCGCCCTTGGTCTTGTCCGACCGCACGCGGGGGCCGGCGTCGATCTGGCTCATACCGGCGCCTTCGCCCGGCGCGACTCGCGCTCCGCCCACAGCCGCTGCTTGTCCTCGGGCGTCAGGTGGCACGCGTTCGGATGCCCTCCGCCGCGGTCGACGAGCGCGGGTCGGTCCTTGTCGCACGGGTCGAAGCGATGCGGACAGCGCGGATGGAACGGACATCCGGCCGGCACGTTGATGAGCGACGGCGGCGACCCCGCGATGGGCACGAGCCGCGATCCCTTCTGGTCGACGTGCGGGATCGACTCGAGCAGGCCCCACGTGTACGGGTGCAGAGGCTTGCCGAACACGACGTCGCGCGCCCCGAACTCCATGACGCGGCCCGCGTACATCACCATGACGTTCTGCGCGACGTCGGCGATGACGCCGAGGTCGTGCGTGATCATCGCGACGGCGACGTTGAACTCCTCCTTCAAACGCTCGATGAGCTCGAGGATCTGGGCCTGGACGGTGACGTCGAGGGCCGTCGTCGGCTCGTCGGCGATGATCAGGCTCGGGTTCAGCGCGAGCGCCATCGCGATCATCGCGCGCTGGCGCATGCCGCCGGAGAACTCGTGCGGCCACTGGCGCGCGCGCCGCTCGGCGAGCGGCATCCCGACGCGCCGGAGCATCTCGACCGCCTGCTCGTGCGCCTCCTTCTTCGGCACGTCGCGGTGGGCGAGGATCGCCTCGGCGATCTGGTCGCCGACGCGGTACATCGGGTGCAGCGACGTCATCGGGTCCTGGAACACCATCGCGATGCCGTCGCCGCGCACCTTCTGGATCTCGGAGTCGGGGAGCTTCAGCAGGTCGCGGCCCTCGAACACGATCTCGCCCTCGACGTGCGCGTAGCGCCGGTTGACGAGCCCCATCACGGTCAGGAACGTCACGCTCTTTCCCGAGCCGGACTCGCCCACGACGCCGAGCGTCTCGCCGCGGTCGATGTCGAAGCTCACGCCGTCGACGGCCTTGACGACGCCGTCGCTCGTGTGGAACTGAACCTTCAGGTCGCGCACTCGCAGGAGCGGCTCAGTCACGGTGGACTCCCCCCGTCACGAGTACCTCACGCGCGGATCGAGGTACGCGTACACGATGTCGACGATGAGGTTGAGAATGGAGATGAAGAACGCCGCGAACACGGTGATGGCGAGGATCGTCGGCAGGTCGCCGTCGTTGGCCGACCCGATGACGTGGGGGCCGAGACCGGGGAGGTTGAACACGCTCTCGGTGATGACGGCTCCGCCGAGCAGCAGCCCGAGGTCGAGCCCGAAGATCGTGACGATCGGAGTCAGGCTCGCGCGCAGCGCGTGCTTGAAGATGACCTTGCGTTCGGGCAAGCCCTTGGCGCGCGCGGTGCGGATGTAGTCCTCGCTCATCGTCTCGAGCACGTTGCTGCGCGTCTGGCGCGCGTAGACCGCGGCGAACAGCAACGCGAGAACGAACCACGGCATGATCATGTGCGTGAACCATTCGACCGGGCTCTCCCCGAACTCCACGTAGCCGGAGCCCGGTAACCAGTCGAGCGTCTGCCAGAACACGAACAGCGCGATGAGGCCGAGCCAGAAGACGGGGGCCGAGACGCCGAACAGCGCGAACCCCATCGCGGCCCGGTCGACGATCGACCGCCGCTTGAGCGCCGAGATGATCCCAATCGGGATGCCCATGAGCAGCCACACGAGCGCGCCGCCGACCGCGAGCTGCGCGGTGACCCCGACCCGATCGAAGATGTCCTCTTTGATCGGAGCGCGCGTCGAGTACGAGAAGCCGAAGCCGGGCCAGCCGTACTCGTCGCCGAGGAACAGGTTGCGGACGAACTGGAAGTACTGCTGGTGCAGGGGCTTGTCGAGGCCGAACTGACGCCGGACCTCGTCGAGGACCTCCTGCGTCGTGAACTTGCCGGCGAACGCCGTCGTGGGATCGGTCGGGGGCAGGACGTAGAAGATCAGGAACGTCACCATCGTGACGATCAACAGCACGACGACCAGGTACAGGAGCCTGCGGATCACGTAGCGGCCCATCTAGCTCACGCCTTCCATCCGTTCCGGACACGACCGGAGACCGCGACCCATACTCGGCTTCGAGTTGCGGGGACAAGGATAGCCGCCTCCCTGCGGGGAGGCGGCTATCCCGTGTGGCTATGTCCCGGGCGCTACTCCTGCTGCGCCTCGGCGTCCACGGCGAGGTGCGCGTACGCCATCTCGCCGGAGAACTGGTCGAACTGGTACCGCGTGACGTTCTCGCTGATGATGTCGATGTTGTTGGCCCACAGGTACGGGACCCACGGCACGACCTCGGTCATCAGCTTCTCGTCGAGGTCGACCCAGCACTCGGTGCGCTCCTCGTCGGTGAGCTCGTTGCACCTCTCGATGTCGGCGTCGACGCTCGGGATCCCGCTGATGTCGCGGTCCGCGGGCAGCTTGATCGTCTTCGCGATTTCGGGAGTGATGCCGACGAGCGGCACGTTGGTGTTGTTCGTCGCCGCGATGCTGGTGCTGTGGAACAGGGTCCCGCCGAACGTCGACGGGTCCGGGTAGTCCTTGCCCCAGCCGGCGCCCGAGCCGACCGGCGACGTCTTGGCGACCGTCTGCCACGGCGTGTAGAAGTCGGCGAACTCACGCGTCTCGACCTCGATGCCGATCTGGCTCAGCGAGTCCTCGACGACCGGGACCATCTTCGTCCACGGCGCCACGTTGCGGGTGAAGTGCAGGAGGTTGCTGCACTCCGGCGCGTCGCACATGCCGTCGCCGTCGGTGTCGTACTTCGACTGGCGCATCTCCTCCTTGGCGGCCTCGACGTCGCCGGCGAAGTTCTCCGTCGCGTACGGGTCCTCGGGCGGGTCCGCGCCGAGCACGTCCGGAGGCGTGATCGACGTCGCGACGTCGCCGTAGATCTGGCCACCCCACGCCAGCTGCAGCGCGGACTTGTCCATCACGAGGTTCGCGGCCTTGCGGACGTGGATGTCGTCGAACGGCGGCTGGCTCAGGTCGAAGTTGACGTACCAGGTGCGGTCGCCGGGGTTCGACTTCAGGAAGTCCCGCAGCTCGTCGCTCTGGAAGTACTCACGCAGGACCTGGGGCGGCGGAACCGCGAGCTCGCCCTCGATCTCACCCTCGCGGATCTTGTTGAAGATGTCGTTCTGGTTCGAGTTGATGACGAACTCGAAGCGGTCGACGTAGTTCGAGCGCGCCTCGGGGTCGTCGGTCGCGGGGTCGTAGTTCGGGTTACGGACGAGCATGAGGTGCTTCGTCGGGTTGTAGCCCGAGATCGGCTTCATCGCCTTGCAGCCCGAGATGTCGAGCTCGTCGCTGCCCTCGATCATGTACGGACCCGAGGAGATGACGTAGCGGCCGTACTCACCCGACTTCTCGAAGCACTCGCCGACCTCGCGCGGGAGCGGGCCCGTCGCGGCCATGGCGACGCGGTACAGGAAGTCGCCGGTGGGCTGCGTCAGCGTGAACTTGATGGTCTTGTCGTCGACGGCCTCGACGCCGGAGATGGTCTTGGCCTTGCCGTCGGCGAAGTCCTGCATGCCTTCGATGATCGGCAGGTAGTAGAAGCCGTAGCCCGCCGCGATCGACGGCGTCGCGATGCGCTCGAACGCGTACACGATGTCGTCGGCGACGATCTCACGGCTCACGGGCGGGCCGAACTCCACGCCGTCGCGAATCGTGAACGTGTACTCGAGCCCGTCCTCGGACACCTCGGGCTCGCCCTCGGCGAGGTCGGGAATGACCTCGTTGCCCTCGTCGCCCGGTGCGTGCCGGTAGCCCATCAGCGTGCGGATCATCAGGTTCGACCAGATGGTCCACGCCGAGCCGAGGTATTCGGCCGACGGGTCGAACCCGGCCGTGAAGTTGAACGCCTCGAGCACGTCCACCCTGAAGACGCCACCCTCTTCGGCACCCTCGGGGTCCGTTCCACCGGTTCCGCCCTCACCGGTGTCGCCCTGCGACGTCGCGTCGTCCTCGCCGCCGTCGTCGCCGCCACACGCGGCCGCGATCATGGTCAGGGCGAGCAGAAGCGCGATCATTCGCAGGAGCCTGCTCTTCGAGATGCTAGACAAGGTTCACCTCATTCCAATAGTTCGGTGTTCTCGGTGTGGTGCGTCGTATCCGGCGCGTTCATGCACTGTGTGGAAAGACGGCTTGGGTACCTCCTTCCCCTTCGCCCATCGGCGCGCGCGCCGGGGTCAACGTCCGGTCCGGGGGTCGAGAGCGTCGCGCAAGCCGTCGCCCACGAGGTTGAAGGCGAGCGTGGTCAGGAACAGGAAGAGGCCGGGGAAGAACATGTACCACCACGCCTCGGGGAACAGCTCCGCGGCGTTGTTGAGCATGCCGCCCCACGACGGGATGTCCTGGCTGACGCCGACGCCGAGGAACGACAGCGCCGCCTCGAACAGGATGTTCTGCGGGATGATGAGCGTGGTGTAGACGATGATCGGCGCGATCAGGTTCGGAAGGACCTCGCGGAACATGATGCGCCGGTTGGACGCGCCGAGCGACCGGCTCGCCTCGACGAACTCCTTCTCGCGCACCGACAGCGCGTTGCCGCGCACGATGCGGGCGATGTAGGGCCAGCTGAACGCGGAGATGACGAAGATGACGCCGTTGAGCTTGCCCTGTTCGATGAGGCCCCCGAGACAGCCGTCGGCGGTGACGCCACAGGCGGCGCCGATGCCGAGGGCGAACACGAGCAGCGGCATCGACAGGATGATGTCGATCGTGCGCGAGATGAACGTGTCGATCTTGCCGCCGTAGTACCCGGCGATGACGCCGAGCACGATGCCGATCGCCACCGAGATGCCGGTCGCGACGACGGCGACCTGGAACGAGGTACGCGCGCCGTACACGACGCGGATGAACACGTCGCGCCCGGCCTCGTCGGCACCGAACAGGTACGTCTCGTTCGGTCCCTTGGGCAGCCCGAAGAACGGGTCGCGCATCTCGTGCGCGAGCGAGATGTCGTTGGGGCCGCGATGCGTCACGTACTTCGCGATGACGGGGGCTCCGAGCGCCAGGATGACGAAGATCGCGATCAGGAACAGACCGAGGAACGCTAGCTTGTCCTGCTTGAACCGATCCCAGAACAGGCGCCCAGGAGACTTGCCCTCGATCTTCTTGGCGGACTCCGGATCGCTCGGCGTCTGCTCGAAGCCGAGAACTTCCGGTGCGGCCTGCGCCAACCCCGTCTCCCCCGTGGTTACTACACTTGTCGGAGCACGGACTTTACTAGGGAGCTGGCCCCGGCGCAAGAGACCGCTACGGTGGCGGGCGCGCGGCTCACGGCAGCTGCTCCACGGTGAACACGCCGAAGCTCGACCCGGTGTCGCCCGAGAACACCGGCTCCGCCTGCCATCCCTGCTGCAACCTGAGCTGGACCCCCCGGCGACGGGCCGCGGCCTCGAGCGCGTCGACGAACTTCGGGATGTCCTTCTCCCGGATCGTCACGGGCGTGGCCTCCGCCAGCTGCGCCGCGTGCAGCGGCAGGCGACGGACGCGCGGCCCCCGCTCGGCGCGCCGGTGGTGGCGGGCGCGCTGCGCGCGCTCGTGCCCCTGCGCGAGCCCCCGGCGGGCGACGGACCCGTCGCGGCTGGCGGTCCACACCGGCGCATCGTGCGACGTCGTCTCGCCCCACACGAACGCGAGCGCGGCGCCGTCGTCGCGGGCGATGCGGGCCCCGACGCCGAGCCCCAGCGACGCGACGAGGCACGCGGCGAGGGCGTAGGGCAACCACGCCGCCGGCGTGACCACGGCGCGGCCGTCGGCGATCAGCAGCAGGTGCGACACCCGGCGCGACACGCGCGCTCCGGGGCGCAGGAACGCGAGCGCCGCGTGACCCCGGCGCCGGCCCCCGCCCCGCCCCAGCTCGCACATCTTGACGAGGCCGGACGCGACCGCGAGCGGGTTGCCGGTGGCGGCGGCGGCACGGCGGTCGGCCTCGAACTCGCGGTCGGCGGCGAGACGCCGGAACGCGACGTGCGCGAACGGGTTCCACGCGACCACGTCGCGCAGGAACCCCGCCGTCACGACGATCGGGACGTCGTGCGCCGCGACGTGCGCGAGCTCGTGCGCGAGCACGCCCTCGAGCTCGGGCGGGTCGAGACGCTCGATCAGTCGCTCTCCGACGACGACGCGGCCCCCGGTCGTGAACGCGGCCGCGCTGGCAGGCAGGACGAGCAGCGGCGGGACCCGGCGCACGCGCAGCGACGACGCGAGGCGCGCGAACGTCGCCGCGACCGCGACCTCGCGCGCCGGGTCGAGCGGCCGGCAGCGCCGCAACACGCGCCGCAGCGCGACGTGGCCGACGGCGCGGCGCACGAACACGAACGCGGTGAGCGACAGTCCGAACAGCAACAGCCACGGGCCCGCCGACCCGGCGAGCGCGTACGGGGTCGCGCCGCGGCCGCTCGAGAACCAGAACAGGCTGAGGAGGTCGCCGGGCCGCTCCAGCACGGCCGGCGTCGCGGGGCGCAGCACCGAGATCTCCGGCAGCACGGCGTGCTGGTAGACGACCGCGGACAGCAGCGGCAGCAACAGCGGCAGCGCCAGCACGACGCCGGACGACACGCCGCCGGGACGGCCGATGAGCCGGCGCAGCAGCAGCGTCGCCGGCAGCGTGACGAACGACACCCCGAGGATCACCAGCCACGCCGAATCCGTCTCGAGCGCCACCATCGTCGGCGCCGCGAGCGTCATCTAGCCGTCCTCCGCCCGCCGCGCCTCGATCGCCTCTCGCAGAGCTTCGATCACGCGCTCGTCCTCTTTCTCGACGCGGTCGAGGAAGTAGGCCACCGCCGGGTCCCGGAACTGCGTCACGAGCCAGTCGACGACCGAGCGGGCCGTGGACGACGCGTACTCCTCCTTGGTGACGAGCGGCGCGTACCGGTGCGCGCGCCCGCCCTCCATGCGTTCGAGCAGGCCCTTGTCCGCGAGCCGTCCCATCGTCGTCATCACCGTCGTGTACGCGATGGGGCGGTCGGCGGCGAGCGCCTTGTGGACGTCGCGGACCGTGACCTCGCCGCACCCCCAGACGACCTCCATCACGTCCGCCTCGAGTGGGCCGAGCACGTCGGCGAGCGTGTGCCTGCGCCGTGCTGTCATCAGAGCTCCAATCCTCGCACCGTAGGCCCGGGATGTTACGCCCACGGGCCGCCCCCGGCTAGGGGCCGCGGCGCGCCGACTTTCCGTGATCCATCTGGTTGGACGTCCACCGCCCCCCTATGGTGGCTACGGACGCGAACGGGGGTCCGTGTCGGCCCGTCTCGAGGAGGTCTCAGTTGTACGAAGGATGGCTGTTCCTGCACGTCCTCGCGATCGTCGTGTGGGTCGGAGGCGCCATCGCGCTCCAGCTCCAGGCGATGCGAGCCGAGCGGTCGAACCACACGGCCCGCATCGTCTCCCTCGCGCACGAGAGCGAATGGATCGGCCTGCGCGTGTTCATGCCGGCGTCGCTCGTGGCGCTCGCGTCGGGGATCCTCATGGTCGCCCACGACGGCGGCTGGACGTTCGGCGAGCCGTGGATCCTCGTCGGTCTCGGCGCGCTCGCGGTGTCGTTCCTCGTCGGCGCGCTGTTCCTGGGGCCCGAGGCCGGTCGCATCGGCGCCCTGACCGAGGAGCACGGTCACGACCACCCCGACGTCCAGCGCCGCATCCGCCGCGTCTTCGCCGTGTCGCGCGCCGAGCTCGCCCTGCTCGTGCTCGTCATCGCGGACATGGCGACCAAGCCCGGCACGTAGCCCGGAACCCGCGGGCGGCGCGCGGTGTAGTTGCCGTGTAGACCGATCCGTGGGGGGCCGACCACTGGACGACGCAGAGCTCGTCGCGCGGGCCCGGGCCGGCGACGCGCGCGCCTACGAAGCGCTCGTGCGCCGCTACCAGGGGATCGCGCAGCGTGCCGCCTACGTCGTCACCGGAGACGCCGCGGAGGCCGAGGATGCCGCGCAGGACGGGTTCGTGAAGGCGTACTACGCGCTGCACCGGTTCCGGGCGGACGCGAGCTTCCGCCCGTGGGTGCTCAAGATCGTGACGAACGAGGCGCGCAACCGCCGCAGGTCCGCGGGCCGACGCGCCGATCTCGCGCTGCGCGCCGGCCGGGAGCGTTCCTCGGGGGATGCGGCCCCATCCCCCGAGGCGCTCGCCGTCGACGACGAGCGACGCCGGGCCCTGCTCGACGCGGTCAACGGGCTGCGCGAGCGCGACCGCCTGTTGATCGCGTACCGCTACTTCCTCGACCTCTCCGAGGCGGAGATCGCCGAGCTGCTCGGCTGCCCGCGCGGCACCGTCAAGTCGCGCCTGTCGCGCGCGCTCGGCCGGCTGCGCGCCGCGGCGCCGGCGGCCGGTGCGCCCGGCGTCGCCGTGCCCGAGGGGGGTGAGCGGCCGTGACCGGCCGCGACGACCGCGCGCTGGCCGCCGCGCTCGAGGACCTCGGGCGTGCCCTCGCCGCGCCCGACGGCGACGTCGCGCCCGAGGTCCTGCGGCGCATCGCGGCCCCCGCGCCGCGCCCGGCCCGACTCGTGCGCCGGCGCGTCGCGGCGCTCGCGGGGGCCGCGCTCGTGGCGCTCGGCGCGGTCGTCGCGCTGTCGCCGACGGCGCGGCGCGCGGTCGCGGGATGGTTCGGCGCCGGCGGCGTGCGCATCACCTACGACGGCCGGCGCGCGCCCACGCCCACGCCGTCGCTCGTGCCCGAGCTCGGCATCCCGACGTCGCTGGCGGACGCCGAGGCGCGCGCCGGCTTCGACGTCGCCGTGCCGGCGGCGCTGGGGCCGCCCGACGACGTCTACTTCGATCCCGCCGCCGGCGACGGGATCGTGACGCTCGTCTACGACGCGCGCCCCGGGCTCCGGCGCGCCCCCGCGGCGGGGGCCGGCGCGGTCGTCACGCAGCTGCGCGGGCGCGTCGAGCGCGCGTCGCTCACGAAGGTCGTCCACGGGGGCGGGTCGGTGGAGCCGGTCACGGTCGGCTCGGAACGCGGCTTCTGGGTCTCGGGGCTCCACACGGTCCTCTACCGAGACCGCCACGGCAACGTGCTCGAGGACCGCACCCGCGTCACCGGCGACGTCCTGCTGTGGACACGCGCCGGGATCACGCTCCGGCTCGAGTCCGCGCTCGGCAAGCGGGCCGCGCTGCGGGTCGCGGCGTCGATGCGCTGACCGCCGCGGGCCGGGCGTCCGACCCCGCGAGCCGGACGCGACGAGGGGGCCGGCATGCGCCGGCCCCCTCGCGTCGACGGTGCTGCGTCAGTCGGTGGTGCGGAAGATCCACAGACCGTCGTCCCGGTCGCTGCCGAGGACGTAGGTCTGGCCGCCGCGCACGAACGTCTCGACGCCCCAGAAGTCGTTGCCCTCGGGGTCGAGGTAGCCGCCCGTCTCGACGATCTCGCACGTCGACGTGTCGGCCGGGTTCGAGCACTGGATCTCGATCGAGCGCATCCCGCCGCCGTAGTACGACAGGTACGCGTCCGACGAGCTCGACACGTCGGTCGCGACCTCGTGGACCGACAGGTCGCCGAAGTCGAGCGCGAACGCCGGGTCGTGCGCCTCGGGGATCGCGAACGTGTCGAGGCCCGCGAACGTCGCCGCGTCGAACAGCTGCACGTAGCCCCACCCGTCGAACACGGAGCCGACCTCGACCTCGGCGCCGATCGCGCCGATCGCGGGGCCGTCGGGGTACGTCCACGGAGCCGTGAACGGCGCCGAGTCGAAGATGCGGTGGAACGCCTCGTGGCTCGTGCACACGCCGACGATGAGGTCGACGAACGCACCCGACCCGCAGAACGGCGGGTTCTCGACCGCGTCCGCGCCGTGGCGCTGGACGAACAGCACCGCGTCCCACCCGGCGAGCTTGGCCTGGTGGGCCTTCTCACCCGGGAAGCACGCGCCCTCGGACGCGCTCGGGTCGCCGCTCGGGCCGCGCTGCAGGACCACGATCTTGTCCTCGCCGGGGTCGAGCATGCCGAGGTAGTCGGGCACCTGCGACGGCGACGGGATCGGGTCCGACCCCGGGCAGCCGTAGCCGCCGTAGACCGTCGGGCCGTTCATCGTCAGGTCCGGCAGGATCGCGGGGGCCGCGCCGCCGGGGACGATGACCGACGGGTACGCGCCGGCGTGGGCGCCGCTCGTGATCCGGAAGCCGCCCGTGCGGAACGGGGCGAAGTCCTCGTCGGTCGCGAGGAAGAAGCGGTTGTCCTTCGTGAACTCGGCCTCGTGGCCGTTGCCCTCGGGCGTGAGCGCGGCGCCGGTCGACTCGAAGAGCTCGGGGTCGATCGCCTCGTAGTCCGTGTCGCCGAGGAAGACCGGGTTGGTCGGGTCGTCGACGTCGAGCTGGACGTAGCCGCCGTCCCAGTACGACAGCAGCATGATCCAGTGCCCGTCGATCTTCTTGACGGTCATGTCGTGCAGGAACGACTCGACCAGACCATGCTCCGGCTGCGCGACGCCGAACTGGTTGAGGTCGTACTCCGCGATCAGGCGCGGGCGGCTCGGGTTCGTGATGTCCATGACGTCGACGTCGGGGAACTCCGCGTTGTCGGTCATGACCACGTACGCCTTGTCGCCGGCGTCCCACGTGTACTGGCTGTGGATGTCGTTGGTGTCGCCGCGGACGCCGCTGCGGTCGCCGAAGTTCTCCGACAGCTTCATCGGCTTGCGTGGGTTGGTGACGTTCCACAGCGACACGCCGCCCTTGCCCTGCGGGCCGCACTGCTCGTTGTTCATCGACAGGATCTGACCGTTGAAGTGCTTGGTCGACATGGTCATGACCTGCATGCCCTCGCCGGGACGGCTGTCCTGGTGCGACGGGATGAACCCGACCGTCTTCGGGTCGGCGAGGTTGCCGATGTCCACGACCCACGCGCCGGCGTCGGGCGACGTCTGGCCACCCGTCTCGCCCGCGGCGCAGTCGGGCTCGCCCCAGTTGGCGAGGTACGCCCAGTTGCCGTCGGGGCTCACTGCGACGTCCGCGACGAGGTCGGGCGTGTCCGTGATGTCCTCGACCGACACGAGCTCGAGGTCGCCCCACGCGCCGGTGCCGTGGAGGTGACCGGCGCCGTCGGGGTGCTGCCGCGGGCTCGGGTGCGCGCCGGCGATGCCGGGCACGAGCATGGCGAGCGCCGCGACGACGGCGACGGCCATGGGGACCGTACTGCGCCTTCGCATACGAATTGCTCCTTTCTGGACCCATTCGCGATCGGGCGAGCGCGAACCCCCGCGCGGTGGCGGGCCGTCTCCGTGACGGGGAACGGCCTCACAGTAGCAACGGTTGTTAGCACTGCGGAAGAGGGTTTGTTAAATCCGGCTCGGGTCCCGCGAAAGGAGAACGGGGGCCGGACGCCCGCGCGCCCGGCCCCCGCGACGTTCGTCGTGTGCGTCCGTCAGCAGGCGCTGCTGACGTAGTAGCCCGCGCTGACGTTGGCGAAGCCGTGGCGCATGACGAGGTTGCACCACTCGCCGTACGCGCTCGCGCTCGTGAACGGATCGCACGCCGTGTAGCTCCAGCGGCTGTTGATGTTGTCCCACGCGGCCTCGGTGAGGCTGCCCCAGATGCCGTCGATCGAGAGGCCCGCGTTGTTGAAGTTGTTGCACACCGCCTGCACGAACTTCGTGTCGGACGACGCGCTGCGCGACAGGATCGGCGCCGTGTGGTCGTCCATGTGGATGTGGTTCGCGTGCGCGGAGTTGTACCAGCCGTCGAGCGTGTACTTGAGGTGCTTACGGCACGCCGCGTCGACCGCGAGGTAGCGCCGGCGCACCGACAGCGTGCCGGACGCGTGCGCGCCGCCGTAGATGTTCAGCGCGTACCCGTTCCACTGCACGTAGTTGAGGTCGAGGGCGCGGCCGCGGCCGTGGCATCCGTCCTTGCACACGTACGCGCCGACGTGACCGAGCCACGACAGCGAGCTGAACGACGTGCCCCCGTAGCTGCTGCTGTAGCTGCGCAGCGTCCGGATCCACGTCACGAGCTTGTTGTAGAAGCTCGACTCGGCGCGGATCGAGATGCGGCTGTAGTTGCCGGGGCTCCCGTAATAGATCGGCGTCCCGTCGATCGCGCTGAACGTGACGGGCGTCGTCATGCCGCAAGTGGTGCTGGCGCTGCAGCTCACCGGCCACCTCCAAGCTCCGCGACGAGCGTCTCGGTCCCGCGGAACCCGGCCGCGACCACGGCGCCGTCGATCCTCTCGAAGTCGACGACCTTCGCCCGGCCGCCGACCGCGCGCGGCGCGTCGACGGCGCGCCACGTGCGCCCGTCGCCCCGCCAGAACAGCGCGTCGTCGAGGTGGTCGATCGCCGCCAGCGTGAGCGCGCCACCGGAGCGCGCCGCGGCGATGAACGTCACCGGGCCCTCGACGCGCGGCGTCGCGAGCCGCCGCCACGAGCGTCCCGACGGCGACGACAGGTACAGGTTCGTCGTCTCGAAGCCGTTCGTGCCGAGCAGCAGGCCGCGGCCGACGTCGGCGAGCAGCGTGACGCTTCCGTGCTGCGGCGCGGCGACGCCCGGCAGGCTGGTCGGCCGCCACGTGAGCCCGTCGCTCGAGACCGCCGCGACGAGCCCGTAGCCCTCGGCGACGTCGGCCTCCGCGAAGCGCGTGCCGACGGCGAGCACCGAGTGTCGCCCGCCGAACGCGGCGATGCCGCTGAAGGCGCCGCCGTCGACGCCGTCGAGTCCCGTCAGCACCGGCTGCCAGCGGGCGCCGTCGGTCGAACGGAAGATCGCCGGCGTGGTGGTGTGCGCGTGCGCGCCGCCGTCGTGGACGTGCGCGCCCTCCGACGACAGCGCCCCGGCGGCGAGGAACGCGCCGCCGAGCACCGCGACCTGGCGCAGCGACGCGCCGGCCGGGAACGCGCCCGCGTCGGCGGAGCGCGTCCAGCCGCGCTCGCCGAGCACGTGCGTCCACACGGCCGGCGCCTGCGCGACGTCCTCGCCGACCGCGACGACGCGGTCGCGGCCCGCGGCGATCCCGGTCACGCGTCCGTCGGCGTCGAGCGCCGGCAGCTCGCCGGCGCGCCCGAACGCCGGGCTCGCGATGGTCGCGGGGTAGAGCCCCGCGGCGGACGCGGCCGCGGCCGTCATCGCGGCGCGCGTGAGGAACTCCCGCCGGCCGACCCGGGACGGCCGGCTCGATGTCTGATCCATGCATCCCCCTCTAGACGACGAATGTCGAACTACCGCTGCGGCGGGGGCCTGCGGAGGCTCGGCGCGTCCCGACGCCGGGCGTCGGAAGGCGCGGCGCGGACCGGAGGGCGCCGCCGCTCGTTTCAGCAGCCGTTACGCCAGACGCGCCCCCCTTTCGCGAGTACGACGAAAACGGGCCGATCCTCGCAGGGACCGGCTCCCGTAGTCAACAGTCGCAATAACGCAGGGTCGTGTTATTGGTGTACCGAGGGAGACGACGGCGCGCGCGAGGCCGACGAACTCGGGATCGCCCCCGTCCGTACGAGTTCTACCTCTACTACGACATCGGGTAGCGGCGGCTCGACGCCGCGCTCAGCCGTGTGCGCGGGCGAGCTGCGTCGCGATGCGGCGGGCGTCGGACAGGCGCGGCGACGCGACCGTGAACATGAGGCCGTCGGGGTCCGCGAAGACGACGCCACCCGAGCCGCGCGGTCCGCTGAGCTCGAGCCCGTCGAAGCCGTGGAGCTCGATCGGCGCGGACTCCATGCCGGCCCCCGCCTCGACCCACGAGGCGTATTCCGTGATGCTCGTCGATGCGAGCTCGGGATCGACCGCGACGACGGCGACGACGGCGTCGGTCCCGCGCCCCTTGCGCGTCAGCGTCCGTACCTCGAGCGCGCCGAAGTCGTCGCCTCCGGTCTCGTCGTAGGCGCGCTGGATCTGTTCCTGCGCACCGGGGATGGCGTCGCCGTACCGGAACCCGGGCACGGGCACGAACGCCGCCGCGACGTCGTCCGCCGACGGCATGCCGGTGCCGCCGACGAGCCCGGTGCGCAGCGCGCCGAGCACCGCCGCGACGGCGACGAGGCCGCCGATCACGAAGTACACGAGGCGTCCGTTCGAGGGCGTGACCGGGCCGCGAGTGGACGACCCGGTTGCGCCGGCGGTCCCCGCCGCGGGCACACGCACGCTCGCCCACGTGTCGTCGCGGCTCGGCGTCGGCGCCGGATCGCGTGCCTCGTCGCGCGCGCGCGGCGCCCTCTGGCGCACCGCGACGGCCGCCTCGACGGTCCCGACGAGCGTCGACGGCGCCGGGGCGGGGGCCGCTCCGGGGAGCGGAGGCGGGGGTGGCGCGATGTCGACCGGCTGCCACGCGTTCGTGCCCTCGTCCCACAGCGCCCATCCACCGTCGGGCAGTGGATGCCACCACCGCCCGTCGCGCTGAATGGGTGAGTCGTCCATGGCGTGCCGTCCGATCCGCTACGCGTCCGTCTAGTCCGACGCGTTATCGGCACGGCCGGCGGGGGGCCTTAGCCGGGGTCGATCGGGCCTCGGGAGGGCCCAACAGAAAAGAGGGGGCCGAAGCCCCCTCTTTCGATTCGATCCGAAGATCAGGCCGGGACTACGTCGACGGCCTCGGGGCCCTTCTGTCCCTGACGGGCCTCGTAGGACACGGTCGCGCCCTCGGCGAGGGTCTTGTACCCGTCGCCCCGGATGCTGGAGAAGTGAACGAAGAGATCCTTCGAACCGTCCTCCGGAGTGATGAAGCCGTAACCCTTGGCCTCGTTGAACCACTTCACTGTGCCGGTTGCCATGAAAAAACACCTCCCTGCACGCTAACGAACGAGATCAGGGAGGCAGCGCCAACCACTCACGCGTTCTAACGAACTTCCTGCGGGAGGAAGCATAACACCGTGCCGATCAACGAGCCAGCAGACGACAGCGTCCGTGTACGTCCCCGCCTCGCAATGGTCGCGGTCTTATCGAGAAGGTCATGCAGCCTCGCACGCACCGCGACTCGATTCCTCGAACAGCGACTCAAGTGGCCGGTTCAATAGCTTGTGCGGCTCTCCTACGTTTGATAGCTTGTGGCTTGTGGCTCCACGAGCGGAGATCACACTGACAGGCCCCTCTGGGGGATCTAGAAGGGAGAGCTGCTGCATGCTGTCGCAACTGCTACGAGTACATGAGGCTCGCCGGATCGGTGACCCAAACTACCCCGGCGCCGTAGAGCACATTTTCACGGTCGACGTCCTCGACCTTCCGCCTCTGCCTCTTGGCGCGAACCCACGCCAGCAAAACACGAACAAGCGCGTCTACCGCGAAGTCGCTGCGTCATTGCGCAACGAAGATGGAACGACGACGAACACGTTTCTGTCTAAGAACCTAGGCATCTGGACGAGCGCTGATTCGGTCGAGAAGAGGAGCGAAAGCGAGTACCTCCTTACATTTGGGGAGGGCGACAGCATCCTCGACGGACTCGACGGCGTGATCAACGGCGGACACACCGCGCAGATCATTTGGGACAACCAGGATGCGATTCGCCAGAAACTGGCCGCAGGAGCGACGATAAAGCAATTCGTCAAGCTGCATGTTCGTGTCGGATATCCGCGCGACGTCCTTGCTGACTCCGCCGGCGCGCTCAACACGACATTGCAAGTACCCGAGTGGAGCCTCGCGGAGCACGCTGACAAGTTCGACTGGATCCATAACGAGATCGAAGGTAAGCCGTACGCGAACGCGATCTCGTTTAAGGAAAACCAACCCGGGGAGATCTACGTGCTCGACGTCCTAGCGATGCTCGATCTCTTCAACACACAGGAATACCCCAACACGGGAAGTAAGCATCCCACCCAGGCATACGCATTTAAGTCTGGCGTACTCGACCGCTATTTGAAGGATCCTGGACCCTTCAAGCGCCTCGCCCCTATCCTGAACGACGTGTTGGTCTTGCACGACACAATCGCGATGCAGGGTCGTGACAAGTACAACGAATACTTCCGCATCAACAGGACCGCGCAGACCAGGGGGGCGGGTAAGAAGCTGGAATGGGTCGAGACGCGAAGCCGCGGCAAGTTCAGGTTCCCAGTCCTCGATAAGGAAGGCGACGTCCGGCTAAATCGAGCCGCCGTGTACCCAGCAATGGCCGCGTTCCGATGGATGGTCGAAGACCGCGGCACGACGGTTCAGTGGAAGGGCGGGTTCGACAACGTACTAGATCTCTGGGGACGAGTGGGTCCCGAACTGATGAAAATCACGCAGGACACAAGCATCGAAAACGCTCGCAAGACGCTAGCCATAGGGAAATCCCCAACGCACTACAACGCTCTTCACTCCGTCGTCGCCAAGTACCAGCTTATGCTGACACCTGCGAAGCAACCGAAGCTGTCGGCATCGCGCTAAGTCGGCGGGCCTGCTTGATGATGCCGGCTTGTAGCCTTTGGTTAGCAGCGGAGCGGAAGCATACATCCCTTCAATCGTGGGCGAGGGGGGATTTGAACCCCCACACGCTTGCGCGCACTGGCACCTGAAGCCAGCGTGTCTACCGTTCCACCACTCGCCCGGGGGCCCGCGGGCCGCGCCCGGGGCGCCCCAAGGCTACCAGGAGGGCGCCCACAAGAAGGCGGGCATAATCGTCCGCTATGGGACTCGCGCGGGACGTCGAGCGACGCCTGGAGGGCTTGGTGGAGGGGTTCTTCACACGCCTGTTCCGCTCGGGGCTCCAGCCCGTCGAGGTCGGTCGGCGCATCGTGCGCGAGATGGGCGAGAACAAGACCGTGTCGGTCAACCGCATCTATGCCCCCAACGACTTCCGCGTCTTCATCGGCCCCGAGGACCACGAGCGCTTCGGGCCCATGGAGCCGGGGCTGGTGCGCGAGTTCTCCGATCTCGTCATCGACACGGCCAAGAAGAACCGCTGGAACCTCATGGGCGCCCCGCGCATCGCGTTCGCCGTCGACCACGAGCTCGGCAGGGGCGAGTTCCAGGTCGACGCCTCGCTCACGGCCGACGCCGGCGCGCCGGCGGTCTCGACGCGCGCCGCGTCGGACGAGGACGCGTCGTCGACGCGGGCGATCTCCACCGCCACCGCCGAGCGGCTCGGCCTGTCGCAGGCGGGGCCCGCGCTCGTCGTGCTCGACGAGTCCGGCGGGGCCAAGGAGCGGATCTCGATCACGCGCGCGCCCGTGACGATCGGGCGCCTGTCGACCAACGACGTCGTGCTGTCGGATCCCAACGTGAGCCGACGCCACGCCGAGCTACGCCGCGACGGCGAGAGCTGGACGATCGCCGATCTCGGCTCGACCAACGGCACGCTCGTCAACGGCAAGGACGCAACCGACCGACCGCTGTCGCACGGCGACCGCATCTCGTTCGGGACGAGCGAGCTGCGCTTCGAGCTCCCGAAGGACGCGTAGGCGATGCCGGTCCTCGTCCTCGAGCTGCTCAAGTACGCGTTCCTCGTGATCCTCTACATCTTCGTGGCGCGCGCCGTGCGGGCCGTGTACCAGGAACTGCGGCCGGAGTCGGCTCGCCGGGCGCCGGCCCGCGCCCCCGCGCCGGCCCCCGCTCCGGCGCACGCGCCCGAGCGCAAGCGGCGCAAGACGCCGAGCAAGGCGACCGTCGTGGAGGGCGATGCGCACCGGGGCAAGTCGTTCCCGCTGCGCGACGAGCTCCTCATCGGGCGGGCGGAGCGGTGCCACGTCGTGCTCGACGACGCCTACGTGTCGCAGATGCACGCGCGAATCTTCTCGAGGGGCGACGGGTACGTCGTGGAGGACCTCGGATCGACGAACGGCACCTACGTGAACCGCCAGCGCGTCACTCAGCCCGCCGAGCTACAGCGAGGAGACCGCGTGAAGATCGGCAAGACCGTCCTGGAGATGCGCAAGTGAACGTCGCCGTCGGCGCGCGCACGGACGTCGGCCAGGTGCGCGACGGCAACGAGGACTCCTACCTGCTCGACGAGCCGCTGTTCGCGGTCGCCGACGGCATGGGGGGCCACCTCGCGGGCGACGTCGCGTCGTCGCTCGCGGTCGACGTCATCCGCGAGGGCGCCGGCGAGCAGCGGGTGTCCGACGGCGACGCCCTCGCCGCGCTCGTCCGCAACGCAAACGCCCGCATCTACGAGAAGGCGCAGGCCGACGCGTCTCTGCGCGGCATGGGGACGACGTGCACGCTGCTGCTCGTGCGCGACGACCACGCCGAGCTCGCACACGTGGGGGACTCGCGCGCCTACCTGTTCCGCGCCGGCGAGCTCTCGCAGCTGACCGAGGACCACACGCTCGTCGAGCGCATGGTGCGCGAGGGACGGCTGTCGAAGGACGAGGCGCAGCACCACCCGCAGCGCAGCATCATCACGCGCGCGCTGGGCGTCGACGCCACCGTCGACGTCGACGTGCTGTCGGTCGAGCTGTCCGAGGGCGACCGGCTGCTGTTGTGCTCCGACGGACTCACGTCGATGATCGACACCGGCGCGATCGCCCGCATCCTGTCGGACGAGGCCGACCCGCAGGCCGCCGCGGACCGCCTCGTCGAGGAGGCCAACGGCGCCGGAGGCGAGGACAACATCACTGTCGTCGTGGTCGACATGACGACCGCCGCCGGGGGCCGGGCCGCCCCCCCGCCGCCCCCCGCCGGCGACCACGCCCGCACCGACGAGCGGCCGCGCGCGGACCGCATCCCGCACGCCCAGAGCCCGGACGCGACCGGGGCGCACGCGGCCGCGGCCCCCGCGCCGCCGCGGCGGCGGCCGTGGCTGCGTCGGGTCGTAGTGGGGGTCGTCGTGCTGGCCGTGCTCGCCGGCATCGCGTACGCCGGCGTGCGCTACCTGCTCGACGACTCCTGGTTCGTCGGCGTCGACGACGACGGGACCGTCGCCATCTACCGCGGCATCCCCGAGGAGGTCGCGGGCCTGACGTTCTCGAGCGTCGAGCGCGAGACGTCGCTCGCCCTCGACGACGTGCCCGAGTCGATGCGCGACCAGCTCGAAGAGGGGATCAAGGCCGACTCGCTCAAGGACGCGCAGGCCATCGTCGCCCGTTTCGAGCGCCGCAGCCGCGACATCGGCGGCGACGCCGGGCGCGACAGGCGCAGCCGCGACCGGCGCGACGACAACACGAGCCGGAGGGAGGCTCCCAGCGATGCAGGCCGCGCCGCGGCGTAACTCCGAGCTCTCGCTGCTCGTCTTCGCGCTGCTCGTCGGGCTCGGCGCGCTCACGATCGTGCGGCTCGCGCGCAACGCCGACAAGGTCGGCGAGCTCGCGCCGTTGATGGCGGGCGTCGCGGTCGCGTACGTCGTCGCGCACGTCGCGCTGCGCCGGCTCGCGCCGCAGGGCGACCCGCTCGTGCTGCCGCTCGCAGCGGTGCTCAACACGATCGGGCTGGCGACGATCTACCGCCTCGCGCCGCGCGGCGAGGGACCGACCCAGGTGACGTGGACCGTCGTCGGGCTCACGTGCTTCGTGCTCACGCTGGCGCTCGTGCGCGACTTCCGCTCGCTTGCGCGCTTCAAGTACCTGTTCGGGTTCGCCGGCATCGGGTTGTTGCTGCTGCCGATCACTCCGCTCGGCGCGACGATCAACGGCGCGCGCCTGTGGCTCGACCTCGGCGCGTTCAGCTTCCAGCCCGGCGAGCTCGCAAAGATCTGTCTCGTGATCTTCTTCGCGGCGTACCTCGCCGAGCGCAAGGAGCTGCTGGCGATCGCGTCGCGCCGTCTGCTCGGCTTCCACGTCCCCGACCTCAAGCACTTCGGACCGCTGCTCGTGATGTGGGGGATGTCGCTGCTCGTCATGTTCTACGAGAAGGACCTCGGCTCGAGCCTGCTGTTCTTCTCGATCTTCCTCGTCATGCTCTACATGGCGACTGCGCGCGTCGTGTACATGGCGTTCGGGGGCCTGCTGTTCGTCGCCGGCGCGTACGTCGGCTATCACGCGTTCGCGCACGTGCAGCTGCGCGTGCAGACGTGGCTCGACACGTTCAACCCCGCGACGATCGAGGACGAGAGCTTCCAGCTCGCGCAGTCGTTGTTCGCGCTCGCGACCGGCGGCCTGTTCGGCACGGGGCTCGGCCGCGGCCGCCCCGACCTCATCCCCGAGGCCCACACCGACTTCGTGTTCTCCGCGATCGGCGAGGAGCTCGGGCTCATGGGCACCGCCGCCGTCGTGCTGTGCTTCATCCTGTTCGTCGGGCGCGGCTTTCGCATCGCGCTCGCGGCGCGCGACGACTTCGGTCAGCTGCTCGCCGCGGGCCTCACGACCATCCTCGGCATCCAGACGTTCATCATCCTGGCCGGCGTGACCCGGCTGCTGCCGCTCACCGGCATCACGCTGCCGTTCATGTCGTACGGCGGGTCGAGCCTGCTCGCCAACTTCATCCTCGCGGCCCTCGTGCTGCGCGTGTCGCACCAGACCGCGGCCGAGCCCGACCCGGCGCGCACCGCCGAGATCCTGATCGGAGGACGCCGCTGATGCAGCCGCAGATCCGCAAGGTCGGGTTCGCGCTGCTGGGCGCGTTCCTGCTCGTCTTCGGGATGCTCAACTACGTGCAGATCTTCGCCGCCGAGAGCATCGCGTCGAACGGCTTCAACAAGCGCCGCATTCTGCGCGAGTACTCGATCAGGCGCGGTGACATCCTCACGCTCGACGGCGTGACGATCGCGCAGAGCGCCGAGACGGGGGGCCAGTACAAGTACGAACGCCGGTACCCCGGTGGGTCGCTGTACGGACACCTCACCGGCTTCTACTCGATCCTGTACGGCAAGACGCGCATCGAGTCGAGCTACGACGACGACCTCCTCGGCGACACCGGCGTGCTGACGATGCAGGACATCGAGGACAACCTGTTCGACTCGCAGGAGCACGGCCACGACGTACGGCTCACGATCAACTCGGAGCTCCAGGAGCTCGCGCGCGAACAGCTCGGCGACAACCGCGGCGCGGTCGTCGCGATGGACCCGGCGAGCGGCGAGGTGCGCGCGCTGTGGAGCAACCCGTCGTTCGACCCCGGCCCCCTGGCGTCGTTCGACGACCGCACGCAGAAGGAGGGCAAGCGCGCGTTCGACGACTCGATCCCGATCGCAACGCAGAAGGGCTATCCGCCGGGCTCGACGCTCAAGGTGATCACGGCGGCCGCCGCGCTCGAGTCGGGCGAGTACGAGCCGAACGCGCGCTTTCCCGACCCCGTCGAGCTCGACCTGCCGCTGACCGACCAGACGCTGACGAACTTCACGAAGACGTCGTGCGCCGGTGGCGGCACCATCGACCTGTTCACCGCGCTCGAGGTGTCGTGCGACACCACGTTCGCGATCCTGGGGCTGCGGCTGCACGACGAGCTGCGCGCGATGAGCGAGCGCATGGGCTTCAACGGCGCGATCCCGTTCGACGTCGCCACCGAGGCGTCGAGCTTCCCCGAGGTCGACGACGACAACGCTCCGTTCCGCGCGTACGCGGGCATCGGGCAGGGCGACGTCGTCGCGACGCCGCTGCAGATGGCGCTCGTCGCCGCAACCGTCGCGAACGACGGCGCCGCGCCGCGCCCCCGTCTCGTGCGCGAGGTCATCGACCGCTCCGGCGCCATCGTCGAGCGGTTCGCGCCCGAGACGCTCGACGAGGCGATGTCGTCGGAGACCGCCGACGAGGTCACCGAGATGATGGTCGCGGTCGTCGAGTCGGGCACCGGCACGAACGCGCGCATCGAGGGCGTCGACGTCGCCGGCAAGACCGGGACCGCGCAGAGCGCCGAGGGCGCGGCCCCGCACGCGTGGTTCATCGCGTTCGCGCCGGCGAACGACCCGAAGATCGCGGTGTCGGTCATCGTCGAGAACGGCGGCTCGGCGGGGGCCGAGGCCACCGGCGGGCTCGTCGCCGCGCCGATCGCGCGGGCGGTCATCGAGGAGCACCGCCGGATCGAGGGATGGTAGACGCCGTGCGGCTGTCGGGCCGCTACACGCTGGGGGAGCGCATCGCCGTGGGTGGCATGGGCGCGGTGTACGCGGCGACCGACGAGCGCCTCGGCCGATCCGTCGCCGTGAAGGTCCTCAAGCGCGACCTGGCGGGCGACCCGCGCTTCGTCGAGCGCTTCCGGCGCGAGGCGCGCGCGGTCGCGTCGCTGTCGCACCCGAACATGGTCTCGGTCTACGACTACGGCGAGGACGACGACCACAGCTACATCGTGATGGAGCTCGTCGAGGGCCGCGACCTGGCGCGCGTGCTGCGCGACGACGGGCGCCTCGACCCCGAACGCGTGCGTTCCGTCGGCGCGCAGGTGTGCGCTGCGCTCGCGCACGCTCACGCCGCCGGCATCGTGCACCGCGACGTCAAGCCCGGCAACGTCATCGTGACGCCCGACGACCGCGTCAAGGTCGCCGACTTCGGCATCGCGCGCGCGGTCGGCGATGCGACGCTCACGGCGACGGGCTCGGTCATGGGCACGGCGCACTACCTGTCGCCGGAGCAAGCGGCCGGGCGCCCCGTGACGCCGGCGTCCGACCTCTACTCGCTCGGCATCGTGCTCTACGAGCTGTTGACGGGCGCGGTCCCGTTCGAAGGCGACACGCCGATCGCGATCGCGATGCGTCACGTCTCCGAGGACGTGCCGCGCGTGCGCGCGACGCGCGCCGAGGTCCCGCCCGAGGTCGACGACGCCATCGCGACCGCGACCGCCAAGGAGCCGAGCGAGCGCTTCGCGAGCGCGGACGACATGGCCGCCGCGCTCGAGGGCCGCGCTGCGCGCACCGCCGTGCTCGGCGCCGACGCACCGACCGCGGTGGCCGCGGGCGCCCCGACCGCGGTCGACACGGGTGCACCCACCGCGGTGGCCGCGGGCGCTCCGACCGCGGTCGACACGGCGGGACCCCCGGCGACCGGCGAGCTCGCCGACGAGACGTGGGGACCGCAGGCGCGCCGCGACCCGGCCGCGGTGGGGCGGCGCGTCGTCCTCGTGCTCGCCGCGCTCGTCGCGCTGGCGGTCGTGGTGCTCGCGGCGCAACTGCTGACGAGCGACGACGGCGACGATGCCACCACCCGGGCGCGGGGCGGCGCGGGCGAAGGGAGCCCCGCGTTGGCGCAACTAAAAGAGTCGATCATCGGTCGGAGCTACCAGGAGGTCGAGGCCGAGCTGAAGGAGGAGGGCTACGCCGTGGGACGCGAGGACGTCGACTCCGACGCGCCCGTGGACACGGTCGTCGACTCCGAGCCGCCGCCGGGCTCGACGCTGACGCCCGGCCAGCTCGTCACGCTCGTCGTCAGCAAGGGCCCGCCCGAGAGTGACCCGGAGCCGGCGCCCGACGAGCCGGAGGAGACGCCCGAGGAGACGCCCGCCGAGACGCCGCCGGCCGAGGACGACGGCGGGCCCGATCCGCCGGGCGAGGCGAAGGGCCTCGAGAAGAAGCTCGACAAGGACCTCGACGAGAAGCTCGACGACGAGGACGACGAGTGAGCATGGCCGGCACCACGTTCGGGGGCCGCTACGCGGTCATCGAGCGCATCGGCACGGGCGGCATGGCCGAGGTCTATCGCGCCCGCGACGAGCTGCTCGGGCGCGAGGTCGCGGTCAAGGTGCTGACGGAGCGCCTGTCGGGCGACCGCTCGTTCATCGAGCGCTTCCGGCGCGAGGCGCAGGCCGCCGCGAACCTCAACCACCCCAACGTCGTGTCGCTGTACGACTTCGGCGCCGACTCGAACACGTACTACATCGTCATGGAGCTGATCGACGGCGCGCCGCTGAACGAGATCGTGCATCGGCAGGGCGCGCTGATGCCCGAGCGCGCGGCCGAGATCGCGTCCGACGTCGCGGCCGCGCTCGAGCGCGCGCACGCCAAGGGGCTCGTCCACCGCGACATCAAGTCGGCCAACATCATGCTCACGTCGAGCGGCCAGACGAAGGTCACGGACTTCGGCATCGCGCGCGCCCTCGGCGGCGACGAGGACGCGACCATGACGCAGACCGGCATGGTGATCGGCACGGCCGCGTACCTCTCTCCGGAGCAGGCGCAGGGGGGCCGCGTCGACGCGCGCTCCGACGTGTACTCGCTCGGCGTCGTGCTCTACGAGATGCTCACCGGACAGACGCCGTTCTCGGGCGACAGCGCGCTGTCGGTCGCGTACAAGCACGTGCGCGAGACGGCCCCGCCCCCGTCGGCGCTGAACCCGGACGTCCCTCCCGCGCTCGACGCGGTGACGATGAAGGCGCTCGCGAAGAACCCCGACAACCGGTACTCGAGCGCGCTAGAGATGCGCGAGGACCTCGCTCGCTACCTCGCCGGAGGGCGGGTCACCGCGACGCCGGTCCTCGAGGACGAGACGGTCGCGCTCGCGGCGCCGGCCGACGGCACGATGGTCATGCGCGGCGACGACCTCTACGAGCCCGAGCAGCCGTCGGGCCGCCGCGGATGGGCCTACGCGCTCCTCGCGCTCGCGCTGCTGGCGCTGTTCGGCGCGCTCGCGTGGCTGCTGTGGGACAGCCTCATCGGCGCGTCGACCGTCGAGGTGCCGCGCCTGCGCGGCCTGCTCGTCGAGGACGCGCAGGCGCGCCTCGAGAACCGCGGTCTGAACGACGAGGTGAGGCGCGTGGCGAGCAACCGCGTCGAGATCAACCGGGTCATCCGCAGCGACCCGCCCGCGGGGGAGTCGGTCGAGGAGGGCGGCACGGTCACGCTCGTCGTGTCCAACGGGCCGCGCACGACCGACGTGCCGTCGCTCGAGGGCATGACCGTCGACGAGGCGCGCGACGAGCTCCAGGACGCCGGCCTCGAGCTCGGCGCGCAGACGCCGGTCGAGAGCGACGAGGCCGAGCCCGGCGTCGTCGTGGGGCAGACTCCCGAGGCGGGCGAGACGGTCGCCGAGGGCACGGAGGTGTCGGTCGAGGTCGTGGCCGAGCCCGCGACGTTCGACATGCCTCCGGTCGTGGGGCTCACGGAGGCCGACGCGCGCTCGTCGCTGGAGGGGGTCGGCCTCGTGGTCGACGCGCGGCCGGCCGAGAGCAGCGAGGACGCCGGCGTCGTGGTCGACCAAGACCCGGACGCGGGGGCCGACGTGACCGAGGGCGACACGGTGACGATCTTCGTGTCGACGGGGCCCGCGGAGCAGGAGACGATGCCCGGCGTCGTCGGGATGTCGGGCGACGAGGCCGAGGACCTGCTCGAGGACGACTTCGGGCTGAACGTGCAGCGCATAGAGGAGGTCTTCGCCGATTGCGCCGAGCCGCCCGGCGAGGTCTGCGACCAGGACCCCGCCGAGGGCGAGCCGATCTCGGAGGGCGACGAGGCGACGATCTTCGTGCAGAAGGAGCCCTAGCGCGCCCCCACCCGCTGCGCGACGAAGTCGACGAAGTTCGCGAGCACGCGGGGGCCGTGTTCGGTCACGACCGACTCGGGATGGAACTGCACGCCCTCGACCGGCCGCTCACGATGGCGGACGCCCATGACGACGCCGTCGTCGCTGCGCGCCGTGACGTCGAGCGCGTCGGGCCACGCGTCCTCGGCGATCGACAGGCTGTGATAGCGCGTCGCCGCCATCGGCGACGGCACGCCGGCGAACACACCGGCTCCGTCGTGGTGCACGGGCGACGTCTTGCCGTGAACGGGCCCGACCGGTGCGCGCACGACGCGGCCCCCGAACGCGACGCCGATGCACTGGTGACCCAGGCACACGCCGAGCACCGGCACGCGCGCGCCGAACGCGCGCACCGCGTCGACCGACACGCCGGCGTCGTCCGGCGTTCCCGGGCCGGGCGACACGACGACCGCGTCGGGCGCGAGGGCGACGAGGTCGTCGAGCGGCGCGTCGTTGCGGACGACGACGGGCTCGCCCCCGCACGCTCCGAACGCCTGCGCGAGGTTGTAGACGAACGAGTCGTAGTTGTCGACGAGCAGCAGGCGCACGCGTCCCCCTGAACCGCGGTGACGATCCGACGCCGGCGCGTCACACACACGCGTCGCTCGCGCACGCGACGGCCTCCGTGCCGCGAGCCTAGTCGCACGCGGGTCAGAACTCACCCGGCCACAGCGACTCCGACAGCAGCGCGAGAGCGATCGCGATCGCGACCGACAGCGCGGCCCACAGCGCGAGCTCCAGCAGGCGCGCGCGCCACGGCCGCCTCACCGGCGGTCCTCGAGCTCGGCGAACACGATCAGCCTGCGGTCCGCCGAGAAGCGCGGGTGGCACGTCGTCAGCACGAGCTCC
This sequence comes from Actinomycetota bacterium, assembly GCA_036260375.1. GTDB lineage: Bacteria > Actinomycetota > CADDZG01 > CADDZG01 > WHSQ01 > DASZZZ01. The sequence continues at coordinate 27,914 of DASZZZ010000071.1, forward strand.
GAGACGTCGTCGCCGACCCACAGCTGGAGCCCGTCGGGGCGCGCGACCTGAACCTCGGTGACGCGGTAGACGAAGTCGCCCCAGCGCGTCCCGACCTCGAGGGCGTCGCCGGGCTCGACGCGGTCGAGGTCCCAGAACGGCGCGCCGTACGTCGTGCGATGGCCGGCGACGACGACGCGGCCCGCGCCGCCGGGCCACGCCTCGCCGAGCTCGATGCACTCGTCGAAGCCCTCGTCGCACGCCGGGTAGTGGCCGGGCCCCGTCCGCAGCTGCGCGTCGTCGACGCCCGCGACGACGACGTGGTCGGCGCCGATCGCGGGGATGCGCAGGCGGAACACCGGCTCGCCGGGGGCGGGGTCGAAGCGCGCGCGAGGGCCGGACGCGGCCGGGCCGGGGACGCGCGCGAGCGCCGGGAGGGCGTCGAAGCGACGCGCCAGACGCTCCTGGTGGCGCTCCATGTAGATGCCGGTGCCCCACAGCGTCCACGCGACGAACAGCAGCACGCCGGCACCCGCCGACAGCAGGAGCTTGCCCGCCACGGTCAGCAGCCTCATCGCAGCGCGCAACATATCCCGGCTACTATCCGCACATGCCGAAGAGCCGGTCCAAGCGCCGGACGTACCAGCCGCCGCCGAAGGCGAAGCCCCCGAGCTCGCCCGAGTGGGTGCCGGCCCTCGTGTTCGTGCTGCTGATCGGCGGCGCCATCGTGATCATCGGCAACTACGTCGGCCTATTCCCCGGCGACACGTCCAACTGGCGCCTGTGGTACGGCCTCGGCCTCGTGTCCGCGTCGCTCGTCGTCGCGACGCAGTGGCGCTGACGTAGCCGGCCGGCTGGGGTAACGTACCCCCGGAGGGTATATGGACGCACACCGGCACGGCTCGTACGGCTACCGCAAGGACGACCTTCGCAAGCGCCTCGGGCGCATCGAGGGCCAGGTCCGCGGCATCGCGCGCATGGTCGACGAGGAGCAGTACTGCGTCGACATCCTCACGCAGGTCGCCGCCGTCCAGGCGGCGCTCGACCGCGTCGCTCTCGGGGTCCTGCGCGACCACGTCAACGGCTGCGTGAAGGAGTCGCTCGAGGGCGACGGCGGCACCGAGCACGTCGCCGAGCTCGTCGACGTCTTCGAGCGCTTCGTCGCCCTGCGGCGGTGAAATGACAACGGTGTGGTTTATCCACGGCTGTGGACACGGCTGTGGACGACCGGCGGCGCCGTGAGAAAGGCCCTGGTCGCGGCCGTCGCGGTCGCGCTGTTCGTGGTGCTCGGGACGGAGTACGGCTACGTCCGCTCGGCGGTCGCGGTGGCGATGGGGGCCGCGATCCTGGTGATCGGCGTCCGCTACACCACGAGCGTCGTCGCGGTGCCGCCCGAGCCCGAGCTCGAGGACGTCGCCGAGTACGGGCTCAAGTACGTGTGCCGGATGTGCGGGCTCGAGCTGAAGGTCGAGGTCGCGGCGCACGACCGCCCCCCGCGCCACTGCGGCGAGGCCATGGAGCTCGTACGGACCGGGGGCCGGCCTCCGCTCCGCCCGCTGTGACCGCCGGCTACGGGATGCGCTCGAGGATCGTCGCATTGGCGAGTCCGCCGCCCTCGCACATCGTCTGCAACCCGTAGCGCCCGCCGCGCCGTTCGAGCACGTTGACGAGCGTCGTCATCAGACGGGCACCCGAGGCGCCGAGCGGGTGGCCGAGCGCGATCGCGCCGCCGTGGACGTTGACGTGGTCGTCGAACCAGCCGTCGTCGACGCCGAGCTCCTTCTTCCATGCGAGCACGACGCTGGCGAACGCCTCGTTGATCTCGACCGCGTCGATGTCGTCGAGCGACAGGCCGGTCCGCTCGAGCACCTTGCGCGTCGCCGGGATCGGGCCCGTGAGCATCGTCACCGGATCGGTGGCGGCGAGCGCGAACCCCACGAAACGCGCCCGCGGGCGCAGCCCGAGCCGCTCGGCGCGCTCGGGCGTGGTCACGAGCAGCGCCGCGGCCCCGTCGGTGATCTGCGACGAGTTGCCGGCCGTGACGATGCCGTCGGGCTTGAACGCGGGCGCGAGCGTCGCCATCTTGGCGAGGTTCGGCGTCCGGATGCCCTCGTCGGCGTCGAACAGCTCGGTGCCCGAGCCGGTCTCGACCTTCACCGGGACGATCTCGTCCTTGAACGCGCCCGAGCGCGTCGCGTCGCCGGCGCGCTCGTGGGAGCGCGCGCCGAAGCGATCGGCGTCGTCGCGGGTGATCGACCAGCGCTCGGCGACGATCTCCGCGGACAGGCCCTGGGGGACGAGGCCGCCGTCGTAGCGGCGCAGCAGCGCGTCGCTGAACGGCGAGCCCGTCTGCATCGACGAGCCCATCGGCACGCGCGTCATGCTCTCGACGCCGCACGCGATCGCGACGTCGTAGGCGCCCGCGATGACGCCCTGCGCGACGAAGTGCGCGGCCTGCTGCGACGAGCCGCACTGCCGGTCGATCGTCGTGGCGGGGACCTCCTCGGGGAGCCCGGCGGCGAGCCACGCGTTGCGGCCGACGTTGATCGACTGCTCGCCGACCTGCGACACGCAGCCGCACACGACGTCGTCGACGAGCGCGGGGTCGACGCCGGAGCGCTCGACCGTCTCGCGCAGCACGGCGCCGAGGAGGTCGACGGGGTGCGAGCCCGCGAGCTTGCCGTCGCGCTTGCCGAGCGGCGTGCGGACCGCCTCGACGATGACTGCCTCACGGGCCATGGCGCACCTTCCTCCACGGGATCGAGAAAGTTGACCGTGAGGTCAAGTATGCCTCATCCCCCGCCCGCGGTCGCGGCCGCCATCGGGTGGCCGGCGCCGAACACCGCCCGGCGCATCGTCACGGTCGTCCCGTCGGGGCTCGGGGCGACGTCGACCTCGTCCATCAGCTCCCGCATGAGGTAGAGACCGCGGCCCCCGGCCGCGTACCGGTCGCGCGGGCGCGCTTCGACCTCCGCCGGATCGAAGCCGGGGCCGTCGTCGGCGACCGTCACGACGACGCTGGTGCCGTCGAGCGCGCAGCGCACGCGTACCTCGCTCCGGCCGTCGGCGCGCCGTCCGTGGCGGCACGCGTTGGCGGCCGCCTCTCCCACGGCCATCAGGATCTCCGTCGACGTCTCGACGGGCGCGCGGACGTCGGCGAGGAACGCGGCCGCGAACGCGCGCAGCTCGGCCATGCGCGCCGGGTCGTTCGGGAGCACGAGCTCGCGGCTCGGCTCGCCGAGCGTGTCGTCGGGGACGACCTGGCACACGAGCAGCGCGATGTCGTCGCGCAGCTCGCCGCGGCCGACCCACGCGTCGACCGAGCGGCGAACGGCCTGCGCGAGCTCGCCCGGCGTCCCGACGCCGTACTGGCGGACGATGTCGAGGAACCGGCCCTGGCCGAACGGCTGTCCGTCGCGCGGGGCCTCGGTGACGCCGTCGGTGTAGAGCACGAGCATGTCGCCGGGATGGAACTCGACGAAGCCGGCCTTGTAGTCGGCGTCCGGGTCGAGGCCGAGCGGGACGCCGCCCTCGCCGAGCCACTGGACCTCGCCGTCCGCGGCGCGGTACAGGACCGGGGGCACGTGGCCGGCGTTGGCGTACGCGAAGCGCGCCCGCTCCGGGTCGAGGACGCCGAGCATGAGGCGCACGAAGCGCTCGCGTCCGAGCCGGTCGGCCACGTGCGCGTTGAGGCGGTCGAGCAGACGCGCCGGATCGCTCTCCTCCTCGACGTAGGACCCGAGCGAGTAGCGCGTGAGGGCCGCGTCGGACACCGCCTCGGGGCCGATGCCGCAGACGTCCCCGAGCACGACCCCGAGGCGGCCGTCGGGCATCGTCACGAAGTCGTAGAAGTCGCCGCACACGGCGCGGCGCCCGGCCGCGGGGACGTAGTGGGCGACGATCCCGACGCGCGGCACGCTCGGGACGTCGCTCGGCAACAGGCTGCGCTGATAGCTCTCCGCGGTCGTGCGCGCCTGCTCGTACAGCCGCTCGACCTCGGCGGCGCGGCGCACGCTCTCGGACACGTCGGTGAACACGTCGATACGGCCGACGAGCGCGCCTGACTCGTCGCGGGTCGGACCCGAGTACACGCGCAGCTGTCGCCGCACCGGGACGATCTGCTCGACCGTGTGGCGCAACTCGAGCTCGGGGTCGTCGCGGATCTGCTGGAACGACTCCATGAAGTCCTCGGGCTCCTCGGTCATGCGGGCGATGACTCGCAACAGCTGCACGACCGGGCGGCCGAAGTGGTCGTCGGGCTCGACGCCGAAGAGCTCGCCGGCGCGCCGGTTCACGACGCGCACCAGGCCCTGCCGGTCGCTGAACACGATCGCCTCGTCGACCGCGTCGACGACCGCCATGAGACGGTGGCGCACCGCGGTCGCGAGACGGTGCTCGCGCTGCTCTCCGAGGTAGTGGCGGCGGAGCTCGCGCGCGAGCAGAGCGGCAATGAGGCCCGACATGACGAAGACGCCCGAGTACAGCGTCCCCTCGACCGCCCCGGGCGGCGAGCCGGTCAGCTCGGCGGCTCCCCAGTAGCCGGCGAGCGACAGCACTGCGCCGGCGATGGCGAGTGGGACGTGACCCATGAGGCCGGTCCCGGCGATCACCGGGACGAACACGAGCTGGGCCGAGCCGATGTGCCCGCGCAACAGGTAGAAGATCGCGGTCGCGAACGCGACGTCGACGAGGAGGCTCGTCCACGCCACGGGACCGTCGGGCCGCGCGCGCGGCACCACGACGCGGAACAGCACGAACACCCACAGCGCCAACGCCGCGACGAGCGCGACGCCGGCGCGCAGCTCGCCCGAAGGAAGGCCCGCCGTGACGACGGCGACGAGGACGAACGCGGTCGTGAACCACGCCATCAGCTCTGCGACGTGGATCGCCCACCGCCAGCTCCCCCGCTCGATGGGCTGCCGAACGCTCGCGTGCATGGCTCCCTGCGCCGGTCGTCGGACGCCTGACCCTAGTCTAGGTACCCACCGGCGCTCGCCGCGGTTACCGGAGTCACGTCGTCGCGCGCGTCCACGTCCCTCCCGGCCCCCGCGCCGCGCGGCCGTCGCGCTCGAGGACCTCCAGCTGCGCCAGCGCCGAGCGCCGCGCGAGCGCGTGGAGCGCGGGCGGCGTGTCGGCGTACGCCCGCGCGACGACGTCGTCGAGCGCGACGGGCTCGTGCTCCAACGCGGCCTCGATCGCCGCGGCGCGCCGCCGCCGGTGCGCGACGTAGTCCTCCACGACGCGCACGCCGTCGTCTAGCACCCGGAAGTGACCGGGGAAGATGCGGCGCGGCGCGAGCGACCGCAGGAGCTCGAGCGTGCGCATGTACGCCGCCATGTCGCCGTCGGGCGGGTCGATCACGGCGGTCCCCTCGCCGAGGACGTTGTCGCCCGCGAAGACGCAGCCGTCGTCCTCGAGCACCAGCACGACGTGATCCGACGCGTGCCCGGGGGCATGGAGGGCGCGCAGGCGCGCGCCTCCGGCGGCGACGACCTCGCCGTCGCGCAGCGCCCGTACCGCAGCGCCGCCGGCGGGGGCGTCGCCGAACGCGCGCACCTCCGCCCCGGTGCGCGCGACGAGCGCGCGCACGCCGCCGACGTGGTCGGGATGACGATGCGTCACGACGACGGAGCGCACGCGCCCCGCGACGGCGACGACCTCGTCGAGGAACGCGTCGTCATCGACCGCGGGGTCGATCACGACCGCTTCGCCGCGCCCGACGACGTACGTGTTCGTACCGGGCCCGGTCATGACGCCTGGGTTCGGCGCGACGACGACGTGCACGAGCGGCGCGACGCGCGCCGAGACGAGCTCGCCGGAGCCGACGCTGCGCGCGCCGAGCGCGACGAGCGCGTCGCCCGCGCGCGCGTGCGGCGACAGCAGCTGGAGCATCTCGATCGTCGGAGGTGCCATGACGGCGTCGCCGCGCGCGAGGTCGTCGAGCGCGTCGCGCGGCCGCGCCCACCGGCAGCTCGCGACCTCGCCCGGATCGGGGGCCGGCGTCCACGCGCGCGCCGCCTCGGCGACGAAGAAGCGCGCGTCGAAGCGCACCGGCGACGGAGCGGGCGTCACCCAGCGGCCTGCGGGGACGAGACGGTCGGTCGCAAGGATCACGCCGGCGCCGAGGCACGCGTCGAGGAACGCCTCGGGGTCGCGCGCGGCGCGGCGCTCGACGCGCTCGAGCGGACCGGCGCCCTCGATCCACCCGACCTCCTCGAACGCCTCGCGCAGCGCGCACACGAACGCTCCGAGCGCGGCGTCGGGGGCGTCTCCGAGCGCCGCGGCGGCGGACCGGCGGGTGCGCGCCGACGCCGCCTCCCAGCGGTCGTCGAGGTCGGCCGGCGCGATCGCGCCGCCGGGGAACACCGTCGCGCCGGCCATGAAGCGAAGGTGCCTCGGACGGACGGTGAGCAGGACCTCGAGGCCGTCGTCGCCGTCGCGCAGCAGCGCGACGGTGGCCGCGGCACGGACGTCGTCGCGCGCGGCGCCATTCGTCGGACCCATCCGTAAAAGGTATGTTCTCGCGCCTGAGCGAGTCGACCCGAGGAGGAGTCGTGGCCGTCAAGTTCCTGTCGGAGGAATGGGCGAGCGAGATAACGCAGGCGCTGAACTCGTCGGACGATTTCAAGAAGTCCGCGGCGAGCCAGCAGGCCAAGATCCAGCAGGTCGTCACCGGCACGCCCGACGGGGGCGACGCGAAGTACTACTTCAAGCTCGAGAACGGCAACGCGGAGGTCGCCCTCGGCGAGCTATCCGACGCCGAGGCCACGATCACCCAGAACTACGAGACGGCCGTCGCCATCAACAAGACGGAGCTGAACCCGCAGAACGCGTTCATGCAGGGCAAGCTGAAGATCCAGGGCAACATGATGAAGCTCATGCAGCTCCAGGGCGTCATCAACACGATGCCCAAGGCGACGTCGAACGTCGACATCGAGTACTAGTCGACGCGCGCCGCGCGCGACGCGCCTCGGTCGCAGCGCGCGGCGCGTGAGCGTCAGCGCACAGGCGCGGCGGCGCGTGAGCGTCAGTGCAGGCGCACGGCGCGGATGCGCGTGACGCCCTTCTTGATGAAGCGGAGCTTGCGCGCGGCGCGGCGCGACAGGTCGAGCTTCACGTCCTTGTCGCCGTAGGGCCCGCGGTCGCGCACCGTGACCTTGACGACGCGCCCGTTGGCGCGGTTGCGCACACGCAGCTCGGTTCCGCACGGCAGGCGGCGATGCGCCGCGACCATCTTCCACGGCTGGTACTTGCCGCCGCACGCCATCGTCTCGCCGGCGTACGCGTTCGAGTAGTACACGGCCTTGCCTCGTATCGGGTCCTGATGAGTCGCGTCGACCGCCGCTGCGGCCGTCACGACCATGCCCCCGGCGATCAGCGCTGCGAGCGTCGCGCGCACGTCCACCTCCTCGTGGTCCGGCGTCCGGGCATCGAGCCGGCAAACGAAAGGAGCCGTCCCCGGCTCCGCCGGGCACCCTAGTGAGCCCCCGAGGCGACGTCAAACCGGCCGGCGCCGAATCCCGTGGACGCAGCGGCCCCGCGTCCGTATCGTTCGTTCCGTGCACCACGTTCTCGAGCTCCGGCGGCAGACCGCCGGCCCCGCGCCCGCGGCGCGCGCAGTCGTCGACGACGCGTTGCGCGCACCCGCACGTCCGTTGGAGCCCGTCGCCCGGCGTCCGCTGGAGGCGCGCTTCGGTCACGACTTCGGGCGCGTGCGGGTGCACGCGGACGACGCCGCAGCGCGCGCCACCGACGCGCTCGGCGCGCGTGCGTTCACGGCCGGCGAGCACGTCGTCCTCGCGCGCGACGAGCGCGACGCGGGGCGCAGTGCGACGCCGTTGCTCGCGCACGAGCTGACGCATGTCGTACAGCAGCGCATGGGGGCCGCGGGGGCCGCGCCGGCGCGCCCGGTCGACGCCGAGCGCGACGCGTCGCATGCGGCCGCCGGCGGGACGGCCCCCGTGACCGTCGCCGCAGCCCCCGGATCGCTGCAGCGTGCTCCGAAAGAGCCCGGCCTGGGGAGCACGCTGCCGTACCGGGAGGCGATCGAGGAGATCGAGCGCCACGAGCGCTTCACGCCTCCGGGAGCGCGCGTGACCGACACGCGGCCCCCGATCCTGCCCGCCGACCGCGACACCATGCGTCGCATGCTCGACTTCATGGAGCGCGCGAGCCAGGCGATCCGCGAGCTGATCGCCGCGGCCAAGCCCTCGGAGCCGTGGCTCGTCGAGAAGAACGCCAACATCCAGGCGGTGCTCGGCCTCATGGCGGAGTTCCGGATGGACGTACACGGCGGGAACATCGTCGTGCGCTTCGACCAGCCCGGCGGCGGCAACGTCGCCGCGCACTACGACCACGGCGAGAACCTCATCCACGTTCCGCCGATCGCGAACGACGACGACGTCGCGATCGTCATGCCGAGCCTCCTGCACGAGTACGCGCACGCCAAGCAGGACCGTGCGCGCGCCCGGCTCGTCGCCGCCGCGGGACGACCGCTCGAGCACACGCGCGCGGACGAGCTCGCTCAGGAGACCGAAGGACGTCTCTACGACGTCTACGCCGCGCAGCTCCTGAGCAAGATCGGTATGGGTCCGCGCGACGCCAACGCGCAGCTCAACGTCGTCTTCGGCACGGTCGGGTTCCTGACGGACTTCGAGCGGATCCGCACCGGCAAGACGAAGGCCGAGAGAGCCGCCGGGGCCGCCGGCGTGCGCACGCGCCTCGAGGGCCCGTACAAGGCGCAGATAGAGACGAACGCCCCGGCCCTCGAGTACCCGATCGAGATCGAGCAGTCGAACCACGCGGTCCTGAACGCTCTCGACGCGAGCGGCAAGCCCCAGAAGATCGATCTCGGCACGATCCCGGCGGGCGTCAAGTCGCGCGGCCAGCTCAGCACGCACCTCGCCGGTCAGGTCTCGACACATGCGCGCTTCGCGTCGTTGTTCCGCGGCGCGGGTGGCAAGAGCTACGTCGTCGCGCACTTCGTCGTGTACTTCCGCAACGTCGACGGCCGCGAGGAGGTCGTCACGCAGTTCTCGCTCGCGCCCCCTGCCCCTCCCGCCGCCGCGCCGGGTCCGTGACCGCGCCGGCCGGCATGGCGCGCGCCGGGGCCGGGTAAGCAAGCCGCCTATGTCGGTGCCGCGCGCCCCGAGACGCACGGTGTCCGACCGCTACGAGCTCCACGACGCCCTGGGCCGCGGCGGTATGGGCACGGTGTGGGCCGCGGAGGACTGCGTCCTCCGCCGTGACGTCGCGGTCAAGGAAGTCGTCATCCCGTCGACCGTTCCCGGCGACGAGCAGCGTTCGCTGCGCGCGCGCGCGATGCGCGAGGCGCAGGCAGCGGCCCGCCTGAACCATCCGAACGCCGTGACGATCTTCGACGTGCGCGAGGAGGGTGGGCGCGCCTACATCGTCATGGAGCTCGTGCGCGCGCCGACGCTCAAGGACGTCGTCGAGAACGAGGGCCCCCTCGATCCGGGGCGCGCGGCGCGAGTCGGGGCCGCGGTCGCCGCCGCGCTCGGCGCCGCGCACGAGCAGGGGATCGTCCACCGCGACGTCAAGCCCGCGAACGTCATGGTCGGCGACGACGGACGCGTGAAGCTCGCCGACTTCGGGATCGCGTCGCTCAAGGGCGACCCCAAGATCACCGCGACGGGCATGGTCCTCGGCTCGCCCCCGTTCATGGCGCCCGAGCAGGCCCGGGGGCAGGAGAGCGGGCCGCCGGCCGACCTGTGGGCGCTGGGCGCGACTCTCTACTACGCCGTCGAGGGCAAGCCGCCGTTCGACCGCGGGCAGGCGATCGCGACCCTCAGCGCGATCCTGTCCGAGGACCCGCCGCCGGCGCGCAACGCCGGCCGCCTCGGACCCGTCATCTCGGCGCTGCTGTCGAAGGACCCGCGGGATCGGCCCGGCATCGCGCAGCTCGAGCGCATGCTCGGCGACGTCGGCCGGGCCGACGAGCCCGCGCCGACGCGCCGCGAGGAGCCCCCCGCCCGCTCGGACCCCGCGCCGACGCGCCGCGCGCCGGCGCCCCCTCGTCGGTCGCGCTGGCTCGTCCCCGCGCTCGCCGTCGTGCTGCTGGCAATCGCGGCCGCGCTCGCGTGGAGCGCGTTGCGGCCGTCGGACGAGCCCGTCGAGCGGGCCGCGCCCGGCCGGCGCGACCGGGCCGCCGCGGCGCCGCGCTCCCCCTCTCCGACGCCTACTCCGTCGCCCAGCCCGACACCGTCGCCGTCGCCCTCGCCGTCGCCGTCGCCGACCGGCGGCGGGGTCCCGGCCGCGTGGGAGGACTTCGAGGACGCCGAGGCCGGCTACGCGTTCGCGTACCCGCCCGGGTGGACGATCGCCGACGGCCGCGGCGGCGTGCCCAACAACCGCGACTTCATCGACCCCGCGACCGGCAACTACCTACGCGTCGCGTGGCGACCGGACCCGGGGCCGAGCCCGGAGGGCGCGTGGCAGGACCTGTCGGCGTCGTTCGCGCAGACGCACGCTGGCTACGAGGAGATCCAGATCACGCCGACGAGGTTCAAGGGCATGGACGCGGCGCTGTGGGAGTACACCTGGGTGGAGGGCGGCGCGCAGCTGCACGCGTACGACCTCGGCTTCGTGACCGAGGACCGCGGCTTCGCGCTCAACTTCGTCGCCGAGGAAGACGACTGGGACGAGTCACAGCGCCTGTGGCGCCGGTTCAAGGCGGCGTTCGAGGTCACCGGTCCCTGACCCAGGAGCCGCGCCGCACGCCGCCACCGATAACCGGCGCACGGCGCGGCAAGCCCTAGGTCAGCAGGCGTTCTGCGAGAGGCAGAAGTCGGAGCAGTCCGGCCGCGCGATGCACTCGTACGACGTGTACTGGCACGGCACCGACGTGCACTTGTAGGAGTGCACGCCCGGGGAACAGCCGTTGCACGACAGGCACTCGCACCAGAGAGCGCATGCGTGCGCGGGCCTCGTAGTCGTCACCGACGGCAGCAACGCGAGACCCGCCCCCACTGCCATCGTCTTCGCCAGTCGCTTCAGGAACGATCGCCGGCTCCCGTCCGCCATTGACGCGTCCATGGTCATCCCCTCTTCTCGCCGACGTTCAGGTCGTGGTGCTAAGGGCGCGCGGCCGCTCGATCGGCATCACCTCCCCTGGCCGCGGCATCCGCCAGTGACCGCAGGTCGGAGACCGACCCCGGCACTGCTCCCTTCGTCACGACGCCGTCGCCGTCCACCGCCATCGCGTACGGATAGCCGGTGACGTCGAAGGCGCGCCCGACGGTTCCGTCGGGATCGAAGACGAGCGCATCGATCGTCGCGGGCAGCCCGGGGTCGCGGTCCGGCGCCGACTGCACGACGACGACCAGCGGGACGCCCAGATGCACGGGAGCGCGACGCGCGAGCTCCTCCGCGAGCGAGCGACACGGCGCGCACGTCGGCGTCAGGAACAGGAACACACGCGCACCGTAGGCGAGCTCGTCGCGCGTCACGACCGCGCCGCTGCGGTCGACGCCGGCGAAGTCGGGGACGCGCGTCCCGGGCGCGAGGCCGCTGGGCGCCGGCATCCCTCCGGCGCCGCGCTGCTCGAGCGCCTCGAGCACCGCCGCGCTACGCCGCAGCAGCCCGAGCGTCAGGACGGCGACCGCGACCACGACGAGCGACAGCAGCACGAACGCGACGATCCACGGACCGCTCACCGGATGCCTCCCTCGGGCGTCTCCGCGAGCGCCCGTCGCAGGCGGGCGGCCTCGACGGCGAGCCGGACGAGGACCACGGCAGCGACCGCGATCACGGGGGCCGCGAGCGCGTCCCCCGCGTCGACGGAAGTGCCGGATGCGAACGGCGCGAGCGACAGCGCCGACGGCGGCGCCACGGCGAGGACGACGCATGCGACGACGAGCGCGGCGTTGCGCGCGACCGTCCACCACGTCGCCGAGTCGCGCTCGTCGACGCCGAAGCAGCCGCACGAGATCGCGCGCCCGCGCGCGACGTTGAACGCGATGCCGGCTCCGAATGCGGTGAAGAGGAGCGCGAGAAGGGCGGCGACGAGCGGGATCGCGAGGCCGACGACGAGCGCGGCCGCGGCAAGCGCCTCGACCGGCGGCAGCACGGTTGCAACCCGACGGATCCACGCCTCGGGCAGCAGCTCGTAGGCCGCCACCACGCGCTCGAAGCGGTCGCGCGCGCCGAGCTTCGACGCCGCCGCGATCGCGACGATCACGGCGACGACGAACCTGACGACGAGAACCCAGAAGTCCGCCACGCGCTCCTCGGAGGAGTCACCCAAGCATTCGTCCGGCGCGGAGTATAGGCGACGGCCGGGGGCCGCGCGCAGGGGTCAGGTGAGCGCGGGCCGCGGGGCGGGCCACGGCGCGATGTCGTTCCAGCGGCGGTCGACCTGGAGGATGTCGGCGGCGAGCGCCTCGACCGCGGCGCCGAGCGACGGCACCACGACGGACTGCTCTGTCATGCTGATCAAGACCTTGCCCTTGACGCGCCCGCGCCCCGTGGCGAGACGACGCGCGACGCGCACCTTCGAGGTGAGGACGAGGTCGCCCGTGTTCCACACGCACCAGCGATCCGACGGAGCGTCGCGCACGACGAGGAACGCGTAGCGGCCCGCGTCGACGATGTGACGGAGCGCAAGCTCGTCGAGGATGAAGAGGTCGCGCTCGTCGACGTCGCGCCGGTACGCGTCCCACCCGACGTAGCGCTGCAACTTCGCCTTGAGCTCGACCTCGACGCGCCGCTCGCCGGGGGCGCGCACGAGGTAGTCGAGCGCGCAGACCGAGTCGGTGCGCCGCTGCTCGAGCGACAGCAACGGGTGCTCGTCGAGCGCGCGCGCGACCTCGGCCTCGAGCGCGTGCCGGCCGACGAGGTCGGTGCGCCAGTCGGCCGGCCGCCGGTCACGCATCGTCGTCCGCGGTGTCGAACGAGAAGCGGCCCTGACGATGCTCTTCACGCCACGGCGCGAACTCGGGCCGATCGGGCGCGGGCATGCGCGTGAGGTAGCGGTTGAGGCGATGGAAACCCGCGAGGTCGTGCCGCCCGACGACGTCGAACAACGCCACGCCGGTGCGCGCGAGGTAGATCGCCGCCTTGGTGCCGGGCATCGGCAGGTGCGACGCGACGAGGAGGATCGGCGGCGCGTGCGCGGCGTGCAGCATGAAGGCGCGGTGGCCGGCCTTGTGCAGCGTGTCGACGCGCCGGAGCCCGGCCTTGGGCCCGTCGTCGAAGTTCCCGTGCGCGAGCAGCACGAAGTCGCGCCCGTTGCGCCCGCGCACGAGCGCGTCGACGCGCACGTCGGCGACGTCGCACGACGCGCGCACGATCGTCCCGCCCGCCTGCTCGACGAGCTCGAACGCGACGTGTTTGAACTCGGCGCCCTCGGCCGACGCGCGCGCCTGGAAGCCGGCGTAGCCGTCGGGGAGGTCGCCCTCGAACGGCTCCGCGGCGCCGGCGTCGTCGACCACGAACAGCCGCGGCGAGCCGGCGCTCACGCGCTCCTCCGGACGCGTCCGCGCGCCGGCTCGGTTCCACCCGCGCGGGCGGCGAGCCGCGCGCGCAGGGGGGCGGGGTCGAACACGAGGTAGGGGCCGCCGCGCGACACGCGCGCGCGCAGCCGTGCCGCGGGCACGCACTCGGCGGTCCCGTCGGCGTCGGCCACGACGAGGACGTCGCCCTCCGGGAGGCGCAGCGCGCCGACGCTGCGTCCGAGCGCGCCGTCGGCGCGCGCGCCGCCGAAGTGCCGCAGTGCGGCGAGGCGGACGACGTCGTCGGGGCTGTAGAGGCGGCGCGCCGAGCGCCCGCGCCCGCGGTCGACCGACGGGCTGACCCAGCCCTGGCGCGCCCAGTGGTCGAGCTGGCGGTAGGTGATCCCCGCGAGCGCCGCCGCCTCGGGCGCACTGATCACATGAGTCGCGTCGGGTGTATTCATGGCTGCGATTACACGACAGGGACGTTGTGTAAGTCAAGGACCCGAGCACAGTGTCCCGGCGTGCGCGCTCGGTAGGCTCCTGTCCCGGCGCCCCGTCCGAGGCGGTAGGCATGGCCCCGACGACCGCCACGCGACGCGCGGCCGCGGCGCTCGACGCCACGCCGGGACGTAGCATCCGGGATGTGACGTTCCCCCGCCGGCGCGCGCATACGGTCCGGTGCTCGTCTGGACCGCGCTCGCCGTGGGAGCCGTGTACTGGGGCTACCGCGACGTCATGGCGAGCTGTCCGCCGTTCGACGGCTTCGCCGGCTGCTTCGAGACCCCCTACCGCCTCGCCGCGACGATCGCGGTCGCGCTGTGGCTCGTCGTGGAGATCCCGCTCGTGTTCCTGTGGCTCGGGGGCCGGAGGACGCGTCACCGACACGCGCCTGAGCCCGTTCGATACGCGCGCTAGCGCTTTACCGCGGCGACGTGCAGGAACAGCGGGACCCGCTGCCAGCGTCGATCGTTCGGCGCCTCGATCGCATCGTCCGGCACGCGCGGCTCGCGTAGACGCTCCACGAGCAGTCCCGGGCGCGCGAGCGCGTCGAAGTAGCCCTCGACGGGACGGTGGACGCTCGCGAACGACATCTCGCGCCCGTCGCGCTCGAGGCGCTCTTCGTAGCGCGCCTCGTCGAGGTACGAGCCCTGGATAACGAACGGGTCGTCGGGCTCGCGCCCTGCGAAGAGCCCGGCGGAGTTGATCGGATGCACGACGGCGAAGCAGAACCGGCCTCCGGGCGCCAGGACCCGCGCGGCTTCGCGCACGGCGGCGTCCATGTCGTCGAAGTCCTGGAGCGACATGAACGCCACGACGAGATCCGCAACTTCGTTCGCCAGCGGGAGCCGCGCCGCGTCCGCCTGGACCACCGGGACGATTGCGTCCGCGGCGCGCGCCGCGGCGACCATCGCCGCGCTCGCGTCGAGCGCCACGACGCGATGGCCGCGCGCCACGAGGTCGCGCGGCAGACGACCCTCGCCGGCGCCGACGTCGACGGTCAGCCGCCCCGGCGGGGGCAGGAGCTCGAGGAACTGGTCGCGATGGAAGGCCCAGTAGCTGTCGTGCATGGGGGCCCGAGCCCACGCGATCCACGATGCGGCGCGCGCGTCCCATGCGGCGCGCAGGTCTCCTCCGCAAAGCGGTCTCCTGGTCCGGCCCTCGCCCGACGTCATCGACTGGACTCTAGCGAGACGCCACGGACGCCGGCTGCTACGGACGGTGGACATCGAGCACGACCGTCACCCGGGCGACTCGGTGGAGCGGATCGGACTCGAACCGGCGACCCCCTGCTTGCAAGCAGGTGCCCTACCCAACTGAGCTACCGAGCTTCGGCTGCCCGTCATGCACCTGCTTCGCAGTGACGAAGAATCGAGTCGACGACCTGCGCGATCGATGCGGTGGCGTCGATCGAGATGCCGTTCTGCGGGACGTCTTCCTTCGTGTGGTGCCAGCGCGCGATGAGCTCGCGGTCCGTTGGCTTTCCGCCGCCCCACTCAGAGGTCGGCCGGTCGTCCAGCCGCCGGCTCAAGGTGTCGAGGTCGACTTCGAGCACGAATACGGCATCGAATAGATCGATGAACTTTGCGAAGTTCCTCGAGCCACCGCAGAAGAACGTCATCGCGTCGTCACGGTTGGAGACCAGCGTCTTCACTTTGCCTACATCCCAGACGTGGTGCTCGTGTCCGGAACGATCCGTCGGTTCACCGGTCTCCGGATCACCTCGATAGGCCAATTCGCGGTCACCGTGAAGGGCGCGGTAGCCGCGCCGCTGCAATTCATCGCAAACCGAAGTCTTGCCGGTGCCGGAGAGGCCTTCGATGAGATAGTTCCTGACGCCCACGAAATCGATTTTCCCGTTATTCGGTCCTTACAAGTCGTTCGAACCCGGCCGTCGTTTCGTCGGAGCCGGGTTCGAGCCTCGTCACTTTAGTGGAGCGGATCGGACTCGAACCGACGACCCCCTGCTTGCAAAGCAGGTGCTCTACCAACTGAGCTACCGCCCCGGCGAACGATTGCCATGCCTTCACACAGGGAAGCATCGCGTCATCGCGAAGCATCACCATGACACTGAATTCTTCCCACAACCGCGAGGCGGCCGTCAACCGCCGCGCGCCGAGCCATCGACTTAGCGGCCACGCGACGGAGCGAGGATGCAGGGCCGCCTAGGGAGCGAACGATCGCCAGATCGGCGGCCAAGGCTCCGAACTCGAAGCGCAATGGTGGTATCGCGTCTCCTCTATACGAATGGAGTGAAGCGTGGTCAGCTGGTGTGGCAGGCGTTCGCGCAGTAATAGCAACCGTTCACGCTTGTGTAGTACTTCCTGGCTTCGCTGATGGCCGCGCTGCAGTTCGCAAAGTCGCCAAGAAGCACTCGATTGGCGCGGTGCGGTAGGTATGAGCATTCCGCCGTGTGAACTTCGTGGTCGCCGTTCGCCTGAGCCTGCGTGTTGACGTAGTAGTCCATGCGCCCTCCCAGCCGCTACTTGGACTCCTTGACCGTCGTCGACGGGTGGCTCTTGCCGTACCTGGCGGACACGTACTTGCCGGTCACTGCCGACCTGTACCTTCCGCCCGAAGAAGACTTCGTGCCCGAAGTTCTACCGCCCCTCGCAGCGCCCCTGCCCTTCATGACGCACCTCCAGGGAACTACATCGCTGTTATCTAGCACTCTCGCGCCATGAGTGCTAGGCTGTCAAGACCTCAGAACGCGGTGACGACGTACGGAGGCAAGCGATGCAAGCAGATGCGGCGCTCGGCCGGGCGATCCGGATCGGCAGCGATGTCGCCGTAGGCATGTTCGCAGCGTGGACGCTCAAACAACTGGGTTGGCGTCAGGGCACTCTCCCCGCGTTCCTTCTCGTGGCTGTAATGCACGACCTCTTCGACGCGCCCGTAGCGACGTTTTTGGAAGAGAGGATCTAGCCTCCAGAACCGCGTATGTCTGAGCCGGCGATACGCGCGTGTACCAGCGACGTGTTGATGCGGCGTTGCGCGCGGCCCCCTAGAGGTGGTACGGGACCGACACCACCACCACTCCGCTCTCGAACAGCAGCGTTCGCTTCACGATCAGGGCCGTCTGTCCGTGCAGCACTTGGTGTCGGCGTTTCGACACGATGAACTCCGGTATCACCACCGTCACGACGCGGTCGACGCCGTCGGGGTCGAACCGCTGGACGTAACGGGTGACGGACCCACCCAGGTCGCGGTACGGCGCCTCCACAATCTCGAGCGGATGCGGGACGCGCGCGTCGAGCCACTGCTCCCCCAGACGCTCCGTCTCCTCCGGGTCGAGACCGAAGGACACCGCGCGGATGTCGGTCGGCCTCAGCGTCTCCGCGTACTCGATCGCCTCCAAGACCGCGTTGTGGACCGCGGAGATGAGCACGATCACGTAGTTGCGAACCGGCTCGTGACCCTCCTCGACGGCGGGGTCGATGTCGGTCGCGAGCAGCGGGATGTCCAGCACCTGGACGTCCGGCTGCCGCACGAGCTTCGCCTTCAGCCAATGGAGACGCGGACGACGCAGGATCTCGAACCAACCCTTCGACGCCAGGATCTCGGGCGTCATGACGGTCAGGAAGTCGTTGGGAGGAAGCGCGGCCCGGCGCTCGCGCAGGTACGGCAAGAAGCGATCGTAGCTCCGAGACGGCAACGTCTCGATCGGGATGTCGGGGGCCAGCCGCCGCCACGGCGCGACGTTCGCCGCGTCGAACGTGACCGCCGAGATGTCGGTCGATCTCGTCGCGCGCGCGTACCCGACCGCACGCGCCGCCGCCGCGTCGACGCTCGTCACGAGGATGACGAAGTGCGCGTTGCCGGGTCGCCTGTCGAGCGGCTTGCGCTCCGGATGCGCCAACTGGTCGCTCACGTACGTGTAGTGCTTGTAGACCGCTCGCATGAGGAACATGACCAGGGGTGTCGCGAGGATGATGATCCAGGCGCCGGTCTTGAACTTCGTCAGGATGACGACCACGAGCACGATCCCGGTGACGGTTCCGCCGACCGCGTTGATCGTGGCGCTCTTGCGCCAGCCCGGCTCGCGCGTTCGTCGCCATCTCATCACGGTTCCGGCCTGGGCGAGGGTGAACGACAGGAACACGCCGACGAGGTACAGCTGGATCAGCTTGTTGAGATTCGCCTCGAAGGCGACGACGAGCAGCGACGCCGCGACCGCGAGAATCACGATGCCGTTCGAGAACACGAGCCGGTCCCCGCGGCTCCTGAACTGATGCGGCATCATCTTGTCCTTCGCCAGGATCGAGGCAAGGACGGGGAACCCCGTGTACGCGGTGTTCGCCGCCAGTATCAAGATCAGCGTCGTCATGATTTGCGTCACGTAGAACATGACCCCGCCGCCGAAGATTGCGTGCGCGACCTGCGCCATTACGGTCCTGGTCGCCTCCTCCGTGTACACGACGTTCGTTTTGTCCGTGAGCCACGAGAGTCCGAGGAACATGGAGATCGACAGCACGCCCAAGATCCCGAGCGTCGTCGCCGCGTTCTTCGATTGCGGGAAGCGGAAGACCGGGACCCCTTCGGCTATCGCCTCGACGCCGGTGAGCGCCGTCGTCCCGGCCGCGAAGGCCTTGAGCAGGACGAAGGCGGTGAGCGCCGTCTCCGGCTCGAGGTGCTCGTTTGCGCTCTCCGCCTGCGGGCAACCGCCGAGACACTTGACCAGTCCCGTCGCGACGAGGACGTAGATGGTGACGACGAAGCCATACGTCGGCACGGCGAAGATGCGGCCCGACTCCTTCGAGCCGCGCAGGTTCGCCAGCGTCACCAACGCGATCAACCCGAGCGTCAGAACGACCTTCTGATCCGCCAGAGCCGGGACCGCGGAGACGATCGCGTCGCCGCCGGCGGTGATCGAGACCGACACCGTGAGGATGTAGTCGAGCAGCAGCGCGGCCCCCACGGTGAGCCCCGCCGTGAAGCCGAGGTTCTCGTACGCGACGACGTACGCCCCACCACCCCCCGGATAGGCGCGCACGATCTGGCGGTAGGAGACGATGACGATCGCGAGCAGGAGCGCGACCGCGATCGCGATCGGCTGGACGAGCGAGAGCGCGCCGATACCCACGAGGGCGAGGACCAACAGGATCTCCTGGGTCGCGTACGCCATGGAGGACAACGCGTCGGACGCGAACACGGGAAGCGCGATGCCCTTCGGGAGCAGGGTGTGCCCGAGCTCGCCCGACGACATCGGGCGACCGACGATCAGCCGCTTCAGCGCGGTCGCGGTCCGCGCCATCCCTAACCCCTCTCCCGCGCGCAGGCCAACTGCGTGCACCGCGCCGCCGGCGACCGCGGCCTCGAGGGCGCGACCCGATGGCCACGGGCGTTGCGCCGCGATGTCGGATACCCGTAGCGCCAGCTTGCCGAGCCGGCCGCCGAGCCGATCACGGAGCAGAAGTATGGCAGGGCCGCGGCGTCACCCGTCGCGGCGCGGGGGCGGCGCCGGTAGTCCGGCACGGTGGCGTGGAAAGTCACCGACGCGCTCGGCGAGTGACGCCGCGCCCGGTCGGGTAATGGGTGCGCCATGCGAGACGAAACGGTCAGACGAGTGCGAACCGTCGCCGTCGGGCTCGGCGAGGCGATGACCAAGGACGCCGAGGCGGTCCGGCAGCTCGTGACGGTATCCGGAGGAGACGTGCGCGTGCTGGAGCGCGCGCTGGAACACGTGGAGGCGCAGGCCGGCGGAGACGACCGCGAGCCGACCACGGGGACGAGCGCCGAGGGCGCGCCCGAG
Organism: Actinomycetota bacterium; assembly: GCA_036260375.1. Classification (GTDB taxonomy): domain Bacteria; phylum Actinomycetota; class CADDZG01; order CADDZG01; family WHSQ01; genus DASZZZ01. Next base: position 47,597 of record DASZZZ010000071.1, read on the forward strand.
GCGCCCGCGCTGCTCGCGGTGCGGCTGCTGCGCGAGGCGATCGCCGAGGTTCGCGGGGAGTCCGACACGGGACTGGTGTAGCCGCGTCGAGACCGTGTCACGCGACCGCCGAGGATCGACCGCGGGCGCGCGAGTCTCAGCGCACGAGGCGCGACAGCCTCCGGTCCGCGAGGACCTTGCCGCCCGTCTGACAGGACGGGCAGTACGTCACGTCGTAGTCCTCGTAGCTCACCCGCTTGAGCTCGGCGCCGCACGCCGGGCACGGGGCGCCCCAGCGCCCGTGGACGATCCAGTGGTCGCCGAGCTTCGCCGGAAGACCGCCGGTGCGCGTGCGCTCGACGTCCAGGCCCTCGCTCAGCACCGCCCGCACCGCGTCGACGAGGCGCGCACGCTCGCCCGTCCCCAGCGTCGCGAGCGACGCGTACGGCGACAGCCGGGCGCGGTGCAGCGCGTCGTCGGCGTAGCCGCGCCCGACGCCGGCGACGGTCCTCTGGTCGCGCAGCACGGTGTGGATGCGGCGGCGGTCGTCCGACGTCGCGACGAGCGCGGCGAACTCGTCGGAGAACGGCTCCGGCCCGAGCCGCGCGAGCGGCCCGTCGTCGCCGGGCTCGAGGATCCACCAGCCCGCCTTGCGCTGACTCCCGTACTCCTTGACCAGCACCGACGGCGCGCCCTCGAAGCGGAACCGCACGACCCCGCCCTTGGGACGCGACGACTTCGGGGGTCGCTCGACGTCGACCCGGCCCCCCTGAGACAGGTGCACGAGCACGCGCGGCCCTCCGAGCTCGAGCACGAGGTACTTGCCGCGTCGCCCCGCGCGCTCCAGCACGCGGCCCTCGATCGTCGCCGGGTCGACCGGGGTCTTGAGGCCGGAGAAGCCGATCGGCGTGGCGGCCGCGAGCGCGTGCCCGGACAGGGCCGCGTCGAGGCGCTCGGCGAGAGCCTGCATCTCCGGGAGCTCGGGCACGAGCAACAGCCTAGAGCCGGGCGCGCCGCTCCGGGCGCCGGGGTGGCGAGGAATATAGGGTCGCGGCGGGGGTTGTAGTCGTAGGTGCCAGACGCCGGAGACCACGGAGGCCACCAGTGGCAGAGATCCAGGCTGTGAGCGAGCAGGACTTCAACGAGGTCGTGCTGGCCTCGGACACGCCCGTGATCGTCGACTTCTGGGCGGAGTGGTGTGGCCCGTGTCACGCGGTCGCGCCCGTGCTGGCCCGGATCGCGGAGGAGCGCAAGGACGAGCTCAAGCTGGTCAAGGTCAACATCGACGACGAGCAGCAGCTGGCGATGAAGTACGGGATCGCGTCGATCCCCACGATCGTCCTGTTCAAGGGCGGCGAGCCGGCCGCCGCCGCGATCGGAGCGCAGCCGAAGGCGGCGCTGGAGCGGGCACTCGGCCTGGCGGCGTAAGCCGGAGAGCGGACGCTTTCCGGCTCGCGCGCTACCCGCCCTCGGCCTCTCGCTCCTCGGGCGCAGGCACCGGCGATGCGGCGCGCGCGGCGGGCTCGTCGACCAGATTCAGCACGCGCATGCCGTGCGCGAACACGATCGTCCCTCCGAGCCAGCCCCCGAGCGTGAGCAGCGCGTAGCCGGCGAGCGTGAGCACGAACGCCGCCGCGGTCACGTCGCCGTCCCCGTAGCCGTCGTAGCCGACCACCGCCGCGACGAGGAACGCCGTCGAAGCGGCCAGGTTCGTGACCCCGTGGATCGTCGCCGTGCGCCAGAGCGGCGTCCCCGACGTGATCGTGAGCCAGTCGGCGAAGCCGGTCAGGGCCGTGGGGACGGTTACGACGAGGC
>DASZZZ010000072.1:0-4242 GCA_036260375.1 Actinomycetota bacterium
GGAGCGCCCCTCTTCTCTAAGCCATCAAGCATTAACGGGACGAGCAAGCCGGCGGGAACAAGCAGGGCAAGGAATGAGACGCATACCAGCGGGATCAGGAACGGGGAGGGCAGCTCGCGCGCGGCAGGAATGGCAGCCTCATCGAGTGGCAGTGGCGTCCAATGTGTGTGTTCGCCCTCGACCAGATCCCCATTTTCCAGGACCCACGCGCCGCGCGGCCCCCGGCGACCGCGACCGTCACGCGCGCGTGAAGGCGCTCGGGCGCCGGGGCCGTGGAGGGCCACGGGGCGACGTTACGTAGGCTCGCGCGCGATGGCCGGGATCCCGTGGTTCTACGCGCCGCCGCGCGCCTGGAGCGCGCACGAGGTCGCGCTGCCGCCCGACGAGTCGCGTCACGCGCTCAAGGTGCTGCGGGTCGCGTCGTCCGACCCGGTCGTGGTGATCGACGGGTGCGGCACGGTCGCCCGGTGCGCGGCCGCGCGCGTCGACGGCGACGTATTGGTCTCGCGCATCCTGACGCGCGACGTCCACGCCCGGCCCCGGCCCGAGATCGCGGTGTACCAGGGCGCCGCGCGCGGTCACAAGCTCGACGACGTCGTCGAGCGGCTGGGGGAGCTCGGCGTCGCCGAGCTGAGCGCGTACGAGTCGGCGCGCGCGGTGGCGCGCTGGGACGGCGACAAGGCCGAACGCCGCGCGGCGCGCTGGAACGCGATCGCGCGCTCCGCGGCGAAGGTGTCGCGCAGCGGCTTCGCGCTGCACGCGCGCGCGGGGCTGTCGTGGGACGACGTCGTCGCGTGCGTCGCGCGCGAGGCCGCGGCGATCGTGTTGTGGGAGGAGGCGACGTCGCCGCTGCGCGACGCGCTCGTCGGCGCACCCGAGCGCGTCGCGCTCGTCGTGGGCCCCGAGGGCGGGCTCGCGCGCGCCGAGGCGAGCGCGCTCGAGGGGGCCGGCGCCCGGCTCGTCTCGCTCGGCCCCCGGGTCCTGCGCACGGAGAACGCGGCCGTCGTGGCCGCGTCGGCCGTGCTGTTCCACTACGGCGTCATCGGGTAGCGTCCGCGCATGGACCGGCTCGACGCCGCGCCGACGGTCGCGTTCACGACGCTCGGGTGCCGGCTCAACCAGGCGGAGTCCGACGCGATGGCCGAGCAGCTCGCGGCGCGCGGCGTCGCTCCGGCGGGCCCCGGACGAGCGCCCGACGTCGTGGTCGTCAACACGTGCACGGTCACGCGCGAGGCGACCAAGGCGTCGCGCAGCGCGATACGGCGCGCGGCGCGCGCCCATCCCGGCGCGCGCGTCGTCGTCGTCGGCTGCTACGCGGTGTCCGACCCCGACGAGGTGCGCGCCCTCGACGGCGTCGACGTCGTCCTCGGCAACGACGCCAAGGAGCGTCTCGCCGAAGAGCTCGGTGCGCGGCCGTCGACCGCACCCCTGCTCCGCCTCGGGATGGGCCGGGTCGCGGCGCGGCCCCCGGACTCCCCGCGCGTGCGCGCCAACCTCAAGGTCCAGACCGGGTGCGACGAGTGGTGCACGTTCTGCATCATTCCGGTCACGCGCGGCCCCCTGCGCTCGCTCGACGACGACGCGCTCGTCGCCGAGGCACGCGCGCGCGTCGCGGCGGGGGCGCGCGAGCTCGTGCTCACGGGCGTCCACCTCGGCAAGTACGGCTACGACCGCGGCGGCGACGAGCGCAACCTCGTGCGCCTGCTGCGGCGCTTGCTCGACGTGCCCGGCGTCGCGCGCGTCCGCCTGTCGTCGATCCTCTCGAACCACCTCACGGACGAGGTCGTAGAGCTGATCGCGCGCGAGCCGCGCGTGTGCCGTCACCTGCACGTCCCCCTGCAGGCCGGCGACGACCGCGTGCTCGCCGCGATGAACCGGCCGTACCGCGTCGCCGGCTATCTCGACGCGGTCGAGCGCGCCGCCCGCGCGCTTCCCGGGCTCGCGCTCGCGACCGACGTCATCGTCGGCTTTCCCGGCGAGACCGACGACGCGTTCGAGGCGACGATGGACGTCGTGCGCCGCGTCGGCTTCTCGAAGCTGCACGTGTTCCGGTACTCGGAGCGGCCCGGGACGCCCGCGGCGGAGCTCGGACGACGGGTGCCGCCCGACGTCAAGCGCGACCGCTCCAAGCGGCTCATCGACCTCGGCAACGAGCTGCGCACCCGGTGGCTCGAGGCGCACGTCGGACCGCCGCTCGAGGTCCTCGTCGAGGACGAGCGGGTCGTCGACGGCGCGACCGTATGCTCGGGCCAGACCGGCGACTACGTCCGGGTGTTCTTCGAGGGCCGCGGCCTGCTCGGCGCGACCGTCGAGGTGATCGGCGAGCGCGTGCGCGCCGACGGCGTCGCGGGACGGCTCGTGCGTGTCGTCGCCGCGGCCTGACGCGCCCGCGGCGCGGGGGAGGGGAGGACCAGTGGACTGTCTGTTTTGCAGGATCGCGGCCAAGGAGCTCGAGTCCGAGACCGTGTACGAGTCCGACGCCGTCGTCGGGTTCCGCGACATCAACCCGGCCGCGCCGGTGCACGTGCTCGTCGTCCCGCGCGACCACGTCGAGTCGGTCGCGGAGCTCACGCGCGCGCACGGCGAGGTTCTCGGCGAGATGTTCGAGGCGATCGCGACGCTTGCGCGCGACGCCGGGCTCGACGGCGGCTACCGCGTCGTGACCAACGTCGGGCCGGACGCCGGCCAGAGCGTCGGGCACCTGCACTTCCACCTCATCGGAGGCCGCTCGATGACGTGGCCGCCCGGTTGACGCACCGCGACTTCCGGCGCACCCGCGGGTACACTGACCGCGGTACATGCTGACCACCACCCAGGTAAAGATCCTCGTCCCCGGCCATCACGACATGGTCCGGCTCGTGGGTGCGAGGGACGAGCTGCTGAAGCTGATCGAGGACGCGTTCGAGACGCGCATCCTCGTGCGCGGAAACGAGATCGTGCTCACCGGCGAGACCGTCGAGACCGAGCGCGTCTCCAAGCTGTTCGAGGAGCTCGTCAACCTGCTCGAGCAGGGTCACGTCCTCACCGCGGACGCCGTCGGGCGCTCCATCGACATGGTCAAGGGCGATCCCGACGCGGCGCCGTCGCGCGTGCTCGGCGACACCGTCGTCACGACGCACACGGCGAAGACGATCCGTCCCAAGACCGTTGGCCAGAAGGGCTACGTCGACTCGATCCGCGACAACACGATCGTGTTCGGCATTGGGCCCGCCGGCAGCGGCAAGACGTACCTGGCCGTCGCGATGGCGATCCGGGCGCTCAAGGCCAAGGAGGTGTCGCGCATCGTGCTGACGCGGCCCGCCGTCGAGGCGGGCGAGCGTCTGGGCTTCCTGCCCGGCGACCTCGCCGCCAAGATCGACCCGTACCTCAAGCCGCTCTACGACGCGCTCTACGAGATGCTCGAGCCGACGACGTTCCAGCGCTACGTCGAGCAGGGCACGATCGAGATCGCGCCGCTCGCGTTCATGCGCGGCCGCACGCTCAACGACGCGTTCATCATCCTCGACGAGGCGCAGAACACCTCGGCGGAGCAGATGAAGATGTTCCTCACCCGCCTGGGCTTCGGATCGAAGGCGGTGATCACGGGTGACGTTACTCAGGTCGATCTCCCGCCGGGGGCTCGGTCAGGACTGATCGTCGTCGAGGAGATCCTTACGAACATCTCGGGTGTTGAGTTCACTCATCTCGGGTCTCGAGGCTGTTCGAGGAGCTCCTCACCCTCCTGGAGAGGGGCCACGTGCTGACCACAGATGCCGTCGGACGCTCGATCGACATCATCAAGGGCGCCGATGAGCAGCGGCCCTCGGACGTGCTGGGCGACACGATCGTGGTCACCCACACAGGCAAGGCGATCAGGCCCAAGACGATCGGGCAGAAGGGGTACGTCGATGCGATCAGAGGCCACACGATCGTGTTCGGGGTCGGCCCCGCAGGTTCGGGCAAGACCTATCTCGCGGTCGCGCTCGCCATCGAGGCGCTCAAGTCGGGCGAAGTGTCCAGGATCGTGCTTACGCGTCCGGCGGTGGAAGCAGGAGAGCGGTTGGGGTTCTTGCCGGGGGATATCGCCGCCAAGATCGACCCGTATCTCCGGCCGCTTTACGACGCACTGTACGAGATGGTCGAGCCGGAGAAGTTCGCCCGGTACGTCGAGCGCGGCACAATCGAGATCGCACCGCTGGGATTCATGCGCGGTCGCACGCTGAACGACGCGTTCATCATCCTCGACGAGGCCCAGAACACGAC
>DASZZZ010000073.1:0-22900 GCA_036260375.1 Actinomycetota bacterium
CGCGACCAGGCCAGGCATGGCATCCGGCTCACACGGGCCGATCGCGGCCCGGCCGAGGCCGGACCGGATGAGCGGGACGCCCTGGCCAGCCGGGACGACACCGATCTGGACGAGTCGGTCACCTCCCACCGCGAGCTGCTCACCCGCCACCTGGGGGCCGAGATCATTGCCGAGGACCAGCCCGAAGCGTAGGCCGTTGGGAGGCACGCCCTAGGCTGAGCGGGCGTACCGACAAGGAGTGTGGCGATGATCCCCGAAGGCGACATGTCGGGCCTGTTGGCTCAGGCCCAGGCCATGCAGCAGCAGCTGTTCACCGCGCAGCAGGAGCTGGCCGATACCCGGGTGGAAGGCTCGGCCGGGGGTGATCTGGTCACCGCCACGGTGACCGGGACCGGTGAGCTGGTCGGGCTGACCATCAAGCCCGAGGCCATCGATCCCGACGACACCGAGACCCTGGCCGACCTCGTCCTGGCGGCCGTACGTGACGCCACCACCCAGGCTCAGGCGCTGGCAACGAGCAAGCTTGGGCCGCTCGCCGGCGGGCTCGGCGGCGGCCTGCCCTTCTAAGAGGAGCCGGCGTGTACGAAGGTCCGGTTCAGGACCTGATCGACGAGCTCGGACGGCTCCCTGGGATCGGGCCCAAGAGCGCCCAGCGGCTGGCCTTCCACATCCTGGCCGCCGACCCCCAGGACGTGCTGCGACTGGCCGACACCCTCAAGCTGGTCAAGGACACGGTCAAGTTCTGCGAGGTCTGCTTCAACGTCGCCGAGGAGACCCAGTGCCGGATCTGCCGGGATCCCCGGCGGGATCAGACGGTGATCTGTGTGGTTGAGGAGTCCAAGGACGTGGTTGCCGTGGAACGCACGCGGGAGTTCCGCGGCCGCTACCACGTGCTCGGCGGGGCCATCAGCCCGATCGACGGCATCGGCCCGGCCGACCTGAAGATCCGGGAGCTGTGCCTGCGGTTGGCCGACGGGACGGTCACCGAGGTGATCTTGGCGACAGACCCCAATTTGGAAGGGGAGGCGACGGCGACCTACCTGAGCCGGCTCCTGCTGCCCATGGGCGTACGGGTCAGTCGGCTGGCCAGCGGCCTCCCGGTCGGCGGCGACCTCGAGTACGCCGACGAGGTCACGCTGGGCCGCGCACTCGAGGGCCGCCGCCGCATCACGGATTGATCGGGCGCGTCAGCAGGGGAGGAACGAGAACACCTGGCAGTTGCCCGTCGATTGCAAGCACGTGCAGCAGCCGTTGCTGCAGTGATGCGGAGTGTAGCCAGGCGGACATGTTCCACACGACGCTTCATTGGTCGGGCAGCACTGGTAGTTCGGCGCGTATGCGTTCGTTGCCGGCACCACCGCAAGGCCCACGCCCGCGGCGATCGTCGCGCCCAGCCGCTTCAGGAACTTGCGCCGGTCGCTGTGACCGCCGCTCCGCCTCGCCGCGTCACGCTCGTCCATCGGCCCCCCTTTCGCCCGTCGCGCGCCGGTCGGCCGCGCGGTCCCCTCGTCTTCGACCCACAACGCCATCACCGGACGCCCGCACCGCTCATGGCCGGGCGCGCTAGCACATCTCGAAGGGGTAGTCCTTGCACTGCTGCGTCTCTCCGAGGCAGACGCAGCCGCAGCGGTCGCACCAGTACGGCTGTCCGCTCTGACACGGTCCGCAGCTGTCGTCGCGGCAGCAGCGTGTGGTGGCCGATGCGCTCGTCGCGGGGATCACCGCCAGGCCCACGCCCGCGGCGATCGTCGCGCCCAGCCGCTTCAGGAACTTGCGGCGGTCGCTGTGACCGCCGCTCCGCCTCGCCGCGTCACGCCCGTCCATCGGCGCCCCCTTTCACCATCGCCCGCCGCGGCGGCGCGATCGCTCGTCCTGGCACTGAACGCTAACACCGTATGCCGTGGGGCGCGGCTCTCGTTGGCTGCGACCCCGGCGCCGTCCGCGTCTCCAGGTCACCCGGCCGCGACCGAGCGTCGTCACGCCACGACCGACGCCGACGCGCATTCCTCACGACTTAGCAATCTGCTGCGCGCGCAAGGTTTTCGCGTCATGCCGAGGTCGTCACTTAAGTCGAATTGCGCCGTGCGACCTGCGCATTCAACTCAGTGTGTCAAGTGTGGAGTTGCAAATTCCGGCGCGGTCGGTAGAGTCGCAGTTACTCCCTCGCGCTCGTCAACCAGACGAGTGGCGTGGGGGAACGGAGGGGTCGCCGAGCCGCGGTCCGGCCGATGCCAGGACCGGTCGCGGTCGGCGACCCCCCGCCTCGTTAAGGGCTACTGTGCCGGACATTCACAGTGTCGTCAACTCTGCGCTAAGCATCCCGTTCACGCTTGTGCCGCGCGCGAACGCCGCAGTCGTTACCGGCTACGGTTGGGGGCGTGGCTCTCGTAGTCCAGAAGTACGGGGGGACTTCGGTCGGCGATGCGGATCGCATCGCGCGCGTCGCGCGCCGCGTCGTGAATGCGGCCGAGTCGGGACAAAAGGTATGCGTCGTCGTGTCGGCCATGGGGCACACGACCGACGAGCTCGTCGAGCTCGCGGGCCAGATATCCCCGGCGCCGCCGGCGCGCGAGCTCGACATGCTGCTCACCGCGGGCGAGCGCATCTCGATGGCGCTGCTGTCGATGGCGATCCACGAGCTCGGACACGAAGCCGTGTCGTTCACCGGATCGCAGGCGGGGATCCTGACCGACACGTCGCACGGAAAGGCGCGCATCGTCGAGATCAAGCCGTGGCGCCTCGTGCAGGCCCTCGACGGCGGAAAGATCGTGATCGTCGCCGGGTTCCAGGGCGTGTCGACGACGCTCGACATCACGACGCTCGGACGCGGCGGCTCGGACACGACCGCGGTCGCGCTGGCGGCGGCGCTCGGCGCCGACGTATGCGAGATCTACACCGACGTCGACGGAGTCTTCACCGCCGACCCGCGCATCGTCCCCGATGCGCGCAAGCTGCACGTGTTGTCGTACGAGGAGATGCTCGAGATGGCGGCGGCGGGCGCGCGCGTGCTCATGTTGCGATGCGTCGAATACGCTCGCAACCACGGCGTGCTCGTCCACGTGCGGTCGTCGTTCAAGGCCGCGGAGGGGACGTGGGTCAAGGAGGAGGACGAGCGTATGGAACAAGCGATCATCGCGGGGATCGCGCACGACACGTCGGAGGCGAAGGTGACGATCGTCGGTGTCCCCGACCGTCCCGGCATCGCGGCGCAGGTGTTCCGCGCCATCGCCGACGAGAACCTCAACGTCGACATGATCGTCCAGAACGCGCCTTCGAACGGCCGCACGGACGTGTCGTTCACGGTGCCGACCGACGACCTCCAGCGCGCCCGGCCGGTGCTCGAGGCGGCCGCGCGCGCGGTCGGTGCTCGGTCCGTCGAGACCGACGCCGAGGTCGCCAAGGTGTCGCTCGTGGGGGCCGGGATGAAGACGCATCCGGGCGTCGCCGCCGAGATGTTCGACGCGCTCGCGCAGGCGGGAGTGAACATCGAGATCATCTCGTCGTCGTCGATACGCGTCTCGTGCCTCGTGCGCGCCGCCGACGTCGAGACCGCGGTGCGCGCGGTGCACGACCGCTTCTCGCTGTCGCGCGAGGCGGTGTTCCGCGAGGAGCATCCCCCCGCGGTCGCCGACGCCGAGGTGCGGCGATGAGGGCCGCGCTCGTCGGCGCGACCGGCGCGGTCGGCACGGAGATGCTGAACATCCTCGCGGAGCGCGACTTCCCGGCCGACGAGCTCGTCCCGGTCGCATCACCACGCTCGGCGGGGCGCAAGCTCGACTACAAGGGAACGCAGGTCGAGGTGCGCGCGCTCGCGCCCGACGTCTTCGACGGCGTCGACGTCGCGCTGTTCGACGTACCCGACGACGTGGCGCTCGAATGGGCGCCGGTCGCGGTCGAGCGCGGAGCGGTCGTCGTCGACAACTCGGCCGCGTTCCGCATGGACCCCGACGTGCCGCTCGTCGTGCCCGAGGTCAACCCGCACGCGCTCGACGACGTTCGCAAGGGCGTCATCGCGAGCGCCAACTGCACGACGCTGGCGATCGTCGTTCCCCTCGCAGCGTTGCACGCGCGCGCCGGCCTCGAGCGTCTCGTGCTCGCGTCGTACCAGGCCGCGTCGGGCTCGGGCAAGCCGGGCGTCGACGAGCTGTGGGATCAGACGCAGCGCGCCGCGAAGGAGAGTGACGCGGTCACCGCGGGCCTCGCGCGCGAGGTGCTCGACGGCGGCGAGACGTTCGTCCACCCCATCGCGCTCAACGTCGTCCCGAAGTGCGGCTCGCTCAAGAACGACGGCTACACGAGCGAGGAGCTCAAGTTGTGCAACGAGACGCGCAAGATCGTCGGGCTTCCCGACCTGCGCGTGACGGCGACGTGCGTGCGAGTGCCCGTCGTCGTGGGGCACAGCGTCGCGGTGCACGCCGAGTTCGCGCGTCCGATCACGGCCGACGAGGCGCGCGCCGTGCTCGAGGACGCGGCCGGCGTCGAGGTGCGCGACGACCCGTCCGCCAACGTGTACCCGACGCCGCTCGAGGCCGCGGGCCGCGATCCGTGCTACGTGGGGCGCATCCGCCAGGACCTGTTCGACGACCGTGCGCTGGAGCTGTTCTGCGTCGCCGACAACCTCCGCAAGGGGGCCGCGCTCAACACCGTGCAGATCGCCGAGTTGCTGCTCTCTCGCGCCGGCTAGGGCCGGCGCTCACCACGGCGGCACGACGAGGTCGCGCGTCGTCCCCGCGCGCGTCACGACCTCGCAGCGGATCCCAAACGGACGCCACGACCACCCCCTCACCGTCACGCCCTCGCCCTCGACGAGGACGCGCGCGCAGCGATCGAGGGCGCGCTCGCCCGTCGTCAGCGCCACGACGGTGACTGCGACGACGAACGCGACGAAGCACGCGGCGATCGCCTTCGGCACGGCCGCGCGCGGGCGCCGCGTCGCAGCGTCGTTCACGAACCGGTCCCTTCCGTGGGTGTCGAGGGATCGAGCCGCCGCCGGGGTACGCGACGGCGATGGTCGGGAAGGGGGGATTTGAACCCCCGGCCTCTGCGTCCCGAACGCAGCGCGCTGCCAAACTGCGCCACTTCCCGTAGGCCCACCATGTTACCGCCCGGCGCGCCGGGCGTCGCTCGCGCCGCGGCGGCTCAGCCGGCGCGTCCGATCCGGAGCAGCGTCGTCTCCGCCGGGCACGCGAACCGGATCGGCGTGTAGCGCCCGGTCCCGAGCCCAGGGCTCACGTGCAGCCACGTCGATCCGACTCGCGTCAGCCCCCGCGCGAGGCCGACCGGCAGGCTGCAATTGGTCACGAGCGCGCCGGCGAACGGCACTCGCACCTGGCCCCCGTGCGTGTGGCCGGCGAGCGCGACGTCGTAGCCGGCGAGCGCGTACGCCGACACGACGGCCGCGTCGGGCGCGTGCATGAGCCCGATCGCGACGGCGTCGTCCGGCGCGCGTCCGATGTGGCCGGTGCGATGGCGGCGGAGGTAGGGGTCGTCGACGCCCGTGAGCCGGATCCGCCCGACCGGCGAGTCGATCGCCGTCGTGTCGTTCGTCAGCGGCACCCACCCCTTGGAGCGCAGGGCCGACTCGAGCACGTCGGTGGCGGCGGGGCGCGCCCGCACCTGCTCCCGCCGGCCGGTGACGTACTTCAGGTGCCCGCGCAGCGTCGACTGGTAGACGTCGTGCGACCCGAGGACGTAGAAGCGCCCGAAGCGCGCGTCGAGGCGCGCCAGCGCGCTCGCGAGCGGCTCGATGCCGGCGTTGTCCTCGATGAGGTCGCCGGTGGCGAGCACGAGGTCGGGCAGCGCGCCGAGGCGTTCCGGGAGCGCGTCGAGCCACGCGCGCAGGCGGCGGTTGCGCCCGCTCAGGTGGGTGTCCGACAGGTGCAGGACGGTGAGCTCGCCGTGCACGCCGGCAACGGGGACGCGGCGCTCGGACAAACGGTAGTGGTGGCGCTCGGCGACGGCGTACGCGAGGCTCGCCGTCGCGGCCGCCGCGGCGGCGGGCAGGGCACGCATCGGTCCAGCATACTGACGCGATGAGGCTGTCCCTGAGGTGGAAGATCACCGGCGGTTTCGGCCTCCTGCTCGCGCTGATGCTCGTCCTCGGCTGGGTCACGCTGTCCCTGTTCGGGTCGCTCCGCGCGACCCAGCGGCGCGTGTTCGACGAGGCGATACCGGGCGTCGTCGCGGTCGACGAGATCGTGCGCTCGTACACGTCGCAGCTCGCCGCCGTGCGCGGCTTCCTCATCAACCCGAACCAGCCGCGCCTGCTCGACCAGTACTCCAGCGAGGTCGAGACGGTCGCGTTCTGGGAGGACCAGGCGCGGCGTCTGTTCACGACCGGCGAGGAGGCGGCGCTCATCGACGACCTCGTCGACGCCGGCGACCGCTTCCAGGACCTCGTCGACCGCGAGGTACTCCCGCTGGCGCGCGCGGGCAACCGCGCCCAGGCGTTCCGCATCCTGTCGGGTGAGGGCGCGCCGGCGATCTCGGAGATCGAGCTCCTCAGCGCACGCCTGCGCGAGGTCCAGGACCGCACCGTGCGCGCGAGCGAGGCCAACCTGCGCGAGCGCTCCGGTCAGGCGCTCGTGCTCCTTCTCGTCGTGCTCGCGCTGGCGCTCGGCATCGGGCTCTTCGTCGCGCTCGCGGTCCCGCGGCGGCTGTCGTCGAACCTGTCTCGCCTCGTCGACGCCGCGCGCGTCATCGGGCGCGGCCAGTTCGACCAGCGCATCGAGATCCGCTCGGGCGACGAGGTCGAGGAGCTCGCGGCGCGCTTCGGCGAGATGCAGTCGGGTCTCAAGAAGCTGCAGCAGCTCGCGCTCCAGGAGCGGGAGCTCGAGATCGCGGCGACGATCCAGCGCAACCTGCTGCAACGGACGGTGCCCGCGACGCCGGGCGTGCGCGTCGTGCCGCTCCAACGCCAGGCGAACCTCGTCGGTGGCGACTGGTACGACGTCGACCTGATCGGCCGCGAGCTCGTCGTCGCGGTCGGCGACGCGTCGGGCAAGGGGATCGGCGCCGCGCTCATGGCGACCGTGGCGCTGTCGTTCCTGCGCGCCGAGCGCGGCCTCGGCTCCGACGCCAAGCGCGTCGTCGCACGCGCCAACGACGCCCTGCGGGAGGCGACCGACCGCGACTCGTTCACGACGCTCGTCTACGCCGCGCTCGACGTCGTCAGCGGCCGCCTCCGGTGGCTCAACATGGGGCACCCGTCGCCGTTCCTGCTCCGAGGGGGTGGCGGGCCGGACCGGGGGTACTATCTCGAAGGACCGAGGAACCGGGTCCTGGGCTGGTTCGAGGATCCCGGTCTGGCCGAGAACGTCGCCTACCTCGCGCCCGGCGACCGTGTCGTGTTGTTCACGGACGGGTGGATCGAGGCCAAGAGCCCCGACGGGGAGGTCTTCGGCGAGCACCGCTTCGCCCAGGCGCTGGTCGCTCTCGCGCCGCTCGGCGCGGACCACATCGCCGAGCGGCTGGTCGCGGACGTGGAGGAGTTCGCGGCCGGTAAGCTCGACGACGACCTGACGATGCTGGTGGTGGAGCTGGATCCGGCCGCGCCGGAGACGGATGCGCCGCGCGGCAGGACGGGAGAGGAACCGTGGCACAGCAGAAGGTAGAGATAGAGGTCGTCGACGGCGACGGATACCGCGTGCTGCGACCCTCCGGCGACCTCGACGTCTACACCGTCGGCTCGTTGCGCGACGCGATCGGGCGGATGATCGACGACGACACGACGAAGATCGTCGTCGACCTCGACGGCGTCCCGTTCATGGACTCGTCGGGCCTCGGCGCGCTCATGGGCGGCGTCCGGCGGCTGCGCGAGGCGGGCGGCGACCTCGCCATCGCGTGCACGCGCGAGCAGCACCTCAAGCTCTTCGCCATCACCGGTTTCGGGGAAGGCGTGTCGATCGCCCCCACGGTGGACGAGGCCGCCACGGGGTTCCGCGCGTCGGGCGGCTAACGCTTCCGCCGCCGCCCGGTCAAGCCCCCGTACACGTAGCCGCCCGCGGCGCCGATGAGCGCGGCGATCCCAAGCGCGAGCAGCAGGTCGCCGGCCGCGACGTCGAAGCCTCCGGCCGGCGTGGGCGTCGGCGACGGTTGCGCCGCGACGGGCTGCGTCCACAGAGCCGTCGTGACAAGCGCGTCCGCGAGCGCCCGGATCACTCGTCGTCGTCCTCGTCGCGCTCGCGGTGGCGTCGCAGCGTCGCGACGAGCAGCATCGCGAACACCGCGACGAGCGCGGACGTGACCGACACGAGGATCAGCTCGGCTGCCGTCATGCGACACTCCTTGCGTGTCCTGGGCGCGGCGCCGGACAACGTAACCCAGGGGGACTCGCGGTGACGGCTTTGGACGAGACGCTCCGCACGGTGGCCCTCACCCTCGCACGCTTCGGCTCGTTCGCCGCGAGCGCAGTCCTGTTCGGGCTCGTGCCCGTGCTCCTGCTCGTCGTGCGGCCCGCGCTGGCGGACGCCGCGGGCGAGCGCTGGGCCGCGGCGCGCGCGCGGCTCGCCGACACGCTCGAGGATCTCGTCCGCGCCGCGCTCGTCGCCGCGACGGTCGCGACCGCCGTCGTGCTGCTGCTGCAGGCGACGCTCGTGGCGCAGTTCGGACGCGGCGACGTCGGTGGGGCGGAGGTCGAGGCGGTGTTCGAGACGAGCTTCGGGACGTGGCACGCGTTCCGCTTCCCGCTGCTGGCGATGCTCGCGGTCGTGTTGGCCGGGCGGGTGCGGTCGTCGGCGCTCGCGGGGGCCGGCGACGGCGGCTCCGCGCCGGGAGCGGTGTGGTGGGCGGCGTGGGCCGCGGGGGCCGCGGGACTCCTGTGCACGACGTCGCTCTCCGGCCACGCGGCCGTCGCGACTCCGCGCGTCGCGGCTGTGTGCAACGACGTCGTCCATCTCGCGGCGGGCTCGGCGTGGTTCGCCGGGGTCGTCGTCCTCGCCGCGGTGTTGCCGCGCGCGCTGGGGGCCGTGCCGGCGCCGGAGCGCCTGGTCGTGCTCGCGCCCGCGGTCGTCGCGTTCTCGCGCGTCGCGCTCGTGTCGATCGCCGTCGTCGCCGTCACGGGGACCGTCAACTCGTTCCTCCACGTCGGCGCACCGTCCGACCTCGTGACCACGGGCTACGGACGCGTGCTCGCGGTGAAGATCGGCCTGTTCGTCGTGGTGCTCGGGCTCGGTGCCCTCAACCACCTCTACGTGCGCCGGCGGCTCGAGCGATCTCTGCGCGACGGCGTGTCGCCGGGGCGGGCGCGGCGCGTGTTCCGCCGGGCGATCGCGGCCGAGCTCGCGCTCGCGCTCGTCGTGCTGGGGGCGACCGGGTTGCTGGTCGGCCTCGCGCGCACGAAGCAGGCCGCCGTCGCGCCGACCGAGCCGCCCGGCGGGGCGGCGCACGGGGCGCCGGAGCCTCGGACGCCTATCCGGTCGCCCTGAGCAGGACGCCGCCGAACGCCCCCACGACCGTCGCCAGCGCCAGCGCGAGGACCGCGGACGACGTGTTCGCCGGCGGCTCGACGGGACCCGCCGCGACCACCGGGTCCGGCGGCGAGTCGTCGTCGGTCGTGTCGTCGTCGTCGGCGTCGCCGCGATCGCCGTGGTCCATGCGGTCGTGACGCCCGCCCATGCCGTCGTGGCGTCCGCGGTGGTCGCGGTCGACGTGGGCGTCGGTCTCGACGTGACCGCCCGCGTGCATGGCCCCCGAGGTCGCGTGCGTCTGCGGGTGCATGGTGTCGTCGTCGTGACCGCCGTTGCCGTCGTGACGCCCGCCGTTGTCGTCGTGACGCCCGCCGTTGCGGTCGTGGCCGCCGTGGCCGTCGCCCGGGCGCTTGGGCGGGTCGTGGCCCGGACGGTGCCCGCCCCCACCGCCCGGCTTGCACGACGGTCCCGCGTGGACGGTGAAGCGGATGTCGCCGCCGCTCGTCCCGCCGGCGCCGGTCGCCTGGTACAGCACCGCGTACGTCGTCGCCGCGTCCGTCGTCAGGCGCACGCTCATCTCGTTGCCCTCGACGCGCACCGCTCCGTCGTCGGCCCGCTTTCCGCACGCGAACACCTGCATGGACGAGCCCCGCGCCAGCTCCTGGTCGAAGCGCGTGACGACCGTGGCCGGGGCCCGGTGGACGACGCCGCCGTCGGGCGGGCTCGAGCCGACGAGCCGCGGCGGCTCGGGGTCGCAGTCGAAGCCGCTCTCGGCGGTGAACGAGAACGATCCGGCCGTCGACGCGCCGTCGTCGGCCGCGACCGCGGTGTAGGAGACGTCGTAGCGCCCCATGGGGCGCTCGGCGAGGCCCACGCTGAGCGTCGCGCCGTCGACGGACACGGTGCCGTCGTCGACGCGGTCGCCGCACTCGTCGACCACCGTCATGGTCGAGCCCTCGGCGAGGTCCTCGGAGAACGTGGCGTGGACGCGCGCCGGGGCCTCGGCGACGGTCGCGCCGTCGGGTGGATCCGTCGACACGAGCGCCGGCGGGTCGGCCGCACCCGCGGCGACGGGCGCCGCCGCCAGGAGGGCGGCGGCCGCACACAGCCCGAGCAACCAACCGGTTCGCATCGTCGTGTCTCCAGGGTCGCGCACAATCGCGCCATCGGCTACCGGGGCCCCCGCGACGGCGCTGGTCGGGGTCCACCCCGCCCCCCGCTCGGGGGAGCGAGTTAGTCATAAATGACTATGCCCATCGCCCTATCGGGTAGCCCCCGAAAAGGGTCCGGGCGTGCTATCGGAATCCCGGCCCCCGACGCGTAACGTGTGCAGGCGAAGGGGCGTGCTCGCTAGTGCTTGGGGGTTGGAGCGGATGCAGCTGTTGTCGGACCAGGACTGGCGGGCACACGGTCTGTGTGCAGGTACGGATCCGGATCTGTGGTTTGCGGTCGGAGCGCGCGAGCACAAGCTCGCCAAGCGCATCTGCCGCTCGTGTCCGGTGCGCATGGAATGCCTCGCGTACGCGATGGACGCCCCCGTCGACCACGGCGTGTGGGGCGGCATGACGGAGCGGGAGAGGCGCCGCTACCGCCGCATCGCGGGCGACGACGGATGGCGATCGCTGTTGCTCAAGGACTCGGCCTGATTCACCGGCACCCCCCCTCGCCGGCAGGTCTGGGTCGGCCCCCGTGCCTCGCACGGGGGCCGTTCTCTTTAACCGGAGGGGGCGCTCACGCGTGCAGCGTGAGCTCGAGGATGTGGCACTCGTCGCGCCACCGGCGTGCGGTCTCCTCGGGCAGGCCCGGGATGTTGAGGCGCTTCTCGGCGATCTTCTCCGCGACCGCGTCCCAGTCGTCGCCGTGAGGTAGCACCCGCACCGTGGCCGGCACCTCCGCGACGCGGACGTTCTTGCCCTTCTGACGGAAGATCACGTCGCACTCACGGACGTGCTCGGCCCCCGGCAGCGTCTGCTGGCGCTCGCCCGACAGGACGTACATCTTCCCGACCTTCTGGTCGTAGAGGTACCACACGGGCATCGTGTGCTCGCCGGCCGCGTCGACGCGCCACCGCAGCCACACGATCGTCGACTTCTTGAGCGACTCCTGGTACGCCGCGTTGGTCGCGCCGCCCACGAGGACGCGGTCGTGCTCGGTCCACTCGAGCGGGGGCCGCAGCTCGTAGACGACGTCGGCCCACGACTTGTCGGTCGCGGTCAGCACGTACCACGACGACAGGTTGAAGAAGCCCTCGATCGCCTCCTCGGGCGTCGCGTAGTCGCGGTGGTAGGCGAGCTCGATGTCGCCGTCGGTCGGTCGCTCCCTGAAGCAGAAGACCCAGTTCCGGTACGACGGCGACAGGTAGCACTCGGCCCAGTGCACGCGCGGCTCGGCGACCTCGAGGTGCAACCCGATGGAGTCGCCCGGAACGTCGGCCTCGAACGGGGTCCAGTAGACCTGGACGACGCGCTTGACGTGGCTCTCGAGCTGCACGCGCAGGCCCGCCGGCGCGCCCTCGACCGTGCCTGGCTTCAGGTCGCGGCGGCCGATCGCGCGCGCGACCGACCCGAGGATGGCCTCGAGGCGCCGCCCGACCGCTCCCTCGGCGACCGCCATCACGCGAACGGAGACGACTCGTACGCCGACCGCAGCATGAAGAACGCGGCCGGCGTGAACCCGGCGAGGAACAGGAGCAGCTGCGCGTACCCGAACGCCTTCTGGCGCAGAGCGAGGCCGGGCCAGAAGTCAAAGAGGATGATGCGCAGCCCGTTGAGCGCGTGGTACAGCGTCGCGGCGACGAGGCCCACTTCGAACGGCTTGAACCACCACTGCTGGTAGAGCGAGATCGTCTCGTCGTAGAGCTCGGCACCGAAGCCGACGCCGAACGTGTCGACGATGTGGCCGAAGAGGAACGCGATGACGGCGACGCCCGTGATCCGGTGCGCCGCCCACGACCACTGCCCGAGGCCACCGCGGTACGCCGCGCCGCGCTGCGAGCGCCGCAGGCGCAGGAGGTCGACGACGAGGTACAGCGCGAACAGCGCCGTGCCGAACGTCATCACGAAGACGAATCCCTCGATGAGCTTTGCCGCGAGCATCGCCCGGGATCATAACCGGGGGGCGCTGCGCCCCTGCTGCTTAGGGACGCGCTCACCCATCTCCTCTAGACTGACTCCGACGTTCTCGAACGGGGCGGACGACCATGGCGACGACGCGACGGGACATCCATCGGGCTCGTCGCCGCGTGACGGCGCTGGCGCTCGCGCTCGCCGTCGTGACCGTCGCCGGCGCGTGCGGCGCCGGACGCACCTCCACCGACGCCGGGGATCGCGACCGTGCCCGTCCGGCCGCCTCCGAGCAACGCCCGTCGGGGCCGCAGCGCTACGAGGTCGAGGGCCTCGTGTTCGAGACCGAGCGGCGTGACGAGGCCGTGCTGTGCCTCGGCGGCGCGACCGACACCATGCCCCCGCAGTGCAACGAGCTCCGCCTGAAGCGTTGGAGCTGGGGCGCGGTCCCCGACGAGCGGACGATGGGCTCGACGACGTACGGCGATTACACGTTGACCGGCCTCTACGACGGACGGAGCTTCACGGTGCTCGACGCGCGCCCCTATCGCGACCCGCCGCGGCGGCCGGACCCGATCGACGAGGCCTGTCCCGAGCCCCCGGGCGGCTGGGACATCCCCGATCCGGAGATGGCGTCGGGACGCGACCGCATGCGCGCGCTCGCCGCGGCGCGCGCGGAGCCCGACTACGCCGGCACGTGGGTCACCTACGTCGGACGGCCGACCGAGTGGTCGCGCGGCCCCGACATCGTGCTGGGGCTCGCCTTCACCGGCGACCTCGACGAGCACGAGGCCGAGATCCGCCGGCTCTGGGGCGGCGGGCTGTGCCTCGTCGAGCACGAGCGCACGTGGGCGCGCGTGCGGGAGATCGCGCGCGAGGTGTGGGGACCCGTCCGCCGCGAGCTCGGGCTCGAGATCGACTGGATGGCGCCGGGCGAGGTCGAGAACAACGTCGCCGTCGGCGTCGTGACCGCCGACCCGGAGGACCAACGCGAGCTCGACGAGCGCTACGGCGAGGGCGCCGTAGACCTCCAGCCGATCATCCGCCCGGTCCCCTGAGACTGCCGCGTCACGGCGTCGCGAACAGACGGTCGCCGATCGCCAGGAGGCCCGGGAAGTCGACCGCCTCCCGCTCGAGGTACGGCACCCACACCCAGCGGTGGCGGGGGATCTTGCGCGCGAGCGCGTCGAGGTTCGCCTCCTCGCGCCGGACGACGCGCATGAACGCCTCCTCGTTGTCGAGCAGCTTGGCGAGCAGGCGGGCGTCGTCGTTGCCGGCCTCGAGCCGCGCGAGCTGGCGCGGGCGCACGTCGATGCCGTCGCCGATGCGCGGGTGCACGCGGTTGACGACCAGCGCCCCGAACGGGAGCCCCGACTCGTCGAGGCGCGTCGCGAAGAACGTCGCCTCGGCGACCGCGTCCTCGGCCGGCGACGTGACGACGACGAACGACGTCGCGTCCGACTTCAGCAGCGCCGCGACCTCGCGCGCCCGCTCCTTGAAGCCCTCGTACATGCCCTCGAGGTTGCCGAAGAACTCGGCCGTGTCCTCGAGGACCTCGGCGCCCACGATGCGCTTGACGATGCGCAGGAACGTCGTCGCCGCGACGTTCGCGACGCGCATGATCCCGCCGCCGGCGCGCATGTACGGGATGAGGAACCATCGCAGCACGCGGCTCTCGAAGAAGTCGGTGAGGCGGCGGGGCGCGTCGAGGAAGTCGAGCGCGTTGCGCGTCGGGGGCGTGTCGATGACGATGACGTCGTAGCCGCCGTCGGCGTGGAGCTCGTAGAGCTTCTCCATCGCCATGTACTCCTGCGTCCCCGACAGCGTCCCCGAGATGTTGCGGTAAAAGCGGTTGGCGATGATGCGCTCGGCCTGGGCGCGGCTCGGCGCGTAGCGCATGACGACCTTGTCGAACGTCGACTTCGTGTCGAGCATCATCGCCCACAGCTCGCCACGCGGCTCGAGGCCGGCGCGCGCGAACTTCGACGCCGGCACGCGCGTCGGCTCGTCGGTCAGTGAGCGCAACCCGAGCGACGACGCGAGACGGCGCGCCGGGTCGATCGTGAGGACCGCGGCGCGCTTGCCGTCGAGCGCGGCCCGCAGCGCGATCGCGGCCGCGGTCGTCGTCTTGCCGACGCCTCCGGACCCCGCGCACACGACGATCTCCTTGTGCGCGGCGATCTCGCCGAGCGCGTTCACGA
The DNA here is from genome assembly GCA_036260375.1 of Actinomycetota bacterium. GTDB lineage: Bacteria > Actinomycetota > CADDZG01 > CADDZG01 > WHSQ01 > DASZZZ01. The sequence goes on from DASZZZ010000073.1 coordinate 14,671, forward strand.
CGACGCCACCCGCGCTTCGATCGCGTCGGCCAGCGTCTCTACGTCGGGCAGCGCGAGCCCGCCCGAGAACAGGTACGGGAGCTCGACGACCGGCTCGTCGACGCCGCGCCTGAGCCTGCGCAGGTGCGTCGCCTGGATCGCGCGCCGCGCCCCGAGGAAACGCGCGTAGCCGGCGAGCGCGCCGACGTCCTCGTCGTCGAGGTCGAGCCCGACACCCTTGGCCTCCGCGACGAGCGCGGTCGCGTCGCCCGTCGCGGCGATCGCGTCGACGCGTTCCTGCTCGGCACGCGACAGCAGGCGCGCGAGGACGCCGTTGGCGAACACGGGTCCGGTCGCGATGCCGAGCCGGCCGCGCAGCGCCTCGGCGGTCTCGAGGGTCTCGACCACGGGCATCTCCTCGGGCAGCGTGACGAGGTGGACGCGCGTGCGCGCCGGGTCGCGCAGCATGTCGTCGAGCCATTGCGCCTGGCGCCGCACCGGCCCTACGCGCACGGCGTCGGACAGACCCGACGGCGCGGACAGGAACGTCAGCATGTGCCCGGCCGCCGGCGCGTCGACGACGATCGTGTCGAAGTGGCGCGTCCCGCGGTCCTGCTCGAGGTACCAGACCTTGCCGAGCACGAGGATGTCCTCGAGACCGGGGGCCGCGGTCGTGACGTAGTCGACGAACTGCGTGCTCGTGAACACCTTCGAGATGCGGCGCATGTGGTACTGCACCTCGAGGTACTCGGCGAGCGCCGCCTCGGGGACGATCGTCATGCCCCAGATGCCGGGCGACATCTCGCGCGGCTCGTAGCCCGGCGCCTGCCCGCCGAACAGGCGCGGCAGCGTGCCCTTGCGGTCGACCTCGGCGACGCACACCTTGCGGCCGGTGCGGGCGGCGACGACGGCGAGCGCCGCGGCGACGGTCGTCTTGCCCACGCCGCCCTTGCCCGAGACGACGAGGATGCGCGGCGCGAGCAGCTCTTCGAGGAGCACGACCGGTTTCTACCCCACGCGGGCGGACGTGCGCCCCGGTACGCGACCATGGAGGACGTGAACGCCGACCGTCTGCGCCGCCCCGTGGCGGCTCTCGTCGCCGGCGCCGCGCTGCTCGCGCTCGGCGCGTGCACGTCCGCGCCCGTCGACGGCGCGCGCACGGTCGACCTCATCGAGGTCGAGGGCGTCATCGACCCCCCGACGTCGGAGTACCTGCGCGGGCGCCTGAACCAGGCCGAGGCCGACGGCGTCCACGCCGCGGTGATCCAGATCGACACGCCCGGCGGGCTCGACGTATCGATGCGCGAGATCATCAAGGAGATCCTCGGCTCGGAGGTCCCCGTCGTCGTGTGGGTCGCGCCGCGCGGGTCGCGCGCCGCGTCGGCCGGCACGTTCATCGCGTACGCGGCGAACCGCGTCTACATGGCCGAGTCGACGGAGCTGGGCGCCGCGACGCCCGTCAACCTCGGCGGCGGCGAGCAGCCCGAGGCGCTCGAGCGAAAGGTCGTCAACGACGCCGCCGCGTTCATCCGCGAGCTCGCGATCACGCGCGGTCGCAACGCCGACTGGGCCGAGGACGCCGTGCGCGAGGGCGCGTCGATCGGCGCGACCGAGGCGGTCGACATCGACGTCGTCGACGGGATGGCGTCGTCGCTCGGGGCGCTGCTCGAGGCGATGGACGGCGAGCGCGTCGAGGTCGCGGACGGCGAGGTGACGCTCGAGACGTGGGACGAGGGGGCCGGGCGGCCGAGCGCGCGCGTCCGCTTCCAGGGGCCGAACCTGCTGCAGCGGCTGCTGCACGCGGTCACGAGCCCCGAGATCGCGTACTGGCTCATGTTGATCGGCTTCTTCGGGATCATCTTCGAGCTCTACAACCCCGGGATCGGCCTCGCCGGGATCCTCGGCGCGGTGTGCCTGCTGCTCGGGTTCTACGCCCTGTCGGTGCTGCCGACGAACTGGGCCGGCGTGCTGCTCGTCGTGCTCGCGATCGTGTTCTTCGTCGTCGACCTCCAGACCGCCGGGCTCGGCGTGTGGACCGCCGGGGGCATCGCCGCGCTCGTCGCCGGCGCGCTGGTCCTGTTCGCCGGCGCGGCCCCCGCGCTCGCGCTGAGCCCGTGGGCGATCGCCGGCTCGGTCGCGCTCACGCTGCTGTTCTTCGTCTCGGTCATGACCGCCGCACTGCGCGTGCGCCTGCGGCGGCCGGTCACGGGCGAGGAGGCGATGGTCGGCGTCGTCGGCGAGGCCAAGACCGACATCGCGCCCGAGGGAACCGTGGTGACGAAGGGCACGCTGTGGCGCGCGCGCACGATGGAGACCGCGATCGCCGCGGGCGAGCGCGTCAAGGTCATGGCGACCGAGGGGCTCGTGCTGTTGGTCGAGCCGCTGCACGACGAGCCCGAGCCGCCGAGCGAGGCGCGCCCCGCGCGCACGCACGACGCGGACTCCCGTTAGCCATCCTCCTGTCTGAGCCGGTCGTCGCGGCGTAGGCTCGGACGGTAGGTACGCGACCATCGGGAGGACGACATGACGTTGGCGGGGCTCGGAATCGTCTTGGTGCTCGTGCTGATCGTGCTCGCCGCGTCGATCCGCGTCGTCCAGGAGTACGAGCGGGGCGTGATCTTCCGGCTCGGGCGCGTCGTCGAGGGCGCCAAGGGGCCCGGGCTGTTCTTCATCATCCCCATCATCGACCGCATGGTGAAGGTCAACCTGCAGACGGTGACGCTCGACGTGCCGCCGCAGGACGTCATCACCAAGGACAACGTCACCGTGCGCGTGAACGCGGTCGTCTACTTCTCGGTGTTCCAGCCGGTGAAGGCGGTCGTGGAGGTCCAGAACTACCTCTACGCGACGTCGCAGATCGCGCAGACGACGCTGCGCGCGGTGCTGTGCAAGGTCGATCTCGACCAGATCCTCACCGAGCGCGACCGCCTCAACGCCGACCTCCAGCGCATCATCGACGACCTCACCGACCCGTGGGGCGTCAAGGTCTCGCTCGTCGAGATCAAGGACGTCGACCTGCCGGTGGAGATGCAGCGCGCGATGGCGCGCCAGGCCGAGGCGGAGCGCGAGCGGCGCGCCAAGGTCATCAACGCCGAGGGCGAGTTCCAGGCGTCCGAGCGGCTGGCGCAGGCGGCCGAGGTCATCGCCCGTCACCCGATCGCGTACCAGCTGCGCTACCTGCAGACGATCACCGAGGTGTCGGCCGAGAAGAACTCGACGCTCGTCGTGCCGATCCCGATCGAGCTGCTCAAGCCGTTCCAGGCGGCGTTCGGCGAGGACGCGTCGGCGTTCGGCGACGGCGACCGGCCCGTGCCCCCGCGCAACGCTCACCCCTCGACGGGTCCGCGGGCGGTGCCCCCGCCCGGCGGCGAGCCGACCGGGCCGCGCCCGGTCCCGCCGGTCGAGCCCTAGAGGCGACCGCTCCTCCACCCAGGTGCCGCACACGCACGCGCACGACGGCGGCGCGCACGTCACCCCGCCCGCCGTTCGCCGCCGGCTCGCGCTCGCGCTCGCGCCGTTCGCGCTGGCGACGCTGGTGGGACTCGTCGCGCTGTGGCCGCGCGGCGACGTCCGCATCGACGCCGGCCCGGCCGCGCCGCGCTACGGCGCGACGGTGACGTCGGTGTCGGAGGAGGCGTGCGACGACTTGCTCGACGGCGCGCAGCGGTTCTCGTGCACGCAGGTGCGCGCGCGCTTGCGCTCGGGGCCCGACGCCGGCGACGTCGTGACGTTCCCGGCGGCCGCGACCGCCGGCGCGCCCGCGTTCGAGGCGGGCGACCGGATCCTCGTGAGCCGCGCGGAGGCCGAGGGCGGCGCGCCGGCGTACTTCTTCGTCGACTACGAGCGCACGCTCCCGCTCACGGTGCTCGCGGCGCTGTTCGCGATCGTGGTCGTCGCGCTCAGCCGGTGGAACGGCGTCGCCGCGCTCGCGGGGCTCGGGGTGAGCCTGTTCGTGCTCGTGTCGTTCGTGCTGCCGGCGATCCTCGCCGGGCGCAACCCCGTCGCGGTCGCCGTCGTGGGGTCGGCCGCGATCATGTTCGTCGCGCTGTACCTCGCGCACGGCTTCCACGCCGGCACGACGACCGCCGTGCTTGGCACGATGTGCAGCCTCGTGCTCACCGGCGCGCTCGCGCTCGTGTTCGTGGAGGCGGCCAAGCTCACGGGGCTGAGCTCCGAGGACGCGCTGCTGCTGCAGGTGTCGGCCGAGCAGGTGAACCTCGAGGGACTCCTGCTAGGCGGCATCGTCATCGGCACGCTCGGCGTGCTCGACGACGTCACCGTGACGCAGGCGTCCGCGGTGTGGGAGCTGCACCACGCCAACCCGTCGTTCGGCGCGCGCGACCTGTATCGCTCCGCCGTGCGCATCGGGCGCGACCACATCGCGTCGACGGTCAACACGCTCGTGCTCGCGTACGCGGGGGCCGCGTTGCCGCTGCTGATTCTGTTCTCCCTGTCGAACCGTCCGTTCGGCGACGTCCTCACGTCAGAGGTGCTCGCGGTCGAGATCGTGCGCACGCTCGTCGGCAGCATCGGCCTCGTGGCGTCGGTCCCGCTGACGACGGGCCTCGCCGCGCTGGTGGTGAGCCGGGGGCACGGGACCGGGGGCCCGTCGCGCGCGCGGCGCGCGGTCGGGGCCCTTCGGCGTCGGGACTACGCGCCGCCGCGCGCGGAGCGCGAGTGGCGCTCGGAGTAGGTCACGCCCCGCGGCCGCACGACGGGCACAGCCCGTAGACCTCGGCGGTGTGCGTCACGTCGACGAAGCCGTGCCGGCGCGCCGCGCGCGTCGCCCACGTCTCGATCGCGTCGCTCGCGATCTCGGCCGACCAGCCGCACGAGCGGCACACGATGTGGTGGTGGTGTCCGCCGCGCGCGCAGCGCCGGTACATCGACTCGCCGCCCGGGTTGCGGACGACGTCGACGTCGCCGGCGTCGGCGAGCGCCTGGAGGTTGCGGTACACCGTCGTGAGCCCGACGCGCGCCCCCGCGGCCCGCAGCTCGTCGTGCAGCTCCTGCGCGGTCCGGAAGCCGCCCGCGGCGCCGAGCGCGTCGACGATCGCGGCGCGCTGGCGCGTCGTGCGCTTGCCGTCGCCGCTCACTCGATCACCAGCAGCAGCGCCATGACGCCGATCCCGAGCAGCAGCGCGCCACCCTGCAACAGCGACTTGCGCAGCTCGGGCTCCTTGTGCAGCTCCGGAATGAGGTCTGTCCCCGCGATGTAGACGAACGCCCCGGCGGAGAACGGGAGCAGGAACTGCTCGAGGCCGGGCGTGTCGCGCAGCAGCAGCGTCACGACCGCGCCGACGACGCCGGCGAGGCCGCTTGCGAAGTTCAACAGCAGCGCCCGGCGCGGTCTCAGACCCGCGTGGACGAGGATCGCGAAGTCGCCGAGCTCCTGCGGTATCTCGTGCAGCGCGACCGCGACCGTCGTCGCGATGCCGAGCTGCGTCGACACCAGGAACGCGCCGGCGATGATGGCGCCGTCGACGAAGTTGTGCAGCGCGTCGCCGACGACGTTCGACACCGCGACCGGGTGCACGACCTCCTCGTGCGGGAAGTGCGCGTGGTGCCAGTGGAAGACCTTCTCCAGCACGAAGAAGCCGACGATGCCCCCGAGCACCGATGCGGACGCGGCCGTGTCGAAGCCGGTCCCCGACTCCGACACCTCGGGGACGATGTGGATGAAGACGTCGCCGAGGAGCGCGCCGGCGGCGAACGCGATGAGCACGACGAGGGCGCGCTCGAGCGTCCGCGCGCGCAACGCCATCGTCGCCGCGCCGACGAGCGACAGCGAGCTCATGAGCGCGACCGCGCCGAGGGCCGGCAGCCACGAGGTCATCGCCGGACGCTATGCGCTAATGAAAACTATTGTCAACAACGATCCGACGGCGTGTTTCCGTCGGCGTGCGTGACTAAGAGGACGACGCACCCGCCGTTACGTCCGTGGATCCGGCGTCTGTGACCGTACTGCCCGCTCGGAAGTTCGCGGTGCCTGTGTGAGCTTCGCCGCCTTCAACAGCTGCGCAAGCCGGCCGATCTCGCTAGCGGCGGGAGTCGTGGTGATGGATTCGATCACTCCGCCCCACATCTCCTCGAGGGTCAGGAAGGAGAACGGGTTGCCGCCGAGGTTGCGTCGGATCGTCTCGTTGTTCGTCCATGCTTCCGTCTCGCCGCGCAGGCTCGTCACCGCGATGGAGTACGAGAACTCCGTCGCGCCCGTAATCGCCTCGATCCGGTTGCGAAAGGCCTCGGCCCACTTCTCGTTGAACAACTCCCGAAAGCTCTGCCATCCTGCACGCTTTCCGGGCTTCTTCTCGGCTAGCGCGCGCCGCAGCTGTGCCGTCGCGTCGAATCCGGGCTGCCATGACTTGCACGAGACGATCCAGACGCGTTTCATGCCCTGCTCCAACGGGTTGTAGCCGACGACATCGACGTCGGAGGCGACTGAATCCTGGTTGGCGACGTAGTCGGGCCGGTCGCTTGACGGCTTGAAGCGCACGTTGTGAACGGTGAAGTAGCCGTGGTGCTGGAGGTAGTCGTCCACGATCTGCTCGAGGATGTCCTCTTTCACGTTTGCCTCTCCCTACAGTTCGCCGATCCCAGCGCTGCACGAGACGGCGGCGCGCTGATCGTGTTGACACAAGACTTGGTCTCGATCCTTGACCCTTGAGCGTCGCGCCGCGCGGGGTTCGAGGGGAGCGCCGGTCGCCGCGGCCCCCGGGACCGGCCACAGGACGGGCGGCGACGACGCGCGCGCGCGGGAGCGCACGGCCTTGCGTCAGTTGTGCGGCCAGCCGTCTCCGGTGAACAGGCGCGTCGCGTCGCGCGGTGCGCCGACGACCGGCAGCACGAGGCGCGTCCGGCCCCCCTCCCAGTTGACGCGCACCAGCGCGCAGCGCGCGGCCGGATCGCCCTCGCACCCGGGGTACGCCTTCGGGATCGACCACTCGTTGATCTCGGTCTGGATGCTCACGCCGATGCGGTGGCCGGCCCGGAACACGTAGTCCTGCGGCTTCGCCACGACAGTCATCCCGAACGGCTCGTTGGGCTCGACGGCCTGCGGGCGGCGGAGCCCGTTCCGGTAGCGCGAGTCGAGCCACCCACGCGTCACCGCGACGAGCGCGCGCGGGTCGGTCGCGACCTGCTGTCCGCCGACGGTGACGTGCTGCGACGGGACGACGTCGAAGACGCTCGGCGTGTACGTGATCCACTTGCGCGCCACGGTCGAGTAGATCCGAACCTTCATCGAGCCGAAGATGCGGACGTCGCGCGCGAGCGGCGGGGTCTCGAACCAGAACCACTCGAGGTTGCCGCGCGGGTTCAGCGCCGCGTCGCTCTCGGTGTTGAGCCCGGTCGACGGGAAGCGCGCGCGTTGCGCGTCGGCGCCGTCGAGGGCGCCTGGGCGCGTCGGCAGCAGCTTCCACGCGTAGTCGTCGAGCGACGTGACCGGCGTCTGCTGCGCGATCAGCTCGACCGGCGCGACGTCGAGCGGCCGTCCGGAGAGCCAGTCGCCCGGTCCGGCGTGGTCGGAAGTCTGCGTCACGACCGACGGCGCGTCCTCGATGCCGTTGCTCTCGCCGAGCAGATAGTGGTCGAGCCACGCGCGCCGGAACGCGTCGTAGTCGCCTCCGGGCCGCCCGTGGCCGTCCCAGCGCGTGCCCATGTACATGACGCGCTGCGGTGAGTCGTCGAGCGCGCGGAACAGGTTCCACGCCTCCTCCTGCTTGACGTTCCAGTCGCCCCAGTTGTGCGCGACGAGCACGGGGATCTTCAGCTTGCGCGCCCCCGCGAGGTAGTCGCGCTCCTTCCAGAACTTCGTGTAGTTCGGCGTCTCGAAGTCGTAGCCGTGCTGCATGTGCTCGACCTCGTCGCACGGCGTGACCGTCGACGCCACGCGGTCCGCCCAGCCTTCGCCCTGCACGTCGGTGGGCGGCGGGAGGGCGAAGCCGAAGTCGAACAGCAGAGGCGTGTCGAAGCCCTCGTCGATGACGGCACCGGGACCCTGGTTGCCGAGGAACTCGTCGTTGAGGGTGTAGCGCATGCCGCCGGCGTAGGCGCGCGCGATGCCCATCGCGTTCCAGTGCGCGGCGTCGCCGTTGCGGCCTAGGACCGAATAGGGGGAGTAGGTGAGAAGGGTCGGGGCCTTGACGATCTTGCCGCCCTTCGTCGGGTGAGCGACCTCGAGGTAGATGCCGCCGTGCTTCGTCTTGACGATGTAGCTGCGGGTTTCGGTCCCGAACGCGGCAGCGCTGGC
>DASZZZ010000074.1:0-13127 GCA_036260375.1 Actinomycetota bacterium
GTCGTGACGCACTTGTTCCAGGTGCTCAGCTTCATCGCGATGGAGCCGCCGGTCGCGCTGCGTCCCAAGGCGCTGATCGACGAGAAGGCGAAGGTGTTCGAGTCGATGGTGCCCGTGCGGGGCGACGACGTCGTGCGGGGCCAGTACGAGGGCTACGTGCAGGAGCCGGGCGTCGACGAGCGCTCGCAGACGGAGACGTTCGTCGCGGTGCGCGCGTTCGTCGACAACTGGCGCTGGGAGGGCGTGCCGTTCTACCTCCGCACCGGCAAGCGCATGCCGGAGCAGCGCTCGGTCGTCACGCTCGTGTTCCGCAGGCCGCCGAGCCGCATGTTCCGCGACCTGCCGGAGCATTCGGAGTTCGACCACGACTACCTCGCGCTCGAGCTCGGCGGCCCGAACGAGGGCGTCTCGGCGACGTTTCTCGCGAAGATGCCGGGGCCGACGATCGAGCTGTCGCCGGCGCGCATGGAGTTCCGCTACGAGGGCTCGTTCGGCTCGCACCTCATCCAGGCCTACGAGCGTCTGATCCACGACGCGATCATCGGCGACCCGTCGCTGTTCCAGCGCGCCGACGGCATCGCGCGCACGTGGGAGATCGTCGCCGACGTCGTCGCCGCCCCGCCGCCGCTGCACCCCTACGCGCAGGGCTCCTGGGGGCCGGAGGCGGCGCACGAGCTCATCGCGCCGCACCAGTGGCGCCTGCCCGACCGCGACGTCGTCGCGCGGGGGGCGGCGGCCGGCGCGTAACGCGCCGCGACGGCGCGAACATCGAAGGGACGAGGGGGTCGCACGGGAGGTGATCGCGATGGCGGAGCGCGTCCGGTTCCACTTCGATCCGGTCTGCCCGTGGGCGTGGCAGACGGCGCGCTGGGTGCACGGTCTCGAGGAGCGCGGCGAGGTCGACGTCGACTGGCGCCTGTTCAGCCTGCAGCTCGTCAACGAGCGCGACGACAATCCGCTCGCCGATCGTCACGCCGCGGGGACGCGCGCGCTGCGCGCGCTCGCGCTCGTTCGCCGCGAGGCGGGCAACGACGGCGTCGCGCGCGTCTACCGCGCTCTCGGGACGCGCGTGCACGACCGCGACGAGGGCATGACCGACGAGGCGGTGCGCGGCGCGTTGTCCGACGCGGGCTTCGACCGCGACGTCGTCGACCGCGCGCTCGACGACGACTCGACGATGGACGACGTGCGGGCCGAGCACGAGCTCGCCGTGGCCGACGTCGGCTGCTTCGGCGTGCCGACGATCGTGCTGCCGTCGGGCCGCGGCATGTTCGGGCCGGTGCTGTCGACACCGCCCCACGGCGACGACGCGGTCGAGCTGTGGCGCCACGTGCGCGCGCTGATCGAGACCGACGGCCTGTTCGAGCTCAAGCGCGAGCGCGACCGCAAACCGGGCCGTTGACGCGCGCGCGACGGCTCCGAGCGCACACGCGCGGTTCGGGTGCCGAGCGGAGAGCGCACGTCCGGCGGGCCGACTCAGAACGGTTTGGAGTGCCCGACGGGCGTGCGCTCGGAGCGTTCACCCGTCGGGTGTGCGCCGTGGCGGTCGCCGCTCAGAAGGCGTCGGTCAGCGCGTCGGCGAGGTCCTTGCGGATGCCGGTGAAGAACGGGATCTCGAGCTTCGTGTAGCGGCGCGCCTCGGTCGCGCGCAGGCGCCGGATGAGGTCCACGAGGCGGCCCGGGTCGTCGGCCTCGAAACACAGGATCCACTCGTAGTCGCCGAGCCCGAACGCGCTCGTCGTGTTGGCCCACACGTCGGGGAACTCGCGGCCCGCCTCGCCGTGCGCGCGCAGGTACGCGCCGCGCTCGGACGCGTCGAGCAGGTACCACTCGGGCGTGCGTACGAACGGGTACACGGTCATGTACCGCTTCGGCTCCTTGCCCTGGACGAACGCGGGCAGGTGGTCGCGCGTGAACTCGGCCGGACGCACGACGCCGAGGAACATCTCGCGCTGGTCGAGCGCGCGGCCGAGCGCCGTGCGGCGCAGCGCGACGAGCGCGTCCTGGACGTGGTCGGCCGACGACGCGACGAGCCACAGGACGAGATCGGCGCTCGCGGAGAAGCCCGTCGTCGAATAGGCGCCGCGCAGCCGCACGCGCGCGGCGTGCTCGTCGAGCGCCGCGACGGCCTCCTTGATCGCGACGTCGCGGCCCCCGTCGAGGCGCTCGGGCCGCGCCTTGAACACCGGATAGGCGGCGTAGAGAGTCTCTTCGGTCACGAGTCGGTCCTTTCTCGGTTCGGCTCGTCCAGCGTATCGCCCGCACGTCCGTAGGACTCGAGCGCACGCGCGACGCGCTCGGCCGCGGCGCGGCCCTGCGCGATGCAGTCGGGGAGCCCGGAGCCGCGGTAGGCCGCGCCGGCGAGCGCGACGCGCGGATGGCCGGAGAGGGCGCGCTCGGCGCGCGCGACGCGCTCGAGGTGTCCGACGCGGTACTCGGGCAGAGCGTCGATCCACCGCAGCACCCGCGTCGCGCGCGGCCGCGCCGTGACGCCGGTCAGTCCGGCGACGTCGTCCGCGGCGCGCGTCGCGAGGGCGTCGTCGTCGAGCGCGACGGCGCGGTCGTCGGCGGAGCGGCCGACGAAGCAACGGACGACGAGCGACCCGTCCGGAGGCCGCGCGTGTGGCCACTTGTCCGAGTACCACGCGCACGCGGTCAGGGTGCGGCGCTCGACCGCCGGGACGAGCACGCCGCTGCCCGCGACGCCGTGCGGGCGCGTGCCGGGTGGATAGACGAGCGCGACGACCGCGCCACCGGCGTACGGGATCGCGCGCAGCTCGCCGGCGGCCGCGGGCGAGAGGCGGGCGACGAGCGCGACCGCGGCGGGCGCGGGGACGGTCACGACGACCGCCGCGGCGCGCACAGGACGCGCTCCGGCGACGTGCACGTCGTAGCCGCCGGGCGCGGCGACGACCTCCGTCGCACGCGCGCCCGTCCTCACGTCGACGCCCGCGGCGTCGCGCGCGAGCGCGTCGACGAGCGTCTCCATGCCGCCGCGCAACCCGAGGAACGACGGCGCGTCGACGGTCGCTGCGGCTTTGCGCAACGCGCGCGCGACCGAGCGCGACGAGCGCGCCGCGGCGTCGAGCTCGGGGGCCGCGGCGGCGAGGCTGAGGTCGTCGGGACGTCCGGCGCGCGCCGCGGCGACCATCGGATCGACGAGCCGTTCGAGGACCGCGCGGCCGAAGCGGCGGCGCACGAGCGCGCCGATCGACACGTCGGGGCCCGAGAGGGGGCCGGACAGCGCGGCGTCGGCGAGCGCGCGCGCCGCGCCCGCGGGCGACACGACGCCGCCGCGCGCCAGCGCGAGCACCGACGTCGGCACGCCGCGGACGTTCGGCGGCACGGGCCGCAGCGCGCCGCGCGAGAACACCAGCGCGCCGCGCGCCGACGGCTCGACGAGGTCGTCGCCGAGCCCGAGCTCGCGGCACAGGTCGAGGGCCGCGGGGTTGCGCGTCACGAACCAGTCGGCGCCGGCCTCGAACGCCGCGCCCTCCACCGGCACGGTTCGCACCTTGCCCCCGAGCCGCTCCGACGCCTCGAACAGGACGACCGGGACGTGCGGCGCGCGCCGTCGCAGCGTGCGTGCCGCGACGAGCCCCGTGACGCCGCCGCCGACGACGACGGCCGGGAGCGGCTCGGTCACGCGTCGAGCGCGCGGCGCACGACGTCTGCGACGACGTCGAGGAACGCCGGGTCGTCGTTGGGCATGCGCGTGCGGGTCAGCGCGATGCCCGCGCGCTCCGCCGCGGCGGCCGCCTCGACGTCGACGTCGTACAGCACCTCGAGGTGGTCGGCGACGAACCCGCACGGGCACACGACGACCGCGGGCGCGCCGTCGCGCGCGACCTCGTCGACGACCTCGAGGACGTCGGGTCCGATCCACGGCACCTCGGTGCGCCCCGCGCTCTGCCACGCGACGCGCCAGCGCGTCAACGACGCGCGCGCCGCCACCGCGTCCGCGGTCTCCTGCAGCTGCGACGCGTACGGGTCGCCCGACGCGAGCACTTTGGCGGGAAGGCTGTGCGCGGTGAACACCACGACGGCGCCGTCGCGCGCGTCGTCCGGCAGGGCCGCGCGCGCGTCGATCACGGCGCCGGCGAGGAAGTCGACGTAGCCGGGCTCGAGGTGCCAGCTGTCGACGACGTCGAGCCGGCCGCGCCAGCGCGCGTCGCGAGCGGCGCGCTCGGCGCGGCGGCGGTAGTCGCCGATGCTCATCGTGGAGTAGTGCGGCGCGAGCACGAGGCCGGCGGCGCGCTCGACGCCGTCGGCCGCGAGCGCGCGCACCGCGTCGGGAATGAAGGGCGGCGCGTGCTTCTGGCCGAGGTACGCGGGCACTCCGATGCGCTCCTCGATGCCCTTGGCCTGCGCGAGCGTGATCTCGTACAGCGGCGACCCCCCGATGGCGCGGTAGCGCGCGGTGAGCTCGTCGAGCAGCTCGGGCGGCGGCGGACGGCCGTGGCGGATGTCGGTGTAGTACGCCTCGACGTCGTCGAGCGAGCGCGGCGTCCCGTACGCCATGACCAGCACGCCCCGGCGCGGCTCACTCACGCGGCGGCTCCCACGCATGCACGCGCTCGACGACGCGCGCGAGCGTGTCGGGGTCGGTCTCCGGGAGCACGCCGTGGCCGAGGTTGAACACGTGGGCCCGGCCCCCGCCGCGCCGCAGGACGTCGTCCACGCGCCGCTCGACGACCGGCCACGGCGCCAGCGCGACGGCCGGGTCGAGGTTGCCCTGGAGCGCGGGACCGGGACCGACGCGCGCGCGCGCCGCGTCGAGCGGGACGCGCCAGTCGACGCCGACGACCTCCGCGCCCGTGCCCGCGAGCAGCCCGAGGAGCTCGCCCGTGCCCACGCCGAAGACGATGCGCGGGACGCCGAGGTCGCCGAGCCCCGCGATGATGCGCGTCACGGCCGGCAGCACGTGGTCGCGGTAGTCGTCCGGCGCGAGCGCGCCGGCCCAGCTGTCGAAGAGCTGCACGGCCGCCGCGCCCGCGGCGACCTGTGCGCGCAGGTACGAGATCGTCGTCTCCGCGAGGCGGTCGACGAGGTCGCGCCACGTCGCCGGCTCCGACAGCATGAGCGCCTTGGTGCGCGCGTGGCTCTTCGACGGCCCGCCCTCGACGAGGTAGCTGGCGAGCGTGAACGGCGCCCCCGCGAACCCGATCAGCGGGACGTCGAGCTGCGCGGCGAGGATGCGGACGGTCTCGAGGACGTACGGCACGTCGTCTTCGGGCTCGAGCGGACGCAGGCGCGCGACGTCGGCGGCCGACCGCAGCGGTGATGCGACGACCGGCCCCGTGCCGGGGGCGATGTCGAGGTCGACGCCGATCGCCCGCAGCGGCACGACGATGTCGCCGAACAGGATCGCGGCGTCGACTCCGAGCCGGCGCACGGGCTGCATCGTGACCTCGGCGGCGAGCTCGGGGGCCGCGACCACGGCGAGGAGGTCGTGACGCTCGCGCAGCGCCCGGTACTCGGGCAGGCTGCGTCCCGCCTGACGCATGAACCACACCGGCACGCGGTCGACGGGCTCGCCGCGGCACGCCGCGATCAGCCGCGGCGTGGTGACGGACGGCGCTGCTCGGTGGGCGATGAACCGCTCCTCGGGTCGCGGGCGGGGCGCGGTCGATCCTAAGTCGCCCCCGTCGCTAGCACGGCGGCGCGCACGCACCGGCCGCGCCCGCGCCGGCGCGCGCTCATGCGGCGACGGACCCGCAGCCGCTACCGTCGCGCGGTGCGCTTCGACGGGATCGTCCTCGCCGGCGGCACCGGCGCGCGCGTCGGCGGCGTCGACAAGACCGCGCTCGAGGTCGGCGGCGTCGCGCTGCTCGAGCGCGTGGTGGCGGCGTTGCGCGACGCCGAGCGCGTCGTCGTCGTCGGGCCGGAGCGCGCCGTCGCGCGGCCCGTCACGTGGGTGCGCGAGGACCCCCCGGGCGCCGGTCCGGTGCACGCGCTCGCGGCCGGCCTCGGGCACGCGCGCGCCGACGTCGCGGTCGTGCTCGCAGCGGATCTGCCGTTCGTGGGCCCGCCGCTCGTCGCTCGCCTGGTCGCGGCGGCGGGGGGCCGCGACGCGGCTCTGGCCGTCGACGCACGCGGCCGCGACCAGCCTCTGCTCGCGGCGTACCGGACGGCCGCGCTGCGCGCCGCGCTCGCGGCGCTGCCGTCGACGCGGGCCGCGTCGATGCGCGCTCTCGTGCGCACCATGACGATCGCGCGCGTCGACGCGGGCGACGCCGCGTTCGACTGCGACACGTGGGACGACGTCGCCGCGGCGCGCCGACGCGCGCGGGGCTAGCGCCGCGCGAGCAGCGACGCCACGAGACCGACGTACTGCATGAGGTGGCGCGCCGCGAGGAACTCGTCGCGCACGCGCTCCTGCGCCTCCCGTCCGATGCGGCGCGCCGTGTCGCCGTCGGCGAGGAGCCGCGTCACCGCGGCGCCGAACGCGCCGAGGTCCGCCGGGTCCACGAGGACGCCGCTGACGCCGTCGACGATCTGGTCCTGGATCCCGCCGATGCGGCTCGCGACGACGGGGCGCGCCTTCCACATCGCCTCCGCGACGGTGAGGCCGAATCCCTCCGCGAGGCTCTTCTGCACGGCGACGCGCGCGTGCCGCTGCAGCGCGTTGACGATCGCGGCGTTCTCCTCGCCGTCGTCCATCGGCAGCGCGGCGAGGTGCACGCGCGCACGCGCCCGCGCCGGCAGCGCGCGCCACGCGTCGGTCGTCGCGCGCAGGACCTCGGCCCCCTCGGGGTCGTCCGACACCGCCTCGACCGCGGGGCCCGCGAGCACGAGATGTGCGTCGGCGGCGTCGGCGTGGCGCGCGAAGCCCTCCATCACTCCGATCGGGTCCTTGAGCCGGTCCCAGCGCGACACCTGCACGACCGCGGGAGCGTCGTACGGCAGCGGCCGGTCCTCGACGAGCGTCGCGCGGCGGTCGACGCGCCCCGGTGTCCCGTCGTGGCGCACGAACGTGGGCGCGGCGCCGTCCGGTGCGCCCGACACGATCCCGGCGGCCGCGAGGATCGCGTCGCGCGCGCCGTCGTCGAGCTCCTGGTTCTTGGGCGAGAACGCGTCGATCGACGGCGGGATCACGACGACGCGCTCGCGGTCGAGCCCCTCCCATGCGAACGCGGCGCGCGAGAACACGTACGCGTCGGCGGGACGCACGTGCGGGATGAGGAAGCGCCACGCGCGCCGGGCGACGTCGGACG
Organism: Actinomycetota bacterium; assembly: GCA_036260375.1. Lineage (GTDB taxonomy): Bacteria > Actinomycetota > CADDZG01 > CADDZG01 > WHSQ01 > DASZZZ01. The sequence continues at coordinate 7,218 of DASZZZ010000074.1, forward strand.
GCAGGTCGAGTCCCACGTGGCAGCGCCACACGACGACCGCGCCCGACGCGCGCAGCCGTCCGACGATGCCGGCGGGCTGTGGATCGTGGACGATCACGACGTCGTCGGGACGCACGAGCTCGGCGAGCTCGGCGGCGGGCTCCGCGAGCGTCGCGCGGTAGACCGCGGCCTCGTCGGGCCCGAGGTCGCCGCCGTCTCCCGGCGCGCCGTGGAGGTTGTTGTGGATGCGCTTGGTGACGCGGAAGAAGTCGGGGTTGCCGTGGATCACGGCCCAGCGCGCGTCGATCCCGGCGCCGCGTGCGTAGGCGAGCAGCGACCGCAGCATCTCGGCGACGCCGCCGCCCTGCGCCGTCGAGTTCACGTTCCACACGACGCGGCCCTCGAACAACCGGCGCGCGCGCTCGACCTCCGCCTCGAAGCGGGCGAAGCGGTCCGCCGAGAGGACGTCGCGAAAGCGCTCCGGCGGGAACGCGCCGACCGCGACGTCGTCGACCACGCTCATGCGCCCAAGCTTGCCCCATCGCGCGGCGCGCAACCGCGGCGGGCGTGCGGGAAGATACGCCGATGCCCCGGTTGTTCGGCACCGACGGAGTGCGCGGCGTCGCGAACCGCGACCTCACGCCCGACCTCGCGCTCGCGCTCGGCCGCGCCGCGGGCCGCGTGCTCGCCCCGCGCGGCGCGACGGTGGTCGTAGGACGCGACACGAGACTGTCCGGCCCGATGCTCGAGGGCGCGCTGCTGGCCGGGCTGTGCTCGGCCGGCGCACGCGTCGCGCTCGCCGGCGTCGTGCCGACCCCCGCGGTCGCCTTCCTGACGCTCGACCTCGGCGCCGGTGCAGGCGCGGTCATCTCCGCGTCGCACAACCCCGTGCCCGACAACGGGATCAAGTTCTTCTCCGACGAGGGCCTGAAGATCCCGGGCGACGTCGAGGACGCCGTCGAGAGCGCCATGGAGTCCGACGTCGAGCTTCCGGTCGGCGACGCGGTCGGACGGGCCGAGCCGGTGCCCGACGCGCACGACCGCTACGTCGCCCACCTGCTCGGCGCGGTCGACGGCCCGCTCACGGGCCTGCGCGTCGTGCTCGACTGCGCCTTCGGCGCGGCGTGGCACGTCGGGCCGCGCGCGTTCCGCGAGGCCGGCGCCGACGTCGTCGTCATCAACGCCGAGCCCGACGGCGCCCGCATCAACGTCGAGTGCGGTTCGACGTCGCTCGTTGCGCTGGCGCGGCGCGTCGTCGACGCGGGCGCCGACGTCGGCTTCGGCTTCGACGGCGACGCCGACCGCGTCCTCGCGGTCGACGAGCGGGGGCAGGAGGTCGACGGCGACGGGCTCATCGCGATGTCGGCGCTGCACCTCCACGAGCGCGGCGCGCTGCACAACGAACTCGTCGTGACTACGGTCATGGCCAACCTCGGCTTGGTGCGCGCGCTCGAGGCGCGCGGCATCGAGGTCGTGTCCGCGCCGGTCGGCGACAAGTACGTCGCCGAGGCGATGGCCGAGCGCGGCGCGGTGCTCGGCGGCGAGCAGTCCGGCCACGTCATCTTCGCTCGTCACACGACGACGGGCGACGGCGTCCTCACCGCGCTCAAGATCGCCGAGATGCTCGCGTCGTCGGGCGTGCGACTGTCCGATCTCGCGTCGTGCTACGAGCGCTTCCCGCAGGTGCTCGTCAACGTCCCGGTCGCGCGCGGCCGCCGACTCGACGACGCCGCCGCGGTGTGGGACGACGTGCGGCGGGCCGAGGACGCGCTCGGCGACGACGGGCGCGTGCTGCTGCGCGCCTCGGGCACGGAGCCGGTCGTGCGCGTCATGGTCGAGGCGGCGGACGCGGCCGCGGCGCGCCGGACGGCGGAGTCGCTGGCCGACGCCGTCCGCGCCGAGATGGGGGCGTGACGTCGACGCGCTTGGCGGGTAGGCACAGCGCCCGTAGGGTGGACGCACCGGATCGAGTCGAGGAGGTCGATCGGATGGGCTTCATGGACAAGGTCAAGGCCAAGGCCCAGGAGGCTGCGACCGAGGGCAAGAAGCTGACCGGGCAGGTCCAGGAGAAGATGGGGCAGGCCCAGCTCCGCAAGAAGATGGACGACCTCGCCAAGCAGCTCGGCTACGCGGTCTACGCCGAGCGCGCCAAGGGGACGCCCGCCGGGCCCGAGCTCGACCGCCTCGTCGGCGAGATGACGGCCGTCGACGGGCAGCTCCAGAGCTTCGTGACGGCCGAGGCGACCGCCGCGCCTCCGGGCCCGGCCGAGACCGCGGCGCCGCCCGCGACGCCGTCCGCGGCGCCGCCGCCCGCGACGCCGTCGAGCGCGCCGCCGCCGTCGGCGTCCGGGTCCGAGCCCCCCTCGGGCGACTACAAGCCGTAACCCTGCGGCCGCTCGTCACGCCGGACGAGATGGCGCGCGCCGACGCGCGCGCGATCGAGTCCGGAACTCCGGCCGAGGTCCTCATGGAGCGCGCCGGCGCCGCCGTCGCGCGCGCCGCGCGGCAGGCCGCTGGCGGGCGCTACGGGCGCCGCGCGGTCGTCGTCGCCGGCACGGGGAACAACGGCGGCGACGGGTTCGTCGCGGCGCGCCGGCTGTTGGCGGAGGGCGTGGCGGTCCGCTGCCTCGTCGTCGGAGACGCCGGCTCCGCGCGCGGCGCGGCGGCCCACCATCTCGAGCGGCTGCGCCGCGCCGGGGGCCGGGTCGAGCCGTGGCGCGCGGCCCGGGCGCGCGGGGCCGACGTCGCGGTCGACGCGGTGTTCGGGACCGGCTTTCGCGGCGCGGCCGAGGGCGTCGCCGCGGAGGCGATCGACGCGCTGTGCGCGGACGGTGCCCCCGTCGTCGCCGTCGACGTCCCGTCGGGAGTCGCGGGCGCGACCGGCGCCGTCGTCGGCCCGGCGGTCAGGGCCCACGTCACCGTCGCGATGGGGGCCGAGAAGCTCGGCACCGCCCTGTCCCCGGGCTCCGTCCTCGCCGGGCGCGTCGAGGTCGTCGACATCGGGATCGACGTCGCGCCCGGTCTCGTGTCGTGCCCCGAGCCCGACGACGTCTCCGCGCTGCTCCCGCCGCGGGCGCCGCTCGCGCACAAGCGCAGCTCGGGTGCGATCGCGCTGCTCGCCGGATCCGACGGCATGAGCGGAGCGGCCGTGCTCGCGGCGCGCGGCGCGCTGCGCGCGGGGGTGGGCTACGTGACCGTCGGCGCGACGCCGCGCGTCGCCGCGGTCGTCGCGGCGGCGGTGCCCGAGGCCGTGACCGCGCGGGCGTCCGACCGCGGCGCGCTCGGGCCCGACGCGCTCGCGGCGCTCGGCGACGTCGTCGAGCGCGCCACCGCGGTGGCGATCGGGCCGGGGCTCGGGCGCGGCGACGGCCAGCGCGCCCTCGTGGAGCGCGCCCTCGCGACCGTCGCGGCCCCCGTCGTCGTCGACGCGGACGGTCTCAACGTCCTGTCGGGAGACCCGGACGCGCTGCGGCGGCGCGCGGACGCGCGCCGCGCCACGATCCTGACGCCGCATCCCGCCGAGCTCGCCCGGCTTCTCGGGCGCGCCACCGGCGACGTCGTCGCCGACCGGCTCGGGTGCGCGCGCGCCGCGGCGGAGCGGTTCGCGTGCGTCGTGCTGCTCAAGGGCCACCGCACGCTCGTCGCCGCGCCGGACGGCCGCGTCGTCGTCGTCCCGGTCGGGGGGCCGGAGCTCGCGACGGCCGGCACCGGCGACGTCCTCACCGGCGTCGTCGCGGCGCTCGTGGCCGCGGGCTCCGACCCCTTCGACGCGGCGTGGGCGGGCGCGTACCTCCACGGCGTCGCCGGCGCGCGCGCGGCGCGCGGCGCGACGTCGGGCGTGCTCGCGGGCGACGTCGCCGACGCGCTCGCCCCCGCGCGCGCCGCGCTCGAACGCGGTGACGCGACAGACACGCGGCTGCGCGCCGCGGCCGGCCCGCGGGCGAGGTTTACGCTGGACGCGTGACCACGAGAACGGGGCCGCGCGCAACGCGCGAGACGCGGCCTGCGACCGCGACGACGCTCACGCGTGCCGAGATCGAGGCCCGGGGTCACCCCGTGTGGGCCGAGATCGACCTCGCCGCGCTGCGCCACAACGTCGCGACCCTGCGGGCGCTCGCGCCGGGGGCCGAGCTGATGGGGGTCGTCAAGGCGTACGCGTACGGCCACGGCAACCCGCAGTGCGCCGCCGCGATGCTCGAGGCGGGCGCCACGAGGATCGGCGTCGCGCGCGTCGCCGAGGCGATCCACCTCCGCGAGGCGGGCGTCGCGGCCCCCATCCACGTCTTCACCGAGCCGCCGCCGGGCGCCGTCGCCACCATGGTCGGGCTCGGCCTGACCCCGACCGTCTACACGGAGCCGTTCGCCGCCGCGCTGTCCGACGCGGCGCGTGCCGCCGGCCGCACGATCGCGGTCCACGTCAAGCTCGACACCGGCATGCACCGCGTCGGCCTCCCGCCCGACGACGTCCCCGACGCCATCCGCGCGTTGCGCCGGTTGCCGAGCATCGCGATCGAGGGCGCGTGGAGTCACCTCGCGGTCGCCGACGTCCCCGACCACCCCTTCAACCGCAAGCAGCTCGAGCTGTTCTGCGACCTCGTCGAGAAGATCGAGCGCGCCGGCGTCCGGCTTCGCTACCGGCACCTCGCCAACTCGGCGGCGACGATGTCGCTGCCCGAGACGCACTTCGACCTCGTCCGCTGCGGCGTCGCGTCGTTCGGGCTGTGGCCCGGCGCGGCGCTCACGGACGCCGCCGACCTGCGCCCCGTCATGTCGCTGCGCGCGCGGGTCAACATGGTCAAGGAGCTCGCCGCGGGCGAGGCCCTATCGTACGGCCTGACGCACGAGCTGCGCCGGCGCGGGCGGGTGGTCACCGTGCCGGCCGGCTACGGCGACGGCTACGACCGCGGCCTGTCGGGCCGCGCCGACGTGCTCATCGGCGGACGCCGCCACCGCGTCTCGGGCACGGTGTGCATGGACCAGTTCATGGTCGACGTCGGAGACGACGACGTCGGCATCGGCGCGCTCGCGACCCTGCTCGGCCGCGACGGCGACGAGCGCGTCTCGGCCGAGGAGCTCGCCGCGCACGCCGGCACGATCAACTACGAGATCACGGCGCGCCTCGGCTCCCGCGTCCCGCGCCTGTTCCTCGACGGAGACGGCGCGTGACGCCTCCCGAGCGGATGGGCGGAGCATGATCGGGCGCAGGCAGATGGCCGCCGTCGCGGCCGGCGCGGGCCTCGCCGCGGGGCTCGTCGCCGAGCATGCGGTCGTACGCCGGCGCCGCACGCGCGACCCGGAGCGCGACGAGCCGTTCGGCGAACGCCGCGGGGTCCGCGCGCGCACGATCGAGCGTCCCGACGGCGCCCGTCTGTTCGTCGAGGAGGCGGGTCCCCGGTCGCGCCGCGGCGCGGTGTTCGTCCACGCGTCGGCGATGCGCACCGACGTGTGGCACTACCAGCTGGCGGGGCTCGGCGGGCACCGGCTCGTGTTCTACGACCTGCGCGGGCACGGGCGCTCACAGCCCAAGGGCGACGCGCCGTTCTCGATCCCGCTGCTCGCCGACGACCTCGTCGCCGTCATCGAGGAGTGCGGCCTCGACGAGGTCGTGCTCGTGGGGCACTCCGTCGGGGGCATGGTCGCGCTCGAGCTGTGCGTGCGGCACGCGGACCTCGCGCGCGACGCGATCGCCGGACTCGTGCTGGCGAACACGACCTACTGTCCGGCGGTCGAGACCGTCGCCGGAAGCGCCGCGCTGACGCGCCTGGAGCGAGTCACGCGCCGTCCGCTCGACGCCCTCGGATCGCAGTCCCATCGCATCGACGTGCTGCGGCGCGTCGTGCGGCCGTCGGACGCGGTGTTCTGGGCGGTCGCCTTCCTCGCGTTCGGGCCGGCGGCGTCGGCCAAGCAGATCGACTTCACCTACGACATGCT
>DASZZZ010000075.1:0-3711 GCA_036260375.1 Actinomycetota bacterium
CTCGTCCGGCGCGAGCCGCCGGCGCTCGACGCGGCGCGCGCGCGGGAGCGGGCGGCGGACGAGGCGCACGAGGAGGCGCGTGCCGCGGCGGCGCGCGCCGGCGACGAGCTCGGCCGCGCCTGTGCCGAGCTGGAGCACTGCGTCGCGGGGGCCGCGCGCGTCGCGGAGCGCGTCCACGCCGGGCGCGCCGAGCTCGAAGCGCTGCTCGGCGACGTCGGCGACTTCGCCACCGAGGCAGACGCCCGCATCGCCCGGCTCGCCGACGCGGTCCGGCGCTGTGCCGACGCGTCGAAGGCCGCCGACGCGGCGCGCGCCGAGGAGCACCGTCACGCCGGGCGGCGCGAGCGCGTGGCGACCAGGGAGCGCAGGATCGCGGCGGCGCTGGTTGCGATCGCGGCCGAGGCGAAGCTCGAGCCGCCCGAGATCGACGCCGACGCCACGGAGCTGGCGCGCCACGCGCGGCGCACGAACGCGGCGCTGGAGGACGCGCGCGCCACCGCCGCGCGCGACCGCGACGCGGCCGAGGACCGGGCCGCGGTGGCGTTGGCCGCGCTCGACGACCTGCGGCGCTCGCTCGAGCTCGACGGCGACGCGTCGGTCGACGCGGCGCTCGCCGCGGCGCGCGCCTCGGAGGCGCACGCGCGGAGCGCGGTCGAGGAGCTCGCGGCGCAGATCGAGCGGCGGCGCGAGCTGACCGCCGCGGCCGGACGGCTGCGGGCGCGCGCCGACGTTCTGCGCCGGATCGTGGACGACCTGCGCGACACGAACTTCGTCGCGTTCCTGCTGGAGGACCGCCGCCGCCTGCTGTCCGAGCTCGGGTCGCAGTCCCTGCGCGCGATGACCGAGCGCTACCGCTTCAGCGACGACGCGGAGTTCGACGTCGTCGACGAGCTCGACGGCGATCGCCGGCGAGACGTCCAGACGCTGTCCGGCGGCGAGACGTTCCTGGCGTCGCTGGCGCTGGCGCTGGCGCTGGCCGAGGCCGTGTCGCGCGAGGGCGGGCGGCTCGAGTCGCTGTTCCTCGACGAGGGCTTCGGGTCGCTGGACGCCGACGCGTTCGACCACGCCCTCGACGGGATCGAGCGCATCGTGACGACCGACCGGCTCATCGGCCTCGTGTCGCACGTGCCCGCGCTCGCCCAGCGGGTCGAGGACCGCATCGAGCTGGCGAAGTCGGACGAGGGCCTCACCGAGATCGTCGCCGGCGCGATCGCCTGACGCCGGCCCGGACGCGGGTACGGAGGCCTCGCGGGCCCGCGCGCCGGCGACGAGCGCAGGCCTTGCGAAAGTCAGCTGACGCGATAGATCATCACGGAACGGGGAGTCAATGGCCGGGCTTGCCGAGCGTCCCGGCGGTGCGGGGGTAGGGATGGATAGAGGCGGACGCCGTCTGGACGCCGCTGCGGTAGTAGTCGCTGTGGCGGTGGGCATTCTCGTGGGCGCAGCCACGGCATTCGCAAGTCATTGGCAAGGTCCCAAGGCGGGGGGAAGCAACGTCCGTTTCGATTCATGCGAGTTATCCAACAACTCGCATGACGCACTTCACAGTAACGACTCGCATGACATCGAACCAACCGATATCACGAGTAGCATCTACCATAGTTGTGACACCGTGGACGTAAGAATCAATGACTGGCCCTTCGGCACCGATGATCCATATGGTTGGTACGAGTGTCACCAGTATCACTCGGCCGACAACTGCGATCACGGCCACGCACACATCAACACGAGTTACGACTTCATCCCAGAGGACTACGACAGGACGCTGAGCCTCATCTGTCATGAGATCGGCCACTCGGTCGGACTCGGCCACGCAGGTCAAGACGGTTCGTGCATGGTGGCGGTCGGCTGGCCAAAGCACTTCACGGACCACGACGGGGACGCGATCAACAGTCATTACTAGGAGAGGAGCGCCAGCACTTACGTATCCCTCCCGCCTGACATGGCGACGATGTGGACCTTGCGTCACAATCGATGGGCTAGTGGCACTGAATAGATGATGAGCAGTGAAGGAGCCGTAGAGGCCCTACGTCGGTCGAGTGACGAACCCGAGGCGTTCGCGCTGTTCTACGACAGGCATTCCGAGGGGATCCTCAAGTATTTCACGAGGCGGATATTCGATGTAGAGCTCGCCGTCGATCTCACTGCGGAGACTTTCGCCCACGCCTATCTTGGCCGACGGCGGTTCCGAGGAACCACCGACGAGACGGCTGCCGCATGGCTGTACAGGATCGCCGACCGCCAGCTCACTCGCTATCTCCGCAAGGGCGCTGCAGAGCGCAGGGCGATGGCACGACTGGGTATAGACGTGCCCCACGTCGGCGACGAGGAACGAAGGCGCATCGAGGAGTTGGCCGATCTCAGGCCGCTGCGAACCGCACTCAGGGTGGAGTTGACGCGGCTTTCTCCTGAGCAGCGCAGAGCGTTGCAGCTTCGCGTGCTCGATGAGCTTCCTTATTCCGAGGTCGCATCACGCCTGAACATCACGGAACAGGCGGCACGAGCGCGTGTCTCGCGGGCGTTGAGGAATCTCGGGTCGGCCTTGCGTAACCCCCTACCGAAGGAGGCACGATGAAGGACGATCTCCGTGGCCCCCGGATTCGTGTGCTCGAAGTCCTGCGCGGCGAGTTCGTTCGGATTGCGACCAAGGAGGCACTCTCGAGCGGCGCGCGTGTGCGCCGGCGGTTCTCGCCGATTGCGCTCGTAGGACTGTTGTCGATCTTCCTGGTCGCTGCGACGGTCACGTTCTTCGGCGTGCGCTCGGGTCGGGAAAGCAATGACAAGGTCGTGAACCCGTCGATGGGGGGAACGTTTGCGGCGCATGGACCGACGTACGAGACGCTTCGCGAGCTGCGGGCGGTGAGCGACCTCATCATCGTCGGAACCGTCGAAGAAGTACTGCCGCGCGAGGCCGAAGGCGATCCGCCGGAACAGATCCATCACCTCAGTACGGTAGTGAGCGTCGACGAAGTGTGGAAAGGATCGATTTCCGACTCCACGGTGACCGTCAAGACACTGGAGCTCGCGTACGCTGGGCCGAACGCTCGAGAGTGGCGTCGGAAAGGCCAGCGTGTCGTGCTATTGCTATCGCCCAGCACGGAGACGCCAGGGGTCTACATCCCTGCGAATGTCGACTACTACCAAACCGCCTATGTGGTCGTGGGCGACGATCTGATCCCCGCTTACTCCGACGACGGTCTGGCGCGACAGCTCGCTGCCCTATCGATTGGGGAGCTGCGCGAGAGGATGACACAGGGACCGTAGTCCCAGTGGTTCGCTTCGTCGCGTCTCCGACGGGCGCTGGAAACTGCCGAGGTATCTCTCGGCGCGAGCGCCCCGCCGCCTCGGCGCGCGGCACCCCGCTTGGACGGAGCAGAGGTAGAGCTCCGGCCTCGTTTTCGAGACGGCCAGGAGATCGTTGGCGCCGAGAGCCGGGGGTTCCACTGCGAGGATTGCGAAACACCGGTTCGCGTCTGGAGCGGAACTGGAGGCGCCCCCGGCGGATGGTCTCTTTCCTGGTGCCCAAGGTAGTAATGGTGCGACGTGAACTCTATTGTTACAGTTGTTGCTCCTGTGCACTGACTCGAGCGAGGAGAGGGCCGGTGGCCACCCGGACGCCCCGACGCACGTCGTCCCGCCGGACGTCGCAGCCGCGGCGCGGCGCGAGCGCGCGCGGGCGCTCCGGCGCCGCCGGGGCGCGCGCGGGCGGGG
>DASZZZ010000076.1:0-9258 GCA_036260375.1 Actinomycetota bacterium
CTGAACTTCACCGCATTCATTCGGGTTGTCGTCGATGAAGATGAAGCTGTCGAGTCCGAGCTGCAGCTCGTCGGAGAGAGCCGCCAGGTTCGCGGACTTGGAACCCCAGTTGATCCGCCGCGCGACGAAGTCTTCCAGCCGGAGCGGCATCTCCGGGTGACAACGAAAGGTCTCCTCCACATCCTCCTCGTTGTTCTTCGAGCAAATGCAGAGCAGCATGCCCTGGTCGCGCAACCCCGCCATCGCGCGCTGCAGTGCAAGCCGCGGCTCGTCGATCACCACTCCCTCCGGTCCATCCTCGCCGCAGATGCCTTTCCAGAGCGTGTCATCGCAGGGCGGACGGTAGTTGTTGAAGAACGGCGTGTGCCGGCCGCCCTCGTTCTTGGACAGGATGTAGACCTGCGCCGTGAACTTGGTGTGCGGCGTGACGCTGCCGGGCTTCGCGAGCACCTGGCCGCGCTGCACCTCGTCCTTCTTGACGCCTCGCAGCAGGATGCCCGCGTTGTCGCCGGCCTGGGCCTCGTCGAGCATCTTTCGGAACATCTCGATGCCCGTGACGACGGTCTTCTGCGTCTTCGGCTCGATCCCGACGATCTCGACCTCCTCGCCGAGACGCAGGACGCCCTGCTCGACGCGGCCGGTCACGACCGTGCCGCGTCCGGTGATCGTGAACACGTCCTCGATCGGCATGAGGAACGGCTTGTCGGTGTCGCGCTGCGGCTCGGGGATCGCCTCGTCGGCGGCCGCCATCAGCTCGATGACGCCCTTGGCGGCGTCGGCGTCGCCGTCGAGCGCCTTGAGCGCCGACACGCGCACGACCGGGACGTCGTCGCCCGGGTACTCGTACTCGCTGAGCAGCTCTCGCACCTCGAGCTCGACGAGGTCGAGCAGCTCGGGGTCGTCGACCATGTCGACCTTGTTCAGCGCGACGACGATGTAGGGGACGTTGACCTGACGGGCGAGCAGGACGTGCTCGCGCGTCTGCGGCATGGGACCGTCGGCCGCCGAGACGACGAGGATGGCGCCGTCGACCTGCGCGGCCCCCGTGATCATGTTCTTGATGTAGTCGGCGTGGCCCGGCATGTCGACGTGCGCGTAGTGCCGGTTCTCGGTCTCGTACTCGACGTGCGCGATGGCGATCGTGATGCCGCGCTCGCGCTCCTCGGGGGCGTTGTCGATCTTGTCGAACGGCGTGAACGCCACGTTGGGGTTCTGCTCCGCCAGGACCTTGGTGATCGCCGCGGTCAACGTCGTCTTGCCGTGGTCGATGTGACCCATCGTGCCGATGTTGACGTGGGGCTTGGTCCTCTCGAACTTCTGCTTGGCCATCGCCTCTTCTCCTCCTACGTCCCGACGGGTTCGCCTCGGACGGCGGCAACGACGTCGTCGGCAATCGACTTGGGTACTTCCTGGTAAGAGCTGAACTGCATCGTGTACGTCGCGCGGCCCTGCGTGCGGCTGCGGAGCTCGGTCGCGTAGCCGAACATCTCCGCGAGCGGGACCTGGGCGGACACGATGCGGTCGGACCCGCGCTGATCCATGCTCTCGATGCGGCCGCGGCGGCTCGACAGGTCGCCGATGACGTCGCCCATGTAGTCCTCGGGCGTGACGACCTCGACGTCGAAGACCGGCTCGAGCAGCATCGGCTTCGCCCTCTTGACGGCCTCCTTGAGCGCCATCGAGCCGGCGATCTTGAACGCCATCTCGGACGAGTCGACCTCGTGGAACGAGCCGTCGACGAGCGTGGCCCGGACGTCGACGACGGGGTACCCGGCGAACACGCCCGCCGCCATCGCCTCCTGGACGCCCTGGTCGACCGAGGGGATGTACTCGGTCGGGATGCGGCCACCCGTGATCTTGTTGACGAACTCGTAGCCGCCCCCGGGCCCCATCGGCTCGATCGCGAGCACGACGTGCGCGTACTGCCCCTTGCCGCCCGTCTGCTTGACGTAGCGCACCTCGACCTTGTCGGCCGGGTGGCGGATCGTCTCGCGGTAGGCGACCTGCGGCTTGCCGACGTTCGCGCCGACCTTGAACTCGCGGATGAGACGGTCGACGAGGACCTCGAGGTGGAGCTCGCCCATGCCCGAGATGATCGTCTGGCCGGTGTCGTCGTCGGTGTGGACGCGGAAGGTGGGGTCCTCCTCCGACAGTCGCTGCAGCGCGGTGCCGAGCTTGTCGGAGTCGGCCTTCGACTTCGGCTCGATCGCGACGTCGATGACGGGGGCCGGGAAGCTCATCTCCTCGAGCAGCACCGGCTGGTTCGGGTCGCACAACGTGTCGCCGGTGAGCGTGTGCTTGAGGCCGACGACCGCGACGATGTCGCCCGTGAACACCGCGTCCTTGTCCTCGCGGTGGTTGGCGTGCATCTGCAGGATGCGGCCGACGCGCTCCTTGCGGTCGCGCGTCGAGTTGTGGATGTGGTCGCCGCTGCGCAGCGTCCCGGAGTACACGCGCAGGTACGTGAGGCGCCCGACGTAGGGGTCGCTCATGATCTTGAACGCGAGCGCGGCGAACGGCTCGTGGTCCGACGGCTTGCGCTCGACGACGTCGCCGCCGACCGGGCTCTTGCCCTCGTACGGCGGGAGGTCGCTGGGCGCCGGCAGGTACCAGCACACCGCGTCGAGCAGCGGCTGCACCGCCTTGTTCTTGAACGCGGTGCCGCACAGCACGGGCGTGATCTCGTTTGCGACGGTGCCCCGCCGCAACGCCTTGCGGATCAGCTCCGGCGGCACGTCCTCCTCGCCGACGTACAGCTCCATGATGTGTTCGTCGTGGTCGGCGAGCGCCTCGAGGAGGTCGTGGCGGTACTGCGCGGCGAGCTCGACGAGGTCGTCGGGGATCGGCCGGTCCTCCCACTCCTCGCCCATGCCCTCGGACGGCCAGTAGTGCGCGCACATCGTGACGAGGTCGACGACTCCGTGGAAGTCGGCCTCCCGCCCGATCGGCAACTGGATGACCAGGGGGCGCCCGTTGAGGCGGTCGTCGATCATCTCGACCGTGCGGAAGAAGTCGGCACCGGTGCGGTCCATCTTGTTGACGAAGCAGATGCGCGGGACGCGGTAGCGGTCCGCCTGACGCCACACGGTCTCGGACTGCGGCTCGACGCCGGCGACCGCGTCGAACACGGCGACGGCCCCGTCGAGCACGCGCAGGCTGCGCTCGACCTCGACCGTGAAGTCGACGTGGCCGGGCGTGTCGATGATGTTGATCCAGTAGCCCTTCCAGTGAGCCGTCGTCGCGGCCGACGTGATCGTGATGCCGCGCTCTTGCTCCTGCACCATCCAGTCCATGACGGCGGCGCCCTCGTGGACCTCGCCGATCTTGTAGGTGCGTCCCGTGTAGTAGAGGATGCGCTCGGTCGTCGTGGTCTTGCCCGCGTCGATGTGCGCCATGATCCCGATGTTGCGCGTGCGCTCGAGCGGGTACTCGCGGATGTGCGGCACCCCGCCCTTCACCTCGCGCAGGTGGGGCCGCTTCTGCTGCTTCTGCTTCTCGGCTGCTTCTGCCATCTCTCTCCTCGGGCGCACGTGCGCCCGTCTACGAGCGTCTACCAGCGATAGTGGGCGAACGCCTTGTTGGCCTCCGCCATCTTGTGCATGTCCTCGCGCCGCTTCACCGCAGCTCCCGTGCCGCCGGACGCGTCGAGGATCTCGCCCGCGAGCCGGTCGGCCATGCTGCGCTCGCGCCGCCGGCGCGAGAACGTCACGAGCCATCGCAACGCGAGCGTGGTGCCGCGCCGCGCCTGGACCTCGACGGGGACCTGGTACGTCGCGCCGCCGACGCGCCGCGACCGCACCTCGAGCAGCGGCTTGATGTTGTCGATCGCCTTCTTGAGGATCTGCAGCGGGTCGCGCCCGGTGCGGTCGGCGACCTTCTTCAGGGCGTCGTACACGATCCCCTCGGCGAGGCTGCGCTTGCCGCGCGTCATGATGCGGTTCTGGAGCTGGGTGACGAGCAGCGAGCCGTACAGCGGGTCGGGGTTGAGGTGACGGCGGGGCGGCGGTCCCTTGCGAGGCATCAGGCACCGCCCTTCTTGGCGCCGTACTTCGAGCGCGACTGCGCCCGGTCGCGGACGCCGGCGGCGTCGAGCGCGGCGCGCACGATCTTGTAGCGCACGCCGGGAAGGTCCTTCACTCGGCCGCCGCGCACGAGCACGATCGAGTGCTCCTGCAGGTTGTGGCCGATGCCGGGGATGTACGCGGTGACCTCGATGCCGGAGGTGAGGCGGACGCGCGCAACCTTGCGCAACGCGGAGTTGGGTTTCTTCGGGGTGTGCGTGTAGACACGGGTGCAGACGCCCCGCCGCTGCGGCGAACCGCGCAGGGCCGGAGACTTCGACTTCTCCCGCTTCGTCTTGCGTCCCTGGCGCACGAGCTGCTGAATCGTCGGCACCCTGTCCTGTACCTCCTGGCAGGCGAGCCTGCCGTCCGTGGTCCGGCCGGAGCCGGACGCCTCACCTCTATGGGCCGCGCCGCCGCGTGGGCGGCCGAACCGTTTTTCCAGCCCGCACCGGGAGGAGCGACGGCCGCGTCCGCATCGAACGATCGGAGGTCGTGCGGCGGACCGCGGATGCGTCTCCCGGTGACGCAGCGCCCGGCGATGGACCCTCACCCCGACGGTTCCCGTGGCGACCGGGCCTGCCGAGGCTCGCCGAGCTCGGGCACTTCCAGATTGCGGCACGCGTGCTCTACGCGCGCAGCACGTCCCCTCACGGGGACGCGACCGCCAAGGATAGGTCATCGTCCGGAGAGGGTCAAACCAGGCGCCGGACGGGTTCCGGGGGGCCGGTTCTGGGGGCGCGCCGAGGCTAGATTGGTGCGCATGTCTCGCCGCGCGATCGTCCTCGTCCGGCACGGCGAGACGGAGTGGAGCCGCGCGCACCGCCACACCGGCCGCACCGACGTCCCGCTCACCGCCGCCGGGCGGGCGCAGGCTGAAGCCCTGTGCGGCGCGCTCGCGGCGCGCCGCTTCGCGGTCGTGCTCACCAGCCCCCTGCTACGGGCGCGTCAGACGTGCGAGCTCGCCGGGTTCGCGTCCGAGGCCGTCGTCGAGCGCCGGCTCGTGGAATGGGACTACGGCGACTACGAGGGCCGGACGACCGCCGACATCCGAACCGAGGTCGAGGGCTGGACGGTGTGGACGCACGGCGCGCCGAGCGGCGAGACCGCCGCGGACGTCGGTGCGCGCGTCGACCGCGTCCTCGACGACCTGCGCGCCCGAGACGGCGACGCGCTCGTGTTCGCCCACGGCCACGTGCTGCGCGTCCTCGCGGCTCGCTGGATCGGCCAGCCGCCGACCTTCGGCCGCTCGCTGCGCCTCGACACCGCGACGCTCAGCGAGCTCGGCTACGAGCGCGAGACGCCGGTGATCCTGCGCTGGAACCAGACGCCGCCCTGAGCCGCCGAAAGTCACGGCGCGCGATGCTCGACGCGCAGGCTTGCGGCGTAGTCCTGGTGTCCCATGTGGTCGGACACGCCGAACGTCCACTCCGCCTCCATCCGCAGGTGGACGCGCTCGCCGGCCGGTGCGTCGCCCGTCCAGCGGACACGGACGTGGCGCTCGCCGACGGAGTCGAGCCCGTAGTAGTCGCCGCAGACCTCGACCGGGGGAACGTCGATGGCCCACGGCATGCGTCCGTTGCCGCCGAGGTTCGTGCACCCGCCGCCATCGATGACGCCGGTCTCCCACCAGTGCACGATCTCGCCGGTGTTGGCGCTGCGCCCCCCCGTCATGTCGAGGCTGAGCGCGAGGCGCACGGTGCCGAGACCCGATGCGCGTCCGCGCGACCATCCCTGGACGAACACGGTGCGGTAGTCCTCCTTGCGGTCGACCTCGTTCAACACGTCGTACCGGTAGACGCAGTAGCGCGCCTCGGACGCCGCGTCGCGCCACTTCACGCAGTCGGTGTCGAGGTGCTCGAGGTCGGGTGTCGTGACCGGTTTCTGCAACTCCCAGCGCGCCGCGACGTTGCCCGGGAGCCGACGCCGGATGGTTCCCCGAGGAGTCACCACGATGAGGTCGTCGCGCGCCCGGCGCTCGTCGTCGAGCGTCATGACCTCGACCGGACGGGACGACAGCGTGGAGATGCGCTCGCCGCCGGCCGGGCCGACGCTCTGCACGAGCCCCGAGACGTCGACTGCCCACGTCGTGGCCGCGATGAGCACGACGACGACCGCTCCGGCGAGCGTCGATCGCACGACTGCGCGCCGAGCCCGATCGCGGACCGCGCCGACGTCGGGTGCGGGGGGCTCGACGCGCTCGGCCGCGTCGACGATCAGCGTCCTCACGTCGTCATGCATCGAGCACCTCCAAGGAGGCTCGCAGCTTGGCGCGCGCGGCGTGCAGGTGCGCCTTGACCGCGCCCTCGCTCACGCCCATGAGCTGCGCGACCGTCGCAAGCGGCAGGTCGCCGAGATAGAACAGGATCGCGGCCTCGCGCTGGCGGAACGGCAGCGCGGCGAGCGCGCGCTGGACGTCGACCCGGTCGGCGCCCGGACCGGGCGCCGAGCCGAGCCGATCGTCCACCACCCGCGTCCGCCCGCGGTTGCGCTCGCGATTCGCCCTGCGGCACAGGTTCAGGGCCGTGGTCATGACCCATCCGCCGGCCCACGGATACCGGCGCAGGCGCAGCCATCTGATCCAGGCGCGCTTGAACGCCTCCTGCGTCGCGTCGAGGGCCGCGTCGCGCGACCCCGTCGCGAGGTACGCCGCCCGGTACACCGCCGGCTGCTCCCTCCGATAGAAGTCCTCGAACCTCGGCTCCATCGAAGGTTCAAGCCGCGCGGCGGGCGATCGGTTTAGTCACGCGCGGGCGGCGCGTGTCGCCACGCGCCGCGTCCCGCGCACGCCGGTCAGCTCCCCGGCTTGACGCTCCTGTCGTAGATTCCGACGAAGATGTGCTGCCCGTCCTGCATCCCGAAGATGTAGAAGGGCTGCTCGACCCCCGGATACAGCGGCCACCGCAGCGTCACCGCGCCGTAGCTGCCCGTGTAGCCGGCGTCCTTGAGGAGCTTGTCGGCTTCGTCGATGTCCATCTCGATCGGCCACGGGATCACGACGTCCTCGAGCCAGGGCTGGTCGACGTAGCGCACCGGCCAGAACTCGCCCCACGCGCGCGAGTGGATGAGCGCCGTGCCGCCGTTCTCCGTGCGGAACACGAACCGCCAGCTGTTGACTTGCGCCGGGTCCGTCGTGGGGCCGCTCGGCGACACGCCGTCGCCCTCCAGGAGCTGCGAGCCCGGGTATTGGTCGTTCACGAGCCGCACGGCGATGTTCGCCATGCCCAGGAAGCTGAGCACCGCCATCGCTGCCTCCTCCCCGCCGGACGAGGGCCCGGCGTCGTCGTCCGCCGACAACTGCTCCCCCGGCGCGACGCGCCGGCCCCCGCGGTGTCGCTGTGCCGGCAAGGATAGCCGGAGGTTACGTGCGGTGGTTACGCGGGCTCGACGCGCGCCGGCGTGCATGACGACGACGGCGTCGCGATCGGTCGACGGAGGCATCGACGGAGGCATCCACGGCGGCGCAACGGCCGACGCGGCGAGGCCCCCGGTGTCCCGGGGGCCTCGTTCGTTCGTTGCCTCGAGCGCCTACTCGACCGCGCTCGACACGTGCTCGCCGGCGTCGACGTCGTGGCCGTCGCCGGACGGAACCGCCTGGAGGCCGACGCCCCCGAGCAGCTCGCGGGCCGCCGCGGACGCCTCCTCGTCGGTCGTCTCGCGCGGCGGGAGACCGAACATCGCCCGTGCCTCCTCGTCGGACATCGCCGCCTCGCCCGTCGTCTGCACGCGGATGGCGCGGTAGCGCGTCATGCCGGTGCCCGCGGGGATGAGCTTGCCGATGATGACGTTCTCCTTGAGGCCGAGCAGCGGGTCGGACTTGCCGCGGATCGCCGCCTCGGTCAGGACGCGCGTCGTCTCCTGGAACGACGCCGCCGACAGCCACGACTCGGTCGCGAGCGACGCCTTCGTGATGCCCATGAGGACCGGACGCGCGGTCGCCGGCTCGCCGTCGACGGCCTCGTTCGCCTCCGCGAACGCGCGCGCGTCGACGAGCTCGCCGGGCAGGAACTCGGTGTCGCCCGGCTCGATGACCGTGACCTTGCGCAGCATCTGGCGAACGATCAGCTCGATGTGCTTGTCGTGGATCGGAACGCCCTGGCTGCGGTACACGCTCTGGACCTCGTTGACGAGGTACAGCTGCACGTCGCGCGTGCCGAGCACCTCGAGGATCTCGTCGGGGTCGCGCGAGCCCTCGGTGAGCGCGTCGCCGGCCTGGACCTCCTGGCCGTCGCGCACGCGCAGCCGGGCGCGGCGGGACACCTTGTAGACGATCGTCTCGCTGCCGTCGTCGGGCTCGAGCTCGATGGAGCGCGTGCGCTCGTCCTCCTTGATGTGCACGCGTCCCGACGCCCGGGCGATCTCCGCCTTGCCCTTCGGCGTGCGCGCCTCGAACAGCTCGACGACGCGCGGCAGACCGTGCGTGATGTCCTCGCCGGCGACGCCGCCGGTGTGGAACGTGCGCATCGTCAGCTGCGTGCCCGGCTCGCCGATGCTCTGGGCGGCGATGATGCCGACGGCCTCGCCGAGCTCGACGAGCATGCCGGTCGCCATCGAGACGCCGTAGCACTGCTGGCACACGCCGTGGCGCGCTTCGCACGTCAGCACCGAGCGCACGATGACCTCGGGGCAGCCGCGGCTCTCGATCTCCTTCGACATGTGCGCGTCGACCGGCTTGCCGGCCTCGACGACGATCTCGCCGTCGGGCGTGACCGCGTCCTCCAGCAGGACGCGGCCGTGCAGCTTCTGCTTGAGGTGCGCGCGCTCCTTATCGACGTCGAGCCGGATGCCGCGGTCGGTGCCGCAGTCCTCGGCGCGGATGATGACCTCCTGCGACACGTCGACGAGCCGGCGCGTCAGGTAGCCGGAGTCGGCCGTGCGCAGCGCCGTGTCGGCGAGGCCCTTGCGGGCGCCGTGCGTCGAGATGAAGTACTCGAGGACGGTCAGGCCCTCACGGAAGTTCGCCCGGATCGGCCGCGGGATGATCTCGCCGCGCGGGTTGGCGACGAGACCGCGCATGCCGGCGATCTGGCGGATCTGCATGATGTTCCCTCGGGCCCCCGAGTTCGCCATCATGTAGATCGGGTTGAGCTCGTCGAAGCCCTTCTCCATCTCGTCCTTGACGCGCTCGGTCGCCTCGGTCCAGATCTCGATGAGCTCCTGCCGGCGCTCGTCCTCCGTGATGACGCCCTTGCGGTAC
>DASZZZ010000077.1:0-21399 GCA_036260375.1 Actinomycetota bacterium
CGGCGCCGGGCTCGAGCGGCTCGCCGGCGCGGCCGCCCGGGCGGCGCCGGGGCTCGCGCTCGACGACGTCGTCGCCGCGGCGCGCGCCGGGCGCGGCGCGGTCGCGTCGCACGGCGACTTCCACGTCAAGAACGTCGCGCCGCACGGCCGGGCGACGTGGATCGTCGACTGGGACGCGTTCGCGGCGCGCGAACCGGCGTTCGACGTCGGCGACGCGCTCGGACAGCTCGTGGTGATGGGGTCGTTCGGCCACGGGGGCCGGGTGCGCGGGGCGCGCGCCGCGAGCGCGTTCTGGCGCGCCTACCGCGATGCCGGCGGCACCGCGGCGGGGCCGCGCGCGTGCGTGCAGCTGGCGCGCGCGGTGCTCCAGAGCGTCGCCTACAAAGTCGAGCTCGCGGCCGCGGCCGGCGACGAGCCGCCTCCGGTCGCGCCGCTCGTCGTCGTCGCGCGCGCCGCGCTGGGCGCCGACGACCCCGCCGCCGTGCTGGACGCCGTCGCGTGACGGGCGCCTCGATCGCGTTGGTGCACCACGCCAACCAACACCTCGTCTGCAACGGCTACGACAACCGCGACGGCATCGAGACGATCGCGCGCGGCTACGAGCGCGTGCTCGCGGCGCACGTACGCGAGCGCGTGCCGCTCGGCCTGCACCTCAGCGGGACGCTCGTCGAAGCGCTCGCGTGGTGGGAGCCGCGCACGCTCGACGTCGTGCGGCGCGCGTGCGATCGCGGCGTCGCGACGCTCGTCGGCGGCGCCTACGGCGAGAACGTCATGCCGCTGTTCTCCGACGCGCACAACCGCGCGCAGCTGCACGAGATGCTGCGCGTCTACGACGACCTGCTCGGGTGCGACGTGCGCACGGTCGACGTCTTCTGGGTGCCCGAGCGCGTGTGGGACGAACGTCTCGCGGCGACGATCGCCGACACGACGCTGCCGAACGGCGGCTACCGGGCCGTGCTGCTCGACGACCGTCTCGTCGCGCCGCCGGGCCCGGCGCGCGCGGCGCTCGACGCGGCCGCTCCGTACGGCGGGCCCGGGCCCCCGTCGCCGTTCCGCATGACGGGCACCGGCCTCGTCGTGCTGCCGATCGCGGCGGAGCTCCGCTACCGCGTGCCGCCGCGCGCCGCGGACGAGGTCGAGACGCTCGCCGCCCGGCTCGGCGGAGCGCGGCGCGTCGTCGTGTACGGCGACGACCTCGAGCGCGTCGCGGGCGTCGGCGGATGGACGGCCGACGTCGCCGACTACGAGCGTTTCGTGGCGCGTCTCGCGCGCGGACCCGCGCCCGGCGCGGCGTCGATCGCCGACGCGTGCGCCGCCGCGACGGCCGAGCGGCCGGTGCACGCGGGCTGTTTCCACGAGCTGGCGAGCTGGGGCGCGCGCGACGACTACCGCGGGTGGGCCGACGACGCGCGCTGGGCGCCGTACCGTGCGCGGCTCGAGCGCGCCGAGGCCGCCGTCGCGGACGCCGCCGCGGCGGGCGCCGACGCGGCCCTCGTCGAGCTCGCGCGCAAGCACGTCCTCGCGTCGGCGCACGAGACCGCGTGGCAGGACCCGATCGCGCCCGGCGGCCCGCGCGCGCCGGCACCGTGGGCGCGCGCCCTGGCGGCGCACGCGTACGCAGCCCTGCCCACGGTGCGCGCGGCGCTGTCGCTGGCGGCGCGCGCGGAGCCGCGCGCCGCAGTCGAGGACGTCGACGCGGACGGCGACGACGAGGTCGTGCTCGAGTGCGGCGGTGCCTTCGCCGTGGTGACGCCGCGCTACGGCGGCCGGGTCGTGCATCTCGCGTACGCGGCGCGCGCCCGGGGCGTCGTCATCGTCGGCAACCACACCGACCACTGGAACTTCCAGGAGGAGCTCAACCGCTACATGGACGTGCCGGCGAACCATCCCGGCGCGTTCGCCGACGCGGGCGCCGAGCATGCCGCGCTCGAGGTCGTCGACTGCGGCGTCGAGGGTGCGTTCGCGCTCGCGGAGCTGTCGTGGACGAGCGGCCCGTACGCGGGCGGCACCAAGACGCTCGCGCTCGGGCCGCACGGCGTCGTGGCGTGCTACCGAGTCCCGGACGGCGCGGACGACGTCGTCGTCACAGCGTGCCTCTCGCCCGACTACCTGCGGCTGCTGCGGCACGGACGGCGCGGCGTGCGCGCGCTCGGGGGCCGGACGTGGCGCGGGCACGCGGCCGGCGACGGGTCGGCGTGGGTCGCGCTGGGATCGAACGCGCAGCGGTGGGCCCGGCCGCGCGCCGCCGATCCCGGCCACGGCTTCAACGTGGCCGTGCGCGCGGCGGCGCCCCATTTCGACGTCGCGCTCGGATGGGGGGCCGCGACCTCGGCCGCGCGCGCCGGCCTCCTCCGCGGTGCGCGCGCGGCGCTGCACCGCGCTCACGCGATCGCGCGTCGCTAGACCGCGTACCCTGCGGCATGGGCGCGATCTCCGAGGCCGGCACAACCGTCGACTGGCCCGTCGAGCTGCCCGCGGTTCGCCGTCGCGGCGCCTGGGTCGCGCACGCCGGCGACGTCGAGGTGCGCCTGACCAACCTCTCCAAGGTGTTCTGGCCCGAGTCGGGGTACACCAAGGGCGACCTCGTCGCCTACTACTTCAACGTCGCCCTCGCGCTGCTGCCGCACGTCGCCGACCGTCCGCTGACGCTCAAGCGCATGCCCGACGGCGTCGGCGGGATCTACTTCTACGAGAAGGACGCCCCGGCGTTCACGCCGTCGTGGATGCCGACGCTCGACGTTCGCGCCGGCACCGACGGCCGCGTCATCCGCTTCGTGACGGTGCGCGACGTCGCGTCGTTGCTGTGGCTCGCCAACGCCGGATGCATAGAGCTGCACGCGCACCACACACGCGGTCCGGTGCAGGAGCGTCCCACGTACGCGGTGTTCGACCTCGACCCGTACCCGCCGGCGGCGTTCGACGACGTCCGGCGCGTCGCTGCGCTCGTCAAGGTCGTCCTCGACGGGCTCGGGCTCCGTTCGTATCCGAAGACGTCGGGCGCCACCGGCATGCAGGTGTTCGTGCCGCTCGACGGACGGCTCGAGTACCGCGTCGTGCGCGCGTTCGTCGGCGCGCTGAGCCGCATGATCCACGCCGCGGATCCGGCATCGACGACGCTCGAGTGGGAGGTCGCGCGGCGCGCGGGGCGCGTGTTCCTCGACGCGAACATCAACCGGGCCGGCGCGAGCATCGCGTCGGCGTACTCGGCGCGGGCGCGCTGGGACGCGACGGTGTCGATGCCGTTCGCGTGGGACGCGCTCGACGCGATCGATCCGTACGAGTGGACGATCGCGACGGCACCGGCGCACGTCGCGCTGCACGGCGACCCGTTCGCGCCCGTCGCGGCGGGGCCGGGACAGTCGCTCGGCGCGGCCCTCGACGAGCTGCGCATCGCGCCCGACTGACGCGACGCACGGGCCGGAGCGCGCGCTCGCTTCGACGCGCCGAAACCTATGTCGCATACCCACGTGAGACGCGCGCCAAACCGGTACGAACGAAGTTCGTCGTAACGAGCGTCGTGTGGCGCGTCTCGGAAGGGACGCGCCGCATCGTGACGAATAGGACACCTGAGGGGTCACATAGGTGCCGGCCGATGCGGCGGCAAGGAAACAGGGGGATCGCATGAAGAAGCTCGCGTTGATCGCCTTGGCGATCGTCATGGCGGCGGCGTACGTGCCCGGCGCCGCGGCGGAGGAGCGGGCGGAGTCGTTCCGTCTCTCCGAGTTCACCGTGGATCTCGAGAAGTACTGCGAAGTACGCGACCAGTGGCATCAAAAGCTCATCGACACGCACGAGCCGGGCACGTGGGCGAAGATGAAGTTCGAGCCCACGAACGCGCAGCTCGACGCGCTCGGGCTCCCGTCGAAGGAGATCCTGACGTCGCGTCGCTACCCGACGCCGACGCTCGTGACGAAGGACGGGCGCTTCTACGACGTCCCGATGCAGGACCTGCAGCGTGAGTTCGACGCGAGCCTCGAGTCGCAGATGGCCGCGCTGCCGACGCTCACGACGTTCGCCGGCACCGGCTGCATGGGCATCCGCCCCGGCGCGTGGCTGCTGCTGATCTCGGGCGGCAGCATCGGTTGGTGCAGCATGGCGCACGTGTACGGCACGCCGGGCGCCTACGACATCAGCACCGCGGGCCACTGCGGCAAGACCGGCGACACCGCGACCGTGATCGCGGCGTTCGGCAACCGCGCCGACGCGAGCGGCGCCGTCCTGCTCGACTTCGGCCAGTTCGGCACGTCGCGCGACGGCGGGCTCGGCAACGACTGGGCGCTGATCGACATCTTCCCGCAGTACCAGAGCCTCGTGACGCCGACGATGTGCTTCTGGGGCGGCCCGCGCGGCATGTACACCAAGACGGGCGACCTCGCGACGTTCAACTGGGGCGGGCAGGGCCCGTCGTTCACCGTGAACCCCGACCCGACGCTCGCGCAGGGGGTCGTGCACTACGGCCACGGCCTCGGCGTGGGCGCGGGCGGCACGCCGCGCGCCGGCGCGACGATCGCGTGGCGCCAGACGCACTTCATGTTCTTCGGCGCCATCGCGCCGGGCGACTCCGGCTCGGGCGCGAACACGCTCCTCGGCGACAGCGTCGGCGCCAACATGGAGGCGGCGGGCATCATGACGCACCTGTACATCGACCCCTTGATGCGGCAGGGCCTCGGCATCATGGGCGGCACGCGGGCGACCGCGGTCGGCGGCACGCTGGCAAACGGGCAGATCGTCCCGTACCCGATCCCCGTGACGGGCCTCCCGTAGACGCGGGCAGCACCGAGCTTCACGGCGCCCGGGCGAATGCCCGGGCGCCGGCGCGTTCAAAGCACCGCTTCGAGGAACCGCCGCGTGCGCGCGTCGCGCGCGCCGGACAGCAGCTGCGCCGGCGTCCCCTGCTCGACGAGCTTGCCGTCGGACATGAAGACCATCCGGTGCGCGACCTCGCGCGCGAAGCCCATCTCGTGCGTGACGACGATCATCGTCATGTGGCTCTCGAGCGCGAGCTTGCGCATGACCCCGAGGACGCCGCCGATCAGCTCGGGGTCGAGGGCCGAGGTCGGCTCGTCGAACAGCATGACCTCGGGCTCCATCGCCAGCGCGCGCGCGATCGCGACGCGCTGCTTCTGGCCGCCCGAGAGCCGCACCGGATGGACGTCGAGCTTGTCGCCGAGGCCGACCGACTCGAGCAGCGCGGCTCCCCGTTCGCGCGCCGCGGCGCGCGCCACGCCCTTGACGGTCACGGGACCCTCGATGACGTTCTCGAGCGCGGTCATGTGCGGGAACAGGTTGAAGTCCTGGAACACCATGCCGGCGCGCACGCGCAGCGAGCGGACGACCTCCCTGCGGGCGCGCGTGCTCTGGCCCGTGTCGAGCCGGATGCCGGCGACCTCGACCGACCCCGCGTCGGGCTCCTCCAGCAGGTTGATGCACCGCAGCAGCGTCGACTTGCCGGAGCCCGAGCGTCCGAACAGCACGACGACCTCGCCGCGCGCGACCTCGAGCGACACGTCGTCGAGGACGTGCAGGGCGCCGAACGACTTGTGCAGCCGCTCCACGCGCACGACCGCGTCAGTGGCCATGGGGCTGCTCCCGGACGTACGCGGTCGCGAGCCTGCGCTCGAGGCGCGACTGGAAGAACGAGAAGACCGACGTCAGGAGCCAGTAGATCGCCGCGGCGACGACGAGCGTCTCCATGATGCGGAAGTCCTGGCGTCCGACCTTCGTCGCCCGGAAGAACAGCTCCGGCGTGCCGAGGATGCCGACGAGCGCCGAGTCCTTGAGCATCGCGATGAACTCGTTGCCCGTCGGCGGGATGATCACGCGCACGGCCTGGGGGAGGACGATGCGACGCATCGTCTGCGTGGTCGTCATGCCGAGTGCGTGCGCGGCCTCGACCTGTCCGTGGCCGACGCTCGTGATCCCGGCGCGGAAGATCTCGGTCATGTAGGCGCCGTAGTTGATGCCTAGGGCGATGATCCCGGCGGGGACGACGTCGAGGATGAGGAGCTGGTACAGCCACGGCGGCGCGTCGATCGCGATCTGCGGCAGCGCGAGGTAGACGAAGTAGATCTGCACGATCAGAGGCGTGCCGCGCACGAACGACACGTAGAAGCTCGCGGGACCGTTGAAGATGGCGAGCTTCGACAACCGTCCGAGCGCGCCGAGCAGCGCAAGCGAGACGGCGAGGGCGATCGCCGCGACCGAGATGACCACGGTAAGCCCCGCGCCCTTGACGATGAAGCCGGCCCAGCGCGCCATGAACTCGGTGTCGAACCCGTAGCTCAGGAACGCCAGCCCGAGCAGCGTGAAGATCGCCGCCCAGACGAGGGCGAGCTTGACGCGATACGGCACGAGCAGGGACTGCCGCTCGAGCGCGTCGCGGATGCGTGTGGCGCGCGCGCCTACGGTCGCCACTGCGGCGCGGTCACGACGACTTCTTGGTCAGATCGACCCCGTACCACTTCGTCGACAGCTCGCTCAACGTCCCGTCGTCGTGCATCTGCTCGATGATGCCGCTGACCTCCTCGACGAACGGCATCGGGTCCGACGGAGCGTTCTTGTCGATCGCGGCCGCGAGCGGCTCGTAGAACAGGGGATCGCCGACGATCTTGACGGGCCTGTCCTTGTCCTCCGCCTCCTTGAGCGTCGGCAACGCGGACATGACGGCGTCGAGCCGCACGCCGTCGCCGAGGGCGAGGTCCTGGATCGCGGACGAGTCCGTGTCGTACGGCTTGACGTCGGGGTCGTCGACGACGAAGTCGATTTGCTCACCGGGGATCTCGAGCGACCCCTCGAGGAAGAACTCGTACGTGCACCCGCCGCACACGCCGATCGTCTTGCCGTCGAGGTCGGTGGCGAGGTCGGTGATCGTCGTGTTGTCGCGATGCACCGCGACGGCGGCCGGCGTGTAGTAGTACGCCGGCGTGAAATGCAGGACGTCCTCGCGCTCGGGCGTGACCGTCATCGACCCGACGCTGATGTCCCACCGTCCCTGCCAGTTGCCGGCGATGATCGTGTCCCACGCCGGCGTCTCCCACGCGATGTCGACGCCGAGACGGTTCGCGATCTCGGTCGCGACGTCGATGTCGAAGCCCTCCATGTCGCCCTCCTCGTTGAGGAACGACTGCGGCGGGTACGCCGGGTCGGTCGAGACGCGCAGGACGCCGCGGTCGAGGACGTCGGCGAGCATCCCGCTCGCCTCGCCGCTCTGCGGCGAGCTCCCGCCCCCGCCGCCTCCACTGCCTTCGCCGCCACCGCCGCACGCCGCCGCGAGCAGCGCGGCGGCCACGAGCGCACCGATCGTCCTGCGCATCTGAGCTCCCTCGCTAGCCGGTATCGCGCGCCCACACTGAGCCGCGCCGCGGCTGGCGTCAATCGGCTTGGGCACGGCGGCGCAGCCGGCGGCGGCGGTCGGCGAGGACCGCGCGGGCCGCGTTGAGCCCCGGGATGCCCATGACGCCGCCACCGGGATGGACGCCCGAGCCGCACAGGTACAGGCCTCGCACCGGCGTCCGGTAGTCGCACGCGAGCGGGCTCGGACGCAGCGAGAAGAGCTGGTCGACGGCGATCTCGCCGTGGAAGATGTTGCCGCCGACGAGCCCGAAGCGGGCCTCGAGATCGGCCGGCGTGAGCACCTCGCGGTGCACGACCGCGTCGCGCACGTTGGGCGCGTACTCCGACAGTGTGTCGACGACGAGGTCGCCGAGCGCGGCGCGCGACTCGTCGTCCCACGGCCCCTCGGCCGGCTCGTACGGGACGTACTGCACGAAGCAGGTCATGACGTGCAGGCCCTCGGGCGCGAGCGTCGGGTCCTTGGTCGTCGGGATGACCGCGTCGATCATGGGCGCGCGCGACGTCCGGCCGTACTTCACGTCGTCCCACGCGCGCTCGAGGTACTCGAGCCCGGGCGAGATCACGATCTCGGGATGCTGCGGTCCCGGGTCGCGCCCGGGCCGCGCGACGAGGTCGGGCAGCTCCGACAGCACCATGTTGACCTTCGCCGAGGGGCTGCGCGTCCGGTAGCGCTCGACGTCGGCCACGAGCTCGGCGGGAAGCTCGTCGCGGGCGACGAGCGACAGCAGCGTCGTGTGCGGATGCGCGTTCGAGACGAGCCCGGCGCGCAGCTCGGTGCCGTCACGCAGCGTCACGCCGGTCGCACGGCCCCCCGAGACGTCGATCGACGCGACCTCCGCGCCGGTCCGGATCTCGGCCCCCGCGGCGCGCCCCGCGCTCGCTATCGCCTCCGACAGCGCGCCCATGCCGCCGCGCACGAAGCCCCACGCGCCGGTGACGCCGTCGGTCTCGCCCATGCGGTGGTGCAGCAGCACGTACGCGGAGCCGGGGCTCATCGGGCCGCCCCACGCGCCGATGACGCTGCCGAGCGCGAGCGCCCCGAGGACGCGGTCGTCGCGGAAGAACCCGCCCAGGAAGTCGGCCGCCGACATCGTCATGAGGTCGACGAGCGCGGGCAGGCGCTCGCGCGCGCGGACCACGAAGCGACCGAGGCGGAGTGAGCGCGCGACGTCGCGCGCCGAGCGCATCCGGGGGTCGGGGGGCGTCGCGTACAGCAACGGGCGGATGACCGCGGCGAGCTCGGACAGCACGCGGTTGTACTCGACGTAGCGGTCGCCGTCGTGGCGCGAGATGCGCCGGATCTCGTCGGCGGCCCGCCGCGGGTCGTCCCACAACAGCATCCCGCTGCCGTCGCGAAACGGCGCGAAGTACGCGGGATCGAGCGGGTACACGTGGTAGCCGTGGCGCGCCAGCTGCAGGTCGGAGACGATCCGCGGGGACAGCAGGCTGACGACGTAGGACGCCGTCGACACCTTGATCCCCGGCCACGGCGACTCGGTGACGGCGGCTCCGCCGACGAGGTCGCGGCGCTCGAGCACGACCGTGCGCAGCCCGGCGCGCGCGAGGTACGCGGCGGCGACGAGTCCGTTGTGCCCGCCGCCGACCACGACCGCGTCGTAGCGTACGGTGCTCATCGCGCGCGGCTCCGGGGGCCCGTCATCGTCGCAGTATCCACGGCGTCGCGCGCGCCGGCCACCGGGTCGCGCGAAATGGCGGGCACCGCGCCGGTGTTGTCGCGCGTCGACACCGGATCACGAGCGCGCCCGGCCGGGTGCGCCACGGAAGGAAGGCGATCGGCATGTCGTCGGTGGAGGAGCGAACCGCCCGAGCGACCAGCACGCTCGTCGACCGCGTCGCCGCCGTCGAGCTGCGCGTCACCGACGTCGGCCGCGCGCTCGAGTTCTACTCCGGCGTCGTCGGCCTCGAGGTGTACGAGCGGGACGAGCGGCGCGCGACGCTCGGCGCGCCCGGCGGTCCGGCCCTGCTGACGGTGCGCTCCGACGGCGTGGAGGGACCCGCGGAGCCGGGGGCGACGGGCTTGTTCCACGTCGCGATCCGGTTTCCGACGCGCGCCGCCCTGGGCGACGTCCTCGCCCGGCTCGTCGCCGCCGGCGTCGAGATCGGCGCGGGCGACCACGCGGTGAGCGAGGCGCTGTACGTCGACGACCCCGACGGCAACGGCGTCGAGCTGTACCGCGATCGCCCGGTGGAGCAGTGGCCGGCGCCGACGAGCGACGCGCTCGTGCCGATGGTCACGGAGCCCGTCGACCTGCGCGGCGTCCTCGCCGAGGGCGCCGGCGACGGGGCGGTGGGCGCGCCGGCGGCCCGCGGGACCGACGTCGGACACGTCCACCTCCAGGTCGCCGACGTCGAGCGCTCCGTCGCGTTCTACGTCGACGAGCTCGGGCTCGACCTCACCGCGCGCATGGGGTCGCAGGCGGCGTTCTTCTCGTCGAACGCCTACCACCACCACGTCGGAGCGAACTCGTGGCGGTCGCGCGGCGGGTCACCCGCGTCGTCCGGGCGCGCGGGCCTCGACCGGATCGTGTTCGCGGTGCCCGGCCCGGAGCGGCTCGAGCGTCTGCGCGCGCGCCTCGAGGCGCGCGGGCACGCGCTCGCCGGCGACGGGGGCGGCGTCACTGTGCGCGACCCCGACGGCGTCGCGCTGACGTTCGTCGCGGCGTGACGCGGATGCGCCGGCCCGTGACGACCGGCGCTCCCGGCGGCGAGGCGCCCGCCTGGACCGCGTACCTACCATGCAGTAGCATCCTACCGATCGGTAGGTCAGAGGCTCGACGGGAGGAGAAGCGATGAGGGTCCTCGTCGCGGGCGGAACGGGCGCCATCGGACGGCGCCTCGTCCCGGAGCTCGTACACGGAGGTCACGAGGTAACGGTGCTCGGGCGCTCGTCCGAGCGTCTGCGCGCCGCGGCGCGCGCGGGTGCCGACGCGGTCGAGTGCGACGTCCTCGACTCCGACGCGGTCGTGCGCGCGGTCGGCGACGCCGCGCCGGATGCGATCGTCAACGTGCTGACGCGGCTGCCCGAGAGGCTCAAGCCGAGGCGACTCGCGGACGTCTACGCGCGCAACGACGAGGTGCGCCGCGTCGGCGGCGACAACCTCCTGCGCGCGGCGCGCGCGTCCGGCGTCGCACGTGTCGTCGTGCAGAGCGCGGCCTACTGGTACGCGCCGGGCGCCCCGGGCCCCCGCACCGAAGACGACCCGTTCTTCGTCGACGCCCCCGAGCCCATCGGGACGGCGGTGCGGACGATGCAGGCGGCCGAGCGCGCCGCGCTGCAGTCCGGGCTCGAAGTCGTCATACTGCGCTACGGCATGTTCTACGGTCCGGGGACGTGGTATTCGGCGGACGGAGACGTCGGCCGCCAGGTGCGGGCGCGGGCCTTCCCGCTCGTCGGGTCGGGCGACGGCGTGTTCTCCTTCGTCCACGTCGACGACGCGGCGCGGGCGACCGCCCTCGCGGTGACCGGCCCGGCCGGCGTCTACAACGTCGTCGACGACGATCCCGCGCGCGTCGCCGAGTGGCTGCCCGCGTTCGCCGACGCGCTCGGGGCGCGGCCCCCCCGACGCGTGCCGGTGTGGCTCGCGCGCATCGCGGCCGGCGACGCCATGGTGACGTGGATGCAGCAGGTGCCGGGCGCCGACAACCAACGCGCCCGGGAGCAGCTCGGCTGGACGCCGCGCTACGCGAGCTGGCGCGACGGGTTCCGGCGAGGGCTGGCCGACCCGGAGCCCGCGACGCCACGCGACCGCACGCACGCGGGAGATGGTCGTTAGCGCGCGGGCGGCGACGCGCGCGCCGCGGCGGCGTCTGTCGGCGCCCGAGCGCCGCGCGCGCATAGTCGCCGCCGCGCGCACCGTGTTCGCCGCCAAGGGCTTCGCGTCGGCGTCGCTCGACGACGTCGCCGCGCGGGCGCGCATCACCAAGCCCGTCATCTACGACCACTTCTCGTCGAAGGACGACCTCTACGTGCAGGTGTTGCAGGAGGGCAGCGACGACCTGTTGCGCGAGCTGCTCGCGACGCTCGGCGCGCGCGACGCGGCCCCCGACGACGAGGTCGCCGCGATGCTCGACGCGCTGTTCGCGTGGATCCGGTCCCACCCCGACCACTGGCGACTGCTGTTTCGCGAGCCGACCGGTCCGCGCCGGATCATGCGCGCGCACAAGCGCATCCGCGTCCGCGCCGGCGCGGCGCTCGCCGCGGAGCTGCTCAACGGCCACGGCGACGACGACCCACAGCGCGTCGAGATGATGAGCGAGATGCTCGCCGGCGCCATGCACGCGCTCACGGAGTGGTGGTACGACCATCGCGACGTGCCCGCGGAGAAGCTGCGTGACGTCGCGATGGCGGTTCTGTGGGACGGGTTGTCGGCCGGCGTCGCGACGGGCGGGCGGCGCACGCCGCGATGACGGACGCATCCGTCGGCGGGTTCGAGATGACCGCCGACATGCGGCGCGTCGTCGAGGAGCAGCGACTCGGCTTCGTCGCGTCGGTGTGCCCCGACGGCACCCCCAACCTGTCGCCGAAGGGGACGACGAGCGTGTGGGACGACCACCATCTCGTGTTCGCCGACATCCGGTCGCCGCGCACGGTCCGCAACGTGCGGTCGAACCCGTGGGTCGAGGTCAACGTCGTCGACCCGGTGAGCCGGCGCGGCTACCGGTTCAAGGGCACTGCGCGCGTCCTCGAGGGCGACGAGCACGAGGCCGGCATCCGCTTCTTCGAGACGGGAGAGCGCGCCGTGAGCGGCGCGCGCGAGCGCATCGATCACGTCGTTCTGGTGCAGGTGTCGTCGGCGGCGCCGGTGACGTCGCCGTCCTACGACGTCGGCGCGACGGAGGAGTCGCTGCGCGCTCGCTGGCGCGCCTACTTCGAGCGCCTGTGGAGCGGCGAGACGTCCTAGATCGCGGTCGGGTGACGCGGCTCGTAGAGCATGACCTCGACGCCGCCCGGCAGCACGAGCGTCGTCGTCACGCCCCAGCCCTCGTCCTCCGGCTCGCCGCGCACTTCGACGCCCTTGGCGCGCAGCTCGTCGATCGTCGCCGCGACGTCGTCGCACATGAACGTGAGCTGGTGGCGCACGCCGCGGTCGTACGTCGGCCCCTCGGCGGGATGCACGCCGAGCTCCGCCGGGGGCAGGGCGAAGATCAGCCAGCCGTCGCCCGTGTCGACGTGCGCCAAGCCGAACACGTCGCGCAGCACGGCGCGCAGCGCCTCGGGCTCCGACGTGTAGAGGAGAGCGTGCACTCCGGTGATCGTCATCGGGTGAGTCTATGCCCGCGACGCGCGCGCGGCCGGCCGCGTGTCGGCGCGGTGTCGACGACGCGAGCGCGTCGCGACACCTCCTCGGTCGACCGCGAGCGCGACCGCCGCCGTCCGGCCCATTCGTACTATGCTGCCGCGATCGTTGGCGAACTCCGGGAGGTACGCAGATGACCGACGACCGGGTCCTGAGCGACGACGACATCACGACGACGTGGCTGCGCGGCGCGGGCGCCGGTGCGGCCCTCCACGCCGACCGCGACTCCGCCGACCCCGACGGCACCGACGCCGACGGAACGGACTCCGATTCGGACTCGACCGACTCCGACTCCGACGCCCGGGACGCGTAGCCCCCGCGCCGCGCTCGAGCGCTGCGTCGGCGACGCCGAAGCGTTCCTCGACGGGCACTGGGGCCGCGCGCCGCGGCTGCGTCCGGCGCGCACGGACGCGGCGTTCGACGACCTCGCCTCGCTCGACGACCTCGACGACCTGGTCGCGTCCGCGGCGCTGCCCGCGACGCGCCTGCGCATGGTCGCCGACGGACGCACGTTGCCGCCGTCGAGCTACACGACGCGCGGCGGCGGGCGGCGCGCCGAGGACGTCGTCAGCCCGGCCCTCGTCTACGCGCGCTACTCGGAGGGCGCGACGATCGTCGTCGAGGGCCTGCATCGTTACTGGCCGCCGCTGACCGACTTCTGCCGCGGCCTGGAGCTGGCGCTCGGCCATCGCCTGCAGGTCAACGCGTACGTCACTCCGCCCGGCGCGCGCGGCTTCGACGTCCATCGCGACGACCACGACGTCTTCGTCCTGCAGATCTCGGGCACCAAGCACTGGCTCGTCTACGACCGCGACGAACCGGAGCGCGTCGTGGTCGACCGCCCCCTCGAGCGCGGCGCGTGTCTGTACGTCCCCGAGGGCTTCCCGCACGCGGCGCGCACGACCCACGACGCGTCCGCGCACCTGACCGTCGGCGTGCTGACGCACGAAGCGATCGACGTCGTCCGCGCAGTCGCCGATCTCGCCGCCGACGAGCCCGCGTTTCGCGCCCGACTCCCGGCGGCCGCGTCGTCCGACGCCGGAGCGCTACGCGCCGAGGTCGAGCACCACGTCGCCGAGCTGCGGGCGTGGCTCGACAAGGTCGACGTCGACGAGCTCACCGCGCGCGTCGCGCGGCGCGTCATGTCGTCGGCCCAGCCACTGCTGCGAGGACAGCTTCGGCGGCTACACGCGCTCGACGCGATCGACGCCGCGACCACCGTGCGGCGGCGACCGGGCGCGTCGTGCGTGCTGCTGCCCGCGCCGGGCGTCGTGCGCGTGTTGCTCGCCGACCGCGAGCTCGAGATGCCGCCCGTCGCGGCCGTCGCCATGGAGCACGTCGCGCGCAACGACCGCTTCCGCGTCGGCGACCTGCACTCGTTCCTCGACGCGGACAGCGCGCTCGTCCTCGTCCGGCGGCTGGTGCGGGAGGGACTGCTCGAGGCCGTCGTTGGGTGACGCGTTCCGCTGCGCGGACTCGGCGGAGGCGCGCGCCGAGCCGTTGTACGGGACCGCCTCGCACGTCGCGCGCTGGCTGTTGGTCGAGCAGCCGGGATCGTGGGGCCGCGACGCGCTCGAGCAGAGCCGGCTGCCGGTGCGCGTCGCGCGCGAGCTGCGCCGGCGGGCGCGCGCCGCGGGCGTGCGCGTCGTGCTCATCAGGCGCGGCGTGCGTCAGGCGTCCGATCGCCGTCACTGCTACCTCGTGCGGACCGACGACCGCGGCCCCCGGATGTGGACGGTCGCCTTCGACCGCGTCGACGACGTCGTCGACCTCGACCTCGCGGCGCTGCGCGGCGACGGCGCGGTCGAGGGTGCGACCGAGGCGCGCGCGCCGGTGTTCCTCGTGTGTACGCACGGCCGGCACGACGCGTGCTGCGCGATGCGCGGCAACGAGGTGTCGCGCGTCGCGTGCGCGATCGAGGGCACCGACGTGTGGGAGTGCTCGCACATCGGAGGCGACCGCTTCGCGGCCAACGTCGTGTGCTTCCCGCACGGCGTCTACTACGGGCGCGTGGGCGTCGCCGACGCCGCGCGGCTCATGGATCGCTATGCGCGCGGCATGCTGTCGCTGGACCACTTCCGGGGCCGGTCGTGCCATCCCTTCGCGGTGCAGGCGGCCGAGTTCTTCGTCCGGCGAGGCACCGACACGATCGACGTCGACGCCGTGACGCTCCTCGACGCCTCCAGAACCGGCGACCGGCTCACGGCGGCGTTCGCGCTGGGGGACACGCGCCGGGCGCGCGTCGAGCTGCGCGTGAGCCACAGCCGACAGACGTACCGCCTCACGTGCGGCGCGACGCGCCCCGAGTCGGTCCCGCGCTACGAGCTGCTCCGGCTGGACGACGCCCGCTCGTAACGCGGGTCCGCAACCGCATCCTCGCGTCGCGGCGCGGCCGCGCGTCGCGCCGCGGTGACGCTGGTTTGGGGCTCGCCGAGCCGTCGCGCCGAGGGACGGCGCGCGAGCGTCCCGCGCCACTCGTCACACGCGCGCGCGCCGGCGGGCCGCCGCCAGCCCGACGGCGATCATGGCCACGCCGGCGGCGAAGAAGCCCCAGTCGTAGGCCGCGTGGCTCGCGGCGTCGTCGCGTACGTGGTGCGCGCCGAGGGCGACGTGGAACACGAGCTGGTCCACGACGTGGAAGTACCCCCACCCGACGAGGCCGAATGCGATCAGAGAGCCCGGCGCGACGCGGCGCGACGCGAGCATCGCGATCCCGGCGACGAGGAGCGCGAGGCACGCGGCGTGAAAGAGGCCGTCGGCGAGCGTGTTCGCCTCGAGTCCGTCCACGGTCGCCGCGGGCGTGCGCGCCGACCACAGATGGTGCCACTGCAGGATCTGGTGCAGGACGATGCCGTCGGCGAGCCCGCCCACGGCGAAGCCGGTCACCGCGCACGCGACGCGCGCGTCGTCCGTCGTCCGCATCGCGTCTCCTTCGCTCGGCCGGCCGCCGCCGGGCGCGCCCGGCGGCGAGGCCACCATGCCCCCCGGCCCGGGCGACCATGCCCCCCGGCGCCGCGCCCGACTCGCGCCGCCCGAACCGCGCGGGCGGGGCGGCGCGGCGATGGGTCTGCATCGTCCCCCTTGCGCGCCCGGGTTGACGGTCTCGGCTTTCGTCCGACGTCGTCCTGGCGGAAGCGTGCTTCTTCGCGGAGGGCGCCGACCGCTCATGGGGACGTCATGGACATCGTGCTGCGCGTCTCCGCACTAAGGCCCATGCGAAATATCGAGTGGGTAGTTCGTTGCCACGTCGAGCGTAAGAGTGGATGGGGGGCGGCGCCATCGTCGTTGTCCATGCTCTCGACTACGCGGCCAGCGCTAGGCCTGCGTCACGACAGGGTCGTTAGCACGATGTAGGCCACTCCCCCGAGCACGCCGCCCACACCGAACTTCGTCGCCATCGCCGCAAGAAAGAAGTCGTCTCCCGACTGTATGAGGCCCCAGATGGCTCCTACTATGGCGCCGCCGCCGATTAGCACGATCGCGGCTGGCTCATCCAACAGCCGCAATACGTCGAGGACGTTATCCACCGCTCGAGTATCGCGGTCTCGTCCTTCGCCGCGGGACTCGTCTATATGGCCAGGTCGCGACCATGCACCTAGACGTCGCGCTCCCACTCGTCGGCAGGGACATCTCTTTGGTAGCGCGCCCGGAGGGATTCGAACCCCCGACCCTCGGATTAGAAGTCCGACGCTCTATCCGGCTGAGCTACGGGCGCAGCGTCCCGCCATCGTACGCGCCGGGGACCCTCGAGCGACGGACGGCGCTCGGGCCCGCCCGCGCCCCGGGGGACCGCTTCGCCCCGGTCGCCGCACGAATCGTCCGATTCGAGGAATTTCCGGTTTTGCGTAGTGATTATCCGGCCGCATTGTGGGTACCGTGACGTCCATCACAACGAATTCTCGCTACGAGGCCCTCGGAACCCCCCTCCCGAGGGCCTCGTTCGCGTTCCCTCCGGCCCTCGTGTAACCGTCGACTACAGCTCGATGGTTGCGGCGCGAGTCACGGCCGGGCGTGCCCGAACGCGTGCAGCCACGCGACCGTGTACTCGACGATCGCGAGGAAGTCGTCGACCCGGCAGTTCTCGTTGGGGGCGTGGATGTTGGAGTCGGGACGGCACACCCCCGCGGGCGAGACGGTCGGGATGCCGAGTGTGTGCGCCACCGGGTACATCGGCCCCGTGCCGATCATCATCGGGGCGATCGCGGGCGGCTGCTCGAACACGTCGCGCGCCGCGGCGAGAGCCGCCTTGCCGATCAGCGAGTCGACCGGCGAGCGCGCCGGGTGCTCCATCGAGTACTTGACGATCTCGACGTCGCCGAAGCCGCGCGCGTCGAGGTGGCGGCGGAGCTTGGCCACGACGTCGTCGGGGTCCTGGTCGGGGACGAGGCGCATGTCGAGCTTCGCGAGCGCCTCCTTGGGCAGCACCGTCTTCGACCGGCCCGGGACCGTGAAGCCCGCGACGATGCCGGCGATGTTGCACGTCGTGCCGAAGTAGTAGCGCCGTACGAGGT
The DNA here is from genome assembly GCA_036260375.1 of Actinomycetota bacterium. Taxonomy (GTDB): domain Bacteria; phylum Actinomycetota; class CADDZG01; order CADDZG01; family WHSQ01; genus DASZZZ01. The sequence continues at coordinate 17,183 of DASZZZ010000077.1, forward strand.
CGAGGCCGGTGTCGCCGCCGACGAACTCGTCGACGCCGAGCCGGGCCCGCTCCGCCTCCTCCTCGAACGGCACGGTCGCCAGCAGGTCCTCGTCCGCCTCGGTCGGCTCCACGACGTCGTCGTGGAAGCCGTCGATCAGCACGCGTCCGTCCGGCGCCCGCAGCGTCGCGAGCGCCTCCACCAGGCGCCACACGGGGCTCGGCGCGACCACCGCCACCGACGAGTGCTGGTCGTCGGACAGGCCGCGGGCGACCAGCTCCACGTAGGCGAGGCCCTTGGCACCGAAGACGATCTCGGGGCGGCCCGCGTGATCGATCCCGGCGCCCTCCCAGATGCACCCGTCGGCCGCGAGGTCGTCGGCGTAGCGCGACACGAGCGCGGGGAACGACTTGGAGCCCGTCTCCTCCTCGCCCTCCACGAAGAACTTCAGCGTGAACGGCAGGTCGCCGTGCACCTCGCGGTAGACGTCGAGCGCCGCGAGCCGCGCGACCAGGTCTCCCTTGTTGTCGGCCACGCCGCGCGCGAACAGCTTGCCGTCGCGGAGGTCAGGCTCGAACGGCTTCGAGTCCCACAGCTCGATCGGGTCGACGGGCTGCACGTCGTAGTGGTCGTAGACGAGCGCCGTGCGCTCGCCCGCGCCGAAGTGCGCCAGCAGGGCGTCGGGCGCGCCGTCGAGCGGGAGTCGCCGGACGGAGCCACCGAGGCGCCCGAAGGCGTCCTCCAGCCACGCCGCCATCGCGTGCAGGCCGTCGTCGTCGCCGGCGAGCGACGGAAACGAGCAGGCCTCCCGGAGCCATCCGACGTAAGTCCGCTCGTTGCGCGCGACGACATCGCGTACGGACACGACGATCCTCCCTCTCGCCTTGCGGTCGAGCGGGTGAAGGGAATCGAACCCTCGTCACCAGCTTGGAAGGCTGGAGCTCTGCCATTGAGCTACACCCGCGGGCCCCCGAACTGTAGCCGCGGCGCCCGCATCGCGCGCGGCACTCCCGACCTCGCGAGGCGAGCGCGGCGCGCGGCGCGCGGCGCGTCCCGCCCCCGATCCCGGCGCGCGGCGCGCTTTACGAAAAAAAAGTTCCGGTAAGCACGCGAGGGCGCATCGTTTAACAACGCTGAAGCTATATCGGTAAAGCGAGCGCGCCGCGCGCTCGCGACCATGCGCGTTGTCGCAGGTCGGGGCGGGCGGACTTGAACCGCCGGCCTCCTGCTCCCAAAGCAGGCGCGCTACCAAGCTGCGCTACGCCCCGTGCTTTCCAGCATCGCACGCGCGCCGGGCGCCGGCCATTCGCGCGCGAAATCGGGACGCGCGCGCCGCGGATGTGGCACTCTCTTGGGGACGCGGCACACGAGGACGCTAGAATGTGTCGCAGCTTCGCCACACGAGCATCGGGTTGGGGGCCAGGGATCGTCATCCCCACTTTCGTCCGCCTAGCGCGGTTCCTGGCTCCCAACCGGGTGCTCGTCCTCATTTGAGCCCGCACTCCTGTCCGGGCCCCGGCACACCTCGCGCGGCGCCCGAGCGGGCGCCGCGGCGTCGCCGTTTAGGATGATCGCCCTGATGCCAGCCCCCACGTTGCAGACGACCTCCGAGCGCGTGTCGAAGGACCGCGTGAAGCTGCGCGTCGAGGTTCCCGAGGAGGCGCTGCGCCCGGCGATCGCGGCGGCGTACCGGAGGTGGGCGGCGGAGATCAAGGTGCCCGGCTTCCGCAAGGGCAAGGTTCCGCGGCCGATCATCGACTCGCGCGTCGGAGCCGACGTCGTGCGCGAGGAGGCACTGCGCGACGCGATGCCCGAGCTCTATCGCGAGGCGCTCGAGCGCGCGGAGATCGAGGCGATCGCGCCGCCCGACATCAACGTCGTCGAGTTCGCGCAGGGCGCCCCGCTCGTGTTCGAGGCGACCGTCGACGTCCGCCCCGACGTCGTGTTGCCCGACCTCTCGTCGATCGCGATCGACGCACCTCCCGCGGAGGTCACCGACGACGACGTCGCCGAACACGTCGAGCGGCTGCGCGACCGCTTCGCCGAGCTCGAGACCGTCGCGCGCGAAGCGCGCCGCGGCGACCACGTCCTCATCGACCTCAAGGGCTATCGCGGCGACGAGCTGGTCGAGGGCGCGAGCGCGCCCGACTTCCTCTACGAGGTCGGATCGCGGCGCGGCCCCGCGCGCCTCGACGAGGAGCTCGAGGGAAGCCGGCCCGGCGCGATCCTCAAGTTCACGGAGCGCCTCGGCGACGAGGCCGGCGAGCTCGCGGGCCAGGACATCTCGTTCACCGTTCTCGTCAAGGACGTGAAGGCGAAGAAGCTGCCTGCGATCGACGACGACTTCGCGCGCACCGTCGGCGAGTTCGAGACGATCGACGAGCTCGAAGACGACCTGCGAACGCGTCTGCGCGACGTCAAGCGCGCCGCGGTAGAGGAGGAGATACGGGCGCGCGCGCTCGAGGCGCTCGTCGACCGCTCGGGGCTCGACGCGCCCGAACGGCTCGTCGACGACGAGCTGCGCCACCGCATGGAGCATCTCGAGGCCGACCTCCGGCGGGCCGGGATGACGCTCGCGCAGTACGCCGAGCGGACGGACTCGACCGAGCTCGAGCTGCGCGCCGAGCTCCGCAAGTCCGTGGCGCGCACGGTCGTCGCCGAGCTGCTCCTGGAGCAGGTGGCGCGAGAGCAGGACGTTCAGGTCACAGACGAGGACCTCGGACGCGAGGTCGCGCTCGTGGCGGCGCGCACGGGGCGGGACGCCGAGGAGGTCACGAAGGAGCTCCTGTCGACGGGGAGGCTGCGGGCCGTGGCAGCCGATATCATGCGCCGTAAGGCCCTTGACTATGTCGTGGCGCACGTCAATGTGAAGGGGCGATCGGAAGCCGAGGACGGCCCGGGCGGGGGCGTCGTGGAGTCGAAGGGGGAGCAGGCACGTGCCTAAGTTCGGGGACGGTGGCGACCTCTTGAAGTGCTCCTTCTGTGGCAAGTCGCAGAAGCAGGTGAAGAAGCTCATCGCGGGCCCCGGCGTCTACATCTGCGACGAATGCATCGATCTCTGCAACGAGATCATCGAGGAGGAGCTCTCCGAGACGCCCGAGCTCAAGCTCGAGGACCTCCCGAAGCCCAAGGAGATCTACGACTTCCTCAACGACTACATCGTCGGTCAGGACCAGGCCAAGAAGGTGCTGTCGGTCGCGGTCTACAACCACTACAAGAGGATCCAAGTCGGCAGCGCGAAGGACGACGACGTCGAGCTGGCGAAGTCGAACATCCTGCTGCTCGGCCCGACCGGCTGCGGCAAGACCCTGCTCGCGCAGACGCTCGCGCGCATGCTCAACGTGCCGTTCGCGATCGCCGACGCGACCGCGCTCACCGAGGCGGGTTACGTCGGCGAGGACGTCGAGAACATCCTCCTCAAGCTCATCCAGGCCGCCGACTACGACGTCAAGCGCGCCGAGACCGGCATCATCTACATCGACGAGGTCGACAAGATCGCGCGCAAGAGCGAGAACCCGTCGATCACGCGCGACGTCTCGGGCGAGGGCGTGCAGCAGGCGCTGCACAAGATCCTCGAGGGCACGACCGCGAGCGTCCCGCCGCAGGGCGGCCGCAAGCACCCGCACCAGGAGTTCATCCAGATCGACACGACGAACGTGCTGTTCATCTGCGGCGGCGCGTTCGCGGGCCTGGAGAAGCTCATCGAGAGCCGGATCGGGCGCAAGGGCGTCGGCTTCGGCGCCGACGTCCGCAAGCTCGAGGAGAAGGACCTCGGCTCCATCCTCGAGCACGTGCTCCCCGAGGACCTGCTCAAGTACGGGCTCATCCCCGAGTTCGTCGGGCGCCTGCCCGTCATCACGCACGTGCACAACCTCGACCGCGCCGCGCTCGTGCGCATCCTCACGGAGCCGAAGAACGCGCTCATCAAGCAGTACAAGAGGTTCTTCGACTTCGACGGCGTCGAGCTCGAGTTCACGCCCGACGCGCTCGACGCGGTCGCGGAGCAGTCGATGCTGCGCGGGACCGGCGCGCGTGGCCTGCGCGCGATCCTCGAGGAGGTCTTGCTCAACGTGATGTACGACCTCCCGAGCCAGCACGACGTCGGCAAGTGCATCATCGACCGCCACGTCGTGCTGGAGAAGGTCAACCCGACGCTCGTACCGCGGGCCAAGGAGCGCAACGAGCGCCCCGCGCGCGGCGAGCGCTCCGCGTAAGCGCCCGCGCCGCACCGCTTCGCG
>DASZZZ010000078.1:0-14655 GCA_036260375.1 Actinomycetota bacterium
CGGGCTCGCAGCCTGCGCCGGGGGAGACGGGTTCACGGTCTGGAGCCTCGGCGCCGGCGACGGCGGTTCGTTGAGGAACCCGAAGCTCCTGTACTCGCGTTCGGTCCCGGGCGTCTCGATCGGGCACTCTGCCGGCTTCACGTGGGACGGCGAAGTTCTCGTTTTCGGGCACGAGCCGGGCGGGGGCGTCGAGGCCGAATGTGAGGCGACCGATCCACCACGTAAGAAGAGCGCCTTCTTCTTCGACGCCGAGGATGGAGATTCCCTCGGCAAGTGGACGCTTCCGCGGCCGCAAAGCGCCCAGGAGAACTGCTCGATCCACAACTACAACGTCGTGCCGCTCGAGAATCGCTACGTTTTGGTCAGCGGCAACTACCAAGCTGGCACGTGGGTGACCGATTTCACAAGACCTCGTAACGCCAAGACGCTCGGGTGGAGCGACCCGCCGCCTCTTCCCGTACCCGAGGGGAGCCCGTTCTGCGCTCCCGCGGGATGCGAGCTCGGTGGGGCGTGGTCCTCTTACTGGTACAACGACTTCATCTACGAGACGAACATCACCGAGGGCCTGAACATCTTCCGGTTCACCGGGAGGCGGACGGCCGGCGCGGTTCGTCTTGATCATCTGAACCCACAGACGCAGGAGTTCACGCTCGACTAGCGAGCCGCGACATTCCCGGAATGGGGCGGGCGACTCGCGGCCCGCCCCATTCCCGTTTAGCTCGCTAGAACGCTCGAGTGGGGTCTCGCGCGTTCGAGCGGGTCGATTGCGGACTCGAGCGGAGGATGTCAGGTCCGGCGCAGGCCCCCGCGGCCTCCCACCAGGCCCGGCTGCAGCAGGCGGAGCACGCCGGCCTCGTCCGTCACGTGCCCGATGCGCCGGGCGGTGAGGCCGCGCGAGCCCACGATCGCGAGGACGTCGTCCACATGGTCCTCCGGCGTCACGACGACGAAGCCCACACCCATGTTGAACACCTGATACATCTCGGCCGGGGCGATGTCGCCGGCCTCTGCGATGAGGTGAAAGATCGGTTGCGGCTCGGGGACGTCGTCGACGACGAAGCCCACTCGGTCGTTCAGCCGGCAGAGGTTCGCGAGCCCCTCGCCCGTGATGTGCGCCAGGCCGGGCGTCGGGATTTCTGCGTCCCATAGGGACTGGATCGCCGCCACGTAGACGATCGTCGGGACGAGGAGCTCCTCCCCCACGGTCCGGCCGAGCGCCTCGACGTGCTCGTCGAGTCGCAGACCCGCGCGCTCCAGCAGGGCCCGCCGGGCAAGCGTGAGGCCGTTGGAGTGGATGCCGGAGGAGGAAATCCCAACGAGGGCGTCTCCGGGGGCCATCGTGTCGCCGCGAATGACCGCGTCCGGCCGGACGCTCCCCACCGCGGTGCCGACGAGATCGAACCCCGCCTCGTCGCCGGGCGTGATGATCTCGGGCAGCTGGGCGACCTCTCCTCCCGGGACGGCGATGCCCGCTTCGTGCGCGGCGGCTGCGAGGCCCCCGAGGATCGCCTCGGCCCTCGCATCCTCGAGCCTGTTCACGCCGAGGTAGTCCACCAAAGCGAGGGGACGGGCCCCCACACAAAGAAGGTCGTTGACGCTCATCGCGACGCAGTCGAAGCCGATCGTGTCGTAGCGGTCGAGGGCCGAGGCGATCAGCGTCTTCGACCCGACGCCGTCGGTCGACAGCGCGATGGCGATGTCCGGTGCGAGCTCGATCACGCTCGCGTAGGCCCCGAACCCGGTCGTCACGCGCGCGCCGCGCGGCAGCGCGAACGTGGGCAGGAGGTGCTCGGTGACGGCCGCGAGCGCGTCGCCCTGCCCCCGGACCCCCGACTCCTCGTAGCCGCGCGCGGCGCCGTCGCTCACGGGCGCCACGCTATCCGACGGGCGCGGCCGCGCTTCGGCGCGTCAGCCGACGGGCTCGGACGGCTCCACCGCGGGGCGGCCCGGGGCGTGCGAGCGGCGCGGCAGCTGCAGCGCGCGCACGAACACGAACGCCGCCGGCAGCGCCGCGACGAGGAACGCGACCGGGAACCCGGGCCCGTCCGCGAGTGCGCCGATCAGGAACGGCGCGAGCAGGTACCCGAGATCGCCGGCCATCTGGTTGACGCCGACGGCGGTGCCCGAGCCCTCGCGGGGGATCGCGTCCGCGAGGAGACCGCCGGCGGCGACCCCGCCGGCCGACACGCCGGCTCCGACCAGCATCATGAACACGAAGTACAGCGCGGGTTCGCCCTCGACGTGGCCGAGCGCGGCGGTCGCGAGCGCGGCGACCGCGAGCGACGGCAGCAGCACGATGCGGCGGCCCCGCCGGTCGGCGACGCGGCCCGCGACGAGCAGGACGCCGATCTCGCCGACCGCGAGCAGCGTAGTGGCGAGCCCGACGAGGTCCTCCGAGAACCCGAGGCGTTCGAGGGCGAGCACCGCGCCGATGTTCTGGACCGCGGCGAGCGACCACCACCCCACGAACGTGGCGAGCAGCGCGACCGCGTAGCGGACGTCGTGGACGAGCGGTGCCGCGGCGCGCAGCGCCTCCATCGGCGACCGCCTCTCCGTGGCCCGACGGACGACCGGACCGCGCATCGCGATCCACGCGACCACGGCCGCCACCAGGAGCCCCGTGGCGTAGAAGTGCAGAGGCGCGGCGCGCCCGAAGCGTGTCGCGACGATGCCGCCGAGGAAGGGGCCCGCGGCGATCCCGACGAGGAACGACGACCGGAACGCGCCGGTGGCGCGCCCCATCATCTCGGGCTCGACGATGCGCAGGATGCGGTTCATGAGCCCGGCCATGAACAGCGCCGAGCCGGCGCCGCCGATACCGCGCGCAGCGACCAGCTGCCAGAAGCTTTGCGCGGCCCCCGCGCCGTAGGACGACAGCGACACGATGAGCAGCCCGGCGATCGTCGACGCGCGTTCGCCGAAGCGGTCGACGGCGAGACCCGCGGCGAGGTTCGAGACGAAGCGCGCGAGGCCGAAGGCGAGTTGCACCAAGCCCACCGCCGCGAGGCCGACGCCGAACGAGCGCGCGAACAACGGCAGGATCGGGATGACCATCCCGAAGCCGAGCGCGACGGTCACCGACACGCCGAGCAGGTTGCGGAACTCGGGCCGCCGCAGGGGCGGCAGGGCCGCGTCGTCGACGCTCACGCCGGCGTCAACCGGCGCGCGCGAGGAGTCATTCCGCAGCGCGGCGAGCGGCGCGTCATCCGCGCGCGACGCGCGCCTGGATCAGCTCGGTCAGCACGCCGTGGTTGTCCTTCGGGTGCACGAACGCGACCATGTGCCCGCGCCCCCCGCGCCTCGGCGCCTCGTCGACGAGGCGCACGCCCTTCGCCTTCAACGAGGCGAGCGTGCCGTCGAGGTCGTCGACCTCGTACGCGACGTGGTGGATCCCCTCGCCGCGCCGTGCGATGAACTTCGCGACGGTCGAGTCGGGTCCGAGCGGCGCGATCAGCTGCACGTACGCGCCACCGACGCGCAGCATCGCCTCCTCCACGCCCTGGTCCTCGACGCGCTCGCGATGCTCCGGCGCGACGCCCCAGACGTCCTCGTAGTGCGCGAGCGCGGCGTCGAGGTCGGACACCGCGAGCGCGACGTGCTCCAGTCGCATGGCGGCGCATCCTACCGGCGTCCCGGCGGCTAGGGCGGCGCGCGAACTACAATAGAGGTCTCACAACTCTTACGACTTCGCAACCACCGTCGGAAAGGAGCCTGTCGTGGCCCCATCGGTAATCGTCTCGGCGGCGCGGACCGCCATAGGCAAGTTCGGCGGGGCGATCACCAACGTCCCCGCCGTCGACCTCGGCACGCGGGCGATCCGCGGCGCCCTCGACCGCGCCGGACTGTCCGGAGCGGAGATCGACTACGTCATCATGGGACAGGTGCTGCAGGCCGGCACCGGACAGATCACCGCGCGCCAGGCGGCCGTCGCCGCCGGCGTGCCCGTCAACGTGCCGGCGCTCACGATCAACAAGGTGTGCCTGTCCGGGCTCAACGCGATCGCGCTCGCGGACCAGCTCATCCGCGCGGGCGAGGTCTCGGCCGTCGTCGCCGGGGGCATGGAGTCGATGGACCAGGCCCCCTATCTGCTGCCCAAGGCACGGTCGGGCTACCGCATGGGCGACGGCACGCTCGTCGACTCGATGATCCACGACGGGCTGTGGGACGCGTTCAGCCACAAGCACATGGGCGACCAGTCCGACGACGTCAACAAGGAGTTCGGCATCGGCCGCGAGGAGCAGGACGAATGGGCCGCGCAGTCGCACCAGCGCGCGCACCGCGCCACGGTCGACGGCCGCTTCGCCGAGGAGATCGTTCCGCTCGAGATCCCGCAGCGCCGCGGCGACCCGACCGTCTTCGACGTCGACGAGGGCGTCCGCGCTAACACGACCGCGGAGTCGCTGGCGAAGCTGCATCCGGTGTTCCAGCGCGACGGGACGATCACCGCCGGCAACGCGTCGCAGATCTCCAACGGCGCCGCCGCGCTCGTCGTGATGAGCGCGGAGCGGGCCCAGGAGCTCGGTCTCGAGCCGATCGCGGAGATCGTGGCGCACGGCATGTCGGCCGACCGGCCCCCGTACCTCCACACGGTCCCGGCGCTCGCGATCCAGGCCGCGCTCAAGAAGGCCGGCATGGCGCCGGACGACCTCGACCTGCTCGAGATCAACGAGGCGTTCGCCGCGGTCGCGCTGCACTCGACGCGCATGCTGTTCGAGGGCGACGACTCGGCGCTCGAGAACGTCAACGTCAACGGCGGCGCGGTCGCGCTCGGCCACCCCATCGGCTGCACCGGCGCGCGTCTGTCGGTCACGCTGCTGTACGAGCTGCGGCGGCGCGGCGGCGGCGTCGGCGTGGGGTCGCTGTGCGGCGGCGGGGGGCAGGGCGATGCCGTGATCTACCGCGTGCTCCCCTGACGCGCGTAGACGACCGCGACGAGCGTCGACGCGGCGCGGCCGGCGTCACGCGCGCGGCATCATCACGACGCTGCCGTCGTGGTAGGCGATCCCGAAGGGCAGCTCGCTGCGCGCCGCGCGGTCGTACGCGCGTCTGAACGTCGAGAACGTGCGCGCCACGAGCAGGGTGGTGCTCGCGACCGCTTCGGGTGACCCCGCGAAGCCGAACCGCTCGAACAGCTCGGTGAGCGCGGGGCACGACGGACCGTCGATCCACCCCAGCGACGCGGCGGCCCACTCGTCGTCCTCGGGATCGAACTCGCCGCAGAGATCGACGGCGCTGTTCCAGTCGTTGTCGAGGTCGAACTCCCAGTAGAGCGCGCGCACGCGCGCGTCCTCGCCGGCCCGGCGCTTCGCCTCCCGGATCATCTCGACGAGGTCGTCTTCGTACGCGCCGAGGTCGACCGCCTCGATCGCCTCCATGGCGTCACGTGGAAGGATCTCGCCGCACGCGTGCCGCGCTCGTTCCAGGTAGTCGTCCGGGGCGCCGTCCCTGAGCAGGTGCCCTTCCTCGTACAACAGGTCCTCGACCGTCACGCGCGTCTCCTCTCCCGCGGTCCCACGCTCACGCGACCGGCGTGAAGCGAATGCCGCGACAGCCGGCGCGTCGGATCGCATCGCGCACGGCGCGCGCGACCACGAATTCCACCAGCGTCGCGACGGGGGGGCCGAACACGCCGTAGCGGCGTGCCGCGGCGACGTCGATGACGGGCTTCACGACGCGCCCCTCGTGAACGACCGTGCGGCGCGCGTCGAGGACGTCCGGATGCTCGGGGAAATGCAAGACCCAGTAGGGGCGCGCCTCGCCGCCGTCTCGAATCACCTTCGCCGCGAGCCACTGCAGCACGTCGCTCGCGCCCTTCGCGGCATCGAGCGCGGATCGCAGCCGCGCGGAGCACAGCCTCACGCCGGAGGACGCCGGCTGGAAGTCGGAGAAACCCCTGCGCTCCAGGAGGTACGTCGACTCGCGCCACCCGTCGATCCAGCCGCCGAGCTCGAGCTTTTCTTGCACCGCAGCGTCCAGCGACCGCTCGGGACGCGCGATGCCCATCCGGAGGTTGTCGACGGGACTCACGAGGAAGAACTCGGCATCGACCGTCACGTCAGTCCCTACAGTCCCAATACGGCGCGCGGAGGATGGTCGGATCGCGTTCGATGACCGGGCGAACCCAGCGGTTGAGCAGCTCGAAGAACTTCGACGGACTGCCGTTGGCGAGCCTCTTCGCGGCGCTCGCGTTCGCGTACACCCAATTATGGTAACGGTGTGTGTGACGGCCGCGATGCTCGAGCTTCTCGATGACGTTCCGCGGATCGTCCAAACTGATGCCGAGCTCGTCGGCGAGCTGTTGGAACCGCGCGCGCCAAGAGCCGGCGACGGGCTCGCCCTTGTTCGTCATGATGTGATGGTCCTGCGCCGGCAACGACTCGATGATGGCGGCGGCGTCGTCGGGGTCGAGGCAGTTCGGATCCGGCGGGAACCCCTCCGTCCACAGCGCGTGCGTCGTGTCTGCCATCGCGGCCTCGACGTCGCTGTGATAGTCCGCCGGGGAGTGCTCCGCGCCGCCGAGCGTCCACTCATGAATCAGGAGATCGAGCGGGTTCACTCCGCCGACATCCAGGAGATTCTTGACGATGACCGCGATCGTGGCGGCCTCCAGAACCAGCGTTGTGCACGCCTCGAAGGCGTCGGGCAGGCTATTGCCGTTGGTGTTCACGATGCTGAACAGCAGGGGATCGCAGAAGTGGTGCCCCTGGGCGGCGAGTGCCGGCCCCAGCATCGTGGCGTACGAGTCGAGATCTACGTCGTCCACCATGTAGTCGCTGACGCGGACGTAGTCGCCGGTGTACGACTCTCGGGAGCCGAGGCAACCGGTGCCACACGAGAGTCGTGCCTGCACGTGGGTGATCGGCGGCGCGGCGACGTCGGCCGCGGCGACCGGCACGTTGAACGACCACGTCCCCGCCGGTAGCGAGCCGCCGCCCAGCGACATCCGATAGTCCTTGCTCGTGCCGTCGTCGAAGTACGCTGCGACATCCCACGTACAGCCGGTGTCGTGACAGGGTCCTCCGACCTGACCCGCACCGGATCCTTCGACGGTGAGCGCGTACGACACCGTGCCGCTCGCATCCCGCTTCCACGAGTCGACGCCGACTGACACCGCCCCGGACACGTAGGGTGCCGACACGCGCACCCATCCCGTGTCGTACCTGTCGTTGAGCGACGCGTAGTCGCCGATGGGTTCGACGCGTAGGCGGAGATCGGTGATTTCCTCGGACGTCACACCCTCGAACGACTTCGAGAAGGAGCTAGTGCCGGGCGGCAGCGTGCCGGTCGACGGCTCGGGAGCCGGCATCGCGCGTTCGACCGAGCCGTTGCGGTAGCGCGCGTCCACGGACCACCTGCACTCGAACGACCCGTGACAGGGGCCGTTGCTGGGCGACGGATCCTCCTCGGTCGGGGATGCCTGCGACGCGAGACCCGATGCGGAGAGCGAGTACCCGTACGCCGCGGCCCCCGTGCTCTGGTTCGCGTCCCACGACTGCACCTCGAGCTGCGCGCCGCCGTACTCGATGACGAGCTTCGGCCAGCGCGCGTAGTGCGCCTCGGTCGATGCGAACGTCAGGACGTTCTCGACGGTCTCCGTCTGTTGCTTGACGAGAAGGCCGTTGTTCGTCCACCGGCCGCTGTGCCATTGCTGGACGAGCGCCGTGACGTTCCAGTCCTTGTAGCCGGGCGTCTTGCCGGACAGCGCTCGCGACGCCCACACCTTCGAGCCGAAGTCTCCGCCCGAGCTCGACCACGTCTCTTGGTCGTTCCAGGTGCGACGTTGCCATGTCGCTCCATCACCCCACCCCGCGGTCACGCGGTGCACGTCGATCGCCGCCGAGGCGGTCGACGTCGCACCGTCGAGGTGGAGCTTCATGGTGGCGTCGTAGACCTTCATGTGCGCGGGAAGCTGCTCCAGCGGGAAGCGCACCAGCGCGCGACGCACCTTGCCGGCGTCGTAGCCCGTCTTGATCGCGGTGCTTGCGCATTGCGTCGTGTCCGATAGAGAGCCGCTCGCGATGAAGCAGTCGCGGGCTGCGGCGAAATCGGTCCCGCGCGTCATGGGCCCAGCCGGGCGGCGTGCGCCGGCGTCGGTCCACGTCCCGTCGTGAGAGCGCACGTGCACGGGTCCTGCGTAGACGTGCGCGACGAGCGACCCGTCGCCGCGCGCGAAGACCTTCACGTTGCGCGACCTGAAGGCTCTCGATCTCCGCGCGCGCGGCGACCGCCGACGGCGCGCGTCGCGCCGCCACCGGCGGGATCGCCATGGACGTGCACGCCAGGGTCGACGCGACGAGCACGGCGGTCCGCCGTCGCACGGCGGCGAGATCGCGACGCGCGCGTCGCGGAGCGTTGTCTCGATGGCCCATGGTTCCTCCCCACCTTCGGCGTCACCGCGTGCGTCGCGCCGCCGAAGCTGGTCCCGTCGACCGTCGGTCGGGGCGCCCGGCACCCGCGCGAGCAACGTTACGGGCGTCGCAAATGCGGCCGCAATGAGCTGGTTGGCGCATTTCGCGCTGATCCGTTGGGATGGTGTCGTAGCGCCGGACGCCTAGTCGCGCTCGCCGAGACCCCCGGCGCGGCGGCTCACGCCCCCAGCTTGCGGAACGCCTCGATCTTGTCCACGTGGCGCGCGCGCAGCTCCGGGTCGCTGACGCCGAGGCCGTCCTCCGGGCTCAGCACCCGGATGCCGATCTTGCCGCAGTGGAGGTTGCGGTGGACCTGGTACGCGGCCTCGCCGGTGTCCTCGAGCGCGAAGGTCTGCGACAGGATCGGGTGGATCTTGCCGAGGTACGCGAGCCGGTTCGCGGCCCACGCCTCGCGGTAGTTGGCGAAGTGCGACCCGACGATCGACTTGAGGTGCATCCACAGGTAGCGGTTGTCGTAGAGGTGCTCGTAGCCGCTCGTCGACGCGCACGTGACGACGACGCCGCCACGCTTGGCGACGAACACGCTCGCCGCGAACGTGGCGCGGCCCGGGTGCTCGAACACGATGTCGGGATCCTCGCCGGCGAGCGCGCGTATCTGCTTGCCGAACCGCTTGAGCTCGCCCGCGTCGGGCCGGTCGCCGTCCCAGAACCGGTAGTCCTCGGCCTTGCGATCGATGACGTGCTCGACGCCGATCGAGTGCAGGATGTCGACCTTGTCGGGTGACGACACCACGCCGACGGGCACGCCGCCCCCGTTGAGGACGTACTGGCACGCGAACCCGCCGAGCCCGCCGGTCGCGCCCCAGATCAGCACGACGTCGCCCTGCTTCATGTCGGCGCCGTTGCGCGACACGAGCATGCGATAGGCGGTCGACGACACGAGCCCGAGGCACGCGGCCTCCTCCCACGACATGTGGCGAGGCTTGGGCATGAGCTGGTTCGCCTTGACCATCGCGATCTCGGCGAGGCCGCCGAAGTTCGACTCGAACCCCCAGATGCGCTGGCGCGGGTCCATCATGGAGTCGTCGTGGCCCTCGGGCGACTCGAGGTCGACGTAGTTGCAGTGCACGGTGACCTCGTCGCCCGGCTTCCACCGCGTCACGCCGGGACCGGTGCGCAGGACGACGCCGGCCGCGTCGGACCCGACGACGTGGTAGTCGAGGTCGTGGCGCGCGCCGAGCTCGCTCTCGCGTCCGAAGCGCTCGAGGAACGCGAACGTCGACACGGGCTCGAAGATCGACGTCCATACCGTGTTGAAGTTGATCGCGGACGCCATGACCGCTACGAGGCACTCGTTCGGCCCGAGTGGCGGCAGCGGCACGTCGTCGACGTGGAGCGACTTGCGCGGGTCTTTGGCGTCGTGCTCCATGCCGGCGAACATGTCCTGCTCGTCCTTGCGTACGAACGCCGCCCGCACCGACTCGGGCAGCGGCAGCGCGCCGACCTCGGCGCCCTCCCCCGCCACGATCGCCCCGCGGATCGCGTCGACCTCGCCGCCCACGTTGCCTCCTTCCGGTCGTCGGGACCGAGGGAACACTAAACCGGACCCGTCGGTCAACTTCTGCCCGGTCCGCTGCGATAGGATTCCAGCCCATGGGGGAGGGCCTGAGCTTCGAGCTCACCGAGGAGCAGGAGGCGTTCCGGCGCTCCGTCCGCGAGCTCACCGAGGACAAGATCGCGCCGCGCGCGGCCGAGATCGACGCCGCCGACGAGTACCCGTGGGACGTCGACGAGCTGCTCGTGAAGGCCGGCTTGGCGGGCGTCTCGTACCCGGAGGAGTACGGCGGCGCGGGCGGCGGGGCGGTCGAGCTGTGCCTGCTCGTCGAGGAGATCTCGCGACACTCGGCGGGCGCGTCGCTGATCCCCGCGGTGAACAAGCTCGGCGCGATCCCCGTGCTCCTCGCCGGGACCGACGAGCAGAAGCGCCTCGTGTGCGAGGGCATCACCAACGGCGAGCACCGCATGTCGTACTGCCTCACGGAGCCGGGCTCGGGCTCCGACGCCGCCGCGATGCGCAGTCGCGCCGTGCGCGACGGCGACCACTGGGTGATCAACGGCACCAAGCGCTTCATCACGGGGGCCGGCGCGTCGGACCTCTACACGTTCTTCGCGATCACCGACCCCGACGGACGCAAGGGCCGCAACGTCACCGCGTTCCTCGTCTCGAGCGACATGGAGGGCTTCTCGCTCGGGCGCAAGGAGGACAAGATGGGCATCCGCGGCTCGCCCACGCGCGAGGTGATCCTCGAGGACTGCCGCGTGCCGGCGTGCAACGTGGTGGGCGAGGTCGACGGTGGCTTTCCGATCGCCCTGCGCACGCTCGACTTCTCGCGCCCGACGATCGCGGCGCAGGCGCTGGGCATCGCGCAGGGCGCGTTCGACGCCGCGGTCGCGTACTGCTCCGAGCGCGAGCAGTTCGGCTCGCCGGTCGCCGGGTTCCAGGGGATGCAGTTCATGTTCGCCGACATGGCGATGGCGATCGAGACCGCACGCTTCGCGGTCTACCGCGCTGCGGTCGCGGTGGACGAGGGGGCCGCCGACGTCTCCTACTGGGCGGCGATCGCGAAGTGCTACGCGTCCGACGTCGCCATGCGCGTGACGACCGACTGCGTCCAGGCCCTCGGGGGCTACGGATACATCAAGGAGTACCCCGTCGAACGGTTCATGCGGGACGCGAAGATCACTCAGATCTACGAGGGCACGAACCAGATCCAGCGGGTCGTCATCGCGCGCCGCTTGTTCCGGTCCTAGGGGCGCGTCCGGCGGTGGGGGCCGCGGACCTTACGATCGCATCCGTGAGCGCGCTCGACGTCGGTGACATCAAGAGCCTCTATCCCGCGCTGCGCAGGCGCGTCGGCGGCGGTCCCGCGCTCTACACCGACGCCCCCGGCGGCACGCAGGTCCCCGCTCCCGTCATCCAGGCGATGGTCGAGTACCTCGAGGTCTCCAACGCGAACGAGGACGGCGCCTTCGCCACCAGCGAGGAGACCGGCCGCATCGTCGCCGAGGCGCGCGTCGCGGCGGCCGACCTGCTCGGCTGCGGCCCCGACGAGATCGTCTTCGGCGCCAACATGACGACGCTCGCGTTCGCGCTGTCGCGCGTGATCGCGCGCGAGCTGCGCGACGGCGACGAGGTCGTCGTCACGCGCCTCGACCACGACGCCAACGTCGCGCCGTGGCTCGCCGCGGCGGAGGACTCGGGCGCGACCGTGCGATGGGTCGACGTCACGACGCCCGAATGCGACCTCGACCTCGAGTCGCTCGACGCGGCGATCGGCGAGCGCACGCGCGTGGTGGCGTTCACGCTGGCGTCCAACGCGGTCGGGACGATCTCGCGCGCACACGAAGTGGTGGCGCGCGCCCGCGCGGCCGGCGCCGTCGTCGTCGCCGACGCGGTGCACTACGCGCCGCACCGGCTGCTCGACGTGCGCGCGCTCGACGTCGACTTCCTGTTCTGCTCGCCGTACAAGTTCTTCGGCCCCCACATGGGGATCATGTACGGGACGCGCGCGCTGCTCGAGAAGTGGAGGCCCTACAAGGTGCGTCCCGCGAGCGACGCGGTGCCGTCGAGCTGGGAGACCGGCACCAAGAGCCACGAGGCGCTCGCTGGCCTCGTCGCGTGCGTCGACTACCTCGCCGGGCTCGCCGGCGCGGGCGGCGACCAGCGGCAGCGGATCGAGGCGTCCATGGCCGCGATCGAGCGTCACGAGAGCGCGCTCGCGCGCCGCTTCCTCGCGGGGCTGGAGCGCGTCGGGGACGTGGAGCTGTTCGGAGTGCGCGACCTCGACGCGCCGGAGCGCCGCACGCCGACGTTCGCCGTGCGCGTACCCGGCGTCGTCCCGGCCGAGGCCGCGGCGCGGCTCGGCAGCCGCGGGATCTTCGTGTGGGACGGCAACTACTACGCCCTCGCGCTGATGGAGCGGCTCGGGCTCGAGGAGTCCGGCGGAGCGGTCCGCATCGGCTTCTGCCACTACCACGACGACGGCGACGTCGACCGCGTCCTCGACGCGCTCGCGGAGCTGACCGGAGCCGCGCCGTGACGGTCGCGGCGCGGCCGCGCGCCACGCGGCGCGCCACGCCGGGCGGCGGCCAGCCGCCTCCGCGCGACGACGGGGGCCGGGGCGGCGGGTCCGGCTGGGTCGAGCTCGTGCGCGCCACCGACGACATCGACGCGCACCTGCTCGCCGGACGCCTGCTCGAGGCCGGCATCGAGACGCTCGCGGTCAAGGACCGCAGGGCGCCGGGGGCGTGGCTGTCGGGTGGGTCGAACCCGTGGGCGCCGGTCACCGTCCTCGTGCGCCGGCTCCAGCTCGACGACGCCCGCCTCGTGCTGGCGGAGATCTCCTACGGCGCGCCGCCGGCCCCCGAGCCCGGCGCCGTCGTCGAGCCGCGCGCGCCGCGGCGCGCGTGGCGGATCGCGGTCGCGGTCGTCGGGATCGTCGTGACCGCGCTCGTCCTCGCGGAGAGCACGCACGCGATGGCGCCGTCGGGCGCGCCGTCCGCGCCGCGCCGGCACGCCGGCGTCTAGCGACCGCTCTGGGCGCCGCCACCCGGACCGCCGGCGCGCCCCGGGTATGGTCGAGTGATCGACCGCGACGTAACGGCAAGGAGGCCGACGTGAGCGAGCACCGGGTCGAACGCGACACCCTCGGGGAGGTCCGCGTCCCCGCCGACGCCCTCTATGCAGCCCAGACGCAGCGCGCGCGCGACAACTTCCCGATCTCCGGGCTGCCGCCTCAACCGGACTACGTGTGGGGCATGGTCGTCATCAAGAAGGCCGCCGCGCTCGCCAACATGGACACCGGCCGGCTCGACCGGAACCTCGGCGAGGCGATCGTCGCGGCCGCCGACGAGGTCCTCGACGGGCGGCACGACGAGCACTTCGTCGTCGACCCGTGGCAGGCGGGGGCCGGCACGTCGCACAACATGAACGCCAACGAGGTCCTCGCCAACCGAGCGTCGGAGATCCTCGGGGGCTCGCGCGGCTCCGACCGCCGCGTCCACCCCAACGACGACGTCAACCTGGCGCAGTCGTCGAACGACACCAACCCCACCGCGGTGCGCCTGGGCGCGCTGCGGCTGCTGCCCGGAGTGCTCGACGCGCTCGAGGGCCTGCGGGACGCGCTCGACGCCAAGGCGCGCGAGTTCGACGGGGTCGTCAAGTCGGCCCGCACGCATCTCCAGGACGCGGTTCCCATCCGTCTCGGGCAGGAGTTCTCGGGCTACGCGGCCGCGATCGACGTCGCCCGCGGGCGTGTGCGCTCGGCCGGCGAGTCGCTGCTCGAGCTCAACATCGGCGCGACGGCGGCGGGCACGGGGATCAACGCGGAGCCGGAGTACATCGACCGCGTCGTCGCGCACCTGCGCGACATCACCGGCTTCGACGTCCGCCGCGGCGACAACTTCTTCCGGCTGACGCAGTCGGGCGCGGACATGGCGCACCTGTCGAGCGCTCTGCGCAACGCGGCCGTCGAGATCTCTCGCATCGCCTCGGACATCCGGCTGCTAGCGTCCGGCCCCCGCACCGCGATCGCCGAGATCGTGCTCCCGCCGGTGCAGCCCGGGTCGTCGATCATGCCCGGCAAGGTCAACCCGTCGATGGCCGAGATGATGAACCAGGTCTGTTTCCAGGTCATCGGTTTCGACGAGGTCTGCTCACTGGCGGCGCACAACGGGCAGCTCGACCTCAATGTCTTCTGGCCGTCGTTCGCTTTCAACTTGCTGTTCGGCATGACGATCTTCACCAACGGCTTGAACGCCTTCACCGAGCGGTTGGTCGACGGGTTGCGGGCAGACGAGGAGCGGTGCAGGCACCTCGTCGAGCAGTCGCTGATGCTGTGCACCGCGCTCACCGACTACATCGGATACGAGGCGGCGGCGAAGTTGGCGAAACAAGCGTACGAAGAGCGCAAGACGATCCGGGAGCTCGCCCTCGATCAAGGCATCCTTCCCGAGGACCAGCTCAACGAGGTGCTCGACGCCCGCCCGATGACCGACCCGGGAGTGCCCGGTCGCGCCTGAAGCTCCTTTCCGCCACCCGATAATCGGTGGGTGAAGCTCTTCCGGCGCGACGAAGATCCTTTCGCTCCGCCTCCCGTGCCTGAGGACGCGCACCCCAAAGCGCGTGGTCGCGTCCGGTGGTGGCACTGGGCGCTGGCGCTTGCGATCGTGCTGTTGTTAGCCGCGGGGAGCGCCGCCTACGCGTTCCTGAACCTGCAGAAGACGA